>CAZUWE010000034.1:0-2529 GCA_964624175.1 uncultured Candidatus Peribacteria bacterium | reverse complement strand
ACCATTGACACAATTTTCCTTTTATTCTATCATCCACTACTGTGACCTGATAAGCATTTTAACTATGCCTCAAGATCTTGACATCGTAGAAGCTCGTACACCCGGAGAAGTCCTGAAGAGATGTGCCGGAAAAGAAATCCTTAGCTTTAAAGAACTCATGGATGCAAGATCGGCAGTGGCATTTGCTTTAGCAGAGGAAGCTGGCTTCGATATTGAAGGGGCTGAACCTAACTTTGAAACGGGTGTTGCACTTGCAAAGCTTCTCCATTCACAGGAACTTTGGCAACATCGGATCACTACTTGCACTCATGTCATTCACGCCCCTTCTGGCTACCGTTTCACTGAGTGGCAACCTGAAGTTGTCTCTGATGGAATTGTTGATGGAGGAGTTCCATATCCTGAAGCACTTTGGTCCAAAGGCCGCTTTCTTGATGAAAAAACGTATGACGCCCATCCCGGTGGCTGTTACCCGCTCGAAGATTGGCTGAGGCATTCCGTTCTTGGCGCAACAGTGGGTGATGAGGGCACTTTGAATCGATATGGACAAATTTTGCGACTTCTTAGCCTTGGACGCGTGGGTTCTGCAGGTAGAGAAAGCATCTGGTGTCCACAAAGTCTACCTGTGGGCCATGGACGTGCTTGGGCTTTAGGAGCAGGAGGTGATGGGGCTTACCCTCCTAACCATACTACAGCTTGGCATTGGGCTGCGGTACGACGGTAGTTTCAAGCTCCGAATAAAACCGATTTCCTCGCATCCCTCTTTTTAGGATCGCCTTCATCGTAATGAGAAAGTAACCAATCCTGTGTTCGCTACCATACAATAATTTTCGGTTCATCAAAATTTCAAAGTCTGGTTTTACTCTGTAAACTAGCTTTTTTCGTCCAAAGCGAGTTCTAAGAAAACTTCTTCGACTAACTGACGCTGCAAGTCTGGGTCAGCGGTTTCATCCAGTTTCGTAGCACATATTAGAGGCCCCTTTCGCGCCAAACCTGGTTATAAAGGCTTACTGCAGCAGCATTTACCTGTCCTCGGGTGTATGAATATGGTATAACAGGCGGATGATATCCTAGGGGAGTGTCTGCTGCAAAAAACATATTACGCATAATGTCTCCATCCTCATTAAGATAAAAAGGATCTCCATTGTTTGCACCTTTATCGACGGGGAATGGATATTTTGCTATCTTATTAAAGAAATCAGTAGAATAGAACTCTAGAGAGGAGTGCTCAAATGCCTCTTTGGCACCACCGGTATTTTTAAAAAAAGGCCTACCCTTTAAAACAGGGGAGTACATTCCATCCTCGTATTGTACGGCAGCGACTTCCGTTTTACCTGCTCTGAAGTGACATACATTTTTCGCATCAACCCAGTAACTATACTGAGCCGCTGGGTAGTATTGCTTTAGCAAGGGAACAAGTACGTTTTGTACGACAGCTTCAGGGAAGTCTTTTTCATGTTCCTCTTCCCTATCAGCTAGCCGAGCATCCATCAACTCAATAACTTTAGGGTTACGCATAGGATCTTCGCGGTGTTCACTGGGAACTTGGGCTTTTGCTGGAGTTGGGGCGCTTGCTATATTCCATGGGTAAAGTGGCACATCAAAAGATTTGGGTTCCAAAGTGGAGCCGGCGTGACGCAAATATTGCACGGCGCCACTTGCGACTCTCAGTTGGTCTCCAGGCTCAATAACGTTCACCGTGGGCCCGACAGACCTGAAAAGCTGGGCATAGGCCAATTGAGAGTAATAGGTTTCATTTAGCTCACTCTCTGGAAATTCTCTTGCCAAGATGGCTAACATTCCACCTGTTACATCCTCTTTTTTAACCTCGTAAGTGCCTTCGATTGGCCAGTTTAGCTCGTTCTGATCTGGTAGAGAAGTCCGTGCAATTTCGAGAAGTCTGGCATCAAGGGTAGATCTTTCTTCTTTGGCTTTTTTACTTATGCGCTCTATGTCATATTTTTCTGCAATATGTCGCTCCAAATCAACATGTCCGACATCATTCGAATTTTCCACCATAGTTTTATTATAAAAACATCTTGTCATAATACCATAAATTGACCTTACACTCAAGCTCGTAGAGACCTACGCCTTTCCAGGTTCTTGATAAATATATAAACGGCGTAATATAATAATCTCCTTTAATCAGAGGGATGAGCGACAGATTACCAGAAGAAGCTCGCTAACCGATTTTTGCTGCTCACCGCTTTCCTCAGACTAATCCTGAGAAAACAGGCGATAAATGGACCTTTGGAGGACCAGCTGAAGGACAAAGAAGAAGCCGACGTGTTGATGTTCAATTGGGAGAAATCAAAAGGGATTATCGGGTGGGTGCCCTGCAGACAGAATATGATAGGCTCCTTTTAAGAAGAGAAAATGCAGAGATCATCGCAAAGGTTCGTGACGCCCTTGGTGGTGCCTTAGACCTGCGTCACTTGGTATTTTGAACACTAAGTACTTCATGTTCTTACACTAGCATTTTCTGTACATGCTGGCACATTCCTATGGAGTCTACTATTTTCGAATAAAACC
>CAZUWE010000033.1:0-3221 GCA_964624175.1 uncultured Candidatus Peribacteria bacterium | reverse complement strand
GTCGGGTAAGAGGGCATGCGTCACCGCATCCCCCTCCCCTAAGAACCGGACGTGCCAGTCGTCCCGGCATCCGGCTCAAGCCCTCATACGCTGTAAGCATTCGGTAGAGATTCCGATGAATAGTGGAGTTTATTTGTGCGTTTCAACCAGTATTCTCTCAAGCTAGAATCATCTGGGCTTGCCGTTCCGGCAACTTTGATATGCGGTTTGACAGGCACTTCACTGGTTCTAAACAAGAAGATGTCTTTCATTCCTTCATCGGGTTGATCACGAACGGTACCGAAGAACGTCCACGTACGCCCGTTGGCGCGCTTGAAGTATCTTCGAAGCACCCAGTGCTGAGACTTCTTGGGATGGCGGCTTAGGCACCAGTGCCAGACAGCATGCCACACTTGGTGTTCGACGTAAGTCAAAACTTCTTTACTGTTCACTTTCTTGTAGTAGTTGCTCCATCCGCGAAGAATCGGATTTAGGTGACTTATGATTGCCGCAGGCGGAAGGGATTTGACCGTTTTTAGCCAAGTCCTAATTTCCTTCAGGAAAGTTTGCACTTTCTCTTTCTGCGGACGCACAAGGCACTTCCCATTGTAGCTGCGTACATTGAAGCCCAGGAAATTGAACCCGTCTTTGACGTGAACGATTTTTGTCTTTTCTGTATTTAGCTCCAAGCCTCGGTCAGCGAGGAATGCTTCAACGGTGGGAAGCAAAGCTTCGATTTGTTCTCTGCTTTTCGCTGTGACCACCAGGTCGTCTGCGTATCGTATGTATCCTGCTTTACCGGATAGTACGCGTTCAAGCCCTTCAAGCGCTATATTGGCGATTAAGGGGCTGATTACACCGCCCTGTTGTACACCAGCAGTAGTGGCATTGAAGATTTCGGCATCTACATATCCCGCTTTTAACCACTGCTTGATTAGCTCTCGACCGGGCACATTGCCGATGCGTTTCAAGACGAAGTTGTGGTCAATTTGGTCAAATGCAGCTCGCACATCTGCGTCGAGAACCCATTTGTGAGTGGTTTTTCGATTGAGTCGAATCCAACACTGCACAATGGCGTCGTGGCATCCGCGACCCGGACGAAAGCCGTAGCTGTTAGGTTCAAAGCGAGCCTCCCAGCTAGGTTCGAGTGCATTCTTCATAATTGCCTGAGCTACTCTGTTTTTAACAGTCAAGATACCTAGCGGTCGTCGCTTGCCACCAGCTTTGGGAATGTAGACGCGTTTTCCGGGTCTGGCAACCCAAGCCTTGATATCGAGCATCTGCCGAACTAGACGAGCTCGGGCTTTTGGGGTCAAGGCAATCTGGCTATCAACACCAGGAGTCTTACGCCCCTTATTTTCTTGCGTTACTTTTCTAACGCTCGAAAGCAGGTTAGAATAACTACGTAGCATCAGTTTCATCAGGCTCCGAACCTTATTCCACTGACCTTGCTTAGTCGCACGAAATATTCTCTGCCTCAGGTTCCTAACACGTCTTTCGATGAGCCTCCAGTCATTGTCAGCCCATTTTTGATTCGGTTCATCTGCTCCGATGTCTCGATCGACTCTATCTTTCACAGAAGTTCAGTCCCCTTACTTTGATATTTCGCCAAGAACCATCTGGAAGTCAGCCACCTTTCGGTGTAGGTATTGCCCTATCCAAGCCATTACAGCCTGGCTTTCGCTTTCTCCAGACTCCTTTACCCCTTGCACTAACACCGTTCTTTGCAGTTCGGCTTCTCTCCAATGAAGAGAGCACAAAGGGCTTACCATGTTTCGTTCGAGTGACACACAACCAGGGAGAATTCCATCTTTATTCCGACGGGAGTTTTGGCACCACGCTGCTGGCGAATTAAATACAGCAGCCGACCCGTTTGCCTTTTGGCTACGGTGTATCAGTCTCTTTCACCGGTCACTTGATGACGGAACTTACGATGATTCACTTGCGTTAATCCTTCTGGTTTTCCCCTTGCCCTTGGTCCATTTGAGACTATGGATTTGAGGCTTTCGCGCCGTGCTTACGCCGAGTTCATTGCTTACTATCGACGCCGGCAAAGTCATTGACTTCTTTGCGTGGAGACCGAGAGGGGTGCATCTCGGGGATTAAATCCAATCATCTTGAACGACCTCATGTCGCACTAATTCGCCAAGTCACAAATGGGTTTGGTGCAACGCTCTCCCACCTCAAGCAAACTCCCATTAAAATAGCGAAAAAAAAGGATTAGTATTTCTTTTCACTTGCAGCTTATTTGGGGTGACGACTGGAATAATCCAAGGCGATTCGCCCAAAAGAACTCTTTCTTCTTGGTAATTCCACAATACGGCGCTTCTTGCCGCATCTTCTGGTTGAGGTCTTTTGATCATGCCTGGCAGAGATTGAATCAAAAGTTCAGCTAGATCTTTATTGGTTAACTTATCAAACTGTTGATGCTTTGCTATTGCCCTCATTCGGAAATTTAACTCATGGGCATCCAAAAGTGCTTCCTGTATCCAAGTTTCAATAGCGTCCGACGTGTTGGTTTCGGAGTTAATAGAATCAGTATATTTAGCGTGAAAATAGTCATTATTCATTTTCCACCAATTTAAAGCCCATTCTTTTCTTAATTCGTATGGCACGGTTATGAATTCGCAGCTTAAATTTCCCAATTTATCAGATAATAATTTAAACTCACTATTTAACCAAATCCAATAATCATCAGCGAACTTACATCTTTGGTTTGAAGTGGAAAATTGCGTGTATTTAAAATGTCGATTAAACTCACCTAACACCCATCCTTTCTGAAAAAGCGATTTTTCATCCAAATCTTTCAATTTGGAAATTCTCGTCTGTTTTTCAGTTAGTTCACCACAATCCAAAAATTTAGGAATTCCAATGGATTGTTGTGACAATTGGCTTTGCAAAACATTTGCGGAAGTATCACTATTGATCCTAATAACCTGCTCACCTTGTTTACCTTGGGCTTTTAAAGGTAATGTCATAAGTAAAGCTAAAAATGCCAATGAGCCAATAATTTTTGACCGAGCATAGCTTTTAATGACCATCTTCATACCTCTTTATTTGGAAGCAGTCTTGATAGGAGATGGTGAGTAACATACCCACCATCCCCAACTTTCAAAAGAGTTGTGATTAAGTGTAAATTTAGCCTTCAGGACCCCAACCTAATAGGGTCGTTGTTGCTATAGCAGTTGCACGCGGACTATCACTAGCTGCTTCAACTCAGCTGTTCCAGGCTAATGTAGGAA
>CAZUWE010000032.1:3451-4704 GCA_964624175.1 uncultured Candidatus Peribacteria bacterium | reverse complement strand
CCACGGCGCATTGAATATGTTCCTGGGTCTTGTACTCACCGCCCGTCAAGTCATGAAAGATAGGGGTGCCCGAAGTTCCCGCTCAGCGGGGCCTAAGGCAAAACTATTGATTGGGACTAAGTCGTAACAAGGTATCCGTACGAGAACGTGCGGATGGACTACCTCCTATTAAGGAGTTACGAGGATTGCGAAAGCAATCATGTAATTATTTCCTAGGTCGCCTCTCCCTCGTTGGAGAGCGAGCGTATCGCGAGGTACGTTCACCCTAGCATTTGCCTCTCTCTTAGATCTGGACTATCAGAGCCGTGTCCCCTCGGGGTCACGATGGAACAACTGAAAAAATTAGAGAGCCCCTGAAAAGGGGTTCTTTTATTTTGTTTTTTTATGGTACCTAATCTGTCTCACAGGAGTGTTATGAAATACTATTGGTAGCCGGTCAAAGGCTTGGCGAACGGATTAAAAAGGGTAGAATGCCTATGCTTTAACAGCAAACGCCATGAAAAAACTCTTCACTGCTCTTTTTATCTCCAGTGTTCTTTTAGCAATGACACCTACTGCTTTTGCAGTCGAACCCGTAGGAGAACAAACCTTCAATGTTAAGCTTGAATGGGGGAGATTCAACCCAGATGGCACTGCATCAACCATCCCTGTGAGCCCCAGTGCGGCAGTAGATTTTATAGGTGATGTGTCTTTTCAAGATTCCATTGCAAATGTGGTGCGTACACTTAACTTTGAAAGAGGCGAGGACGCTATAAATTTAGACACACTCAATTCTACTTTTATTGGCTTTCGTTCTCGCATCGTAAAAGCCACTGATGGAATTGTTTTCCATGTGACTGCAAACTTTGATGAAACCACAAGCCCATCGCTTTACTTCTATGTTCAACATGAGGGACGCAATGTAACCTTGTCTTTGGCTGAACTGCTTGAAAGCGGTCGTATGGAATACGTGATAGATTCCGCAGATCGTTTCAAACTTATTATTTCCACTATTTTTGAGTGATCGTCAACCACAAGTAGGACAGTTTTTGTAAGGTTTTACGAACCACTTCGTCCTACGAGCAGATCACTACTAACCCTAACCCAATTTGTATGATCAAACGTTTTATAACAAGCTTCTTGCTTCTCTCTATGGTGACAGGAACTTTAACCGTGCCAGTCTACGCAGATGATGAGCTGGATGACGATGATTTATTAGACTCAGAAACTCAAATCGAAGATGAGAGTGAAGATGACAGCAAAGATGAAGATGA
>CAZUWE010000032.1:0-3351 GCA_964624175.1 uncultured Candidatus Peribacteria bacterium | reverse complement strand
GAAGATGAGAGTGAAGATGACAGCAAAGATGAAGATGAAGTAAAGGTTACCACTGATGTGGTTGTCGATTACGAAGATGAAGTTTTCTACTCAGAAGATAGTGACGATATTGAAGAGGTGGTTGTAGAAGAGGAGGATGAAGTAGTTGTGGAAGAGGTGGATGCCTCTGACTATGAAGATGAAGTTCTCGAAACCTATACCGAAGCAACCATTGAAGCAGACGCTACCACAAGTTTCCTACTTAGCGTACGTTGGGGATATTTCTTAGAAGAAGGGGAGGATCGTCCGGACTTAGAGGAGACAGATTGGGATGGAACCATTTCTTTCCAAAACGATGTGTATGCGCTTCCTATCAAGACCCTGCGTTTTGAAAAGGATCAAGATAAGATTGATTTTGAAAACAGCACAGCTGAAGAAACTCTTTTCACATCACGCATCTACAATGCAACCGATGGAATTCTGTTCAAAGTGAAGGCTAATGTAGAAGGAGCGGACGAAAATGGAATAGAGAACCTTCCTTCCGTAACGTTTGATGCCAATGCATTCATGGATGGCGGCATTCGTGTGTCTATTCCTTACCTACTGGAGGAGGGCGAATACGTAGTTGAAGATGGAGACTACCAAGTCGTCTTCAATGTGTACACCCCGGAAGACATCGTGAAGGGAGAGACTCAAAACAATATGGTGAATCACCAGATTGCGGGAGATGCGGAAGCGGGAGCTTGGTACGAAAGCTTCATGAACTTCAGTGTTCAAAATGGCTTCTTTGGTGGAGATCAAAATAAAGATGGAAGCCCTAAAGGTACCATTCGTCCTGGAGATGGGATCACTCGTCTAGAACTTGTGAAAGTGGCGTATGAACTGGCTGCTAAGCTGAACTTGAGCACGGGAGTTCAAACCGAAGATTGCCAACCTAAATCGGTAGAACTTTCGTCCGATACCGATTGGATGGAAGACCACTGGGCACGTGGCTACGTGCAATGTATTGAAAACTCAGGAGTTGAGCTCACTCTTTTGAACGAAGTGATTATGAGTGATTTAGATGCGGCTAATACTGAGGCTAAGCGTTGGGAGGTGATGCTCACCATCATTGAAATGCTTGGGGTGGACGCAGAGATGGGCAGCGACAATCTTTTCCCAGACCTCGGTGTGCTTCCAGGCAACGCAGAAGCAGCCATTGAGCACTCTGCAGACCTTGGCGTGGTGGAAGGCTATCCAGATGGAAACTTTAAGCCAGAAAAGAGCGTTAACCGTGCTGAAATGTTTAAGATCGTTAGCTTGTTCTACGAAGCCTACGGACTTTAAGTGAACTTTGAAAAAGCCCGGCCGCATGGCCGGGCTTTTTTGATACAGCGTTAATCCAGACTGACTTCCTCCACTTCGTCGTCTTCATTCGTCACGAGCAAGGTTCTTCCATCCACTGAAAGTTCCACGTTGCGTGCGCCAGAGACGTATGAGTAGCCGATACCATCATCCTTAATGGAGAAAAATCTTTTTACCACTTCACCGCTGCTTTTTTTGATCACTTGGTATTCACTGACGGTGTGGTAGTCGGGCCCTTCACTTTCTTGGCTGAGCGTTACGAACTCAATGCGATAAGGGGATTCATGCATGGTTGGAGTATAGCAAAAACAATGGTACTCCGCCTTTGGCTCCGTGCCAGTCTATTTCCTGCTTTGCAGGCTTGCTTCGCAAGTTTTATTAACGTAAAAAATAGATGGTAGTTGCTCTGCTCGTGCCATCGTGTTTTTCTGCTTCGCAGTTTCACTGTGTGAACTTTTACTCACGTAAAAGAAAACACAATGGTGGGCGATGGAAGAGTTGAACTTCCGACCTCGACATTATCAGTGTCGCGCTCTAACCAACTGAGCTAATCGCCCCCGTACCAGCTGAGCTGGAATCAAAAGTGGTGGACCCTATCGGAGTCGAACCGATGACCTCCTCGGTGCAAACGAGGCGCTCTAGCCAACTGAGCTAAGGGCCCACTTTTGTGCTCCTCAAAGAAGAGCGATGAACTTATATCATTTTGCTGTTCAAAAAATCAAGCAAAGATGGCAAACTTAATTCAACTTAACCGCGCGAATATGTTCTGGCAGGGCTTACTCGGGATGATCGTAGGCTTTTTGATCATTATTTTTAGGCCTCGTATCAAAGATTTTACAGGGGATATTGGTTTTGCAGAGCGGTACCTGGGGCCTGGTGGCACGTGGACCTTTCTACTCATGTTGGGAGTTTTGATTTTTATTTTCTCGCTCATGTGGGCCATGGGCACGCTGCAAGGGTTTTTGCTCAGCACCTTCGGAAAGATATTATAAACTTGACAAAAATAAGAATATATATATTATAATTTCTTTTAAGTACACACTATGTCATCAATCGACTTTTCAAGAAGTTTACATGATGCCGCAGCAGCTGAGAATAGGGTAAAAAGGAAGCAAACTGAGCAAAGACGAAAGGGCTTAAAGGTGGGTTTAACGGGGGCAACGGCTCTTGCGGTCGTGAGTTTATTGTCGGCTTATGGTGATCGTTTAAGCCTGGCGCCTGATGCAGAAGATGTGGCTATGGGCGCCGCTCAGCATTTTAGTGATCGCCTTAGAGCCGAGTGTGGCATTGCCATGAAAGTGCCACCAAGTGTTTTTTCCGAAATAGAGAAAGAGGAAGATGAAGATGATTTAACGGCACAAGTGAAGGCCACTACGTCAGAGCTTAGCGAGCTTCAAGAGGCTTGTTTTGGTGATGTGTTGAATACTCTGTCGTATCCAACCGACGGTTGCACAGTTGTCCTTGGTAAGAGTGGCTGGAGACCTGATTCAGAAACAGGGACGCCCTTTGTTGTGAGAGTGGATTGTTTATCGGCTTATATGCCTGAAGATCTCGAGTAAAAAATACTATTGACTTCACTTAAGTCGCTTCCTATAATAGCGCGGCTTAGTCACTAAGCGCTGTTCTTTTATCCTCCTGAATGACTCGTTCCAAATACCCTAGAGTTTCAAACTAAAAACGCTTCACAGCGGTTTGAGCTTCTAGGGTGTATGGAGACATACACCCTTTTCGTAACCGGGTTTCCCGGGGTACGGAACCTGTTCCTTGAAAACTCGGATACATGAATTGATTAGACTAAATCAATTCATGCTGACAAAACGTAAAGCTTATATAAGGATTCTTTCTTTATATAGGCAGCACAATTCTTTTTAAATTAAAATAGCTCATAGCGGAACTGCAATTCCCTATGAGATTTATTCTTTCAGATTGCCATAAAAAAGCACGGAAGATGACGTTAAATCATTGAAAAAAATGCAAAGAATGGATGCCTTGACTCAAAACTCCGATGAAGGACGCGGCCAGCTGCGA
>CAZUWE010000031.1:1385-5253 GCA_964624175.1 uncultured Candidatus Peribacteria bacterium | reverse complement strand
TCCCTGCTTCGGCACAGTGACTTGTACCCACGCCAAGGACAGCCCCGGTCCGGCCATAAACTCGACCAAAGTAAGGCAGATGAAAAACAAAAACAGAATGGAGTTCGTCACCATTCACGAGACCGACCTTCCACTCACTATGAGGCCAGCGTTCAGAAATTAACGCCTGAGACCTCGAGAGGAAAGTCGGTTTTTTGTTGTAAGAATGCGCTAAACGGAGTTAAAATGTGTTTTTAAAAACATTTATGGAAGAGCTTAACAACGGCGTTGATTGGTCACCACTAACCCCTGAAGAAGAGGCAGGTCTGGCTGCTTTACGAGCAAATCGAGATCTGGGTGCCCTTGGAATGGAGGTTGTGAACGGAAAAAACGCGGCAGCTGCGAAAGCTACCCGATTGATTCAGGACATTCTAGATCAAAAAAGCACTCTTTAACGTAGAAAAGGATTGCCGAACGCCGCTTTTTCACCAAGTGCGTCTTCAATACGCAGTAGCTGGTTGTACTTCGCAATGCGGTCGGTACGACTGGCTGAACCTGTTTTGATTTGTCCGGTTTCGAGCGCCACCGCAAGATCGGCAATAGTGGTGTCCTCGGTCTCTCCACTTCGGTGAGACATTACGGCACGCCATCCGGCGGCTTGTGCCATTTTCACTGCATTGATCGCCTCCGTAAGCGATCCAATTTGATTCACTTTCACCAGGATGGCATTTCCACACTTTTCTTCAATTCCGCGAGTGAGGAATTTGGTGTTGGTTACGAGCAAGTCATCTCCCACAAGTTGTACACGCCCGCCCAATTCAGCGGTCATTTTCGCCCAGCCTGCCCAGTCGTTTTCTGCCAGCCCGTCTTCGAGCGACACAATAGGGTATTTGCTCAGCCATTCAGCCCACATAGCAATCATTTCATCGGACGATTTGGTGCCCGCACCGCTCTTTGCAAATTCGTAGTGGCCGTCTTTCCAGAGTTCGCTAACGGCAGGGTCCAGGGCGATCCCAATTTGTTCCCCGGGCCTATAGCCGGCCGCTTCGATGGCTTTTAAAAGGTATTCAAGCGGTTCCTCGTTGTTTTTGAAGTTAGGCGCAAAACCCCCTTCGTCTCCCACTCCGGTGAAGTGACCAGATTGCTTGAGGATTTTTTTGAGTGCGTGGAAAACTTCTGCTCCCCAGCGAAGCGCTTCTTTGAAAGAAGGCGCGCCCACTGGCATCACCATGAATTCTTGAAAGTCCACACTGCTGTCGGCGTGTGCCCCTCCATTAATAAGATTCATCATGGGCACAGGAAGGCGAGTAGCCGCAGGGTTGAGGTGCTGCCAAAGCATCACACCTTTTTCGTTCGCAGCGGCATGAGCGTTTGCCAGTGAAACGGCCAAAATAGCGTTCGCTCCCAGACGACTCTTGGTTTCAGTCCCATCCAGCAAAATCATCTTTTGATCAAGGGCTGCTTGGTCCATGCTGTTCATACCAAGAACGGCTGCTGCGAGTTCTTTTTCTACGTTGCTTACTGCCTTCAATACACCCTTTCCGTTGTAGCGATTGCCTCCGTCCCGCAATTCACAAGCCTCGTGCTCTCCAGTGGAGGCTCCACTAGGGACAATGGCTCGTCCAAAACCTTTTTCAGTGGTCACTTCAACTTCTACGGTAGGGTTACCTCGGGAGTCCAGAACTTCTCGAGCGTGCACATGCGTGATTTTAGACATAGAGGAGCGTTAAGGCTGAAATCGGCCCTACTATTTCATGGACTAGGCACGCTGCGCAAGCTTTGTTAGAATGCCCGCGACTTAAACTAAATTATGGATATTATTTGGCACGGACACTCCTGTTTCACCATCAAGGGAAAGGACGCAACCATCGTTACAGATCCTTTTGATGGACTGGGGACTAAGCTCCCAAAGCTCAAAGCGGACATTGTTAGCCTGAGCGGAGAAGGAGAGACGGTTGAGGTAGAAGGAAATCCTAAAGTTTTAGATTGGCCAGGGGAATTTGAAGTTTCTAATGTGGCTATTGAGTCTATTGCTCCGCTCGGAGAGGATCTCAGTATGTTCATTTTTGCTCTCGATGGAATTAAGATCTGTCACTTAAGCACTCTGTCTCACGAACTACCTGAGGAGCTCATCAACCAAATTGGGGAAGTGGACATTCTTATGGTGCCTGTGGGAGGGTCTGAAGTTTTGGATGGAAAGACCGCCCAAAAGGTTGTGGAAGCTATCGAGCCTCGAGTGGTTATTCCTATGCTCTTTGCTGCCACGGATACCAAGCTGAATATTGGTGGAGCCTCTGAATTCTTGAAGGCTATGGGAAAGAGTGACGTAGCTCCTGTGGAGAAATTCTCCGTTGGAGGGCGTAGCGGACTTCCTGAAGACCGAATGGAATTTGTTCTTCTCAGCCCTAAGCTCTAAAGAGCCATGAGCGCGCTGCTGGGGTTCATTCGATACCCTCTTTTTTGTGCGTAGGGTAATAAAAAATGAAGAGCCTTTTTAAGCAATCCTCGGCGTCCAGCAATGTAGACGCGAGAGGTTGAGATGTGGAAGGTTTTACGAGTTTTTCGAGTAAACATAGAGTGGAGGATGAGGGATATAGTTAAGCAAGCCATCGAATAAGATAGAAACTTCCTTCGAGGCTTAGTACATGCGGATCACGGCCGTGACCACGCCTTGGATCTCAAGATATTCATCCGGGTGAATATCAGAATAATCAGGATTTTCTGCTTCTAGCCACACTTGATGGTCTTTCTTTCGATAACGTTTCACAGTGTTTTTCCCATCTACTAGTGCAACTACGACATCACCATCCTTAGGAGCCATTTCTTGATTCGCAATCACGAAGTCTCCCTCTAAAATTCCTGCATTGATCATGCTGAGACCTGTGACGCGAAGCGCAAAAGAACCCTGGGGTTTTTTGAGAAGATCATTTCCTACTTCAAAGTAATCGATGATGTGTTCATCGCTGAGCACAGGGCCTCCCGCAGGAATGGTTCCGAGTAGAGGAATACGTGCAATATTAGAGGCTACTTCCAGTTTTTCTTTTACAGAGCCGAGGAGACCAATCCCACGAGGGGTGTCGTCTTTTTGTAAGTAGCCTTTATCTTCCAGTGCTTTTAAGTGTTTCAAAATGCTGTTGTCACTGCTCACACCAAAGTGTTCGCGCATTTCACGAAGCGTTGGAGATTTTCCAAAACGCATTTGGTATTGCTCAATGTACTTAAGAACGGCTTCTTGTTTTTCGGTTAACATAGGTGGCATGGGTGAGTGTACGCTCACATCCTAGGTGAGTGGGCTCTCACCGTCAAGTCTCGTCAATGGAAGTCTACTTGACGCGTGTGTAGATTTGTCCGTTTAAATCAAGTGTTTTACCACCTTCCGCTAGTGTCACCACAATTTGATAGGGGTCTTCGTTATCAGGACTAATAGGACTGACTTCTAAAGTGTAGGTACTTCCTTCATGGCTGAGCACTTTGTAGGTTCCCTTGTCATCGATAGGTGGATAGCCGGTCAACGTATAGTTCTCTCCTTCAAATGTGTAGGTGGCAAACCAAGAAAAATCTCCATCGTCGAGTTCTCCTGAAACCGTCCACGTTCCTTCTAGGCCTTCACCTGCTATGCCACTTTCTGCAACCGTTTCGGGCTCTGTTTTACACGCCACAAAAAGCAAAGCAAGCAGGATAAGTTTTTTCATAATTGTGGAATGAAGGAGTCTTCTCTATCATAAGCGCAGTCTTCACATAGATCTATGAAAAAAATCTGGCCGTATCTTAGTGTATACTTAAGTGTTTTCATCGTGATTTTTCTAGTGGGCCTGTTACTCAACTTGAGTGGCGAGGGGCGAACCATTTGCATGACGGATACATGGTGTCCTGATAGAAAAGAAGAAGC
>CAZUWE010000031.1:0-1285 GCA_964624175.1 uncultured Candidatus Peribacteria bacterium | reverse complement strand
TTGTTTTTTGGAGGAGCAACCATTGCCTTTGCCAATTCTATTCCTGCAAACGAGCGTCACAGTGCGGCGAAAAAGAGAAAGCCATACGGACTCTTGCTGCTGCTTGGACTCTTTGTATGTATGGGTCTTACGGTTGCAGCCGTTTCCGATTGGAGCTAAAATCTTCTCAGCCTTGGGTAGTGAGGAGTGAACGACGTGAAAGTCCATAATCGGACGTCGGGAGCCATGAGCCACTATCAATTATAACTGGCAGTTCTGCTAGTTTTATTTGGTCACCCCATTGCTATGTCCCCTCAGTCGATTCTTTGGATCATCTTCTCGGTGATCGTCGTTGGATTTTTAGTTGTAGACCTTGGTTTTCTAAACCGGAAAGCGCATAAAATTTCTACCAAGTCTGCTTTGCTGCAGAGCGGTTTTTGGGTGGGTATTTCACTCATCTTTGCGGCTTTGATTTTTGTGATGCTCGGACACATCAAAACCGTGGAGTTTTTAAGTGCCTATGTGACTGAAAAGATGCTCTCTGTAGACAACTTGTTTGTGATCCTGCTCATTTTCAGTTTCTTTAAATTAGACGAGAAGTACCATCACAAAGTTTTGTTTTGGGGAATCATGGGGGCGGTAGTCTTTAGAGCACTGTTTATTGGAGTGGGCTCGATCATTGTTGAACAGTTCAGCTGGGTGCTTTACATCTTTGGAGCCATTCTTTTGTACACGGGTATCAAGCTATTTATGGGGAAAAAAGAAGAGCACGTGGACTTTGAAAAAAATGCTGTGGTGAAGTATGCAAAGAAGTTCCTTCGCTTCACGCCCAATGTTCACGGTGGACACTTCTTGGTTAAAGAGGCAGGTAAATGGCATTTCACGACCATGTTCATGGTGCTGCTTTTGGTGGAAGCGACGGACCTAATTTTTGCAGTAGACTCCATTCCTGCGGCTTTCTCCATCACTCAAGATCCGTTCATTGTTTTCACATCAAATATTTTTGCGGTGATGGGATTGCGTGCACTTTTCTTCCTGGTTGAAAATATTCTGCACCGATTCCACCATTTGCAAAAAGGACTCTCGTTCATCCTGGTGTTCATCGGTCTAAAAATGCTGGCTGGAATATTCCACTTCCACCTGTCGCCCGTGATCTCATTTATTGTGATCTTGAGCGTGCTGACCCTGTCGCTGGTGATGTCTGTGATTTTCCCAAAGAAGATCTGACGGGAAAATCTGGTGCCCTCGGGAGGAATTGAACCACCATCTTATCCTTAGGACGGATTTGTTCTATCCGTTGAACTAC
>CAZUWE010000030.1:0-6118 GCA_964624175.1 uncultured Candidatus Peribacteria bacterium | reverse complement strand
GACGTGGTAGACACAAGATATAGGGGATTTGTGTCAGGTGTACCCCAAGATACGGGAAAACTATTTTTCGGTCAAAGTGATTTAATTGAAGTCCATTTGACGAGTTGCAGCAAACTTTACCGCGTATATCGCGCAGTATTTTTGCGTGGTCTATTCTAGGTCTAAAGCGAGCCAGAATTTTCGTGTCAAAGGGGCATTGACAATTTTTCGATAGGGTTTATTATTCTGTAATGCTAACCCCATCAAATGAGACCCATTGATGCGTCAGCAGGTAGGCTCTCTCTCCCTACAAATGAAGAGGGATTCATAACTGCAAACGGCCGTATCCGCACCCCAGACGGATCTTTAATAGAGTTCCGAATCACGGAGGGCGTGCTCGAAGTTCAAGATCTTTCGGCGGCTTGGAATCTTGCTTCCTACGATGAAGGAACTGAGATTTTTTATGAGATCAGCAGGCGTCTACAAGCAGGCTTTGAACAGCTTGTTTGGCAGGAAGGGCGTTTGAAGTTGATTTACCTAGAGGAAGATATAGACGATGCAGCGGATACCGATCCAGATGAAGATCCCACGCCCGCGCCCGTGGCAAGGGTTCGTAGGAGTTTACGAGAACGAATTTTTGGAAAACCTTACACGGTGGACCCAGAGAGCTACGTTCCTGGCGAAGGTTTTGTGAATGAGTCTGTTTTGCTCGCACGAGGGCACACGGGACCCACTTTGGATCCTAAAGTGGCGCGAAGCACATTGAATGCCGTACGAAAAGCAGCCGAAGCAGAGTCTACGGTTCGACGTTTTGGAGCCATTTGGGAAGACCTAACGGTAAGAATTCCTTTTACTGAGCAGCGCATTCCACTTCCTGCGCTGGATCCCCTGCTTAGTGTGATCCCCATTGTGGGAGAAGTGGTGGATGGCGTCATTCCTATGGGAGTGTTTTGGTACAACGGACTAAAAGCAGGGTTGGGTGTGGGACCTTTGGCAAAAGGAACCACTTTGCAAATGGGGAACCTTGCGCTTCATGTGCTTAAGTATGGAGGGCCAACCGCCGTTATTAAGTTCGTTATAGATTGGTATTTCAACTCAATCACGGCAACCACTCATGATTTCATGGCTCGCCGTCAGCAGGCCATAGAAGTGGCCCGTGGCTTTGGGATTACGGATGAAGATATAGATAAAGTGTCTAAGGAGGCAATTGAGCGATCCACTGTCACGGAACGCAAAACCCAAAATTCACGTAAGTTTAAACGAACCACCATCAAGATGGCTCTAGCACTTCTAGCAGGTAAGCTTGGGGTGAGTGAAAAAGATTTTGAACACGCTCATCCTTATGCGGAAAAATTTCTCGACTTTTTCTATCCTTTAGAAGAGGACAGAGATCGAGAAGAAGGAGAATTCACTAGATTGGCACGAAAACTCGCGCATGCCTACGGTGCTCATAAAGATGCGCATGGCCACGGTGGTGATTCCCATGGACACGCGGATTCACATGGTCATGGAACTGATCACGGACACGCTGACTCACATGCGCACGAGGATACCCATGGGCATGAATCTAAACACGGTCATGCTGAAAGCCATGGTCACGAAGATCATGGCCATGCGTCACACGGTCACGACCATGCGCACGCAGAGTCAGTGAAAAGTCACTAGCAAGCACAGCTGCCGCCGCATCCGCAGGCGTCGCCTTCTTCCTTGGTTTCGTTGCGACCGCAGCCACAACCACCGCCTCCACAGGCACAGGATTTCTTTGCCCCCATGAACTGAGGGTTGTTGATTTTAAATCCGCTGCCGTAGGCGCTTTCGATAAAATCCACTTCCGCTCCACCTAAATTGGCGAGTGATTCTGGGTCCAAGTAAATCTCCACGCCGTGGAATTCAAAAGTCTTATCGCCGTCGTCGCCCGCTTTCGCAAAGTCCATAGCGTACGCAGGTTCGCTGCCGCCGTTGTCTTTAGCGGTGATGCGTAGTCCGTAGCCTTCTTTATCTTCAGCTTTTGCGAATTCCTTAATCTTGGTAGCCGCAAATTCAGTCACGTAAATACCGTCGTCAGGCGCTCGTTTCCGCGCCAAAGCGAGGTCATTGATGCGGTCGATCATTTCATCCACCACTGCTTCTTCGATGCCGTGCGACATAGCACCGAGCTTTAAAGGCTCGAACACGTTTACACTGCAGCTGGTGCAGTGCAGCCCAAAATCTTGCATGATTTGTGCGGACTCTGGGAAACGGTTGATCACGTCTCCAATCAGCATGTCTCCGTTAATCAGTCTCGACTTGGATTTCGTTTTCGTTGGCATCGGTTGAATTAGAGGAGCCTAAGTGTAGCAGAAGGGGGCTGAGTGCGCTAGCCAGGAGCCCTAAAATCATGAAAACTGCAAAGACTTTAAAGATGGTTTTTTGCATTTAGAGAACTTGAGTATCGATGTAAACGAGAGCGAGAGCAAAGAGCATAGAAGCAAATCCTGCCATAGGCATTCGTTCTTCGGTGAGGATTTTCACTTTCCAGCGGTTGAAGCTAGGTACCAGCGTACCCACTCCCTTCACGGCGGTGAGCACGGCGAGCCAGGTCATGAGACTGCGCCATTCCCACTCAAAGGCCATGGGAGAGCTGATGAACATGATGATCGCCAAAATCAAAATAGTGATGGCACTGAAGAATTGCAGCCCGTCTGAATCTCCCCACTCTTTAAGCACTCGGCGCATTCCTTTAGGGTCGAGCACCATTTTAAAAGCAATAGGAAGAATGAGTAGGGCGAGGAGTGTGAGCGACATGTGGCGTGGTTAGATGAGCCTATTTTATAGAATGAGCATCGAATCGCCAAACGAATAGAAACGAAAATCCTCCTTTATGGCGAGTTCATAGAGGTCTTTGAGATGACGCTTAGCTCCTTTGAACTGGAGAAAGCCCTCCACGAGCATCATGAGTGAAGAATTGGGAAGGTGAAAGTTGGTGATGAGTTGGTCCACGAGTTTGAATTCGAAAGGAGGACATATGAACAAGTCTGTTTTGTTTTCTTGCTCGGTTTTGTGCCCGGGCATAACCTGTCGAGCCAGAGATTCCAGCGTGCGAGTGGTGGTGGTTCCCACGGCAGTGCAAAGCTTGCCAGCCGCGCGCAGCATTTGAATGCGCTCGGCCACAGCAGCGGGAACTTCATAACGTTCTTCATAAAGGGTGCCTGTCTGAAGGTGCTCGGGGAGCACGGGCGCAAAGGTGCCAAGGCCCACGTGCAGCGTCACGAAAAGGCGCTCGATACCAGCTTGATCAAGATCGGCGAAGACGCGGTCGGTGAAGTGTAAGGAGGCGGTGGGCGCCGCTACAGAGCCTGGGTTTTTAGCAAAGATGGTTTGGTATTTTTCACGGAGCTCTGCCTCGCTGAGTCCAGACTTTTGAATGTAGTTGGGAATGGGTGTTTCACCAATTTCCAGGAGCAACGCAGGGAGGAGGTGCAGATCAAAGTTGGCCCGGAACGTGAAAGCTTTCTCGGTGTCTTCAATCACTTCCAAGGTGTGCTCAGGTGAAAGTTCCACGGTTTGGCCGTTTCGAAGGCGCTTATTGGCCGTGGCCTTTACGGTATGCGCGCTGTAATCCACTTCGCTGGGCAGCACGATCATTTCAATCAGGTCCTCGCCGCGGCGCGCGTGTACGCGGGCGGGCAGCACCTTAGTTTCATTCATCACCAAAAAAGAGTCCGCAGGCAAGTATTTAGCGAGACTTGAAAACCGATCAAGGGTGATTTGATCGGTCTTGGTATTGTAAACAAGGAGCTTCGAGGAATCGCGAGGCGAAGCGGGCAGCTTAGCGATGAGGTGCTCCGGAAGATCGTAGGAATACAGGTTCATTTTCAGGAGCAGATTCGGCTTCGCCGAAGATTACGCGGCTTTCACCATCTCGTGAGCTTCGCTCAGGCTTTCTTCGAACTCTTCCATTTCGGTTTCGAGGGCAGAAAGGATTTCATCCCAGCTTTCGTCATCGGATTGTTCGAGTTCGTCCATGGTGAGACGCATGTTTTCTAGGCTCATGCGAAGGTCGTGAAGCATTTCACCGTTTTCGTCGTCGGTGTCGCTCCAGTCTTCGTCGGTGTCGTAAAGATTGTCGAATTCTTCTTGGAGTTCATCCACTTCTTCCGCCCATTCTTCTAGACGTTCTTTAAGAGCTTCAATGGTTTCAGTTCGGTTCATGATTTATGAGTTAGCTTTTAGGTGGATTGGCTTACGCCACTTTTTGTAGAGGACCCTACGCTTCGCTTCGGGTCTGCTTGCGGAAGGATATCATAAAGATCAGCCATGCCAAGAGAATTATTACGGCTCCTGTTAAAATGGCCAAGTTCTCGTTGATGGTCACCAAAAATCCGGCGACTAACGAAGGGATACCTTGCCCCAGCGCACGCAGGGATTGAGTCACTCCCATGGCTTCTCCTTGTTCGCTGGGCTTGCTGATTTGTGAAACCACTGCGGTGGAATTGGGGAAGGTGAGTCCTTCAAAAATAGCCACAAAAGGTTGGCTGAAAAAGAGAAGGCTATAAACGGGAATGGTTGGCACAATGAAGAGAATTCCAGAGAGGAGGAAAAGGGAACGGCGTAGCGTTTGCTGAGGATTCCAGAACTTGGCGGCGATGCGGGTGAAGAGTCCTTGGCTGAGTGCAATCCAGATTCCTACAAAGCCAAAGAGGAGCCCAATTTGTGAGGAGTTGAGTCCGAATTTTTGTACTAGATACACGGGCATGAACTGGGTGTAGAACGCAAATCCAAGCGCGTGCAAAAAAACCACCAAGAAGGCGGCCCGGAGATGCTGCATTTGAAAGGATCGCGCGATATGATGGAAACCCATGAACAGATGCACCCGTTGGTGGCTGGGTTCCTTGAGGGTTTCGTGAAATGCGGTGCTGAGCAAAGTGAGGCTACAGAGTGAAAGGAAAGCTGCAAAGTAAAAGGGTGTTGCTGCGCTGAACCATGAAACGATTTCAGGATTCGATAGTATTCCCCCCAGCGTGGGCCCCACCACGAATCCAAATCCAAAGGCCATGCCAATGAGTCCAAAGTTTTTCGCTCGGTTTTCCGGCGTGCTCATGTCGGCAATCGCGGAATTGGCCACGCCAATGTTTCCACCTGTGAACCCGTCCAGCGCGCGGCTGAAGTAGAGGAGCCAGAGCTGCCCAGTGAGCAGACCAATGGCGAACAAAATGTATCCAATGAAGGTCCCAATCAACGACACAATGAGCATCTTTTTACGTCCGTGGCGGTCTGAGAGGGTACCCAAAATGGGCGCTCCAAAAAACTGCGCCAGCGGGTACGTGGCCACCAGTACACCCAGCATGATGTTTCGCATGGCTTCGTCCCAGCCCGCGGGCACCAGGGTGCTTGCAGGGTCCAGCATAAGCGGCGCCAGTACCGGAATCATGATTCCAATCCCAATCAGATCTAAAAACACAATGATGAACAGCGTAAATAGGTTGCCTTTTTTCATGAGCTGTGAAGAATAGTGCGCGTAGTGTAATCGTTTTTTTTATCCATGGCGAGGAGGAAACTCAAACATTTCGTCGAGATGAAAACAATGCCGCATGTCTTTGAGCCAACCTTGGCTTGGCAGAAGGGCGAAAAGTTGGATTTGAAGGGAAGTTGGGGCAGCCAAGTGATTTTGGAACTTGCCTGTGGCGGGGGTGATTACACCGTTGGTCTCGCGCAGCGTTTCCCAAATGCCACGGTGGTGGGGGTGGATATTAAGGGGAGCCGAATGTGGTGGGGTGCAAAAAAGGCCGAGGAATTAGGACTAACGAACGCGAAATTTTTACGCACTCAAATCGAAAACTTAGCTGACTTTTTTGATGCCGGCGAAGTGGATGAAATTTGGATCACTTTCCCGAATCCTCATCCCACGATAGGCAATGCGAAGCGTCGACTCACTTCTCGAAGATTTTTAGAAATTTATAAAAAGCTTTTGAAGCCGGGTGGCGTGGTGCACTTAAAGACGGATGATGCAGGCTTGTACGAGTTTACTCTAGAAACCCTGCCGCTTGAGGGCTTTACCGTGGAGGTAGCTTTAGAAGATGTGTATGGAGCTGAAGGTGTGGAGTCTATTTTAAGAGAGGTGCAGACACAGTATGAAAAGAGGTATTTGAGACAGGGGAAG
>CAZUWE010000029.1:0-6526 GCA_964624175.1 uncultured Candidatus Peribacteria bacterium | reverse complement strand
TCCACCAGAGAACAGAAAAGCGTTGGTCCTTGTGGCCGGCGGTTTTCTGTTTTGCTGCGTAGCAGCGGCGGGGGAGAACCCGCGAAGATTGGGTTCGAGTAATAGCGAACAGAGTGAGCGTCTTCCCGCCATCTCCACGATTAATACACCTCATCGTGAGTTCCCACATCCACCGGAACAATCAGATCTTTTCTGACGAAGAAGTGCAAAACCACTCGATAGCTGATGTTGATCGAAACGGCCTGGAGCCCTTTCAAATTCCCTTGTAGCTTATGTAGCCGAAGGGAAGGGTGAGAGGGGTTTAGCGCGAGAAGTTTTAAGGTTTTTGCATACTGCTCTTTAAGCTCGGGGTGCTTCTTCAAAAACTTTGATGCCCGCCGTTCATAGCTTTCTGTGAAAACCAGCTCAGGCATTTTTGATACGGTTTAAGTGTTCTTCCACGGAGTCTTTGTGGTAGCGCCCGGCTTCAAGATCCTCCTGCGCCTCGCTGAGTGCAAAAGCGAGTTCGCATTCACGTAAACGAGAGTAGTCTTCGCTCGATAAAACGACGTAGGTGTTTTTTCCACGGACCGTGATCACAGCTTCAAGCCCTTGAGAGACGATTGGTTCTAATGCCGAGACACCTTTAACCTTTAGGTCATTTGCAGGAATAATGTTATTCATAGTATTTTAAATAGTACTATAGATAGTATTCTAGCACAGCCATAAGCCACTGGTCAACAGAGTGGACAGATGGTGCCTTTTAAGGTATAAACTCCGCATGTCTACCAGTGAAACCGTACTTAGTTTTGATAACGTCTCCTTTGAGTTCGACTCCAAGAAGCCGATTTTGGATCATGTGAGTTTTTCGGTACGACGAGACACCAAGATCACCATCATGGGACAAAATGGAGCAGGGAAGAGCACGATTTTGAAGGTCATCAGCGGTGAGTTGAAACCTAAGGAGGGCACGGTAAATCGGTTCCCCAAGCTCACCATTGCGACCGCTCATCAGGTGATTCGACCCAAAGACCGTGACCTCACCGTGCGAGAATTTTTTGCACAGAATTTTGAAAAGAAGATGCATGACATCGATAAACGAATTGCAGAGGTGCTTGAAGTGGTGAATTTGCATGCGCCGCTCGACCGGCACGTGAAAACCTTTTCGGGAGGACAGCAGGCGCGACTTTTGCTTGCGGCAGCGCTCATTCAAGATGCGGACCTCTTGCTACTGGACGAGCCCACTAATAATTTGGATAAAGAAGGCATCGGGCATCTAACGGCTTTTCTCGTGATGTATCCAAAAACCTGCATGGTGATTTCTCACGATGCCGACTTTTTGAACTCCTTCACCGATGGGGTTTTGTACCTTGATTCGCATACGCACAAAGTGGAGCAGTATGTGGGTAACTACTTCGACGTGGTGGATCAAATTTCGAGACGAATTGAAAAAGAAAACATGAAGAACGCTCAGCTCCACAAGGCCATTATTAAGAACAAAGAACAGGCGAACGTGTTTGCGCACAAAGGAGGGAAACTGCGTCTCGTGGCGCGAAAGATGCGCGAAAAAGCCGAGGAAATGGAAGAGGCAAAAGTGGACGTGCGCCGCGAAGACAAAACCATTCGATCGTTTGAAATTCCTGTGCAAGACGAGCTCAGTGGCGAGATCTTAAAACTCACGGAAGTTTCAGTGATTCGCCATCACCAGGCCACGCCAAAAAAAGTGGAGATTTCGCTTCGCAAAAATCAACATCTGCTTCTCGCAGGACCCAATGGAATAGGAAAGAGCACGCTGCTCGAGAGCATTGCCTCGGGAACCGCCAAGGGTGCAACGATTGGCAAAGGGGTAAGGGTGGGCTACTACCGCCAGGACTTTTCGACTTTGAATTTTGACCACACGGTACGCGAATCTTTGCTGGAGGCCCTGGAGTCTTCCGGTGGAGGTGTTTTGGAGGAAGAAATGCGACGTGTAGCTGCAGGATTTTTGATCACAAAAGAAATCATCAACTCCAAAGTGGGGCACCTCTCTGAAGGACAAAAAGGGCTGGTGTCTTTTGCACGCCTTGTGCTTCAGCGTCCTGGGCTGCTCATTTTGGACGAACCCACCAACCACATCAATTTCCGCCACATCCCTGTGATTGCGGAGGCTCTGGACGCCTACGAAGGGGCCATGATTTTGGTTTCGCACGTGCCCGAGTTTGTGAACCAGATTCATATCGATATGATGTTGGATTTGGATAAGTAAAATCATATGCGTAGAATTGGCTCATGAAGAAGCATCGCGAGGAACAAATTGGAGAGCTATTTGGATTCCTAACGGTGCTGATGTATGCCTTTTGGCCGATTGGTACGAATTACTTGGCTAAGCAAATGCCGCCGATTCAGTTTTTGGCGTATATCACGCTGCTGGGCGCAGTGCCTGTTTTGTTTGCCTCGATTTACTTCAAGCAAGTTAAGCAGCTGATGAATCTGCGAACCGCGGGGTGGCTTCTGCTGTACACCCTGCTCATTGCCGTGATTCCTTATGGCGTCATCACCTATGCTTCACAGTTTACGACGGCGATAGATACGGCCTTCCTCACGCAAACCGAAGGGATTTTTGCAGCCATTATGGGTTACCTCATTTTCAAAGAACACATCAGTCTGAAGAAGTTGGCGGGGATTGGATTTATTTTGTCGGCAAACATCGTGCTGCTCTATGAAGGAGTGGAGCTCAATGAGGCGAACCTCGCTATTGCGCTATCGCCGATTGGATTTGTACTCGCGAATGTGATCGCTAAGCGGCTTCAAAAAAAGGGTCTTGGCTGGGCGCCCATTTTACTGTTTAGGAGCGCGGTGGGCGGAGGGATTTTACTGCTCGTGGCAAGTCAGCTGGAGGTTCTAGCCGTGCCCGCGAAAAACTTGTGGGTGCCCATTTTACTGATGGGCTTTGTGATTTTTGGTCTCCAAAAAATTTGTTGGCAGATCTCTTTGCACCGAATGGATCTTTCTAAAGCTACAGCCATCATCAACACTATGCCCGTGGTCAGTTTCTTTTTGGCTTACTTGATCTTGGATGAAGTTCCAACTCAGAGTCAGTGGCTTGCCTTTGGCCTCATGGTCGTGGGTGTGCTTTTTATCCTTAGACTTCACTCTAAACAATGGACCCCACTGGAGCAGTAGTCTACATGCTTCGTTGCAGCGATGGCACGTTTTACACAGGTTGCACTACCGATTTAGAGAAGAGGCTCCACGCACACAACCACTTAAAAAGTGGAGCCAAGTACACACGGGCCCGCAGGCCGGTGGAGCTGGTTTGGAGTGAGGAAGTAGCTGATTTAAGCTCTGCAAAAAAACGCGAAGCTGCTCTCAAAAAGCTGACGCGAAAAGAAAAGCAGGCCTTACTTAGTTTGTAACTCGCGCTTAACCACAAAGTAGTAAATCACCGCTCCAATAAAGCCTGTGAACACGATGATGAGTATCCACAGGGTCTTGTCTTTGTTCTCATGCGTGCAGGCGTGCATGAGCATCATCAGCCAAAATACAAAGCTAGCGATACCGAGCGCCAGCATGGCCATCATGGCTACGCCGCCCATCCACATGTAAGGCTGGGCTGCATCTAAGAGTTCGTCACAAGGCACCTCTTGACCATTGAGAGTACAGGTTGGGTCCGTGTTTTGGATCAGTTGTGCGGCGAGCGTCAGCGAGTTCATGCGCAGGGGGTTATTGCCTCAAACATACCAGTTAACTGCGTAGCTTCAAGGTTTTTGTGATGCCCACTTTTTTAATGAAGTAGCGGTCGTGCGAAATCAGCACCATGGCGATATCTTGGTCGAGAAGGAAGCGCTCGAGGTCTTCACGTAGGAAGATGTCGAGATGGTTGGTGGGCTCGTCTAGCAAGAGAAGATCGGGTTTGTTGGTGAGCAAAATAGCAAACTCAAGTCGTCGCTGCTGCCCATAGCTGAGGGTTTTGATTTTGTGATCCACCAGCTCTGCAGGGAAGAGGAAGTTTGCCAGCACGCTGCGTCCAGAGGTGTACTCAATGTGAGTGGAAGCACCGAATTCATCGAGCACGGTTTTGTCGGGATCAAGGCTGGAGAACTGGCCGAGGTAGCCAATTTTTAGATTAGCTCGCGTTTGAAGAGTTCCGTCAAAGTCCTTGTCTTTGCCACTCAAAATTCCAAGCAAAGTACTTTTTCCAGAGCCGTTGGGACCTTCAATGAGTACGCGATCGCCTTGCTCTACTTTGAGCACCGTGTCTTTTAGTAAAGCATGGTCGCCGAATTTTTTACTGTTGATACGTAGACTGAAAATCATGCCTTCCTGGCCTGGTTTGAGTGATTGCATTTTCACCCGAGGATCGGGTACAGGGGCAGGGGGTGCCTTCCTTTCCATTCGTTCCAGCGCCTTCTTTTTTTGAGCCACGGTTGCGGTGAATTTGTACTTAGGATGATTCGCGTTTTCAGCAAGCCAGGCTTCCAGTTCATTCACTTCACGCATGCTGAACTCATAAAGCTGCATTCGTTTTTCATAGCGCTCAAAGCGCTCCACCAAAAAGCGGTCATAGGTGCCGCTGTACACCTCAATGCCGTGCTCCGCGGTGATTTCCCAGATTTGGTTGGCCACTGCGTTGATGAAGTAGCGGTCGTGCGACACAAAGGCCACGGTGCCACGGAACTCGTTCACAAAGCCCTTCAGCCACTCGATGCTGTCGTGGTCGAGATGATTGGTGGGCTCGTCGAGCAGTAAAATAGTGGGCTCGGTGAGTAGCAATTCCGCCAGCGCAATGCGCACACGCTGCCCTCCGCTGAGCGTGCTCAGTGGCTGCTGCAAAATATCCTGAGGTAGGCTCACATCTTGCAGCGCAATGTCTATCTGGTAGACCATCCACTCTTCTTCAAGTTTGCTCTCAAGGTAGGCACCCACCAGCTGCTCTTCGTCAGGGAAAAGGATGTCCTGCTTGAGGTAGGCGATCATTTCTTGGCTGCAGTTTACGCTTCCGTGCGCCGGTTCAAGCTCACCTGTGAGCAGACGTAGCAGTGTTGATTTACCACACCCGTTTTTGCCCACAATGGCCACGCGTTTTTTTGAAGCGCCGTCGAGCGACACACTGATCCCTTCAAATAGAGGGCCGGCGGAAGTTTCGTAAGAAAGGTCTTTAGTGAGCAGCATTTTTGAATTGAAGCCGCGCTACTATAAGGTAAGATGGACTTATGCTCAAGCTAGCTCGCCTGCACTACGAAAAAAACTGGTTCTCTGCTCTTTTCAACATGATGAAGCGAGTGCTGGTGGATAAGGAATCGGGTCAGCCGGTGATGTCCATGCGGCAAACCTGGAAAAACGCCTATTTGATTTACTCAGACCCTCACTTCAGTAATCTGATTTTGGAGGCGAGGTTTCTCACTAAGCCCGCATTTGAATGGGACTTTTTTGAGGCAGGAAAAGAGGCCGCTTTTGGACATATGAAAGCACACATGATGCGCAGCATCATTATGTTTGGAGGGGAGGTGGTGACCATCACCAAGCCCGATGGCTCACCTCTCATTTTGGTGGAGCAATCGTCTTCTGCGCTCAAACGGTTTGCAGATGAGATGATGGACGTTTTATACAACCCCACTCACACCTACGCCATAAAAGAACCCAGCGGAAAACAAATTGGCGCGATCGCCATTCGTCATAGTATTTGGAAAAGCACCTACGATCTCATGATGGATGGGGGAACTGAAAAAGAAAAACAAGCCGCCCTCATTGCATTTGCGCACCTTTCGATTTCTCTAAAAAATTAAGCAAAAAACTTTAATAATTTGAGCAACCGCGGTTGCTTTTTTTAAAAAAACAGGTTATTTTGGCACCAAACTTTTTTTGCAAAAAATATGAAAATTGCACTCATTTGTGGCGGGCCCTCCATGGAGCGAGGAATTTCTCTCAACTCCGCGCGGAGCGTACTCAATCACCTGGAAGGGGACGGAATTGAAATTGTTCCGGTGTACTTTGACTACAAAAAAAGAGCCTACCATTTGTCGCCTTCGCAGCTTTATTCCAACACTCCATCGGACTTTGATTTTAAGCTTCGTGAGACCGCCAAGTTTCTGAGCAAAACGGCACTAAAAAATCTGCTTAAAAGCTGCGATCTTGCATTCCCGGTGATGCACGGACAATTTGGAGAAGATGGAGGTATTCAACGGCTGCTGGAACGCTTTAAGGTCCCTTACGTGGGAGCTGGACTGGATGCCTGCCGCCTCTGGGATAAGTTTGAGGCCAATGAGTTTTTGAAGGCAAATGGATTTTTCACCCTTCCTTCAGCAGTTTTGAAGATTCACCACGACGACCATAAGAAGGTCATCGATGCCTTCTTCAAGGAACATAAAATCAAGCGTGCAGTGGTGAAGCCAGCAGCGGGAGGATCTAGCATAGGTGTGTACAGTGTGACCACGCCTGCAGAGGCACTCGAAAAAGCTAAGCTGCTTTTCAGCCGACGCATGGACACCCGTCTGGTGGTTGAGCCTTTCTGCGAAGGGAAGGAGTTTACGGTGATCATACTTCAGAACCGATTCAATATGCCGGTGGC
>CAZUWE010000028.1:0-7109 GCA_964624175.1 uncultured Candidatus Peribacteria bacterium | reverse complement strand
GGCCGGACCGGGGCTGTCCTTGGCGTGGGTACAAGTCACTGTGCCGAAGCAGGGAGTGAGAAGCAGGACTCACAGAACGATAGTGAGAGTCTATCTCTCGCGGGTGATCTAGTCAGGACCACCAGCATAAAGCAGAGCCGTTTAAGGTGAAGTATCTTTTTGTTTTGGTTTCTAGTTTTGAATGTGCGAGTGAAACGTTGCTTATTCTGCGTGGCGCCGCCGTGTCCCGTTGGCGTCAACTTCAGCGTTTCAAATCAATATACCCAAAGACTTTTGCGTCTTCAAGTTTCTAGTGTGGACATGAACACAAAATTGTTTCAAAATAGCTCAGTTCACTCTGTAACCACAACTCGCAAAGTACCTCGCGGATTTGTAGTATCGTTTAGGACTTTAAGACCAGATCTATCTAGGATAGTATCCAAACCATCCGTAGCTTGATAGTTTAAGAAACTTTTGAAATGATCAATGCCCGAGAAGAATTCGCCGAGACGAACTCTAGCACCTGCCAAGTTTAAAGGGAGAGGACTTGCATAATCAGCCAGTATCACCCTATCACCTAGCTCTTTTGCTCGGCCCACAACGGCCAAACGCTGCTCCGGACTCATCTCATGAAGTGCCATTGAAATAACCGCATAGTTGTAGGTACCTTCACCCAATTGAGCAGCATCTCCGTGTAAGAATCTCACATTCTTATCGCCTATTTTTGCCTGTCTTTGAAGTGCATGTTTGATCATTCTCTGCGAGAGATCTATACCTGTAGTTTGAATGTCCTTTTGAGACAAGTCAAAGACCAGCGCACCAGTACCACACCCAATATCTAACACCGTTGACCCGCTTGGAACTTCTACTGCTACGATTTCACGAATTTCACGAAATCGGGGTTCGATAAAATGCTCGTAATATAGCCCATCATAATAATGGAATTTATCCAGCTCCATGGCGCTAGAGTAGCAGTACTTACACAAAAAAACGACTCTTTTCTCGAGGACTCAGGCACTAATTCTGAGCGCTGGCCTCATAGTGAGGAAAGGGTCGTTTCTGTGAAAGGCGATGAACTCTTTCTATTTTTATTTTTCATCTACTGTACTTTGGTCGACTTTAGGGCCGGACCGGGGCTACTCTTGGCGTGGATACTAGTCACTGTGCCGAAGCAGGGAATGAAGCGAGACCCACAGAGTGGAGAGTGAGAGGCTTAGTCTCATGGGCGATCTAATCGGGATCGCCAGCGTAAAGTAGAAGCCTTGCGGTGAAAGAAATTTTTTGTTTCTCTTTTTTGAATGTGCGGTTGAAACGTGTGACTTGTTGTCTTCAGCGTTTCAAATCAATATACGTGGCGAGCACTGGCTTATCAAGTTTCTGCGATCGACATGAATACAAAATTGTTTCAGCTTTATTTAATTTACTCTGAAAGTACTGGGCGATTTTCTTGCCAAAAAAAGTCTTTTAATTCATAATTTGGCCGGCTTAAAGCCCTTATGACCACCTTCTCTCTCTTCGATATAGCTGGTCCAATCATGGTGGGCCCCTCCAGTTCTCACACTGCCGGGGCAGCTAAAATAGGCCAGTTTGCGAGGGCGATTTTTGATGCCACTCCCACTAAAGTGCACTTCTTGCTGCACGGTTCTTTTGGAGAAGTGTACAAGGGCCACGCGACCGACCGCGCTCTACTCGGTGGAGTGATGAAGTTTGCCCCCAACGATGGCCGTATTAAAGATTCTTTTGAAATTGCGAAGGAAAAGGGACTGGAGTTTGAATTCGAACCCGGAGACTTGGGAGCGGGATACCATCCTAACTCTGTAAAAATAACTTTGGAGAACGCGGAGCGAAAGACCGTGGTGATTGGCTCGTCGATTGGAGGAGGCAGCGTGGTGATGAATCAAATCAATGGTTTTGACGTACACATCACGGGGAACAGCGCTGAACAATTTTTCACCTTGGTAGTGGAAAACGAAAACATTCCGGGGATGCTGGCAAAAGTGACGGGATTTTTGGGAGCCAAGGGCATTCGCATTGTGAACATGCAAAGTTGTTACTTGGCTTTTGAGAACAAGGTACTCAGCGTGCTCAGTATTGAAAAACCGCTGACGCTTGAGGAAATTTTAGACCTCGAAAAAACAGAAGGCATTTTATTCGCTCGCTCACTCGAAAAACTTTCTTAACCCTTTAGGAATGGCCGCTTCGTTTATTTTTCACAACGCGAAGGAACTACTGGAACGATGCAAGGAACACGACATGGCGATTTGGGAGGTGATGCTGAACTATGAAAAACAGTTTTCGAATTTGCCGGAGAAGGAGATCTTGGAGAAATTGGCTGGGCGACTGCAGGTGATTTTTGAGGGAATCGATGCGGCCATTGAACATCCAGAGATGAGTAAGAGCGGAATGGCTGGGAAGTCGACGCCGAAGTTGGCTGCTGCTGTGCGAGACTTTGACGAGTGGAAAGATAAACTGCTTTTGAATGAGAGCGCCGTGCGCGCGATGCTTGGAGCCGTGGCAACCGGAGAAAACAATGCCCGCATGGGAGTGATTTTAGCCTTCCCCACTGCAGGGGCGGCCGGAGTGCTGCCAGGAGTGATTTATGGAGCTAAGCACAAGCTGGGACTCAATGAACGCCAGATGCTGGAGATGATGCTCACCGCCAGCGCTATCGGAGTTATTATCGCCAATACCGCGACACTTTCAGGCGCGGCGGGAGGATGCCAAGCCGAAGTGGGAAGCGCCACCGCGATGGCCGCGGCAGCACTCACGGAAGTGCGTGGCTACAGTCCAGAAACGACTTTGCACGCAGCATCTCTTGCTCTTAAGAATATGATTGGGCTTGCGTGTGACCCCATTGGAGGACTCGTGGAAGTGCCTTGCATAAAGCGCAATGGAATTGGTGCGGTGTTCTCCATGTCTGCTAGCGATATGGCTTGCATGGGAATTGAAAGCTTTGTGCCTTTTGACGAAGTGGTGCGCGCGATGCGTGAAGTGGGAGACCTCATGTCCCCAAAAATTCGCGAAACCGCGCAGGGGGGCCTTGCGGTCACCCCTACGGGTCAAGCGGTGGCGGAGAAGATGGGACTACTCCGCATTGGAGACAATCAATGTTCTAAATAGCTACTGAAGCTCAGCTGCAAAGAAGTCGGCCATGCTTTGAAGTACACTACTGAGGCTGGGCGAAATATTGCTTCCACCGAGTCCATGATTCGCATTTTCAACTCTTAGCAGAGTGGCTTCTCCTCCAGCTGTATTCAGCGACGTAGTAAAAGCTTCTGATTGAGTGATAGGCACCACAGCGTCGAGCACTCCGTGAATGGTGAGGAAGTGTGCATCGTCCGCAGTTACCTGAACTACCGGGCTTAGATCCTGAAAGATCTGGTTGGTGAGATCGGTCGTACCGACTATATTTCTTGCCATGTTTTTACTAAACCCCGTGAAGAAAGTTCTTAAGTCGGTTGCCCCGTAAAAATTCACCACTGCCTGCACATCACTGGAATAGTCTTGGTAAGGCCCCACGTCCTCCCACAAGTCACTGGTTCCCAACAACGAGGCCAAATGTCCACCGGCGCTACCTCCGGTGGCTCCAATATTGTTGGGATCGAGGTTGTAGTTCACTGCATTGGCGCGCAGGTACCGCACCGCACAGTTGATGTCTTCCATTGCCGCGGGAAGTTTATTTTCAGGTGCCAGTCGGTAGTCTACCGAGGCTACAAGGAAGCCTTCATCCACAAGCTCTTTTCGGAGGTTTCCAAGATCGGTTCGTGTTCCACTGGTCCAGCCTCCACCATGAATGAGCACAACGGTCGAGAACGGACCTGTGGCGCTGCTGTAGGTGGGCCAAGAAAGATCCATCAGCATGCCTTGATCGCAGTACGAAACCGTGTCTGTAGTTCCATAGCGAGACGTGTTCCAGAACGTATCGGGGGCAACTGGATCGACAGGGCCTTCGGACTCTTCAACGGTGTCTTCGGTCAAATGCACTTGAGGCAGACGGGTGTTATATTCATCAGCTCCTGCGGATGGGAAATCTGACGTTTGTGAAAGCCCGTCGCTTTCCGTGTTGTAAGAGTAGATTGCATTGCCCGCAGCGAAAACTAAGTTTCCGTTCGTAGGGTCCATCCCCAATGTTTGATAGGTGGATTCTTCTGAGAACGGAGTGCTCCATAGTTCCTTCCCATCTGTATCAACAGCGAGAAGACGTGTGTCGCCTAGGACATAGATTCCACTATCACCCACCACAGGAGTCCCCTTTGAACTTACCGAAACTCTCCACAGTTCTGCTCCAGTGCTTCCGTTTAAAGCGATCAAACTGTCGCCATTCGCCACATATAAAGTGTGGTTGTCAGCACCTACGGTTACGGCCCCATACCCAAATCCGCCAAAGTTGTTTTCCCATACGAGCTGGCCATCGCTAGCACTCAGTGCATACATGGTGTCATTGGTAGTCACATAAATAAGTCCCAAATCTGTGATAGTCGTGCTGCCTCTTGTAAATTCACTGTTCGCGTCGAAAGTCCACAGTGGCTGTGATGCCATGTTGCCTTCACTGTCCATTTGAAATGCCATAGCACGTCCTCCAAAGTCGTCCGTAGTAATCTGCGGAGTTACGACGACAAGTCCATCTTTTTTAGAGGTGGTTTGGAAGTTTGGATAAAACAGGACCGAGCCAAATGTCCAACCGGGCTGGGGAAGCTCGTATTCTGCGGTTGTCACGCAGTCGCTTAAACTACTAGCAGTCAAATAGCTACTACCAGCTGTATCAGGATAATGCACGTCTGCGGTGAACAAAGTGCTACGTGATTCATCAATAGCTGGAGCGTTATCACGCCCATTGTCACGTGCAGTATTCACACACCAAAAGCTTGAAGCGATTGCGCCTTCTTGGTCAATTGGAATTTGAATGGTTCCCCTTCGTTCCACCACTGAAAGCCCATTGATCTTTCCTTCATCGGGAGAGTCACTACCTGCTATGGTGTTCACCACAAGCCGATCTCCCGTGTCATCTTTTAAGGCAAGAATCGCAGATTCTACATGCATGCCAATATTCACTTCATTCAGGAAAGTTCCGTCTGACTTGAGTCCAAAAACGGAGAAGCCATTTTGAAAGGTTCCAAAATAAATATTCCCATTCATAAATGCAGGCGCAGCGGAAACCACACTTTCTCCCAAATCATAGCGCCAGTTCTGCTGACCAGGGCCGTTTGTAGGAGCTGCGTGAGTAGCGCTTACATTAAAAGTGAGACTTTGCGTTACATAAGTTGTGCCATCACGCACGGAGTAGCTGAGTACATCTTGACCAGTGAATCCCTCCGCAGGAAGGTAGTAAAAGGTACCTGCGCTCGTGTCTAGACTTTGTACAGAACCCAAGGCGTTCGCGGACGCTACATTAAAAGTTAACTCCGTGTCGTCCACATCGGTTGCAGTAAGTTGTACAAAGGTGCGGAGTCCTTTCTCTACTTCTACCGTTTGTGTGACAGGTACAGGCATATCGTTTAGAGCGTTGACTGTGAATGTAACCGTTCCAATGTTGGAGTTCGCTGTTCCATCACTGGCAAGGTACGTAAGCGTATCGGTTCCGTTCCAATTGGCTGCGGGTGTATAGGTGAGCACCGAATCTGAAAGACTTATGATGCCGTGCTCAGGGCCAGTCACAATGCTGTAAATCAAGTCATCGCCATCATCGTCCGATCCACTAAGAACCATGTTCGCACTGCTATCTTCGTTTAAGTTTTTTGTTAGGTCCGTCACCACGGGTGCATCGTTTTCTTTATTGATGGTGATCGCCACAGTTTGGTAAGGCGAATAAGAAACGCCGTCGTACACACGGAAAGAAAGATTGTAGGTTCCTGTTAAGTTTGTGTTGGGCGTGAAAGAAGCACTGCAGTTGGTATTCACGGTAAAAGTGCCGAGGCCCGTGCTTTGTCCATAACATGTGAGGGCGTTGCCATCCACATCACTACCACCAAGCGTGAAACTTTTGGTAGTATTTTCAGACATAGTCACGGTGATGCCGGCGTTTGCAGTGGGAATATCGTTCACCGCGGTCACGGTAACCGTTACACGAGCCGTGCCAGATGCTCCGTTGATGGAACCGTAGGCTTGGTACAAAAAAGAATCCGTTCCGTTCCAATTGGCTGCGGGAGTGTACGTCACGCTGGATCCACTTAACGTTACGGATCCATGGCTAGGCAATTGAGCGATAGAATAAGTGAAAGTTTCTCCACGTGAGCCTGTGGCACTGAGAGCCACGTTCTTCGACACGTCTTCATTGGTCGTCACCGACTTATCTTGGACCGTAGTACTGGCAGCAGTTCCCGAAGGAGTCATGCTGAAGAATAAAGCCGTCACTACAAAGAGGCCCCCGATCCATTTAAAATTGAGGAGGTTTTTAAAGGAAACCATGTGATGAAGATTAGCGTGTAAGGGTGGAGAGACAGGGATAATTATATCGTTGGATTAAGAAAAATCTCTTTATTGCCGTTGACTGGTAGAAGATGCAGGTTTTACAGAGGTGTCAGAAAATATTTAATTTTATCTGGAGGGCTTGGCAAGTTCCAGGTTTATCTTTACTCTGTAGGCATGTTTAAGCTTGGCGTGCTCGCCTCTGGTAACGGAACGGACCTCAGTGCCATCTATGATGAAATGGATAGTGGAAAGATGCCGGGCATCGAAGTAGTCCTTGTACTTTCGAATGTCGAGGATGCACCTGTGTTAGAGAAGGCTCGGGCACGTGGCATACGTGCAGAGTTTGTGAATCCAAAAGGTAAATCTAAGGAAGAATACGACAGCGAATTGGCCACACTCATGAAGGAGGCATCGGTCGATCTGATTTGTTTGATTGGTTATATGAAAATACTAACTCAGGTTTTTGTTCGACAATTCCCTCGACAGATCATCAATGTACACCCCGCTCTTCTTCCGATGTATGGTGGCAAGGGTTGGTATGGAATGAAGGTACATGAGGGGGTGCTAGCTGCTGGTGAAAAGTTTAGCGGGATGACCATCCATTACGTGGACATTGGAGTGGACAGCGGACCCATGATTTTACAAGAAAAAGTAGCCATTGAACCGGGAGAAACTCCCGAAAGCCTTCGTGCCAAAGTATTGGAGCTGGAGAAGCGCGCCTA
>CAZUWE010000027.1:0-7418 GCA_964624175.1 uncultured Candidatus Peribacteria bacterium | reverse complement strand
GCTGGCAAGGTGGCGGAACGGTCACGCAGCGGTTTGCAAAACCGTACCAAATGGGTTCGACTCCCATCCTTGCCTCCATTTTTTATCTTAAAAAGAACCGGTGGCCTTGGCCAGGCTAGCTTTTACGGTGCAGGCGAGTTGATTCACTGCTTCATTATACCTTCCAAGTTGCTCTTGGTGCTCTTCAACGGGGAGACTTAGCGTTTCTCCATTGAACATCGCACTGACTTCACTGCGAGCCAGGTCGTTCCCATAACTGAGTACAGTTTGGTTTACCCGTGAGTCGCCATCTTTCGTGCGATTTCCCATAGTGAGGTTACTCCTTCCTGACACATTGCACTCGGGGAGGGTGATAGTGATATTGTCCGCGTACACATAGGGTGAGCCAGCCTCTACCGTGGTGTAAGCCGACACTGTGTAGGCTCGGCCTGGGATGGCATTAACGGTGAAAGACCCTTCGGAGCGAGGCAGTTCCAAGGCAAAGGCATGGGATCCTGATTCTGGCTTGCGAGTACCACTTTGGATGGCCTCCTGCAGCGCTTCCAGCACTTGTTGAGCAGTGCCTAGTTGAAGGGCTGGGTCGGTTCGCATTTGCTCAAAGAGTCCGCTGGGACTGCCAATGTCGTGGAGTAAGGGGGATTTACCCGGTGTATCGGCATAACTTTCTTGATCAAAGCCTGTGAGCAGCGCGGCGGCGGCTGTGAGTCCGATTAAAGGTCTTGAGAGTCCCATAATCCGTTTGAAAATGATTCATCATCATAGCGCTTTTTGTGCATGAATACTAGGCAAGTTGCGGGGCCTTTGTTACACTGCGTTTCGTCGCCGCCTGGGTGGTGAAATGGTATACACGCGAGACTTAAAATCTTGTGGTCGCAAGACCGTGAGGGTTCGAGCCCCTCCCCAGGCACCATCACTTTTCATCTCACGACTATGAATGAATACAACTCTCAGCAGACGGTTCGACTTTTGAAAATCATCATCGCCCTTTCCATAGTGGTTTATTTTGGGATGACTTTTTTGCTTAAGCACTATGTTTTTATGGGTGACGACAATGGTTTTGTGTATGCCCCCGATGCTCCCGAGGCTAGGCAACTCCTTTATATTTTTGCGGGAATCTCTGCATTCAACTTTGTTTTTCAATTCTTCATTACACAAATCTTTTCAGCTAAAACGACCACTCAACAAGGCAGCATGGGAGTAGCCGTTCTCCGTATTGCTATTTGTGAATCAATAGCAGTGCTGGGTTTTCTCACGTACCTCCTGAGTGGACTGCAAGTGGAGTCGTGGATCTTCATGGGGACTTCGCTCATCGCGCTTCTGTTTGGCGATCGGAAGGTGGAGAAGGCGCTTTAAGCCAGGCTTTGCGCTCCTTCTCTGGGAAGCGTTCTATCGCGTAGCGCAGAGTCGTGCGAGGAATTTTTGAGTAGTTTTTTGTTAGGAAGCTTTTGAGTACATCCTCACCAGAGTTTTTTCCAACTTCACGCAGCATCCAGCCAACCGCTTTGTGCATGAGGTCTTCTTTATCGCCAAGTAGTAAGGTGGCGATTTTAAAGGCATCTTTGGATTCGCCAAGTCGTATGAAATGAAAGGTTGAAATCATGGCGATGCGTCGTTCCCAGAGTAGAGAAGACTTTGCTAGTTTTTCCAAAATAGCGCGCGGCCGATTTTCTAAATAGGCGCCTAGTATTTGTGCGGCGGAGCTATCCACTAGGTCCCAATTATTTACGTGATTTGTATTCTTTAAATAAAAATCCACAAATTTCTTTTGAAGGTTTTCATCCGCTTTTTGAAATTGAGCAACCAAAATAAGCAAAGCGGTGAGACGTTCTTCATGGAGATGTGAGTGGAGCAGTTTTTCTATTTCTTCGAGTGGCAAACCGCGGGCCTCTTTCACCACGCTGCGCACTTGGGGCACAGTGAGGCCTATGAAAACGTCCCCTTCACCGTACTGCCCCGGACCCGTTTTAAAAAACCAAGCGGAACTTTTAGCACGTGCAAGGTCACTTAGACTTTTGAGTTTTTTTGAAACTTCAGCGGCTTTTTGCATGGCTGCGAATCAAGAAAAAGACTCCCACTGTAAAGAAAGGGAGGCTGAGCATCTGCCCGGTAGTTAGATTGAAGAAACTTTCATGAAGTGGAAAGTCTTTGAAAAATTCTACTGTGAAACGCATGGCGAAATAGAGCGTGAAGAAGAGCCCAAAGAAAAATCCGGGTTTAGCTGTTTTATATTTTTTGAGCCAAAGAGGAAAGAGAATAGCGAATAGAATTAATCCGTATCCAAATTCGTAGAGTTGAGAAGGGTGGCGAGCGAGCTCATCTACGCGGTCAAAAATCACTGCCCAAGGCACGTCGGTGGGTCGGCCGACCAGTTCACTGTTGAAGAAATTTCCGAGTCGAATGAGGCTGATGGGCAAGGTTCCCGCTACCACAATAATGTCTGCGTAATCAAAAGGTTTTACTTTGTTTCGCCACAGGAAAAGACCGTACGCAATCAGGAGCCCTATAGCTGCTCCGTGACTAGCCAGACCTCCTTCCCACACTTTCAAAATCTGTAAAGGATTGGCCAAGTAATAATCGAGTTCGTAGAACACAATGTGCCCAAAACGTGCACCCGCAATCAGCCCAATGATCAAATACACAGCCAATTTATCCAGCATTTCTACGGAGAGATTCTTTTTCTGGACCATCCAACGCGCGAGGTTGTAAGCCAAAAAAAGTCCAAGTGCAAAGCAGACTCCATAATAACGAATTTCTACTGGACCCAGGTTGAGTAAAACAGGATCAATGTTCCAGTGCATCACTTGAGGGTGAAGGATTTAAGCATGGTTTCAAGCTCTTCGATGGTGAATTCATCTTCGCCACCTCGATAGCTAGCGGTAGCAATCCAAGCTTCACTTCCGTTGGTTAAAGTAACCTGCATGTAATTCAGCAGAGTGCCTGAGCTTTCATTTTTCCCTTCAAATTTACTGAGAGAAGTTTTACTGGCAGCACCATCCACCTCTAGAGTGATCACTTCTTGAGAAAGAAGCTCGTAGTTGATCAAGCTGGCCTTGTGGTCAGCCAACATTCGTTGAGCAAAATCGTAACTTGTTTCGCTCTCCGTGTTCTCCGTGCGCATCACGGTTACATTGGCGGTGAAAACCGAATTTTGTACATTGTTCTTGAAGGCAGTGCGTAGGTCATCGGGGTACTCAGAAGTGAAAGAGTCGATGATTTCCCACTGATCAGGTACCTCCATCGTGAAGTCCGCCGTTTCGTAGGTGAAGTAAAAATTTTCATCCGATTCGGTGGTTTCTCCCTCTGTCGTCTCTTCACTGCCGCCGCATGCAGAAAGAGAAATCGTGGCTAACAATAGGCTGGCGAGGAGTTTTCTCATATATAGATACTTTATCCAAATTATAAATCAAAGGCCATTGGATTTATTTGACTAAATTTTACGTATACGATAAATATGTCATGTATCAAGTTGCTCTTTGAAAAACCGTGTCAGCCAAAGTTAGAACTCTCTTTTTCTTCCATCGGAAGGAAATGTTCACCCCAAGTGTGGCGTGATGTTCCGAGTCTCAAATAAGGTACTTCCATAAGTTTCTCTTTGAGTTTCTGAATTTCATACACTGCTTTGTGTAGCTCGAAGAAAGGGAGCGTTCTCATTTTGGCAAAAAATGAGATTTTATTATTTATTTTTCTTTATGAAAGGTTTAGACGGTTTAGATAGAAAGGAAGTTGCGCCTGATTTATCAGTTATTCCCAAACCCGTTGAGGCTCCAGAAAATTTGCATGGCGCTATAAATGCGTTACCATCTCATGTCCGAATCGGCGTACAGCTTGAATTGTCTAATGGGAGCAACGTAGCTGATGCTGTGAGACGTGTAGTAGGTAATGGTCCGGTACAGGATTAACTTACTTGCCAACTCTCCTATACTCCTTTTGAATAAGGCAGTATGAAGATTGGAATTCTTAGTTTTCGGTCAAAAGACCCTGAGCCCGCTGTGGAAGATTTGAAGCTCGTACAGGCGGCTCAGGAAATAGGGTACGAGGCGGTGCTCATTCCTACTTGGGAATGTAGCATCGAGTACGGCGAGGAGGAAACGGTGTTATGGAAGGGGAAACCCTTTCCGGCACTGGATCTTCTTATTCCCCGTGCTCGATTCATTTATTATTCTGAGTTGAACTTGCATCTGTTAGAACTCTTGGAACAGCGTTACCCCACGCTCAACAAAACAACGGGCGTGGCTTTGGCGAAAAATAAGATTAAGACGCTGCACGAGCTATTCGCGGTTGGTTTGCCTCAGCCTCGAAGCACGGTGATTGAGGATAAAAGCTGTTTAAAACAAGCTGCTGATCAAGTGGGGGGGTACCCACTGGTTATAAAAGCGCCTTACGGAACTTTTGGAATGGGTGTTCATTTGGCGAATACTAAGGAGGAGGCTGAGGAGATTTTATATACATATGAACGAAAACATCTCTGGCCGCATGCTATTGTGCAAGAATTCATTAAAGAAGCAGAAGGGAAGGACAGTCGACTCTTTGTGATTGGTGGAAAAGTGGTAGCAGCTATGGAACGCGTGGCTCAAGAAGGTGAATTTCGATCAAATGTGGAGTTAGGTGCGACCGCGAGGGTGGTGCACCCCAGTGATGAGATGCAAACCTTGGCTGTGCGTGCGGTTGAGGCATTGGGATTAGATTACGCAGGGGTAGACATTGTAAGTAGCGCCCGGGGGCCTCTCATTTTGGAAGTGAACGCAAATGCAGGGTTTAAGACCCTAGAAGAAGTCAGTGGTGTAAACATCGCTCGCACACTTATTGAGCACGCCGTGCAACGCTTGCGCTGATGCGAACGAGCATTTCGTAAGGGCTGACGTCTGCGAGTTTTGCCAAATTTTTGACGGAATTTTTTTTATCTGGATCTCGTGAGTACACAATCACAGGGTCGTAAAGGCTAGCCTCCACACCTGTGAGGTCGATTATTGTCATGTTCATGCACACGCGGCCAATAATAGGACACATTTCCCCATTCACTTCCATAAAGCCCTTGTTGCTTAGGCTACGAGGCAAGGCTTCGTAGTAACCCACAGGCACCACACCAACTTTCATAGCCCTGGGGGCGGTGAACGTACAGTTGTAACCGACTTCTTCGCCTTTCTCTATTTCACGAATGCTCACCAGCGTGGACTCAAGCTCTAGCGCTGGTTCGAGTGTTTCCAGTTTTTTTGCAAATGGATCGTTGTCTTCCAAAGGTGAAATGCCATAAAGTGCAAAGCCAAGGCGAGTTAAGTTGAGAGGTGACTCCTGAGCTTTAAGTGCGCCGGCACTATTTGCCGCATGTATCCACTTAGGCGTAAAACCTGCGGAGCGAACCAGCTCCACTGCTTCGTTAAAAATTTGCACCTGTTCATCATCTTTGCGGTTGCTGCTGGGATTGTCTGCGTCGGCAAAGTGAGTGTAGATTCCCTCCACTTTAAGTCCCCACTTTTTAAAAGTAGGTAAATTGTTTTTGAGTTGTTGCAGGGAAAATCCCATACGATTAAAGCCTGTGTCTACTTTGATGTGCACGGACACCCTCATTTTTGCAAAGAGTTCAGCGTTCTCCTCATTGAATGCAGCAAAATGAAAAGGAAGTTTCCGTCCGCGGAGATTGTCTGGATGTGAGGCACCAATGATCAAGATGGGCGTTTTGATTTGGGCTTTTTTAAGCTCATACGCTTCGTAGAGTGAATCCACAATAAAAAAGGGTGCTTCTTCTTGATCCAGAACCTTGGCCACCAGGGTAAGTCCGTGCCCATACGCATTGGACTTGAGTACTGGGCAAACCGTCTGTTCTGGACACAGCCTTTGGTACAAATGCAGATTGTGCTTCAAAGCATCCTTAAACACATGCAAGGTGTTTAAGTTACGATATCTCTTCTTTCCAAGAAGCATTAGCGTTTCGTCACGATTGCGTCCACAAGTCCGTACGCTTTTGCTTCATCGGCAGTCATGAAGTTGTCACGATCCGTGTCGATTTCCACTTTTGAGATTTTTTGTCCCGTGTGCTTAGAAATGATGCCATTCAACAGATTTTTGGTCTTGATTATGTGATCGGCATGAATCCGAATATCAGAGGCCTGACCTTCGGTGCCTCCCAGGGGTTGATGAATCATAACCTCAGCATTTGGTAACGCGAAACGCTTTTTAGGCGCTCCTCCAGTGAGCAGCACGGCTCCCATCGAGGCAGCCATACCCATCACTACGGTAGAAACATCGGGCTTCACGTATTGCATCGTGTCGTAAATTGCAAGACCCGCGGTCACATGACCTCCAGGTGAGTTGATGTACATAATAATATCCTTCTTTGCGTCTTCTTGTTCGAGGAAGAGCATTTGTGCGATGAGCAGGCTCGCCATGCCAGATTCCACTTCGGTGAACATGAAGATCACACGATCTTTCAAGAGTCGTGAGTAAATGTCGTAGGCGCGTTCTCCTTCATGAGTCTTCTCAAGCACCGTGGGCACGAGCATGCTGGTGATGTCCTGGGGCAGTCCGCGATTGTTTTTTAAGTGCTTAGTTTGGTCACGAAGAAGTCGGCTTTGCGTATAATGGTGAAAATCGTTCATAGGCGGGATTAATGTGGGCGAATTTTAACACGACTTCCTTTATAGTGTAAATAATGTGTATTTCTTTCTATATATAATATAGGGTTATTCGCAGGCTACTGGCGAAATCCATAAAAAAGTATTGACTTTGCTTTTGAAGCGGCTAAAATCGTCAAGCACATTTCCCTAGTGGAGATGCTGTATTTCTTCAGACCTTTGACAGTTCAGATCTAATAGAGAGTCCCAAATTCTAGGTTTTAATCTCGGTTTTCCGAGTATAAATAAATTTAAATTTAGGCTAGCTTCCTGGCCAACAGGAAGCACAGCTTCAAACAATCTATAGTCACTTCGGTGACTTTCTTGGAGAGTTTGATCCTGGCTCAGGGTGAACGTTGGCGGTGCGTCTAATACATGCAAGTCGAGCGAGGCTTCGAGCCGAGCGGCAGACGGCTGAGTAACACGTTGGTAACTACCTCAAACTCAGGGATAACTATGAGAAATCATAGCTAATACCGGATGGTCCCGTAAGGGTAAAGTTTTTACGGTTTGAGAGGTGCCTGCGTCCTATCAGGTAGTTGGTGAGGTAATGGCTCACCAAGCCTATGACGGGTAACTGGTCTGAGAGGATGACCAGTCAGAGGGAAACTGAGACACGGTTCCCACTTCTACGGAAGGCAGCAGTAAAGAATCTTCCACAATGGACGAAAGTCTGATGGAGCGACACCGCGTGCAGGATGAAGGCCCTTGGGTCGTAAACTGCTTTTTTGGGGGAAAAATTCTGATTGTACCCTAAGAATAAGCACCGGCAAATCACGTGCCAGCAGCCGCGGTAATACGTGAGGTGCA
>CAZUWE010000026.1:0-9764 GCA_964624175.1 uncultured Candidatus Peribacteria bacterium | reverse complement strand
CCGGTGACCTACGGTTTACGATACCGTCGCTCTACCAACTGAGCTAAGATGGCTTATTGCTAAAACAATTTTAGCCTCGGTAGTATAGAGAGCAGGGTCCTTAGAAGCAAGATTAGTCTAGAGGTCCGAATGGAGGAAAAAACTAAGCAGACGGTCACGCATAGTACCATCTGCAATGACTCCATAAACCTCATCCTTATCTAGATCGGCATCACGCTTGCCGAGAATCTTCTCCCAATTTCTCATAACCAAAACACTCGCATCCGCTACAGGGTAACCTTTGTCGTCTAGGTATCCTGGACTTATATAGTCTTTCATAACGCGGTGACTTATCACGCGATGCCAATCCTGCCGCAATTCAGCTTCGCTGCGATTTGACCATTCTTCACGGCTCAGTAGAGGTTGAATATTGTTTACATCAATCAGCTTCGCTCGGTTCCCGCCATTCATTACCACGTTATTTGCACCAGCTAAGTCTGGTATGAGGCCAGTTTCTTTTATAAGTAAACGGATCCTATCAATAAGTTCACGCAGACTGTCTTTAGTCGCTGTCTCGGGATTTTCCCAAGTGTCAATAGTCCTTAGATCACGTGTGAAAGGTGTGTATCGTTGCAAAGAATAGGTCCTAAGCTGACCGGAGGAGTCGTAAGCATAAAAAGGAGCAACAGGTGCCAAACAACCGCCCAGACGATCCTCGAGTAAATGATACCTCGTGATTTCGTCGTGAGTTAAATTAGATACACCGTTTTGATACTCACCCGATTTAGCCACCAGCTCAGGTTCAGAACGAAGTGGTACGCGCACTACACCGTGGCCAGCTCGGTCTTTAAAAACCACCATACGTGTGCCCCTCCCTAAAGGTTTTTCCTCGTAGTGGTCATGGGAGTCAGATGGTAGTAACTGCCTGTAGTCGAATGTCATAATAGGGTTTAAAAAAAGCCTCGCTTCGTTGCGGGGCTTCTTGAGAGGAATAGATTTTTCGCTCTAGAACAAGAAGCCCTTCGTAATTAGAAGGAGGGCAATAATAATGCTGATGAGACCCTTAGCTGAGTCAGCTCGTTGCAAGGAAAGCGCTGCTGTTTGAGTTAAGTGTGTCATAGCTACAGATTTATACTACCACATTTGGCGTTTGGCAAATTATTTTTACCATCCATAGCCCGCCTCCGGATCATAGGTGAAACTAAAAAATACGGTGGTGTAACTTTCTTAAAAACAAATACCTACATCGTTAGGGCGAATTTCATCTTCGGTTTCATCGGTATTATAAGAGATTCCGCTTGTGGCACCGAATAATTCTGCTACGCTAAATAACGTTTATTTTTCACACGCCTCGCCCATGAAAAAATATTTATGCTTTTTGACGTTGAGCGCTTTGCTCCTCACGTCCGCTCCCCTCGCTCTCGCCGATGACGAAGGGTGCTATTATGATGAGTTCGGTATTTACTACTGTGAAAGTGAGGGAGACACGACCGATTCATCCTACGAAGAAGATGAGTCTTACTACGAAGAGCCAGACTGGATTCCAGCGGGCAGCAGTGTCTTCACAGATGTTTCAGTGGAGGCTTGGTACTACGATCCGGTTACCTCACTCTACGCCGCTGGAGTGGTGAATGGATACAAAGACTCGAATGGAAATCTTACTGGAGAATACGGTCCAAGTGGAACAGTCACTCGTGCTGAAATGCTCAAGATCGTTCTTGAAGTGGGTGAATTTGAAGCAGCTAACCACAGTTCCTCGGATAGCTCCGCACATGGACAATGGTATGAAGATTACGTGGCTATGAAGGAAGACATGGGACTTTCACTCACTGGAGATTGGAATAAACCCATCACTCGCCGCGAAGTGGCGGTGCTTATGTCTGAAGCTTACGACCTCACCGATGCAGAGTATCCTTACAACGGACAATTTGGAGACATTTCTGAAAACGACCGCGACGCTGAACATTTCGCCGCTGTGTACGAGTTTGGAATCTTCATGGGTGACGACGGAACAGGTTACTTGCGTCCCAGTGACAGCATGAATCGGGCCGAAGCTGCGAAGGTAGCATACGTGGCCTATGCGAGCGTGATTGGTAGCGACTACTAAACCTGGATTGTGTGAAAGAGCCCTGCCGAAATGCAGGGCTCTTTCTTTGTGCTTAGATTTGTTGTATAATTATGTAATTCAGCCATTAACCCCTGAATTTATGTCAGATCATGGAGAAAAAGGTCATCGCAGTTACGAAGAAGACGGCCATTCCGCTGGCCATCACGAGAGCGGCCACCACGGACCACAAGGTGGATTGCGCCACGTAGTTAAATCTAAAATCAAAGCTGCTTTAGGGATGTACGGGGGACATGAATCCCATGGAAGCCACGGAGAACACCACGGTCACGGAGGGCCGGAAGATCACGGACCTATCCTAGAGGGACACGGAGATGGACATGACGCTGTGCACCATTCAGGGCATGGTTCACATGAATCCCATGGAAGCCACGGTGAACACCACGGTCATGGTCATGAAGGACATGACGATGGGCACCACTCAGTGCATGGTTCACATGAATCCCATGGAAGCCACGGAGAACACCACGGCCATGGTCATGAAGATGGCCCCCATGGTACACATGGAGGACACGGATCATATGAATCCCATGGTGGTGGTCAACATGGTGATGGTCCCAAAAATGGACCGCTACGTCGATTACTGAATCGTTTGCGACGCGGCCCCAGTCACCACTAAAAAAGTTAATAAAAAGCCCTGCCGAAAGGTGGGGCCTTTTATATAGTTAAAATGGTGGGCAGGGAGGGATTCGAACCCCCGAAGGCAGAGCCAGCGGATTTACAGTCCGCCCCATTTGGCCACTCTGGAACCTGCCCAAAGCTGTGCGATTATAGCGTATCGTAGCGAAATCTCAACAAAATTATTGGGTTTGCCATTTCAGTTTGAAATTGCTGAGATTCAATGCTTGTCTTGCGTCATCTAGACGCAGACCTTTAAGCTGTCCAGGTGTGAAGAACCAAGCAGTGTGAACTCCGGAATTTTGATTGGCCTCTAACTGCGCCGCCATACGGTGGGCAAATGTATTAAGATGATGCGGTTTTATAAACTCAGCAAAGGGTCTAACAGCGAACACCGTTTTAGGTAACTCTACCTCCAATAGGCCAGCAACATAAGGAGCAACCTGACCAGAAAAAAGCTGAATGGCTACAGAAATGCGTTGGTGACCACTCGTGCCTAGGCTTGCGTAGACTTGCTTCCTAAATTCTTGAAATCCTGGATGATTCATATCTACTTCAACTACTCTCTCAAACGTAACGTCCCCTTCAGGGTTGAAGTCAAAATGTACAGCTTCCACGCCACCAAATGCGCTGGCGAGTGCTCCGCTCCGTGAGGGCAAATAGGGAGGGTGACCCTTATTCAAAAGACTATAGCGGTCAAGCAATTGATGAGCTAATAGAGGGACTCCCAGATCAGGGTGTACGTCATCGGTAACAAAACCACGCTCGAGAAGAATCTTTCGCGTAGCCATAAGTAGGGGTCTATCATATTTGGTGAGTTCATCGCGCAGGTCTGGTCGTGTGAAAGCGCTTACATCCCCAGGTTTATAAATTCGTACACATGATTCTGCTGAATCCATAAGCAAATTGCAAATTAAGGAAGAAGCCACTTTAACACAAACGCCTTTCAAAGGTAACTCTAAATTATGTAGACCCTAGTAAACGGAGAAGTATTTTGATAAACTCACCACACTTTTTAGAAAAAATGCCTCAGTTCATTGTTCAAGGTGGTCAGCCACTCAAGGGAACCGTACAGGTTGGGGGATCCAAAAATGCCTCCCTCCCCATTCTAGCGGCTACACTGCTCGCAGATACTGTCAGCACTTTGCACAATGTGCCAGACATTTCAGACGTGCATGCTTTTTTAAAGATTCTTTCTGGCCTTGGCGCGGAAGTGAGCTTTGAGAACGGAACGGTGAAAGTGAATCCCGCGAATGTGAAATCTGGACAAATGGACACCAAGCTTGTGCAGCACATGCGTGCCAGCATTTTATTACTCGGGCCTCTGCTCGCGCGGTTTTCAGAAGTGGACCTCGCCTACCCCGGAGGCTGCGTACTCGGGAAGCGCTCGGTGCACGCGCATTTGCATGCGCTCACACTCTTGGGTGCCGAGGTGATTGAAAGCGAAGACTCCATTCATTTGAAAGCGTCTGCTTTGAAAGCGGCAAAAATCATAATGGCGGAGGCCAGCGTGACCGCGACTGAAAACGCAATCATGGCAGCGGTGCTTACCCCTGGAACCACCGAGATTCGTTGGGCAGCTATGGAGCCTCACGTGCAAGACCTGTGCCATTTCCTTGTGAAGATGGGAGCGAGCATTGAAGGGATTGGAAGCAACAACTTGATTGTGAAAGGGGGCAGCAAACTCAGTGGAACTGAATACACCGTGACCAGCGACTACTTGGAAGCAGGGACTTTGGTGCTCGCCGCGGTACTGACCAATGGTGATGTGCGCATCCAGAACTGTCCTGTGGAACAACTCGATAGCTTTTGGCAGAAACTCGAAGAGGTGGGCGCGAAGTTTGAGCTGAGCGAAAACGAAGCGCACGTGCTTCCCCACAACGGATTGCACGCTGTGGAGAAACTTCAGACAGCTGTCTACCCGGGATTCGCCACCGATCTTCAAGCTCCCTTTGCGGTGCTGCTTACACAGTGTGAAGGTACCAGCCGTATTCACGAAACACTCTTTGAAGGCCGCCTCAACTACCTCCCCGAACTTCAACGCATGGGTGCCGAAGTGGAATTGCTCAATCCTCATCAAGCCAATGTCACCGGGCCTGCTCGCCTCAAGGGTGCGCCCATTGTGAGCTGGGACATTCGCGCCGGTGCCGCCATGGTTCTCGCCTCCCTCATTGCTACTGGTGAAACTGTGATCAGCGACATCAACTACATCGACCGCGGCTACGCACGCATCGACGAAAAGCTCCGCAGCCTCGGCGCAAAGATTGAAAGAAAAGACTGAGGTGTCCTGGCTTACTCACGTGAGTGAACCGTACAATCTTTTTCGAGCTCGCAAGTCGCCGTTATCCTTCCCTCAAAATCCGTACGCCTCACCTCCATTCCTAGGTCTTCGGCTTTTTCGAGCGTCTCTTCGTGCGGGTGCCCATAATCATTGCCCTCACCGCACGAAATGAGCATCAGCTCAGCGCCCACCGCCTCCAAAAATTCCAAGGTACTGCTGCTGTGGCTGCCATGGTGGCCGGCTTTTAAAATGTCCGCTTCCACGTCCACCCCCGCGTCCAGTAGCTCACCCTCCACTTCCTGCTCGGCATCGCCCGTTAACAAAATCTCCACATTTCCCCACACGGCTTTGATCACGGGTGACGCATTGTTCACATTTTCCATTTCATCACCCGTGAAAGGCTCAAACGGATAAAGCACATCCAGCTGCAAACTGCCTATCGTAAAATCGTGATCGTCATCCGCAAAGCTATAGGGAATGTTTTGTTTTGCAATCTCTTCCATGAACTGCGCGTAGGCAGCGTTGTTGTATTCTGGCGCGCTCAGCATCACTTCGCCCACCTCAAAACGTTGAAGCACCGGTACCAAACCCGCCACATGGTCCTCATGCGGATGCGTTAAAATCACCAAATCGATCCGCCTGTCCAGTGGCGACAAAACCTCGCCCAGTTCCTCCAAAACCGCAGTACCAGGCCCACCATCCACTAGAACATTTTGTCCTTCTGGAGTGCGCAGCAACACTGCATCTCCCTGCCCCACATCCAACAAGTGAAGTTCAAAACTCCGCGGGGTGCGCAGCCACGTTACCGCTACCACTACGCATGCGGCGCCGATGAGTGCCCACAGCCATAAATACTTTTTCATAAATCCACCTTAACGAAAAATTTCTGAAAAATTCCTGAAATTTTTTTTACATTCCTGCGTCATACCTTACGACACTTAACCCGCCTTATGGATCCCATTCGCCTCCTTAAAAAAGATCACCGAAAAGTCGCTAAACTTTTTAGAAAAATTGAAGACACAACCAACCGTGCGGTGAAAACTCGCGAAAAACTTTTCACAAAAATTAAAATGGAGCTCGACGTCCACGCGCTTATTGAAGAAAAGCACTTCTACCCTGCTTTGGAGGGCAAGCGCAAAACCGATGCGGAAGTGGATCATGCTTACGATGAACACGCAGAAGTGAAGCAAGAGCTCAAAGAGCTTGAACGTGCTCCAGACAAAGGCGACAGCAATTGGTACTTGCGCTGCATGAAGCTGATTAAAGATGTGGAGCACCACGTGAAAGAGGAAGAGTCAGAGCTTTTGCCCGATGCAAAAAAAGTACTTTCTCATCGCGAACTTTGGGAAATTGGTGACCGTATGTACGAGACCAAACAAGAGGCGCTCGGCAAAATGAAATAAAAAAGAGAGAAGGGCATCACGAAACCCTTCTCCCCTATACACGCTATAAGTACATTATTGGCGCTTCTTTTTGCGAGTGAACGCTCCAGCTCCAAGGAGAGAAAGTCCTCCAAGAGCGAGCAGGCCAGGCCCTGATTCAGGCAAGGTCACGGTGCTCATCACTCCTTCTGATTCGTTACCGCTTTCATCTACGGCGGTTACTTTGAAAGTGTAGGTTTCACCAGCGGTGAGTCCATCCACTTCATATTCTTCGGCAGAGCGAGCGATTTCCACAGCGTCCTCAAAGGTCACTCCTCCATCCATGCTTTGATAGAGCAGGTACTCAGCGAGGTCACCAGCGGTGTCCACACTTTCATCCCAAGTGAGCTTCACTGAATCTTCATCGAGTGCTTCCGCAAGGAAGTTGGTGATGTCTTCAGGAGCAATAAGGTCTGAAAGATCCAAAGTCATAGCAGTGAATTCCACTTCCATGTTGTCTTCAGAAACCGTGTCACCGTCTTCATTGAAGATGGTGTCGTCCAAGGTAAGCACATAGTCCATACCTGGGTCCATTTCTTCAGTAACGAGGGTCACCTTGCTAGCATCGTCTTCATCGATGCTCACGGCAAGGACATCAATTTCTTCAGTAGCGTCGTCTGCTTCTTGAATGCGGAAGGCGTCTGCATCGGCTGTCTTCACTTCCTGAGTGAAAGTGATTTCAAGCTCATTGACTTCAGTGGCTTCAATGTCATCCACCATAAATTCGTCATCAGCCTTGTCCAAAGATTCTTGCTCGTCGGTTTCTTCCTCAACTCCACTTCCGGTGAAGAAAGCAGTGTCAGAAGTTCCACTTTCGATTGGGTTTCCAGCAAGGTCTTCAATTCCAATTCCAGCGGTGAGCTCGTATTCAGTTCCGGCTTCTTGAATGTCGGTAACAATGAATACGGTAGCAGGGTCATCAGACACGTAAGCGTCCATAACTTGGAGCGCAGTTCCGTCGTCTGCCGTCAGCGCAAAGGCTGAAGTAGCGTCGTCTGGAAGTTCAATCGCTTCAGAGAAAGTCACTTCAACAAGTGAGTTGGTCACTGCAGAAGCGCTCTTTACAGTTGGAGCGGTATAGTCAGCAATTTCAGAGTCTTCTGGAGTTGCTTCCACTTCCTTTGAGTAGAATTCAGATTCGTTGCCATCTTCATCGTAAGCAGTGATAGCAAAGTAGTAAGTCACCCCATTGCTCAAATTGTCCACGGTGTAGGTGGTGGTGTTTCCTGCGTCGCTTGAAGGGAAGGTGTAAGAACCGCCCTTTTCAGCTACAGATTGAAGTCCTACGTAAACGTAGTACCCTTCTACCCCGCTGTCGTCGGTTGCAGCATCCCAAGTGAGGGTAACTTCTGCATCTCCAGGAACAGCTTCAAGCCCTTCCACAGTAGAAGGCAGTGAACTTGTGTCGACGATTTCAGCGGATGCCGCCATACTTCCCACCAGGGAGAGTAGGGCCAGCGAGGCGCCTAGCCTCACAATTTTAGAAACGTTTGCCATACGTGATTTTGGTTATTTGTTTTTAAAATCTTACCATTATATCAAATTTTTGCCTCTTTGTCTATCACTCACTGATGTTAAACTCAGAAATCTCTGAGTTCCAGGTAAGGGTTTTTTTAATGCCATTCACCTCCACAACTGCACGGCCATCTACGAAGTTTACGGGACCCAGTGTTTCGTTGGCTCCTCCTAGAGATACTAAACCAATACCGTGTGGCACGCTGTTCTTCAACTCACCTTGGAAGAAGGTGCCGTCGTCCCATCTAATGCTTGCAAGGCCCGTATAAGGGTCCTCAACAGCCATCAACGTAGGCTCTAGATCTTTGTAAGTTCCAGGTCTAAGGTGAAGTTTGCCATCCTCTACAGCGGGCGCCGTAACCACCAGGCTAGGTTGTAATGGCAAGACATCTTCGTCCTCATCCAGTTTAAAGTCGATTGGCCCGCTGCCCTTAGCTGCAGTTGGAGCGGCTGCCGGCGCGGGCGCCACTACCCGAGTTTCACGCTTGGCACTTACTTGGTACTCTGCATATTTAATGCCGAACTTAGCCCGCTGATCCTCCCAAGCTTCTTTATACGCTTGCATTATTTGTACATACCCCAGGTACTTGATGAGGCTTTCCTTATTGAATTCTTTACCAAGTACTTTCTGTGCCTCCACATAATCAGCGACCGCTTGAGCATCGATCACATCGGTTTCAACACGGATAATGACGTCCGTGCCGTCCGGAAGCTCATACTCTGTATGCCAAAGTCCACTTCCATCGGGGTTGATAACGTTAACTCGGCGATAGACCTCTTTCAAGAAAGGCGTGCTGCCAATATTTGGGTAGTTTGCCTTGTAAGAGTCAACGATTGCGTCTCTATTATTTTCATAAGTCAGTGCGTCCATGCTGATGGTTCGAGGGTCCAAACGTAATGAAATGTCCAGTTTCTCTGCAGCAGCGCTTGCTTGCTCTGAGTAAGTTTCCCCTACATTCGTACGCTCCGCATAGGCCATGTACTTTTGGTTCAATTTGCTGTCTTCGCGGGTGGCACGGAGCTGGGCTTTGAAGTCTTCGCTCACCTGTCGGAAGGCCAAGTATTTGATGAGTGAGGCACGGTCCAGGTGAACACCCATGGCTTCTGAAGCTGCAAGGTAAGTGTCTACTGCAGAGAGGTCTACGGCTCCGGTAGCTTTTACTTCGAATTTCTCACCCTCAGCTGTTTCTAGGCTAACAGTCCATACCACGGTTCCGTCTGGATTGGGGTCGGGCATGTTTGCTTCTGGTGCGCTAAGGTATGAAAAGTCACCATCTTGAAACTGTGTTAGCAGTGCTCTAAGGTCTTCGTTCCCTCGAATTCTGGTATAGCGATCGTTCATATTGTCGATGTCTCCTTGGCTGAATCGTGTTGTCAGCTCTAAGGCATCCGCTGCTGCGGTTCGAGCATCTTTAGCGGTGGCTTCTGGTGCCGCTGGAGTAGTTGGGACCACCCTGGAAGCGCTTTCCACAGTGTAGGTTTTACCGCCAATGTTATAAGTTCCTACTGGTGCATAACCTTCATAGAAGCCATAACGTTGGAATTCTGCGGTGAGATGGGCCAAAGCCGCCTTTTGGTAAGGATCGGTATTTGAACTGCTGGGTGTAAACTCAACCCAACGGTTGGTTTGCTCCATAGGGGTTTTCAACAAGCCATAATCCCGTTTGAGTGCATTGATGTTGGTTTCAGCATCGCTTGCCTCGTATGTTCCGTCCCCCGCATTTTTTTTGGCTACTTCAAGCAGGCGGATCGCTTCTTCAATATCTCCCAGGTTTGCTGCCGCTTCGGAACCGCGATAGTGGTCGAGAGCTCGTATGCGAGTGTC
>CAZUWE010000025.1:0-9895 GCA_964624175.1 uncultured Candidatus Peribacteria bacterium | reverse complement strand
GACGAAAAGCTCGGTTCCGGTGCCGAGCACCATGTTTATCGTAAAAGAGATCAAGGCGGAGACAGGGTGCTAAAAGTGCCCGCGTTATGGTCTGCATGGCAGGATATGAGTGCCGAAACCGCTCAAAGAGATTTGGAGGCTCTGGCGAAGTACGAAATTGCGCATGTGCCGTCACGCGTGACCCCCCAAGCAATTCTGGAAGATTTGGACGGAACCCGAAAACAGGTGAGCTATGTGCTAGAACAGCCGTTCAGACCCAATACTCGGCCTTTAACGGTGGGCGACTTGAGCAACCCTGCAGTGGGTGAACAGATGGAAAAGATGTTTGAGGCTAGTCAACGTTTGTATAGGGACACTGGTGCAGGAGTGGACTACGTGGGGTGGAGAACTCTCACCGGACTGGTCCGTAGTTACCCTGGCGGAGGAAAGTTGGATGTGGCGATTCACAATGTTTTGCTAACGGATGGTGCAACTGGACCGGAGCTTGAGCTGTGTGACACGCGTTTATTTAGGGAGAATGGCTTCGCACTGCCTTTCCGCTGGCTTTTCATGCGCTCCAACAACTTGCAGCACGAGATGATAGCTCGTGTGCTGCAACGCGAGGGGCGGGCCGCTGAAGTAGCGTCTCAAGAAGTGGTGCCTAGAAAAGTAGCCGACTGGCTTTATGAGCGTGTACAAAATCGACTTTAATCTGTAAAGTAGGGTCGTGGAAATTGAAAGCAAAATTCAGGAGGATGTGAGTTTAGCGCCGCTGTGCACCTTTCAGATTGGTGGCCTTGCTGACTTTTTTTTGGAGGCGAAAACAACCGAGGACGTGCTAGCCGGAATCGAATGGGCGGAGGACCGCGATTTACCAGTTTTTGTGTTCAGTGGAGGGAGCAATTTGCTCTTTGACGACAGTGGTTATCGAGGACTCGTGATTCGCGTGAAATCGAGTGAAATCAGGGTGGAGGGCGAAGAAATAGTAGCGGATAGTGGAGCCCTCATGGCCAAAGTGGTTTTGGCGGCGCTGGAAGCAGAACTTACCGGCATGGAAGAATGGAATGGACTACCTGGAAGCGTTGGCGGAGCGGTGCGAGGAAATGCGGGCTGCTTTGGCGTGGAAGTTAAAGACATTCTAAAAAGCGCGGAGGTCTATATGCCAGGCAGTGGAGTAAGAACCATGAACCGCGAAGATTTTTCGTACGATTACCGCCATTCAAAGCTTAAGGAAGAGCCGGGCGTTGTACTCAGCGCACGTTTTATTTTGAAAAAAGGGGGCAAGGAGGCAATCAAAACCAAGATGATGGAGATTGCCAAGAGCCGCATTCAAAAACAGCCACCGGGGGCGAGCACTGGGTCGTTCTTTAAAAATCCCGTTGGGGACCACGCAGGACGGCTGATAGAGGCCGCCGGTCTCAAGGGAAAACGTCTTGGTAAAGCGCAAATCTCCGCGCAGCATGCGAACTTCTTTTTAAATACCGGCGGCGCCACGGCGGCCGAGATTTTGGAGCTCGCTCAACTCGCTGAAGATGAGGTCTTCAAACAGTCCGGTATCAAGCTGGAAAGGGAGGTGGTTTTTGTGCCCAGCGTGAACCTTGAAACTCTCTAAGTAGGACTGGAAGAACTCCTCCTTCCTTGAGCGGGAGCGCTTTGGGAAAGTTCATGAACTTTCCCTTCGCTTCCTCATGGGTTTATGCTCAAGAGGTAGAGGAGTTCTTCCACTCACTTAAGGAGCTTCAAATTCTCTTCTCGTTCCTTTCATTGGTTTTTCTGCAGCGTACCGTTGTTCTCCAGTGAAAACTTGCACGCCTAAGGGAAAGCTGCTTAAATAGCGGATGAAATGCACTAACCCCACGCTATGCAAGTTAAAGCATTAGTTCATAACCAAATTTTCCGCGAAGTGTTGATCTTTGCTGGACTTCTTGGCGCTGCTCTCCTCGTATCACAATTCTTCCCAGGTCTTGCTCATGCAGCCAACGGATTCATTGATGACAGCGACAACATCGACATTGTAGAAGATGCGACCGGCGGAGAAGGAGATCTCAAGGAGCTTGTGAAGACCATTCTCAACTACTTCCTCGGATTCCTCGGATTCGTAGCTACCATCATGGTGATCTACGGAGGTATTCTGTACGTGACTTCGGCTGGAAATGATGATGATGTGGGTAAAGCAAAGAAGATTTTGCTCTACGCTGCAACTGGTATCGTTCTCATCTTGATCTCATTCGCCCTCGTAAACACTCTGCTTGCTGCAGGTCTTGGAGGAGGAACGGGTACAGGAACTGGAACTGCTCAGTAAAGCCTTTATCTCGACTTTCAAAGACCCTCTCCGGAGGGTCTTTTTAGTTGCTGGGGGCGGTGAGAATGGGCATGACGCTGCCCTTTGCTTTTTGCTCCGGCTCGACGCAAAGGCGAATGAATTTATCGGTTACTTCGTAGACTTCTTGATAGGTGAAGGTTCGCTTATTCCACTCGATCCAAAAGAGCTTTTTAGAAACATCAAAAGTGAGTAGAGAACTGGTGGCACTGTCGAAGCAAAAATCTCGCACACGGCCTAAATATTTTCCGCTCTTGCTGCAGACTTTTTTAGAGTTGAGCAGAGTCCGCCGTAGGCCATAGTTTTTAAGGCGTAAAATATCCTCCGGTGAGGAGAGCGAGTCGACGCTGCGTACTTTAACGTAGTCGCTGCGCCAGCGTTCAATTTCTGCAGGGGTGAGTATCTTTGTGAACCCAACCAAAAACCCAATGATCTGGCCCGTTTCAGGGTGTATGAATGTTGCATTCAGTTCCCCCAAAGGCCGGTCTGCTTCATTCACCACCACCGGGAGTCCGCTGCTGTCTGACCACTGTTTCTTCATGCTTGTTACTAAAGTGATTATATGATATACTATTTAGATTTATTTTGTTTACAAAGATTGCATTGGCTACAGATCTAGCACTCACCGCCGATTCACTCATTGCCTTTGCCAAGAGCCTTCCGGGTGTGAGCCACTCACAACTTGAGCGTATCACTCATCTGGCTCCTGAGCTGAATGCAGAAGAACTCAGTGAACTCAAAGCCACTCTCGAAGCTACGCCCAAAGAGCCTCTCGGCTCACCTGAGCTTCTTGAACAACTAGGTGCGCGCCAAAAAGAATACGTAAGCGATGTAAAACGAGAAAACCTTCAAAGTAAAGAGGCGGCTGACCAAGCTGTCGACCACCAAGCTGCAGATGCTTTATTTATTAACCTCTAGATTACGCCATGAGTGAAGCAATGGATGCCAAAAAAGATGCCCTGATTGGACAGGATATAGAAACCCGCTTAAAGGCAGAAGGAACTACTGTTTCTGCTGTGTTCATTCAGACTTTAAAAAATTCACCTGATGCCCGCGATAAGGCCTTGTACGCTAGCTTGGTGCAAAATTACACATTGGTTGAAGGAGAAAGTGGCAATATTGAACTACGCGTGAAAGAGTCAGAGACCTTAAATAAACAGCTGGATCAATATGAAGCGGCTTATTTGCAAAAACTGGCTCAACTTCACACATGGATGAAACCTGATAGCGTCACAGTGGAAGGTCCAACGAAAAGACTGGTTTTCTCGGCATCTATTATGCCTATCACTATAGAAACCAAGGGGAAGGGCTGGACGATCAATGGAGAACCCACACTTACTTTTGGTGATGTTGAGCGAGCGCTTCAAGCCACACTGGTTTTGAGCAACGCACTGAAAAAAATAGGACTTGGAGAATTGAGAGATCCAGAAAATTTAGAAAAAGCTTTTTACTCTAGTGAGAATGCAGTGCTTTTTGATGCAAACAACGCACTTAATCCGAGCTTGGGTATTGTGTCTTCTGAAGCGTACGCAAGCGCTTTAGCGACCTACCTCAGCAAAATTTACCGTCGCAGGTACATGCCGGTTGAAAGCACTGAGCTACAGCCTGAAAAAACCGCTCTCACCGCCGAACTGCTCGACGGAGGGTTCACGGGAACAGGTACTTTTGCTAAGTATACGGGTTCTTGGGAGAATGGACGACCACGTAAAGTCACGATGGCCGTTGAGAATGGATCCCCATTGGATCTATCTTTTGATGAAAATGGCAATACAATAGTCTTTTACAATGGTAACGCTTGGATAACTGCCTGGAACCCAACAAACCACATGATTGGAGATTGGGTAGAAGCCAAGCCTGACAATCCAGCTGTGCTTAAAATGATGGAAGGCTTCCTGACCAGCAAAAATCTGGAAGGTCCTGCAGCCGTGCTCACTGCGTTACGTAGCCTTAAAGGAAACCCTCAAGGCAGCAGTGCCAATTTGGCCCCTAAACTTTCTAGCCAAAGTGGCTACAGTTTATCTGCAACCGTACAGTACGACGGACGTATTCAAGTGATTCTTTCTGGTAATCCTAGTGCCAGCAGCCAGGAGAAAGCGCTCTGGAAGGTTTACACCAACGCTATTGAAAACAGTCTTAAGGGTGAGAACCCTGTTGCACGAGATTTGAATGGAACGACTCGTCAAAAGATGGGTGGTTCGAGAGTGATTGAGTTTGGAGAACGAAGAGTAGAGGGTGCTCTAAAGGGGTTTATAGAAAAAAATAGTCTGCCAAGTGTTAGCGCTCTACAGCTAAAGGCGCAGGAATTTGCTGCATCTGAAACAGCAAAAGGAGACTACAGCTTTACTGTGTATGGGAACTACCATGTATCGATCGCTCAACGCGGAAAGGAAACTCTCGTGTATTTGTCTGGAACACCAGACCCCGATCAAACTGATCGTGCACTTTGGGATCAGTACCGTGAACAAGTGAAAGCAGGGTTCAATACTTTCCCTGGCTACACATTTAAGGACGAAGAAGGTCTCGCGTCCCATGGCATTACCTCCATTCGTATCCCTGCGAATTCTACTGCTCCCGCAGCAGCTGAACCTGCTCCCGCTGCACCTGCCGCGACGCCTGCAGGAGATGCACCTAGGGTTGCCAGCAATGGAGCTACTCCACGAGCTGAAACCGCTCCTTCTGCACCTAGTATTGGCAGCGAAGCTGAGTTCATTTCCAGTCTCCGTGGTGAGGGGTGGAAGCGTCTTACCACACTGCAAGACAACGGCGACAGTGGAAAAATCTTGGTGAATATTCCAACTGATAAAACCAGTCCTGACTACCTCTACAGTCGTGTCCATCACTTCTTAGGGAAGGATGAAGCTGTTAAGGAACTTCGAAATCCTGAAAACTACGATGTGACCATCAACGGCCAAAAGGCTGAATGGCGCGCTACCGATAAATATAAAGATGGAACTTGGGTAAATCCAAACACTGGAAACCGCGTTTTGGTGGAAGGTGGTCGAACCACTATTGAGTGGAAGAAGAAAGCAGCTCCATCAGTAGCTGCGGCTGAACCTGCCCGCACAGTAGCGGAAGCGCCTAAGGCACTCACACCAGAAGAAATTGAGAGTACAGTTGCAGAACTCCGCACTGAATACGCCAACCTAAAAGCTCGTGATGAAGCTCTCCAACAGGAGAAGAAGCCAAACCAACTGGCGATCATTTTTGCTCCTAAAAAAGAAGCGGCACGTCTTGCGGCCGTGGATCAAAAAATTGCTTTGCTTGGCAGCGACTACCTCGACTACCAAAGCAAACTGGCTAAGCTGGAACCTCAATTGAAGTCGGACGCCGTTGCTATGGCCTTCGTGGAAAGTGTTAAAATCTTTGCCGACGAACGCATTGCTGTACTGGTGCCTACGGAAAAAAACCCTGATGCTACTGGGTCAGGAGTGGCCGATGGAGAGACACCTGCTGAATCTGAATCGCCTGCTGCTACCGATGCCGCCACAGTAGAAGGAACACCTACTGATGTGATGGCTGGCGACAATAAAGGAACTGACAGCGCTGCATAGCGTTTGACCTGGACGGCACTTTTGCCTATACTCCGCTTTGCTCCTGGAGCATGCTGTCGGGGTTTAGCGCAGTTGGCTAGCGCGTCTGGTTTGGGACCAGAAGGTCACAGGTTCGAGCCCTGTAACCCCGACCATTATTTTTGCTCTAAAATTTCTCTTTCTCCGTGTGGAACTTCTTCACCTCGTCTTTCTGCTGTTTCCAGCCGCGGAAAGCACCCGAAACCTACTCTTTCTACGCGCTTTTGCAACGCGTGGCGAAGAGCATCCTTCCCAGGCTCGTATTTGCCGTAACTATGGCTTGTACCAACACATGAGTAAATTTCGCCTCTCACAGGAACGTATAAAGAGCCAATGCTTTGTGTGCAAAACATCCCAGCTGCATAAAAATTACTAAGAGGTGTATTTCCAAATTCGGACTGATCTATTGCGTCTAGCTGTGCTCGTAAGTCGGACATTTGGCGAGTAGACACACGTTGAGCCTCTAAAGCTATTCGCTCATCCTCTGGCAGACGCGCAAAAGTTCCAGAGCCAATTTCCAAAGCTGTAGGACCTTCAGGAATAAAGTTTTTAATAAGGGGCTCAATATTATGCTTGCGGCAAAAACGAAAAAGATCAGCAACTTCTTCAAAATTGCGCTGTGTAACGAGGATGTCCGCCCCCAAACGTGTCAAACGGTAGGACCTCCCGTCAAAAGTGATGGGCGTTGAGGCACAAAAGCCTGCTGCATCTAAATTCTCAATGGCTCTATCACGCATCGTCGTATATTTGCCATTGGCCAATTTACCTTTAGGTCGCACCATGGCTTCCTTGGTTGCAGGATCTCTACTCCATAGTTTAATAAAGAAACTAGTTGGGCGATCTCTCCACCATTTCAATTGTTCTGGGTCTAAGAATTCACTGTGCGCACCGTGGGTAAAAATGTTAACATGCACATCGAGTTGCGCAGCGCGTTCTACAAACGGTCTCAACTGGGGATCAATCATCGGTTCACCTGCGCCCACAATATCTACGGTGTGCACACCCAAGGCATGAGCTTCTTCTAAAAGAGCAAGGCGTGTCGCAGGATCCATCTCTCCTTTTAATTTGCGCTTCTTAAGCGCATTCTCTAGCTCATTGTCTCCATCGAGTTTTACTGTAAAACAGCCTGGACAATTCAAGGTGCATGCGTTCGAAAACTCTGTCAAAAGCTTCACGAGTTCACCCTTTTCATGAGCTTCACGAAAGGTCTCTCGTTCAATATTCCAACCCTCAACAATACTGGGAGCACGATTTTCCATAAGTAAAACGGAAGAATTCATTGTAGCACAATCTAAAAATGATTGCGTCGGCTAATTAAAATAGCCGATTTTGTTCTTTTGAATTGTTTCAAACGAACACACTCCTTGGAATTGCGAAGGCCTTTTCAATGTGGCTTGAATCGTAATGAGAAAGTAACCAATCCTGTGTTCGCTACCAATAAGTTTTTGGCTTCTATAAGCCGATTTCTGGCCTTTCGAAGTCGCTGTTCTCAATCACAATATCTGCATAACCAAGCGGCTGACATTCGCGTAGATAGTAACCCTGTTCCTGCAAAAAAGGCTTACGAAAGGCATGTTGCCTTTCCACCCGATCTTCGAGTTCTTTCATGGAGCCGTTCATAGACTCTCTTGGTATAAAGCGAACGGTGATGCCCTCTTTGCGGTTTCGCTCGAGACAGCACTTCTTGTATTTCAAGCGAGCTCCGCACGGACACGGATCGTTTACACCGACTTTTTTTTCCTCCTAGTTCCATAAAATAAAGTCTATCACCCACTTACCTTGAACGAAAGCGATCTAACCGAGGGATGGAGCGGAATTAGTTCTGTGAGCATCTCTTTGGGTTACCCAGTATTTACAAAGTACATTTTTAGTGTATTATACACTTACTTTTCCTATAAAATTCATGCAAGCTCTTAGAGAGACACCTGACCTGGGCAATGAGAAACCGTGGCCAGCAGAGGATCAACTTCGTCATCCTTTTATGGCTCAGCTGATGCGAGCGTATGGGAGGAAGGGCGAAAACTTCAGAGCAATCATTAGAGATTTACGAGGCGATGATGACCTGCCTTTTGGGGATCATCTTTTTGCCTGCGAGAAAAGAGTGGAACCCTATATTGTTGTAAAAGGCGTGAGTATGACTTGGGAGACTTTGCTCGGTTTTTTCGAATTTGAGTTTGGGCCAGCCGGTGAACTAGATCTGCAAGAACTTGATCTGATCTTGAGTCCAGACCTACTAACTGGAGCACTCGTAAAAAACCATTCTCTGGAGGCAGGTAATGCTCGAGATGAGCTTATTCAAAAAAATGCAATAAAGGGTCTCAAGGAATTTGAAGCTCGTCTTTCTTATGCCCGAAAGTCAAAGAGTGCGAAAGCTAAGAAAGCTCTTGAGAGTTTAACTTCAGAAGAGTGGTGCTCACTTTTGGAACGGGCAAAAAGTGAAGGGAAATGTTTACCAGCACCTGATTCGCCTGCATGGTGGCGGACTGAGAAGGGACTCGAAGGGCAGGCTAAGCCTCGTTCTTTTCGTTACTGGCCGATAAGGCTCTTTGTCCAAGCTCTTGCAGAAGGGAAAATCCCAGACTTCTACCATCTCAAACATTTTTTCACTCTCAATATCGCCGACCCAGAAATTCAACGCCTTGCCGTAGCGAGTCATGAGCGTTCATTAGCTGAAAGGTACATTACTGATGCCGGTGGTGAGGGGGATTTAGCGGATCCAGATCTCGTGTCCAAAATGAGCGCATTTGCTGAAGGAATCGGCGCAGTATTGGCTGATTCTTTGCAAGTAGAAAGCGAAGTGAGACACTCGGAAGAAAACATACCCGGCCTTAGGCAAAAGGCAGATCCAGAGTTGCTGGCACAGTTCGGTGATTTGCCCATTGAGCTGCTTCACCAAGCGGTAAAAGGGACTGCACCCGTTTCTTCCGACCAAGCTCAGGAAGTTTGGATTCATAAATTTACTCCGGAGCTAGAAACCAGAGCTGATTTTATCGAGAATGCGATGGTTCCTATGAGACTGCTGCCCTCGATTGTTCGATCATGGGCTTTAGGCGCACATGCTGCTCATCAACAAAGAAAAGGGACTCAGGCTGTGGTAAGTCGATTTGAACGCCTTCAAAGAGTGACTTGAGATTAAGGGCGGTTGCCATTTCCCATGATATATGGTATAATTAAAAGATAACCAAAGCATTATGCCTAACCCAACAGATAGAGAACCTCAAGCTCCTTCGCTCAAATACCCCGGTGTACGCGACCTGGTTCTGAGCCTGAGGCCGAAGCTGAGAAATGGTTTTCAATTAGGAGACGCTAAAACCATTCTTGCTCAAGTAGGTCAAGCGATGGTGGCACAAGGGATTCCTCAGCATGTTCCTAGAACTCAAGCAGGAGTAGACATCCCCGATACTCCTGTTGGTCTTATCGCTGCTGTTTTAAAAGAAAACCCTGAACTTGGACATCTTCTCTACAATGATTTATTTGCTGGATTTCTCCATGACAGAGATGCTTATGCACCCGACATTACTGGACAGTTTTCCGATGAATTAATGACAAGAAAAGCAGAAAAGATGAGGACTATTCTCGAGGCCTTCGGATTTGATAAGGAACTACCCGTCATTGAGACCGCTTTAGTGATGAGTGAGAATGATCTTAGAACCGAATCGATTCGAATCCATGGGATCCAATGTTTTAAACGTGAGGATGAAAAAGGCGCTGCGGGAACTGAGGCTCGGCCAGAATTTTATGAACAAATGCAGGCAGAAACTAGAGCTTCCCTCAAAACCCGAAGAATGGCTCAAATTCTAGCTAGTTGGTTTGACGTGCTGCTTATTAGAGATATTGGAGTACCTATGATGAATAAAGTGGGATTTGACAGCATGGCCCCAGAAGAAGATCCACGAGATGGAATTAGAGCTCAGGTTAAGGAAGTCACTGAGTAGGTACTCTAATCAGTTCTAAGAGCATCTCCTTGGGTCGACCATTGACACAATTTTCCTTTTATTCTATCATCCACTACTGTGACCTGATAAGC
>CAZUWE010000024.1:0-10671 GCA_964624175.1 uncultured Candidatus Peribacteria bacterium | reverse complement strand
TGGCAGGCCCAGAAGGAATCGAACCCTCGCTAACGGTTTTGGAGACCGCTGTACTACCACTATACGATAGGCCTATGGTGCGAGGATTGTAGCAAAAGCAGCCACGAAGACAAGCTTTTACTTGGCTCGGTGAGCTTTAGAGGGGCTGCGTTTAGGAATGGGCCTGAACAGATTACGAGCGTAGTACCGCAAGGCGTCCATCACATGAATCCGCATGGTTCGCTTGGTGAAAAAAGCCATCACACCTCCAGAAGAAAGTCGCCCTTCGTCGTGCTTGGCCTCTGTCTCCCCCACAAAATGAACCTCAAATCCTTTCTCCCAAGCCTTGCGACAAATATCTACATCGGACATGAAGAGAAAGTAACCTTCGTCGTTGGGCTTAAGCGCCTCCCAGCTTTTTCGAGTGAAAAGCTGAAGAGCTCCCGTAAGCCAATCAACCGCCTCTGACTTATAGGGATCTTTATCCCACATAAGATACTTTCGCATACGGTTCGTAAAAATCTTCCTTAAAAAAGTGCGCTTAATAAAAAGATCGAAAGGACGAGGAAAAGTGCGGTAGTTGTCTTGCACAGTGCCGTCAGGGTAGCGAAGACGCGGAGCGGCAATGCCTACACGAGGGTGGGCCTTCATATAGTCCAAAAGTACTTGGAATGTTTCTTTATTCACTCGTACATCAGGGTTCAAAATACAGAGAAATTTCCCTTTTGCCTGTCGAAGTCCAAAATTATTTCCTTGGGGGTAACCTCCATTTTCAATTTCAAAGTAATGCAAATCAAAAGCAAAATTCTTGCCGAAAGGAATTTCGCTGTTTGCATTTTTATACCCATTATTCACCACAAAAACTTCGGTTTTTTTGGGGAGAATCGCCTTACGAAGTGCCTGTAAGTTTGCGGTGACTTCTTTGGGGCTGCCGTGGTGAAGAATTACAATCGAGAGATCCATTTAATCAAAGTAACTGAGCATTTCCTTGGGACTGATTGTTCTAGAACTACGCCTGCCCGGAACGAAAAGCAAGGTCTTAAGACCTGCAAAAAAGACCTTAGGGTAGCGGATAAGCATGTATCCACCCTTGAGCGTTTCGTAGAAAAGAACACGCGCGAGTGTGCCAAGCCCGTAACCGAGCGAGAAGTTATTCTTGAGGAGCAAAAGATGGTTTTTATAGGAATGGAGGCGGCCGTAGTCGCGCTTTCCTTTGTCTGCCTTGCTGAGCCCTCGCAGAGAGTTACCCTCTTTATTGGCCACCGAACGCGCATGCCATGCCCAGACTTCTGGAAATAGGACAATTTTCTCACCCAGCCAACGTAGCCGGTACGACAAATCGATATCTTCTTTATACATCCAAAAGCGCTCGTCAAAGAGTCTCCACTCTGTGCCATGCAATTTAGGGATCACGCTTGTTCGAATCATAAACACCGCTCCCGTGAGCCCGAACATGCATTCAAGCACGTCATCGTACTGGCCGGTGTCCACTTCACCATGTCCTCGATCGTAAAAGTGGTGACGTTTTTCAGCACCGATTCCGAGTGAATCTATAACGTTCGTCTTACGCCCCTTCGCAATATCCCAGTGGTGAATTTTTCCACTGCACATGGTGATGCTTTTATCCTCCTCCATGCGTTTCACAAACTTCTTCACCGAAGCAACGTCCATAAGCACATCACTCGTCACGAGCAAGAAGTATTTATAGCCCGGATTGGCGCGCAAAATTTCGCTGTAGCTGCGGCCGTACCCAATGTTTCCTTCCTTGTGGCGAAGGTATTGAAATTCTGGATATTTTTTTTGAATAAAATCACGCACACCATCACTATGGGCAGTATCGATAACCGCCACATCAGCAGGTAAATTCAACCTCAGCTCTTCCACCGCAGGAAGGCTTTCACGCAGCAGCGGAAGATCGTTGTAACTACAAATACCTATGAGAACTTTGTGCATCAGTCAGCGAGCATAAGGAATCCTCCAAAGTGGCTTTCGTACTTATCCGTTTTGCTTTGTGCCATGGCTCCCAAGAATCCTTCTAAGAACTTTTCCACATTTTCAGCCTGTTCTGTACTGGTTGGCGTGCTGCCCTGAAGCGACTGGAACTGTTTGAAAAGATCTGCAAGGCCACGGGCATCCACCAAAATGAGCCCCTCATCTTGCTCGGTTATTTTTGCGCTCAGATTTTTATAAAGTTCGCTTTGATCAATCATTTCCCCTTCGCTATCCCAGTTGTTAGCCAGGGAAATCACCATGCGATCGTCATCGAGTCCGTATACAAGTTCTATAGCGTTCGCCGTGAGCCCCGAAGGCAAAGGGGACTCAGCACTTGCGAGTGAAGTTAAGTCGACTTTAATGCGAGCAAATTCTGCATCGCCCCATGTAGTGGTGTCTTTAGTAATAGCACCTGGCATTGCGCTTTGTGCAATGAGCAAAAGTCCACCCAGTTGGCTATCCACTTTATCGATGAAGGCCTGGGCATTTTCTTTATCGGAGCTCACATCAAAGTAAAGTGTGATGCCTGGAATAACCCCGCTGTTTTTGTGAACCACAAGCGCATAGCCCTTATCCATAAAGCTCATAAGATCTTCGAAATCCATGCCAAAGTAGCTTTGAGTGAACTGCTCTGCCTTTTCTAGGCTAGCCGTGTCATCCCCCAATTTCCGCGCTTCTTCAAAGGTTTGCGCAAGTCCGTAGGATTCGTAGTAAGCCACCAAGCCATCAGAAGACACTTCCTTAAAGAGGTAAGGTTCAGATCGAGGCACTGCATCGAAAGCAATCTCAGCCTCCTTTGCTTTTTGCTTATCTGCGTTCACCCATGCATCAAATGCAAGTCCGTCGGCCTCTGCACGAACCACCATAACTTGTTGATCCACCACCTCAGGAATATTGCTGACTGAAAAGCCTGCTGGCAAAGACAAGTCATCGGTATAAACCGATGGGTACATTACTCCATAGAGCAGATAGTTGGGCCCGATGCTCTCCAAAGTATCTTGGTAGGCTTCACTTCCCCACAGGCTGCTGTCTTCCTCCATTTCAGACATGGTCACCAAGTTTTCTCCACTGCTAGCAACCAGTAAGAGGTCGTCTTTCACAGCCATGTATAGGCCTGAATCTTCTTTAATGTAGGCATCCAGCTCGCTCAGTTTCTTGAAAGAAAGTTGGTCTTCATCCGCAAGCTTGCTGAGCACGTCCGTCATTTTAGAAGGCTCTTCCAAGGTTACAACGGCAAAGTTCTCCGGATCTCCATCCTTCACAGGACGAACTCCGTAAATCATGCGAAACTGGTCACCCAGTGCTGGCTTCAAATCTTCTTCAAAGTCCAGCCCAACATCTCCCAACTTGGTGTCTAAAGTTTCAGAAGCAGTTCGTGAAACGCGGTCTTCGTCTCCAAGAGCCTTCCCCATGCTTTCAACGGCACTAAACTGCTCAGCGTCGCGAGTGGAGTAAGAAACCACCAAGCCAAGATCTGCTGGCAAGTAAGCCTCAGGAATCAGTCCCTCGTTGCTGAATTGCACGGCCAGGTCACCTTTGTTCCCACAGGCAGTCAAAAGCAAACTCAAACTTAAAACGGCAAATAAAATGTGGCGGCGTCGGTTCATAGTAAATGTTAAAAAAGCCCACCTACCCTATCACGAAAAGATGAGGCGGTGAAGCGCAGTTTCCCCGGCTAGCTCGGGATGAAAACTGCTCACCCATACGCTGTCTTCACGGAGAAAAACTGGCACACCGTCATGGGTGGCCAAGACTTCAGCTTTCCCTACGTTCGTAACCTTGGGTGCACGAATAAAGTGCCCTTTGACGCGCGCACCTCCCTTCACCTCCATCTCGGCGGTGAAGCTGGCGCTTTGTCGCCCGTACGCGTTGCGCTCAACGGTGCAGGAAATTTTCCCATAGCGAGCCAGCAAAATCAGCCCCGCACAGGTCCCATAAATAGGAAACGTTGCCGGCAGCGATTTCAGCCAGTCCACGAGTCCGTACTTTTGCATAAACATATCTATTACCGTGCTCTCGCCACCAGGAATGATCAGACCCGTGAGCCCCTCTGTATCTGCCCTGCTTCGTACTTCTTTAAAAGGAAGCCCGAGCTCCGTTAGCACTTGCTCGTGCTCTGCATATCCCCCTTGAATGGCCAGCACTCCAATCATATTCCGCGTTCTTGCATTTGAACTCCCAGGGTTCCGATTTCAAGCCCCTGCATGGCTTCCCCCAGGCCTTCAGAAATCTCCGCGAGCTTCTTGGCATCCTGCCAGTGAATCACTGCCTCTACCACAGCACGAGCCATCTTCACTGGATCGGACGACTTGAAAATTCCGCTCCCCACAAACACTCCATCACAGCCCATTTCCATACACAGCGCCGCATCTGCAGGTGTTGCCACACCTCCCGCTGCAAAGTTCACCACCGGCAATCGTCCAAGGTCACGCACCATTTCCACCAATTGCAGTGAAACGCGCATGTCTTCCGCAGCCTTCATTAGCTCTGGAATCGTCATCTTTTTGAGCATCAAAATCTCACCATTGATGGTACGCATATGACGCACCGCTTCAATAATATTTCCTGTTCCCGCTTCTCCCTTGGTTCGAATCATGCTCGCCCCCTCAGAAATACGTCGCAGGGCTTCGCCCAAATTCTTCGCTCCACACACGAAGGGCACCTTAAAGTCGTGCTTATTCACGTGGCTGAATGGATCTGCCGGCGTCAAAACTTCGCTCTCATCAATGTAATCAATGTCGAGTGCCTCGAGAATACGCGCCTCGGTTGTGTGACCAATGCGCACCTTAGCCATCACGGGAATCGTCACGGCTGCTTGAATCTCCTTGATCATTTTTGGATCGCTCATGCGCGCCACTCCACCCTGTTTGCGAATATCAGAAGGCACTCGTTCCAGCGCCATCACTGCGCAAGCTCCCGCCGCCTCAGCAATCTTCGCTTGTTCGGCCGTGGTCACGTCCATGATCACACCGCCTTTAAGCATCTGAGCCAAATTTTGTCCCGTTTCATTCATGAGAGAGTTTTTGAAAGCGCCAATAAGGTAAAGTAAAGCACGGGTTGATGCAACAAATAAATTGCCAAAGAATGCCTTCCTAGAGCGGCTAAACCGGGTACGTGCCCTAGCATTTTGAGCGCTGTTGGCTCGCATTTTTTATACACCGTTTCTCCAATCACCAGTCCAACGAGCGGCACGGCGAGCCACTGCATGAGCGGGAAGTAGTCTACGGTAGAAAATCTCTCTGGCCGCAGCCCAAGCCATAGCAGCCAAGACGTTTCCACGCGGACTCCGTTCATGGCTTGGCCCACCACAAAACAGAGAACCGCCACGCTTAGCGCCCAGGCGCGCCGGCCTTTGAACAAAGCAACGAGCGGCACCGCCACTCCAATAAAATGCAGCACCCCAAAGCGCACATATTCCTCAGGAAGTACAAGCCACGTTCCAAAACTCACTAAAAGCCCACACGCAAAAATCGCAGCTCCCCGCTTCAATTGCTGCGTTGCTCCACGCCGTGAAAGCGCAATGCTCACTCCCACGAGCCCTAAGAATAAAAACTGTACGGCTCGCACCAAAACAATCAATGGCCAGCCGTAAGGTTCAAAACTCCACTGCCCCAAAACCATCCAATCAAAAGCCGCATGGAAAAGAAGCATGCAGACAATTGCAATTCCACGCAAGGCATCGATTTCGATTAGACGCTTAGTCATAAGCTGCTAGAATACGCATGAACTTTACCATTTATATTCCCCTATGTCCCACGCACCTCGCCTCTTCAAAGGAATTGCATTGGTGGCTTTGCTGACGCTCAGCTCCTGTAGCTTCTACAAAGATGTAGTCAACGAACTTGAAGGCTCAACAAGTTCTGGCGATGATTATGCCGCTACCGACAGCCTTAATCGCTACATCGACCTCCTCAACACAGCCCATGACAACATGGACTACTTCGAAGACAGCCTCATCTCTCTTGAGAGCGACATGTCTTACTACGATAGCAGCTACGGACTCTACTTCTACTGTTCATTTGATTACGATGCCTACGACACCACTCTTGAGTACGATGTAACGAACCCCAGTGGCCTGACTGATGAAGAAAGCAGCAGCTTGGTTTCACAATCTCAAGAAATCTACAAGCAGCTAGAAGCAGGAGACGCGCTCTGCACGGAAATGACCAAACACATCACCGCTGAAGACTACAAGGCAGATGACTTTGCTTGGCTCACTACCAAGATTGAAGAAGGTTATGCAGTAGTAGACGCATACTATGATCTTCACAATGCAATGCTTGATGAAGTGGAAGGTTACTTCGACAACTACAGCACTTGGGAAGTAGACCCCAGTGATCCTGTGAGCGTAGGAATCGACAACATGGACAAGGATATTTCTGCTGCTGAAGACATCTTGGATATGATCGAAGAAAACTACATGGGAGACACCACTGCGGGCGTAGCAGATCAACTTCAACCTCTCTACGATGCTCTAATGACCTCTACCACCGAGCACATGAGTTACGACGTAGGATCAGATATGAGCTACTACTACAGCACCTTCTACGATGAACTCGATCAAAACTTCCTGCCCACGGTGAAGCGTGCGATCCGCAACTTTGAAGCAGGTGATCTCGACAGCATCAGCTGGGATTACTCAGACGTGCTGGATTCTTATAACTACTTGGTAGACGACTACAACTACTACCTCGACTACAGTGGGTACTAAACCGAATATCGGTCTTAAGTTTGTACTAGGTTTTCTGGGCATACTCCTCTACATGGGGCTGTATGCCCTTCTTTTTATTCCCATCACTTTTTTGGATGGAGACGTGCTCGCAGTAGCGACTGGCGTGTGGGGTGTGGGTGCGTTCGTATTTTTCTTTCCATGGTTCATTTGGCTCACCAAAGTCATTTGGATTTTTAAAGGGGACGCAGTGAAACCCACCTCTTTTGAAGAAATTAAAAAAGAGATTTTAGAGCTCAACCGCCCAGACCTCCCCCTCATGGTGACAGAAAAAAGCCCCACCCATCTCATTATTTCTTGGAAATACGTGGATGCCAAGTGGTGGGAAGTTTTTCGCAAAGCGGGCATGACGGGGGCCTATCGCTTACACGTTAAGTTCAGTCCCGACAAACACGAAGCCCGTCTTATCGACATCGTCACTAAAATCAATTGGAACAAAGGCCCTTCTAGCTTTCATTTCAGCTTCACTTTCTTCCGCGGCATCTCAATGGAGTTTTCTATTGGCAAGGCCTGGGGAATTCGCGAGAACTTCTCTCTCGGAAAAATCTATGACTTCAAGTTCAATAACATGGAGATCAAAAACCCCGTGCTAAACACTCTGCTCCGTGCGGGTTGGGATGTACGGTTTGCCTTGTTCTAAAACCGGTTCTACAATCAGTTTATGGACCTTACCGCTGCCAAAGCTATCATTCAAAAGAGCGTGATCAAAACCAAAATTGGTTTGGTGATCACCGCAATCGTGAGTGCGGCGCCCGGCGCTTTCATGGTGGTAAATGCATTTGTACAGTGGGACCCGATGGCCATGGGCTTACGCGTGGCAAGTGTTCTTTTCGGAGCCTTATTTATTGTGGTGGCTGCTCTTTGTCTTCTGGCGGCCGTTCGTCCTTCTCCGCTCGCGACGCTCATTTTCAACGAGCCTGAAAAAATTACTAAGGTCTACACAACCAAGGTGTATCTCTACAGCCGCGAGACCAATAATGTGAATTTGTACATCTGTGCCAAAGACAAAACCCACTTCCTACTCACCACCAAAAAGAACGTAGACACTCTACTCGCCATTTTGAAAGCACACGCAAAAAATGCTCAGTTCGGCGAGGACGCTTCTCGGTAGAACCTCTTCTTTTCCAAGTACCCTTGCAATGCATAGTACTGAGTGATACATTGAACCCATGGACTACTTAGAAAATATACAAGCACAGATGCGCAAAGGGATTTTAGAGTTCGCGATTTTGGCGATTGTGGAAAACGACGAAGTCTACGCTTCCGACATTTTGAAAAAACTCCGCGGCACGGAGCTCATTGTGGTGGAAGGAACGCTCTATCCCCTGCTCTCACGCCTCAAGCGCCAAGACTTGGTGGAGTACGCGTGGAAGGAATCCAAATCAGGTCCACCTCGCAAATACTACAAGCTCACGACCAAAGGCGCTGACGCCCTAGCAAGCCTCAAAGAAACTTGGAAATCCTTATATACCTCTATTAATTCCCTCTAGCACATGAAAAAAGTCATTAACATCACCATCGGCGGCCTTGTATGGAGCGTCGAAGAAGATGCCTACGAAAAGCTCGCGGACTACCTCGACTCCATAAAAAAATACTTCTCCAAAGACAAAGATGGAGATGAAATTGTGGAGGACCTTGAAGCCAGCATCGCTGAGAAATTTGCTAAACGAAAAAACAAAGACGCCGCCGTGAGCGACAAGGATGTAGACGCTATCATAGAGCAAATGGGAACTCTCAAAGACTTCAAAAAAATGAGCGAGGATGAGGAAGAGGACAGCGAAGAAGAGCCAGAAAAATCCAGCGAGGCCAAAAAACTCTACCGTGATCCCGATGACATGATCATCGCCGGAGTGTGCAGCGGAATTGCTGCGTACTTTGGTGTAGAAACCGTGCTGGTGCGCCTGATCTTCTTCATTTCTGTTTTCTTTGGAGGGTTTGGCGTGCTGGCATACATCATTTTATGGATTGTGATGCCCGTGGCTGAAACCACCGCACAAAAACTAGAGATGCGTGGAGAAAGAATCACCCTGCACGAGATCGAAAAATCGGTGAAGCGCAGCGTCCAAGATTTAAAAAAAAAAGATCTAAGTGGCGTAAAAAAGAGCGCCGCTAAGGTTCAGGTTTTTTTGGACCAAATCTTCCAGGCTTTAGGAAAAGTGATCAAAGTGCTCGCCCATGTCTTGCAGCGAGTGCTGGGCATTGCATTAATGCTATTCGGCGTAGCTGGAATCAGCGCTATGAGCTTTGGCCTCACTTGGCAGCTCTCCGGTGGATTCATTCCTGAAACCACTCTTGCTTTCCGCGATTTTATAAACACCAGCGACTCACTCTATACCTTCTTCCTCGCCTGCGCCTATCTCGCCATTCTCATGCCTATGTTGCTGGTTTTCTTGGGAGGAGTTAGCTTGGTACGCAATAAGAATTTTATAACTACAAATCTGCTCATAATCCTTCTCGTGACTTTCTTTGCTGCCAGCGGCGTGGTGGGCAGCGTGATTGCACAAAATGCACCACTCATTCAACAGCGCTTTGAGGAGCTCGACGAAATGTTCGATGCGCGCCATCCCGACCAAGAACCCTTCGATGCTACTTTGCAGCCTTCCATCCCAGATACGTCATCATTTTGATGATATTTTCCGCAAACCGCTACCAAAAACTAGCACGCCCTTCCCACCCATGCAAAGATGAGGCATCTCAAAAACTCACATGAACAAACTCTTCCTCGTAAGCCTCCTCTCCCTCACTCTCCTCACCGCCTGCGAAGCCCTCTCTGGATCCGCCGGCCACTATCGAAACACTGCTCCCACTCTTTTCGTGCCCGAAGAAGAGGAAGCATTACCTGAATCCGACGACTCCGGCTTCACCTGCGCCGTCAAAAAAACCTGCCCCCAAATGATCTCCTGCGCCGAAGCCTACTTCTACCTCAATACATGTGGCGACACCGCCCGAGACGGCGACAAAGATGGAGTACCTTGTGAGGAGATTTGTGAGTAAGACACTAAAAACTGGAGCCATCGAACGGGATTGAACCGTCGACCCCCACCTTACCATGAAATTGGTCTATTGAATGTACCGCCTTTTTGGCTTGCTGTAGCAATTTGGTAGACTTGTAGATCCAATTTTCAAAGTGCGTTGGAGGAGTACATCCGCGACAAACTTAGCATGCGTTCAGGTTGAAGTAAAATGCCCACGTCGCATTCACGTTTTGAATAGACTCGTGGGCTAACATTAAATATTGACATAAATAACATTATGTGTTTTAATGCGAACACTTAACATGACCAATGTCTAACAGAATAGATTCAGTACGCCCCACTTCTACGTTCGATAATTTTCAACCGCAAAATGAAGACCAAGAAAAAGTTCGAGACGGACTTAAAAAATTAGCTTACGCTGTTAAAGCGAAAATCGAAAAAGGTGGCATGCTTGACCATGCAAAACTAGTAAACCTACACGGGGCTCCGGGAAGAGGTAAAACGCACCTAGTCGAAGCATTCTTGAATGTCGTTAAACCTGATGCAAACGACTTCACTAGGAAAAGCAGTGTTTGCCTTCTCGACGGTGGAAAGTTGGCTTCGTGGGAGTATGGAAGCCTCGACGACGTAAGGGTACTAGCTATAGACGACTTGTTCAGAGGACAACAATCATTAAGCAGCGTCTCCGCGACAGACATTAAATCCGTTATGGAAGGGCTGTACCGTGCCTATGAACGCCGCCAGTTTGTCCTGACCACCTCCAACTTCCCCACAAACGGAATGATTGATTTGATTAAAGCACAAGACACTGTAGGTAGACTTCGGTCTAGGTTGGCAGAAATGTCCATTGGAGCCATTGAACTCACCGGCGAAGACTACAGAGAAAAATTGGCAAGAGAAAGAGCAGAACGTGGCGAAGACCCTTTCAGTCTTTAGACTCCGTTTAGACAAAAATGGCTGAAAAGTACAAGAGCCCACGACTCTGAACTTACCATG
>CAZUWE010000023.1:0-12696 GCA_964624175.1 uncultured Candidatus Peribacteria bacterium | reverse complement strand
TAAGCGGGTTTTGAGAGGTTTGAGCGATCCTAAAACCATTTCAGTCCGTGAGACACCATCCCGAACAGCTTTGAAGGTTTTTTTTGATTTGTAGATGCAGTTGTTTGTTATGGGTTCTAGCGGATATGTTTGTCTAATCAATTTTATTCCATTAGACTACACCCTTCCTTGAAGCTGATTTAATGAACCCAGAAAAGAAAATTTTTATTGTTCGCTCAAGACATCATGTTCCTGAATCAAAAGAAGGTGACGATGGCTATGCAGTCACCACAAGGCAACTTGATGTAGCTAGAGCAGTAATGCAACAATTAGTAGTTGGCGAAGGTGTCGAACGAATTTTTTTTGATGGAATGAATGCGAGAGAAGCTGATACTTGGAATCAACTCATAAGCCTCAGCTTAACGGATTACTTATGTGTGAAAGCTCAGATGGCAAGGACCGGTCTCACTGAAGATCAAAATGATCACTTTAGGTGGATTGAAACAATGCGAGACATCGGAGGCACAACATCATCTGTGCGGTTTTGTGAAACAGAACCAATGAATAAACGTGGTGATCCATCTGACTTTGTAGGGCCTATGCTCATTCCAGGCGCTTTGCCAATAAAGATTCAAACTAATTTTTGGCTACAAATGATAGGTCAATTATTTGGCCGTAAAATACAGCCTATTGGGGGGCTAGGTACGTATCTCCGGGATAGAGATGCCTTCCCCCTCATCTGTGCACATGCAGGGCCTGTAAATGGCCTCTACGCTGGAAGCGACCATCAATATCCAGATCTTTTTCAGCGAAAATCAGGATTTCAAGTTGCAGCAGTTACACTGAAAGATGATTTAGATTTTCAAATTAGCAGTGCAAATACAACAAGCGAAATGCCTGACAGATTAGCGCAGCTTGTTCGAAATTCAATAGAGCAAAATAGAGAAGGAAGCACTCGACTACCTGTCTTGTCTTAAGAAATCCAGCCCTTACTCCGCCACCTATTTGAGAAAACTTGTCAACCAAGGAAAATTGGAGGTTTTCAATGAAGGGCTCAATTGGGTTACAACAAAAGAAGCCATCTTGCGTTACCAGAAAGCCCATCCAAAAAAGGTTCTAATAGTCTCTATAGTGCAGCTCCAAGACTTGAAAAGACCTCAATGAGGTGTGTTTTTTAAATTATATTACTCCACTTAAACCTGTTAAGCAGCTTGCAATACTTCCGAGCTTCGTTCTAGAATCACCTGGAGGGGGCGCTCCTCCTCAGAGCCGCCAAGTAATTTGTCTATTACCAAGTTTATGGTTTCTCTTGGAATTCCATACATCGTTGATTCATCGATGAGAATATTTCTAATGATGTTAATTGGCTTCGGTTTACCGTTACGGAAGTAGGGTCTATATTCAGCCAGCGCCACTATGATGTCACTCAAAGTAAGTGAGGTGTACAGCACGGCATCTGGAGAAGGTACATAACCTTTGGTGGTCCCGAGCGTGCGCTGTGTGAGTGGATAGTTGTGATGACGCGCCACCACACACCCCAAGTAGTCAGGGACATAAGCAAAAGATTCACTCTCGTGCCTATGAAGTACTCTTAAAAGAGTGTCTTCCCAACCATCAATCCCATAGCGGGCTAAAATCATATCAAGATTTTCTAGATCTTCCTTATGGTTTTTAAATATCTTTACCATGTGTTCAACATCTTTCTTCGCTCTCTCATCCAAGTATCTTTCAACATACTCTTCTAAGTCTGGTGGGAGGGCTTCATGTTGTGAAACGTAGCGTGCCAGGCCCATTAGTGTCCTCACTGGAATAGCCTTTCGGTAATCGGCTTTACTTTTAGAGGCACAGAGTTCACCAAACTTGCGAACGAGCTCAGGATTTTTATCGTGTCCACTCAGCAAGGGTCCAAAGAAAGCTCTCTCTTCGTCCGTAAGTGCTATAGGGCTTTCTACTTCCTTTCCTACTGGCCTAAGCGGATCTGCCAAATTAATGGCACACAAAGGTCCCTGGAGGTCGCGCGGCGTTGGGTCTTCAAGAATGAGGCGAGGAATGTTCCCTTTCCCAATATCGTGTAGCAGTCCTGCCTGGGCCAAGCGGGTGGGCTCCTGATCTGCTCCCATTAATTTCGAAATCGCTCGAACCACATAGCTCGCGTTCATGGAGTGCATACCGGTGAGTCCGTCTCCACACCACATCAAGTAAAAGGGTAGACGAGATTCCTCTGGGAGTGTTGGGACAAACTCTTTTGAAATACCTTGGCGAGCAAAGTAGTCTCCCATTTGTCCTTCTACATAAGGCTGAAGCACCGCTGTTACGTGTTGAGCCACTGCCTTTTTTTTACCAAGCACTTCAGTCAAAATTTTTAGTGGAACGGTAGGGTAAAGTTTACGCACAGACTGCTCATGCCATTCAGGATCTTCAACTATGGCTGCTCGTTTGGCATATCTAACCCACCTTTGTCTTAAAGGGTCTTCGAAGGAGTTGTACTCAGTTGGTCGCTTGGGTTGATAACTTGGGAGCACGAACGTTTTGGTAATACTAAACTGTGATCCGACTCTAAATTGCTGTCAAATGAGATTTTCATTGAAACTGAGGGTAGCTTTGACTAAGATACGGCTATGGATATTTTCTCCATGTTTCTCATCGTCGGTGGGCTCTGTCTGTTTGAAACGGTCAGCAGCATCGACAACGCCATCATCAATGCAGAAGTACTTAGTACTATGAGCCAAAGGGCTCGTCGTTGGTTTTTGCTCTGGGGAATTTTGTTCGCTGTGTTTGTGGTGCGTGGACTTTTACCTTGGCTGATTGTGTACTTTACGGCACCAGAGCTGGGATTCATTGGTTCTCTCACGGCCACCTTCAGTAGTGACCCTGCCGTGATTGAAGCGATCGAATCGTCTGCGCCCATTTTACTGAACGGAGGAGGCGTTTTCCTCATCTTTCTTTTCTTCCACTGGCTCTTTTTGGAACCCAAAAACTATGGGCTTAAAGGAGAAAAATTCTTTCACTCTCAAGGAGTGTGGTTTTATGCCGTGGTGTCTATTTTGCTCGCAACCGTGGTTTGGTTCAGTCTCAAAGTGAACCCAACCATGGCCTTTGGAGCGGTGGTGGGTTCAACGGCTTTCTTTATCACTCACGGATTTAAAGAAAATGCTGAAAAAGCGGAGGCAAATATGCTTAAGAAAGGAGGCATGTCTGATCTCAGCAAGATTTTGTATTTGGAAGTGATCGATTCTACGTTCTCCATTGATGGAGTGCTGGGGGCTTTTGCGTTCACATTAAGCGTGCCTCTGATTTTGATTGGAAACGGACTTGGAGCGATTGTGGTGAGGCAGCTCACTATGGGAAACATCGACCGCATCAAGAAATACATCTACCTTAAGAATGGGGCGATGTACTCTATTCTAATTTTGGGAGGCGTGATGCTGGCTCACAGCTTTGGTGCGCACATCCCTGAATGGGTCTCTCCTCTCAGCACTAGCGTGGTGATCCTGTTCTTCTTCCTCAAATCTAAGCGCGCCGTTCCATCTGCTGAGTAAGCTCGGGCATGCTCCCGTGGGGTACGTATTTTTTTGAAGTAAAATTAAACTTACGGTTTTTGTGTGGTGGGATTTTGAGCCACATAACCCTTAAGGAAACGTAGTGAAGAATTCCACCATACAAAAAATCGCCCTAAATGTGTCTCCAATCGTCTTTCAGCATCAGGTAAGAGCTTGAGGTAAAGTTGCAGTACTTTGCAGTGACTGAGCTTTGGTAGATCAGTTGATCGTTTCCCGGAGGAAAGACCGGCCTGAAATACAATCTGTCTATTCCTTCTTTCTGAGTACTAAACCCACTGCAGAACGAGGTGATAGTGGCCAACGAATCTTTGGGAAGAGTTCGTCCATCCAGGCTTACTAGGCGATTAGGGACTTAGGGCGCAGAAAGTCAGAAAATAGATTCTGTCGTCCCGAGGAAGGGGCGATTTTGTGGCCTTCTGTGCCGTAAGTTCCAGCCGGTTTTTCAAAGATCATCATGTTATTGTATCACAATTTATTAATTTCCACAAGGGCCTTGAGAGCGAATTGCAAATGTGTAAGACTGGCTACATGACTCTCCCCCACGGCCAAAATCCTTACACCCAGCTTTCTTCTCAGCAATTACATGAGCGCAGATACGTGAAGTTCTTTAAAGATATGGTTAAAATTGGAGAGATCGAAAAAGACTACAGCTACATGGCCGTGGACGATAGTGTGGGTATTGTGGCGCTGAATGAAAAAGGCGAAGTGGCTCTAGTGGGTCAGTGGCGCTACCCCATTAAACAGTATCATTGGGAAATCCCTGCGGGCATGACCGAAGCGGGAGAAACGCCGCTTGAAAATGCTAAGCGCGAGCTGATGGAAGAAGCGGGAGTGCAGGCTGAAGAGTGGACGGAACTTGGATCGTATCAAATGGATGGATCGAAGATGGATCAGCAAAATCACCTCTTCCTTGCACAGGAGTTGACCGTGGGTGAAAATGCACCCATGGAAGATGAGCGCATTGAAAGACTCTGGCTTCCTTTAGAAGAAGCGCTGGCCTTGGTTGAGGCGGGGGAGATCCGAGATGGATTCACGGTGATTGGGCTTCTTAGAGCTCAATCGTATCTCCAAAAGAAGGAACCACTACATCCTTAATGCCATTGGTGATCATGGCAGCTTTAAGGTCTTCAGCAGCCTGTTCTTCTCCATGCACCAGGATAAGTTTTTGAAGCCCTTGAATCTTAGTGGCGTATTCCAGAAGATCACTGCGGTCCGCATGCGCTGAATAGGCATTCATGATTTTGACTTCAATCTTCACTTCATGAGGCTTTCCGAAAATATTCACCGGATTCATTTTTTCAATGATTTTTCGACCCAGCGTATTCACGGCTTGGTAACCCACAATGATGAGGGTGTTGCGGTGGTCTTCGATGGAATTCTTAAGGTGGTGCAAAATGCGTCCGTGTTCACACATTCCTGAAGAAGAAACGATGATACAAGGTCCATTGTGATTATTGAGTGCCTTGGATTCATCCACGGACTGCACATAGTGAAGTTGTTCAAAGTTGAATGGATCGGTGTTGGAGTCGAGGAAGAGCTTTTGGGTTTCTTCGTCGAGCACTCCAAGGTTTTGCTTAAATACTTCAGTTAAATTCACAGAAAGCGGAGAATCTACATAAATAGGAAGTGCAGGGATCTTGTTTTCGTCGGCGAGTTTGTGGAGTGAATAAATGATTTCTTGCGTGCGTCCCAGCGAAAAGGCAGGGATGAGAATCTTTCCTCCACGAGCTGCAGTGGTTTTTACAATTTCAGCGAGCTTATCCTCAGCTTCAAGCAGTGAATCGTGCAGACGGTTTCCATAAGTGGATTCCATCATGAGATATTCCACTTCTTCAAGTTGGTAGGGATTGCGAATGAGCGGCATGTTGCGACGTCCAAGATCTCCGGTGAAAGCAAAACGCTTCACCTTCCCATCGTCACGATCTTTAATGGTGAGCACCGTGATGGCGGAACCAAGGATGTGGCCGGCTTCACGGAAGCACAGCATGATGTCAGGATCGTCAAAAAGATTCACCACGCTGTCATACTTTATTCCTTTTGCCATGGGCAAAGTTTTTTCCACATCTTCAGTAGTGTAGAGCGGCTCAATAAGAGGCTCACCTGCCTCAGCTTTCTTTTCGTTGAGGTATTCAATTTCACGTTCTTGAATGAAGGCGGAATCACGGAGCATGAAAGCTAGCAAATCCACAGTAGGTTTAGTGCAATAAATAGGTCCGTTGAAACCTTGTTTAACGAGATTAGGTAGATTCCCAGAATGGTCAATGTGTGCATGGGAAAGGATCACCGCGTCCACCTCCTTAGGGTCAAAACCAAAATTCATGTTTTTAGAGCGTTCTTCACTGCGCTTACCTTGGAACATTCCACAGTCGAGAAGGATCTTTTTTCCATTCACCTCCAAAAGATGTCTGGAACCCGTTACTTCACGATCAGCACCAAAGAAATGAATTTTCATTTGATAAGGTTAAAATAAATCTTTATATTATACCACTAAATTGTATTTATAACAATGCATGGAAACTCCCGATAAACTGACATTACGTGACCTGGTGAAGAGTGGAGGTTTGTACGTTCTTGAACGGAGAACTGCCGTACAATTACGAGAGGGTGACCGAGTTTTATACGTACCAGAAGGAACTTCTCTGGATGTGGACTTGGATCAAGTTCGTAACGCAGTACAAGTCGTCACGCTAGAACCTTCAAGCATGGATGGCTCTTTGAGTGTAGCAGTTCCTGGGACGAATAATACTGTAACTATCCCCCTTCTCCCAGGCTTATATGGAGTTGGTCAACTACCCATGGGAACAAATGGACGGGAAATACATTTCTATTATATGCCACCGGAAGGGCCTATCCCTGAATGGCGTATGCGAGAACCAAGCACGGTCACTGCGGCAACAAGAGTAAACAGTTATGTCTCATCCTCCTCTACTACTCGTTCAGAGACCCCTGAGAGAGATGCTTTATTTGACAGTATGAATGTTCTCCCATCGGATGTAGCTCGACTGATATATACTTGGTTTCAACGGACTGAATTGGCTATTGTAAAGCAGGGGAACTTAGTTCGAATCTCAGCCTACGATGACTTATCTGAGGATTTTTTTGACCTATTGGCAACCCAGTTGAATGCTCATGGCCTAAGTGTTGATCGGAGGCAAGAGGAACAAGTTCTGGGTCCCCATCAAGTTTTGACAGACATTTATAGAATTTATTCATTTATACGGAAGGGCTGTGGGTTGCCTTATACAAACCCTTCAGAAGGTGCCCGGTTTAAGGGCAGTTTGATAAAAAATAGACCCAACAGAGCCACAAATTTTGAGCTCTGGCCAGAATAAATCCCTCAGGGAACACGAACTTTTGGTTGAGCGCCATCTACCAAATCCACCATTTGTTCGACTACGGTAAGCTGACCATCTTCGATTTTCACTCCTAGCACCAAGCCCTCGCGGACTTCATCTGAGAAATATTGATCGAAGACGAAATTACCTAATGAATAGTAAATGGGTACTCCGTTGTACGTCTCATGATTTTGAACTACATGCGGGTGGTGTCCCCAAATAAAATCAGCACCACTGTCCACGAATGCATGAGCCTTGTTCACTACCGATTCACGCGCAGTGGCTTCATACTCCCAACCCCAGTGCACTCCGATGATCAGGTAGTCCACCAGTGGATCCACTTCTTTAATTTTGGTGAGGGCCGCATCCGTATCCAGGCGGATCACAGCATCGTTGAGGCCCAAAAAGCCAATGGTGGTTCCTGCAAAATCGTAAGTGAGGAAACTGTAAGTCCCATTCGGCGTATCGGGATGACCAAAGGCATCGATGCCAGCTGCGGCAAGGTAATCATGCGTTTGCTGAGGACCTGTTTTTCCCATATCAAAAGTATGGTTGTTGGCCATGCTGAACGTGGTGAAACCAGCGCGCTTCAGTAGGTCAACCACACTGGGTTCAAAGTTAAAAATCATATCACTACCATTGTTTTGGTAGGCAGCATTTGTGATGGGCCCTTCTAAATTCCCTACCACAAGATCGAGCTGGTTTACCTCGAGTTTCTGCTCAATAGTCGTGATGATTTCGGGCATGTAGGTGAACGGGAATTCGCCGCCACTGCGATCCATGAGGGTTTCCACATAGCGGTCGAGCATGATGTCACCGGTGAATAAGATACTGATGACTTCACTCCCCTCTTTTTCTTCCCACGCCACCTGCATGAACTGTGCAGCGATGGGATCACCCGTGTGCTTGAGCGCATGCGCGCCCATGCTAAGCACCGCTAAAAATCCTGCGGCGGTGCACCAGAGCAGATTCTTTTGAAGAGGAGAAAGATTTAGGCGTGAGCGCTTCTTCATTTGTGATATTTTTTGCCAGCGAGGATGGTGAAGGCTCGGTAAATTTGCTCTTTTAAAAATACGCGAACCATTTCATGTGTGAAAGTCATTTTTGAGAGCGAGAGTTTTTCATGTGCGGCGCTGAGCACTTCTGGGTGGAGTCCATGAGAGCCACCTATAATAAATTGGATTTTTCCGCTGCCATGGTCACGTTCTTTAAGGATGAGCTCAGCAAATTGCTCAGTCGTGAGAAGCTTACCACGTTCATCTAGGGCAATGATGCGAGCATCGCGATCCATCTTTTCTAAAAAAGCATCGCGTTCCTCCCCTTGCACCTGTTCACGTTCATCGCGCTTGCTGGGTGGAAAAGTGATTGATTCTAGCTTTGCAAATGCTTGCAAACGCTTTTCGTATTCAGATTCCAGCGCCGCAATGGCGCTTTCCTTAGTCTTTGCAACTTGTAGGATTTGGATTTTCACTCTCGCATTCTAGCGGAGCGCTGCAATATCTGAAACGGATAAGTGCATTGCGGCCGCATTCGATTCAATGAGATCGGCAGCGTCTTCGCCAAAATACTGATCCACCAAGTTCACCATTTCTGCAATATTCTTGGCTTTTTTGACTTCCGGGTGATTGAGAATAGCAGTAAAGCCCGTTGCCTTAGTCAGCTGCGCTGTGAGGTGAGCGTGCGCGGAAGCGCTGAATAAATAATTAGCCTTGGTGCCACCCGCTACGCGAACGATTTCTTCATTTTTTTCGATAAGCAATGAATTCAAGCTGGCTGCGTCAGGCTGAGTTTCAGCCAAGGTTTTTGCTTCCAGCTTAGTTGCCTCTTTTTCTGCCACTGGTTTGAGCTGTACCGTGTCCGCCTTTGCAGAGACCACCGGTGCACTTGCCACTACGCTCGACTCAAAGCCAACAAAGGTTTCGGCACTCAGACCAAGGGTTGTCGCCACCACCGCGGCGCTACCAAGCGGTACTGCTTTATCCAGGAAACGGCCAAACGATTCAAACACCTCGTCCACCTTGTCCTTTAGTTTGCTGAACCAGTTTGGTTTCGCAGCTGCCAGCGGAAGCACGGTGGGCTCGGGCAATGGCATTGGCTCAGGCACACGCTCCATCCATTCCATTTCCAGAGGGCTTAAGCTGAGTGTGTCCACTTCGTTCAATTCCAACTCCTCATCTTCATCATCTAATTTCAACTCGGGTATGACCCTTGTGACCTGAGAACGTGCGGCAAACGCCACAGCTGCTTTCATGAAAGGAAAGTTCGCTTCAAGTTGTGCTCGGTCACGAGCAGCCTCTTCAGCACGCTTTGCAAGTATCGCATTAGGCTCTGGGGCATCATAAACAGAATCGACCTCATCTGCCTCTTCAAGATATTCAGAAACGTCTGCCGTATCCTCCTCCCCAGGAGCCTCATCTTCATAGTGGTCAAGTTCCTCCTGAGTGGCGGGACCAACTACTACGATTTCGTCCCAGTGTGCTTCATCCATTGCTTGAGCGTCTAACATAGACATGTTTTGATTAAGTTGCATGAGTTAAGACGCAGGGGGCTGGAATTTCCTTACACAAAGTGCTACTTTAACCTGGTGAAACCTAAGAAAAACCAAGAGCTGGAGCTAAAAATTGACTCTCTCGTGTATGGCGGGAGTGGAATCGGTCAAATAGAAGGGTTCAAGGTGTTTGTGGACAAAGTCGCTCCCGGCGACGAAGCGGCGGTGCGCATGACTCGAGTGAAAGGTAGCTATGGAGAAGCGAAGCTTTTGAATATTTTAAAGCCATCGGAGCTGCGCATTGAGCCCCGCTGCAAACATTTTGATGTGTGCGGTGGCTGCAAATGGCAGTTCCTAGACTACGCGGATCAATGCAAAGTCAAAGAGCAACAAGTGAAGGACGCTGTGCAGCGCATTGGCAATCTGTCACCGGATTTGGTGAAGCCCATTGTGGCTAACGAAACTCCTTGGTTTTATCGAAATAAAATGGAGCTTTCGTTTGGGAAAAGTCCCGACGGCAAGGCGATGCTCGGCTTCTATCCTCCTGGCTATCATTACGAAGTGTTTGATTTAGAGGAGTGTTTTTTGCAGTCCACTTTGATGCCCGAAATTGTGAAGAAAGTCCGTGACTTTGCGAATGAGTATTCGATTCCTGTGTACGATGCGCATACGCATGAAGGCTTGCTCCGCAGCCTCACCATTCGTGAAGGAAAAAACACCGGTGAAGTGATGGTGATTCTAACCACATCAACTGGCGTGTTCGACCATCGCGAGCAATTCAAAGCTTTGTTTGCCGGCGACGAACGCATCACTTCTTTGTATTGGAACAGTGTCTACCAAGTGCCCGGCCAACCCACGTGGATTGAAGAAAATTTACTCGCTGGGAAAGAAGCACTCACGGAAGCGCTGATTCTAGAAAACGGTCAAAGACTGGAATTTGATATCCTTCCACAGGCCTTCTTCCAAACAAATACCAAGCAGGCAGAGGTGCTTTACTCGCATACTTTGCTAGCAGCGGGACTCACGGGCGAGGAAATTGTTTTTGATCTTTATTGTGGGACGGGAACGATTGGACTTTTCTGCGCGCACAAGGCCAAGCAAGTGGTAGGAATTGAAATCAACGAGTCGGCGGTGGAGAGCGCGCGCGGCAACGCACTACGCAATAAAATCACGAACGCTACGTTCTTTTTAGGGGGCGTTGAAAAGCGCCTTGAAGGACTTAAGGAAAAACCCAATGTGCTGATTGTGGACCCTCCCCGCGCGGGACTCGAAGGCACCGTGGTAGAGCAATGCGCGGCTTTCCGAGCGGATAAAATTGTTTACGTTTCTTGCAACCCAACTACACTCGCCCGCGACCTCAAGCTCTTTGCAGAAAAAGGCTACACGACTAGAATGGTTCAACCGGTCGACATGTTCCCACAGACCTATCACGTGGAGAATGTCGCCCTGCTGACTCGCGATTAATGAATTACTTTGGCTACCCTATCGTCAACGGTTTTCGCAGCTTCGTCCCTTCGGGTCTTTACGACCCCAAGAAGGGCCACACAGGCGTAGATATTTCTATGCCCATAGGCACGGCACTGGCACTTCCCATTGCAACGCGAGTGCGCGGCATTCATGTGCAGAATGAAATGGGCCTGACACTGTATCTAGAAGATGGCGACGGCCGAATTTTGGTCTTTGCGCACTTGTTTGCAACGGAGGTTACGGAGGGTGCACTGGTGAAAGCCAATCAAGTGTTTGCGAAAAGTGGAAATAGCGGAAGTGCCACCACCGGGCCCCACTTGCATTTTGAAGTCATTTCAAAAACAGCCGATAAAGGTTTGGAATTCATGACACGCACTTTGCAAAGTTTTTCTGGCTACAACAGTGACCCGATTCCCTATTTAGATGCCCTGTTTGCCGAGCACTGGTCACAAGAGGCCATGGACTGGGCGCGTGAACATCAAATCATTCAAGGCGACCACGACCTTGATGCCCCTATGACCTGGGGCGAGGCGGCGGTTACAATGAAAAGACTAGCAGAGAAGATTTTGGAGTGGAAGGGGGATTGACGTAAGTGTTATAAAGGTTATAATTCGCTGCCTTAACTCAAACTATGTCAGTCTTAGAAAAGTCAATACACGTGTCTGAATTACGAGAGTTACTTACAAGAGGTAAAGCGGAGGTGATTAATGAAGTGGATGAGGGCTTCAAAGAGAGAGGATCAAGCTTGGTACGAGACATCAAATTCTCCTCTTTAGATCTTGCAAATTTGATGGCCTCAAGAATTGACGCAGTTTTAAGGGTGTCTCCTACTGAGATTAAAAACACCGAAGATTTAAGCCGCATTTGTACTGCAGTGAATCAAGCTCTCGCTGAAATTACCGATGTACTGGAAAACAAAAAGCCTGAATGTACAGGACGAGGGGGAACTGGTAAAAAAGAAGGCCGTGCTTTTCGAACGGCAATAAAAATGTTCCGTGATGCTGTGCGCCGTGCACGTTCGGCTCTCAACGAACGCTATGATCTCAACACTCAGGAGGAAAATATGCCAGCGAGGTTGACCGATGAAACAGGTATGGCTGCCGGCGAGTAGCTACTAAGAAGACTGCTTGCTGAGCCAGTCCATTGCCTCTTCACGCGACCTGAGTTCATGCGCGAGTTGTTTTTCCCACGCTTCTTCTAAGATTTTCCCAACTTCAGGGCCGGCCTTGATGCCGAGGGTTTTCATAATATCCTCGCCGGTTAAAAGTGGTTTGGGTTTTTCTTTGAAGTGCGTGATACATTCTTCGTAGGCTTTTTTTACTTTAAAGTAGAGGCTGAGATCGCCGGGAGTGGTGCCTGCAGCATCTGCGTAGAAAAGCAAAAGTAGATCGGGGAAACGCGGGTCGAGGAACCAGTGACGTTGGCGGCCCACGGGCATTTCGAGGAGCTGCACCATCATGAAATGGTGCTCCACCACCCAGGTGACGTGCTCGATGTCGCCGCGGGAAAAGCGCAGCCGGCGCATGATGCGCTCAGCGATTTCCGCAGAAACCTGCGCATGGTGATCGGAGCGAATGCGGTCGGTGATATCAAAGGTTGCTGGCTTGCCAATATCATGGAAAATCACGGCCCAGTGCGCGAGCAGGCCGGATTCTGGCGGCAGAGATTTGAGCGAATTCATAAGATGGGTCCACACATCGCCTTCTTGGTGGTACTGCATGGGTTGGGGCGCCCCCTTGCATGCTTCAAGCTCCGGCAAAACATAGGGCAGCACTTCGGTGTCTTGCATGTCTTCAAAGGCGACCGGCGCCGCTTTGGCCATGATGACTTTATTCAGCTCGTCGCGCACGCGCTCCCAACTCACTTT
>CAZUWE010000022.1:0-15099 GCA_964624175.1 uncultured Candidatus Peribacteria bacterium | reverse complement strand
CTTAGGACTCTGCGACCAAATAAATCAGTAGGATCGCGGAGGTCAGTGGCGAGTTGCTTGAAGGTCTGCTTCACGAAGCGATCTTCAAGAGAGTGGTAACTTAGCACGACCACGCGTCCTTGAGGAGCTAAAAGCTCAATCGCTTGATTGAGACCAAGCTCCAGGGCCAAAAGTTCCTCATTTACAGCGATGCGAAGCGCCTGAAAGATTTGAGTCGCTCGGTGTTTACCGGGCTTCCCTCTTCCGAGTACACGCTCTACAAACGCCGCGAACTGCGTCGTCGAGTGGAAAGGTTCCTTCTTACGATCTTGAACGACTGCTTTGGCGAGCTTGCGAGAAAACCGTTCTTCACCGTAATGGTAGAAGATGTCGGCCAGCTTTTCCTCTGTTTCAGAGTTGAGCAGGTCGGCAGCGGTGTGTCCGCTAGAAGCGTCAAAGCGCATATCGAGGGGTCCTTCTTTTAGGAAAGAAAAACCTCGAGAGGAGTCGTCCACATGTGGGGACGAGAGTCCAAGATCAAAGAGAATAGCATCTACGTGAGATACCCCTTCCCCCCTGAGCCGATCTTTCAATGAACGGAATGAATCGTGGAAGATTTTGAAGTTCTCCCCGATCTCTTTCAGTCGCTTCTCAGCGATCTTAAGATTTCTTTCGTCTCGTTCGAAGGCGTAGAGAAACCCTTGTGGCCCAATGGCTTTAAGGATCTCGCTGGCGTGGCCTCCGAGTCCAAGGGTGCAATCAACCGCTATCATTCCGGGTCTAAGAGCCAAGTACTCGAGGCACTCCCTGAGGAGAACCGACTGATGAGCACTTCCCGACCCTGAATAAGTTTCTTGCACGAGCTTGTATAAGTTTTTTGAACGAGCGTGGAAAGTGAGACAACGCTAGGCCTGCCACAATAGGTCGTCAAGAATATTGCTTAAAAAGCATTCGAAGCTGGATACAAAAGTTGTACATGACTACATCAGAAATCGGTCATTTAAATCTGTCAATTAAGCTGAAAAACTTTCAATTAAAAATGCTTGCTAATTGCAGCAAGCATTGCGTAATAAATGTATTCATGAAAGTGCTTTCGTGGGTGCCAAATAGGCTAAACACGATTGGTAGTGGTGAGGGTGTACTCAGCCCACTACTTAGCGCGGTTCTTATCCACAAGGTACAACATCACCAGTCCCAGGAAAGTAGAGACAAGTGCGTCTAGAGCGGAGTTATCAGGGAAAAGAAAGTTTTCACTGAGAGTCCATACCCCCTTCCAGAGGAAGGCAACCGCTACGGCTGTGCTCACAACGGAGACAAAGTGGCGGTTAAATGTTTCCTTTTTCTTGAAGAAAAACATATTTTATATTTATTAAATCTATAAATTATATCATATTTATAGCCTAAATCCAAGTCATGAACCTTATTGAACTAGCACAGGCCCTCCCAGCTCCTTTAGTGGTGTTCGTTATGGGTATGTTCCCCGTGACTGAACTTCAAGGAGCTATCATCTTTGGTGTAACCGTACTTAAGATGAATCCTTGGCTCGCCTTCGCATCAGGGACCCTGGGAAGCATCACTATGGCGATGTTCCTCCTTTTATTCTTACAGCGCGTCACCGGCTTTCTTCGCAGACACTTTAAAATCTTTGACCGCTTCTTCAGTTGGCTTTTTCACCGCACCCAAGTGAAATACTCAAAAGGAATCAGTGAGCTTGGGCACTTTGCGCTCTTTACCTATATAGCCATCCCCACTCCCGGTAGTGGTGGATGGACCGGATCCCTAATCGCCTATCTGTTTGGCATCCCACGCAAAAAAGCTGCGTGGATCCTCAGCTTAGGCCTGATTGTGACCGGACTCATTGTGATGTTTGGAACCGAAGGAGTGATGTGGGCTATTAAAGCTTGATCTCTCCTTGGCGGATGATTTTAATTTCATCACCGACCACTTCCACAATGGTAGAAGGCGGGTTCTCACCTATGCGGCCACTATCGAGTATAAAGTCTGGCACCAAACCTTGATCGAGCATTTCTTGAACCGAGTAAGCTTGAAGCAGTCCATGCACATTGGCACTGGTGGTGGTGAGCGGCCCACCAAAGGCTTCAAGCAGTTGACTGGTTTTTTTGTGCGAGCTCACACGAAAGCCTACGGTCGGATGACCAAAATTGATGAGCTTAGGCAGTGCGGCCGTTCGGGGCACTATAATAGTTAGTGGGCCAGGCCAGTACTTGAGGGCCAATTGAAGAGCCTTGGGTGAAAATTCTCCGTATCGTTGAGCTTCATCTAAGTCACGCACCAAAACACTCACTGGTTTATCCAGCGGCATTTTTTTAAGAGCGTACAGGCGGTCGATTGCTTTTTTTTGGAAAATATCTGCGGCTAGTCCATAACAAGTTTCTGTAGCATGAGCCACTACCCCACCAGCGTGGAGCGCTTTAACTGCATTCACAAGTTCATCATTCATGCGCGGATTTTAGCATGGCCTTGCGATAAGTAAAAAAATATTTTAGTCTTCGGCTACCACTCTACGCATGAAAAAACCGATTCTACTTGGAGGCGCCAGCCTCTTCTTACTTCTTCTTACCCTGACTCAAGGAGTTCAACCTTCCTATTCAATTTTGGATTTAAAGAGCGCCTACGCAAGCTTACTGAGCAGTGGCGAAGTTGCTTTCACTGAAGAAGATTTAGCAGTGCATGAAGCTCTGATTACAGCGCTCACCGGTACGGGATTCACCGTGGACATTGCGGGGACTCCTTACAGTTTTCCTGCTCAAATGAAAGATCTAGTGCTGGAAAAAGTGGGCGATGAAACACAAGTGAGTTTCACACCCGAGTTCATGGATTACATTCTAAAAACGGTGAGTGAAACGGTGTACATTGCTTCTGAAGATTTTCATATCATAGAAGCGGATCCCACGAAGGTGAGTGTAGTGAAGTTTGAAGGAAAAGTGTTTGATGGTACGGAACTAGTGCCTGAGCTTACTAAAGAAATGATCCTCGGCGCACTCGCACAGGAAAAGAGCAGCGCTCCTGCCGTAACACGAATTGTGGAGGGAAAAATTGTGAACGATACTGGAATTGATTTAGGTCCGCTCGACTACTTATCCGAAGGACGCTCTTCATTCTGGGGCTCCTCACCCGAACGTGAATTCAATATTCGAAAAGCATTGAACGAACGTTTCAATGGCGTGCTCATTCCACCCGATGCTGAATTTTCTTATGTAGACTTGCTTGGACCCATTGAGTACGCGGGCTGGAAACAGGCCTACACTATTTTCAAAGGCACTCAGCTTGAAAAAGCACCCGCTGGAGGCGTGTGCCAAATTTCAACCACGGTGTATCGTGCCGCGCTTGCAACCGCGCTCGATATCACCGAGCACCGCAGCCACAGCTTGTACGTGATTTACTATCAGCACTTTGGTGATGGATTGGATGCAACCGTGTTCCCGGGTGAACAAGATTTCAAATTCAAAAACAACACCGGCAATTACTTACTGCTCGTGAGCCAAGAAGAGGGCTATATGGAGGCCGTGATGCGTTTTTACGGAGAGGATGATGGACGCAGCACCGAGCTTTATGGCCCCTACACGGCTAGCACTCAAACCGACGAATCGAAGGAAGCGGTGGGCAGCTTAGGCGTTGGACAAATTGCATGGAAATATATCATCTACAAAGGCGATGGCACTACCGAAGTTCAGTGGTTACTATCTGACTACTTAAGTCCCGTTCAACAACACCGCGGCGAAACTCCTGGCCTGCTGGAATTCAAGCAAAGCAGCGTACCTCAGAGTTCTTGATGTACTTATAATTTTCGCTATACTCAGCACAACTTAACCCTTTCCCACAATGCGAGTTGCTATCAATGGATTTGGACGAATTGGACGCATGGTTTTCCGTGCAAACTTAATGAACCCAAAGATTGATATCGTTGCGGTGAACGACCTTGGTGACCCCGTACAAACCGCGCACCTGCTTAAGTACGATTCCAACTATGGAATCTTACCGATGGAGGTGAAGGGAGAACCCGGGAAGCTCACCATCACTCGCGCTGATGGCAGCAAGACCGAAGTAACTTTGGTGCAAAATCGTGACCCAGAACTTTTACCTTGGAAGGACCTCAATATCGACTTGGTGATTGAGTGCACAGGGGCATTCACCAGCCGAGAAGGAGCGAGCAAGCACCTGAAAGCGGGTGCGAAACGCGTGATGATTTCAGCTCCCGCAAAGGATGAAATCGATCACACTTTTGTGATGGGAGTGAACAACGAAGAATACGATCCTGCTAAGCATTTCATTGTGAGCAATGCGAGCTGTACCACCAACGGTCTTGCTCCAGTTGCCAAAGTGCTCAATGACAATTTCGGCATCAAGCGCGGGCTCATGACCACCATCCATTCCTACACCAACGATCAAAATCTACACGACAACGATCACAAGGATTTCCGCCGCGCCCGCGCCGCAGCCCTCAATATGTTGCCTGCTTCAACCGGAGCTGCGAAAGCAATTGGACTCGTGATTCCTGCCCTGACTGGCAAGCTGAATGGAACCGCGGTTCGTGTCCCCACTCCCACTGTTTCCCTCGTGGACCTCACCGTGGAACTCGACAAAGAAGTGACCAAAGACTCACTCAACGCTGCTATGAAGACGGCTAGTGAAAATGGTCCTCTTAAAGGATACCTGGGCTACAGTGAAGTACCATTGGTTTCAACCGACTACAAAGGCGACAGCCGCTCCAGTATCTTCGACGCCCTAGAAACCACCGTTCTAGACGGTCACCTCGTTAAGGTGCTTTCTTGGTACGACAATGAATGGGGTTACTCTTGCCGCTGCATCGACCTTGCAGCTTACATGGCCAGCAAAGAATAATCAGCATACCTGTTAAGATATTTGTCAGCTTAGCACTTTTGTGTTATAATTAAGTGATGTCTTTTATTTTCTAACCAAAATAAAAATGAAAGGATCATCCGCCCGCGTCTGGGTAAAAGACAAAAAAGCTCTCATTGCTGGAGTTGTGATTGGAGCCCTTGCAGTAGCCCTCCTCTGGTTCGTAAGCGCCAACACTCAAACAAGTATTTTTAAGAACTTACGAAACACCAAGACCACTGAAACCGTTATTGAAACGAACGGAGTGATCGAAACCAATGGAGTGATTGAAACGAACGGAGTTAAGTAAAGTTAACTACTCGTTCCAGGAAGTTTCTCCCGTCATCAAAGGACGGAAATACTTTACATAGTAGTCAGGCTGGTTCTCCCCTGTGAGCTGCTTAAGCAGACGCGCAGACTTGGAACTCAAGTCCTGATACTCACTATCTAACCTAGCAATAATCGCTTCGTCTCCTGCTTGCGGAAATCGCTTCAGGAGGCGAAGTTTTGTTTGTAGCCAGTTGAGCACTTGGAGTGTGAGACGATAACGGTAAGGCATCATACCCAGCTTAACCGCTTCGTTTAAAAAGCCTCGAGCTTCGCTTTCCTTACCATCCAAAATGGCCATCATACTTGTGCGGTCCACCGCGTATTCGCTGTTGGTAACTTGGCTTTCCCAATAAATGGATTCCATATTGAGTCGCACATCGGCTGAGTCAAACCCTGCAAATGGCAAAGGCCTTTCAAGGTCGCTCAAAATTCCTTCAGCACGAGCAAAATTCACCTGTGTGAGCTCAAATTCTTCATCGTTAGGAACTCCATGCAAGTACTTACGCACATAAGCCACAAAGCGTGCGGTTTCAGCAACCAACTCTTCATTAAATGAGGAATCTGGTGTAGTGGTCACGAGGTCTGCTTCAATAGAAACAAGGTCCTGTAAAATTTGCAGTTTATAAGCGAGTGCTTCCTGACTCAGCTTGACAGCTAAAGCTTCATACCCCTCAGGTTTTTGCCTTCGCAAAATACCAACGAGCCGCGACATAATACGAGCGGCATTGGCGCGGCGTGACAAACTGGCTCCCTTAAAGGCCAGACGAGAAATCGGATTCGCCTCCCCTTCTTGTTCCGCAGAAGCATCGAACATGGAAGCTAAACGGACACAACGCACGAGCTCTTTATGGTCCACCGTTTCAGTCTGAAAGAAATCATTGAATTTTTCTAGCTCAGCAAGCACGGGTACCATTGCATTTTCTGCACCCAGTTCATCCATTTTATCTACAGGTGACAAGAACTTGGTTCGGAAATTTTCTCGCCATCGAAGTTCAGGACAGTCGATGCCGGCCACCTTTGCAGCAGCTAAGAGTTGCTGCACGTACGCTAGATCCTTGGTATTACCCGTTTGTGTGAATGCCCACACAAGATCTGCCAAAATATCCGCTGATAAAAATTCTGCGTCCACGGGAATATGATGTCTCTGCAAGGCCTCCATAAACGATGAATAAACGTGGTAAGCCGCTGCAAACCCACCTTTTTGTGAAGCATGGTAGCGCCCAAGACGTCTAACGAGTTCAACCGTTCTAGGATTCTTACATGACTCTGCGTATGCCAAAGCGTGTTCAAATTCAATGTCGCATCGAGCCATAGATGCTTCAGAAACTTCGGGCCTTTCTTCGCGCAAAAAGTTGTTTCTCAATAAGTAGGCATGAATCGCTTGTTTGTCTTTAGCCACAATCAAGCGGGCGTTTCGCATTTGCTCAGTAGCCACTCTATAGCGGCGTTCGGCACCTTCACCTTCTGCCACCAAGAAAGCTGGCTCTGTTTGTGTAAGCACTTCAAGCATACGGTCAGAAGCAAACCTCAAAATCCCTTTGAGTTCGCGTACCGTTACAGGAAATCCAATTTCAGCGACTGCTCCAAGTAGAGTACGTTGATGTTCATTGAGACCAGCTTTGTCCATCATTTCACTCAATTCTCCAATCCATACACGGTTCACAATAGCATCGGTCAAATTGAGCATGTCACCTCGTTTATAAATGGCACGAGCAAAGTTATGAATGAGAAGTCGTGGCACGAGCGGTTTCCCCCATTTTCCTTTCCACTCGTCACGCAAAAGTTGCAGTACACGGTCTGAGTCAGCCTCCGTGAGATCGGTTCTTGTTTGGAACACCAAGGTTTTTGCTTCTTCCAGAGTGAGTTCACCCACTTCCCGCTCTGCACTCAACTCACGACCCTTATACTGTTCACCCATCATCGCCCCAGGACGGAATTGGTAAGTTCCTGTGTAAATAAGCCCAATAGGTGCACCCACCATGGCGCTAAGAAAACGATCAAGATCCACAGAATCTTCTGCCGATAAAGATTCTGCATCCAAAAATAGCAGCACCGGCTCGGTCAGCAGTTGAGGATTTTCCATCAGCTCATCTTTACTGTGACCGGTCTTGCGTTTTAAGTCTACAAAAAGGCCTTTCCCACGCGCCAAGTAAACAATTTGGTCATCTTTAAATCCAAGTTCACTGCGAGCAAAAGTATCCCCTGCACGGAGCACCGCAGACTCGCCATACCCTCTATCCACTGCATCTACTGGCTTACGAATTTTAAGAGCCATCCCATTGGCCCCCAAGCTTCGGACAAAGGTTTGCACTGCAGCAATCTGCTCCTCGCGACCCAACAAGTTCTCGCGAATTGAGGTGTTTCCTTCGGCATCTATTTTAAGCACAATTCCACGGAAAGGTCTCCCCTTAATATAACGGGTCGTGAGCTCTGCACGCTGCCCAACAAGTCCTAGGGTTTCACACGCACTTTCGGTCACCCACACACAATCCTCCTCACCCTCCAAACAACTGATTCCACGCACCGTATCTACAATGGATTTTCCGGTTGCATCCACTTGAATTCCACCAGGCAATGGCAACCGTTGCAAAGCTCCTTCGTGTCCACGGCTCATTTTGAACTTCGCTCCCGCTGCACGTGCCATACGCGCAACCTGCCGCGTAAAGCCAGCCACCTCTTTTTCAAAGTCGTGGGGTGTAGAAACTCCTTCCGTCCAAAAGTGCAGTTTGCGTGGACCTTCTGGTTTAAACAAATGAATTTTTTCGCTGCCGGTTCCTTCTTCCACCAAATGCGCCCAAAAATTTTCCACATCTCCACCCTCGAGTTCGAGGACCACATAATAGGCATCCAAACTAGGGGTTACCAAACTTTCCAAATCTTCTTCACCTTCATCCAGAAGCCTAGGAATTGAGCTCCTCACATAAGGCGTCATTTGAAGCACAGCTTCCATGGTTTTGAGCATCACCCAAGGCGATTTAGGCATGGGCAGGTCATCAATGTTGTCTGGTCCGACAATGTCTCTTAAATCCGTCCATCCTTCGGTTGCATCCAAAGTTTCACCAGGACCTGCGTCTTTTTGAAGTTGAGTAACTTTATCGCGAGCCTCTCCCACCACCATGATTCCTCCTTTTCGATTTCCTTTTCCTGCGTAAGCTACCAAGTGCAGTGCATCTTCCCCAATCGGGTAAATACCAACGCTTCTCGTGAACACCCGTCGCCCATCTACCAATGGATATTTATCTTCACCAAACTCATCTTTTTTACCTGCTAAATGCTCCACTGTCATGGGAGCTGGATTAGCCGCGAGCGCTTCCTGGACGGCCACTTTTTGTGCAGCAGATTTTACGAGCATGAGCGCGGCATCTCCCATCATCGGTTCGACTAAACGTGCGTTGGTTTGATTTATAATCCCTGTGGAAGTGCGAACGACCCCAGCAGCGGTTTCAATATTTTGACCAATTTCCCCATCAATCATATCTGTAAGCAGAGCCGTAAAACCGTTTTCATCGGCAAGGATGAGGGCATGTCCGTCGAGAGGAACTCTCAAATGCAGATGGTCGGTGACCTCTTTCCATGGCATACCTTCCCGACGGCGAAATTCAATCTCTTTGATCAACGCAGGAAGCAACAAACGTAGGTGCGGCGCTCCCGCCACCTTTCTGTAAATGCGCTCCAGTCGCGCCTTGCCTTCCTCTTTGTCCAGCTGAGTAGCAAGCGCTTCGAACAAGGGTTGAATGGGGCTGTCTTCATCAACAAAATGTCTGCCATCCAAATCAAATAATCGTTCGTCTCCTTCCGGAAAAGGCTCTCCCACCACACGCAAACGATCTCTCACCCTTCCCCTATTAGCAACCACCTCACCTGTGTTATCTTTTAGATTCGCAAGCGATCTGTCGGGGGGTAAACCTCCAGGAAGTTCTTCGGCGGGCAGAAGCGCTTTAGCCATCCTAACCTGTTTATAAGATACAATATTTTACCATGGATACAGCGTTTGGCAAGCTGCCCCTTGAGATTTTGTTCTGGAAGCATTATAAACAAGATGTATGCAAACTGACGATCGAAAAAATCAAATTTTAAGTGCCATTATTGAACATTTTGTTCAAACGGCTGAACCCGTGGGGTCCAAAACCATTATTTTGACCTACAATTTTAAGGTTAGCCCCGCCACCGTGCGCAACGATATGGCTGAGCTCGAAGAACAAGGTCTCATCATGCAACCCCACACCTCAGCCGGCCGCGTACCCACCGATAAAGGGTATCGCTTTTACGTGGATGAACTCGCTGATTTTGATCGCGCCCGCGAACTCGCTCAAAAAACCCTGCGCTCCCTCCGAGAGCAAGACCGTGCTGCTACCGCTAAACAACGTGTACACGACGCAGTGAACTTGCTTTCTCAAGCGACACCCAACATGGTGTTCGCCACCATCCCCGACAATACAAAAACTTTTTTCATGGGTTTTTCAAAAATGCTCCGCCAGCCAGAATTTTTGGAATCTCCTCTCAAGGCCAGCCAAGTGATGGAAGTGATTGAAGATCGAGACCACTTTTTGACGGGACTCACACAGTTGAATCTTTCCGCAGAACCTCAAATTTTCATTGGGGAAGAAAATATTCTCCGCGGAATCGATAGCTGTTCACTCATTGTTTCCAGCTACGAGTACGACGGCTACCAGGGTGCCATTGGAATCCTCGGTCCTAAGCGTATGCCCTATGCCTACAATACCGCTATTCTTAGCGAAGTACGTAACCTTTTAGAATCCAACCAACTATGACAGACGAACAAACATTACCTCCTCAAGATGACCAACTCGCTCAACTTCAAGCTGAGCTAGCTGCAATGACCGAAACGGCAAAACGTGCCATGGCGGACCTTCAAAATTACAAGCGCCGCACGGAAGAAGAACGTGGTGAAATTCAAGTGTATGCGAACATGCGTCTCCTTGAAGCCATCTTCCCTGCCCTGGACAACTTTGCTCGCGCCTTTGAACTAGTGCCTGAAAACCTCGAGGAAGAAGAATGGGTTAAAGGAGTACAAGCCATTGAAGGCAACTTAATGAAAGCTCTCACCGACCTTGGCCTTGAACTCATTGATCAGACTGGTGTGCCCGTAGACCCCAATAAGCACGAGGTGCTCATGGAGGGTGAAGGTGCTGCAGGCCAAGTGATTCAAATTTTTGAAAAAGGCTACGCCTTTAAAGGCAAAACCATTCGCCCTGCAAAGGTGATGGTAGGTAAAACCAACACATGATTTATTCACCCTCCAGAGAACCAAAACGCGCCGAACTTTTTGTATGGTCCAGCAGAGCTTTACATGATTTAAGACGCTTAAGTGATACACGACCACCGATCATGTTGGAAAATCCTGAAGCTTATGCTGCTGAAGCTGCAAAGAGAGCGGCAAGTAAGTATAGAAATTATCAAGCCCTTGCAGAGGATATAAGTAATTTTGGCGAAAGACTTAAAGGAACAGTGGCTACTTACCGCACCATAGATGCATTAGTGCTTGAATCTGCCTTAGCTGATCTAGCTGCTAGAATTCAAGTGTTTCTACCAATCGAAGCCCTTGTAGAAAAAACACAGGCTCCTCGTGTCAGAATAATTCAACTCGCAATTTGACTTAAACCGTAATTCTTTTATAGAATAGGCTTTCTATGGGAGGACTTGGAAAGAAAACTCGGGGAATACATGAGCAAGGCGTGAGCTTTCAGTTCAATCGCCTCTTGACTGACCTCGAGCGTGTTTCCTCAGATCCAAGAACCATACTTGAGGCGTGGATGGAAAACGTAGGAGCTTTTGAAGCAGCGGCGGTGAGGCAAGAAAAGGTACGCTCTGGGCAAAAACAAGTCATTGCACAGGCTATGCGTCAGTTCGCAGGAGAGTTGGAGAGTGCAGTATATGGCTTACTAGATGATGATCTTGAAGAACGTTTGTTAAATCTTGCTCAGCTAAGAAGGAAAGTGCCTATTTTTCACGAAGCTACCGCACAGATACCTTTCGAAGGAGAACCTCAAATTCGCGTCCGCTTCCAGGAAGAATCAGAGCCTGAGCAAAACCCTTGACCGGTCCGAATTAGCACACTAATATAGTGAGTGCTAATTTAACGAATAACTATGTCAAAAATCATTGGAATCGATCTAGGAACCACCAACACCTGTTTCGCAGTGATGGAAGGAGGTGAACCTACCGTAATCGCAAACAGCGAAGGAAAACGAACCACCCCCTCTATTGTGGCGGTGAAGGACACCGAGCGCCTTGTGGGAGAACCCGCTAAGCGCCAAATGGTGATGAACGAAGCAAATACCATCTTCTCTGCGAAGCGTCTTATTGGTCGTCAATACACCGAAGTGAAGAGCATCATCGATCGTTTCCCATTCGAGGTTCGCAAAGGGAAGAATGGAGAATGTCTCATTGTGCTTGATGGCAAGGAACGAAAGCCTGAAGAAATCTCTGCAATGGTGCTTCAAAAAGTGAAGGCCGATGCAGAGAAATACGTTGGCGGAGAAGTCACCCGCGCTGTGATCACCGTGCCTGCCTACTTCAACGACTCACAACGTCAAGCAACCAAGGACGCCGGAGAAATTGCTGGGCTCAAAGTAGAACGTATCATCAATGAACCCACCGCAGCCGCCCTCGCCTACGGACTCGACAAACACACCGGTGAAAAGAAAATCGCCGTGTTCGACCTTGGAGGAGGAACCTTCGACGTGTCCATTTTGGAGCTCGGCGATGGGGTTTTCCAAGTACTCTCTACCAACGGAGACACCTTCCTTGGAGGAGACGACTTCGATATGGTGGTTATGGACTACCTCGCGGATGAATTCAAGAAGCAAGAAGGCATCGACCTTAAAGAAGATAAGGTGGCGCTTCAACGTCTAAAAGAAGCCGCAGAAAAAGCAAAGATTGAGCTCTCCTCTCAACACGAAACTGAAATCAATCTGCCTTTCATCACGGCTGACAAAAACGGGCCTAAGCACCTCGTGCTCAAGCTCTCTCGCAGTAAGCTAGAAGACCTCACCGCTGAGCTCATCGCTCGCTGTGAAAAGCCTTGTAAGCAAGCGATTGAAGACGCGGGTGTGTACGTGAGCGACATCGCAGAAGTGGTGCTCGTGGGAGGTATGACTCGTATGCCTGCGGTGCAAGCCAAGGCAAAAGAAATTTTTGGGAAAGAACCTCACCGTGGAATCAACCCAGACGAAGTGGTTGCGCTCGGAGCGGCGATTCAAGGAGGAGTACTGCAAGGAGATGTGAAGGACATTTTGCTCCTCGACGTGACTCCCCTTTCCCTCGGAATTGAAACACTCGGAGGCGTGATGACCAAGCTCATCGACCGCAACACCACCATCCCAACCAGCAAATCACAAGTCTTCTCAACTGCAGCAGACAGCCAACCATCGGTGGATGTACGTGTGTTCCAAGGGGAACGCCCCATGGCCGCTGATAACAAGTTGCTCGGAAATTTCCAACTCGACGGGCTTCCTCCTGCACCACGCGGAGTGCCACAAATTGAAGTGACTTTCGACATCGACGCGAACGGAATTCTGCACGTGAAAGCAACCGACAAAGGAACTGGAAAAGCTCAGCACATCACCATCACGGGTTCTAGCGGACTCAGCGCCGAAGAGGTTGAAAAGATGAAGAAAGAAGCCGAAATGTTCGCTGAAGAAGACAAGAAAAAGAAGGAAGGCGTAGAGACTCGCGTGAACGCGGAATCTCTCGTATCACAAACCGAACGCACTCTCAAAGAACACGGCGATAAAGTGGCCGCTGATGTAAAAACCAGCGTGGAAGGAAAACTCAAAGATTTGAAAGATGCCCTCGCCAATGCCGAAACTTCTGCCGACGATTTGAAAGCCAAACACGAAGCTCTCGCTGAGGAAATTCAAAAGATTGGTGCAAGCATGTACCAACAACCGGGGTCCGGAGCTCCTGGCGCTGAAGGTGCCCCTGGTGCTACAGAGGATCCAGATGTTAAAGTATATGAGAAAGGAGAAAAGTCCGAAGACAAAGGAGAATAATTAACCCTATCCCATGATCCGACTCTGCACCGTGAAGGTAAAGCCGAACGGGAAATACACTATGTCTTACGTGTTCACTAAGACTGAAGCAGACGGAGACACTCCCGCTGTGAAAGAACGTCGGGAGTCCATAGAGATTTCGAAAGAGGAGCTGGCTAAACTCCCCACCTTCGCTTCTAGACAAACTAAGACACCCACTCAACTTGTTCACTTAAGTGCCGTACAAGTTGAAAAATATTTCCCCATCAAACCATGAAAATCCAACCCATTGAATACGCCCTTTTCTGCGACTACGCTTCCCTCTCCGTGGATGGAAAGCTGAACCTAGTTGGAATCTTTGAACGCATCATGAGCGAACAAATGCCAGCCGTGCATCCACAAATGTTTGTGGTCTCAAAGATCCTCATTCCTCAAGGAAAGCACAGCATCACGTTCACGCTTATGCAGCAAGACAAAGTGCTCGCCAAATCCACCATCGAGAAAGAAATGGACAAGCCACTCGGCTCTCACACTCATTTCTGGGGCATCCATGGCCTTAAAATTGAAAGCTGGGACCCCATTGAGCTCCAAATTCTCTTCGAAGGGAAACAGGTCTTTGTGAAGCGCCTGCCCGTGCTTGAAGTGAAGAAGAAAGAGAAAAAGGAGGAGTAAGCGACCTCTTGCCTTGTTGACTCCAGAGGCGTTATTCTCTGTGCACAAACATTTTTCCTATGCTCGACCCCAAATACATCGTTCAAAATCCTGACGCGGTTCGTGAAGCCGCTCGAAAAAAGCGTATAAACTTTGATGTGGATGCCTTCATCACTCTCGATGAAAAGCGACGCAGCCTTCAGGCAGAGGTAGACGCCTTACGTGCAGAAAAGAACAAAGCATCGGAAGAAATTCAAAAGCTTCAAGGGGATGAAAAGAAAGCAGCCATTGAAAAAATGCGCACCAAGGGTGACGATGAAAAGAAGATCAGCGAGCAACTCGCCGAAGTAGAAACTGAGTGGAAAACCCTCCTGCTCCGCGCGCCAGGAATGATTTCACCCGATGCGCCCGAAGGAAAAGATGACACCGAAAATGTTGAGCTCTACACATGGGGTGAATTGCCCAAATGGGATTTTGAAATCAAAGACCATATTGAACTCGGAGAAAAACTCGACATCATCGATGTGGAACGTGGAGTGAAAATTGGGGGAAGCCGCAGCTACTTTTTGAAGAATGAAGGTATGCTGCTCGAGCTCGCCATTTTGAACTACACACTCAATAAACTCGTCGCCAAGGGATTCAGTCCTTTCCTCCCTCCCCTCATGGTGAACCGTGAAGCGATGGAAGGAACGGGATACTTCCCAGGAGGCGAAGAACAGGCGTACCTACTTGGCGTGCGCAACACCGAAACGGGTGAAATGGAAAGTGACGAAAAGTATTTGATCGGAACCAGCGAGGTGGCTGTTGCCTCTTACTACAGCGGTGAAATGCTCAAAGAGGATGACCTGCCCAAACTCATGGCAGGTTATTCAAACTGCTTCCGCCGCGAAGCAGGAACCTACGGAAAGGACACGCGTGGTCTTTACCGCATCCACCAATTTCAAAAAATCGAACAAGTGGTACTATGCAAAAACGATCCTGAAGAAAGCAAAAAGATGCACGCGTTCTTGCTGAAAAATGCAGAAGAAGTGCTCCAGGATTTGAAGCTCCCTTACCGTGTGGTAGCCGTGTGCAGTGGAGACATGGGACAAGGACAATTCTTTAAAAACGACATCGAAACCTGGATGCCATCACGCAAGAGCTACGGTGAGACACACTCATGTTCAACTTTCCTAGACTACCAAGCTCGCCGTCTCAACATCCGCTACAAAGACAAGGATGGAAAGACTCAGTTTGTGCACACACTTAACAACACCTGCGTGGCTTCACCTCGCATCCTCATCCC
>CAZUWE010000021.1:0-15464 GCA_964624175.1 uncultured Candidatus Peribacteria bacterium | reverse complement strand
CGTTTATGGCTTACTCAGTCACAAACAGCAAAGGTCAAACCTACTTCCTTCATGGAAAGATGGTTACCCTCCGCGGAGGACGCAAGCAACAAATCTATTACTTTGCTCGCAAAGAAAAGAATGATGCTCTCGCTGGTCTCCCAGAAGGATACCGTGTGACCGAAAACAAGCGAACTGGACTTCCTATGCTCAAGAAGTCTTAATTGCTCACTTCGATCGACTAAAAAAGACCGCCCGAGGGCGGTCTTTTTCTTTATAATTTTTCTGCAAATACCTCGTAGAGTATATCTGCTGCTTCTTCACGACTTAAAGTGCCTTGCCCTATGCAAATCTGTCGCTGACAAATATTTCCATCTTCAATACCTAGATGATCCACCACCCCTTCTAGTAAACTGAAGAAGTCCTCCCGAGTAATAGCCGTGGCTGGTTCATAACTGCCACTCTTAACGAGGAGTTCACTTTGGTATAGTTCACTAATATAGGAAGCATACCATTCAGACCCAAGTACATCTTCGAAAGGAGTGGATTCAAAATGAGCAGGTTCGTCGGAAAGTATTCTATAGAAAAGTGCAGCAGCTTCAGCTTTATTGAGTAAGCTATCTTTAGCATAGTCACCATCAGCATTACCTTGAATCACTCCCACTTCCACAAGACTATCAAAAGCACCAAGCACCACTTCGGGCTCAGTAACGGTAGATTCTTCCTCAGTTTCATCGGGCTCTTCCACTTCTTCTGGCTCACTCACCACTTCCTCAGAGGTGTCTGCTTCGGGAACAAGGCTGTTTTCTTCTTCAGTCTCTTCACCACCTTCGTTCATGGTAGAACCCGCTACAAAGATAAACTCTGCCGTGAAAGCACTGGCACCAAATTTGTTGGTGGCACGTGCAATATAAGAAACCGTTTGACCACTGCTGACCTCGGTATCGGAGTACTGCATCACTCCTTTTCTAACTGAAGTGATGTAGGAAGCGGTTTCAGAACCAGGGTAAATTTTCCTATACAAATCAATATTGAAGTCCCCGGTGCTAGAAGGATCCACCCACGTGATCAAAACTCCACCCGCTGCGTTATCAGTAATGGTTAGGCCGGTCACCTCACCTGGCTTAGATCCAGGCCCCCGAGATCCTTCTGAAAAGTAGTCAGATGACACACTAGTATCGATTTCAATATCCTGATCGGAACTGGTACGAGTGAGCAGCTGGTACACGCCTCCATCGTATTGGTTTGGCGTGGTGATTTTAGGAACAGTAAAGGCAACAATGCCTGGTAAAGCAGCGGTTCCACCCGTTCGTGTAAGCGTGAGCACTTGTCCCACCACACCAATAGTAAGGGTGCCGTTTATTCCGCTTAGTTCACTAGCTGTCATCCCATTGGCTGCAGCTATGTTCCATCCATTAGGGTAAGTGATGAGAATTTTTCCATCCGCTGGAATGGCGGCGTGTGTTGTGAAAACAACTCTATTAGGTGTTTCGTATTGCCTCGTGGTCACTAAAGGCTGAACATCCGTATTGGTTAAGTTGCCCACCGTAGTGTCCGTAACGGTTCCACTTGCATCGCGAGCAATATCAGCTCCTGCTTGGTCATTATCGTTCACAGCAACCGAAGTAACGGTCTGGCCAGTGGCTACCCACTTTGCAATGACTCCACTAAGCACAATATTTCCAACTCCTGGCCCCACAATTCCATTCGCGGTACAGGTAACCACTTGACCTACCGCTGTACAGTCACTAAAGGTTCCCGCACCTGTAAAGTTTTCTGATGAGAAAGCTAGAGAGTTCAAGTTGAGATGGCTGGGCAAGGTAAATACCACCGTATCGTTGGCCGTTAAACGGGCCGCAAGGTTTACATTTAAAACGGTAAAGCCTCCCACTCCTACGGTGCTATTAGATGCCAGGGTGACGCTGGCAGCAGCATCCGCAGCCGATACATTGACAGAGTCGGTTCCACTTGGGTTGGTGTCCCCTACATCCGCAGTGCTTCCTCCAAAAACAAAGTTTGAAGTAGCGTTTTCAAAAGTAGGAGTTGCGGTCAAGAGCACACGAATGGTTGAGCTCCCATTAACCACGGCACCCCAAGCGATAGAGTTCCACTTAATGGTCACCAAACTTCCTCCCCCTGTAAGAGCGTACTGTCCATTTCCAGGCCCTGAGGTAATAGCCGTTTCACCCACTCCGTCGTTATTCACGTCGGTATCGTATTCGGCACTGAGGGAGAGGCTAACTCCTGAAAAGTTGAGTGGGATAGCGATGGTCAACGTGTCGCCTGTCGCCCACGTTTGCTGGGCCGTATCTACGGTGTATTCAAATTCAAAAGTGGCCTGGGTGCCCACCGTGCCAGTAGTTTCAACGATGTTGTATGAACTGGCAGCCTGAGCGTCAGGGGCATCTCCGAGCACAAAAGCCATCAAACAAGCTAGAGCGAGGAAGGCCCCTGCAATGCGAGAGTGTTTAAACATAATACAGAATTAAATCTGTATATTATAACACTTTTTTATATTCTTGGCAAGATTCGCTATTCTACTTCTACTTCCACATTTGGAGTGACCTCATCCAAGGTATAAACCTTTTGCTTATGAGTGAGAATGAAGAGTGATGAGAGCAAGACCATGATCACCACCATCCACATAAGCTCGTACAGCAAAATTTGGAAGCCCGTCATGTGGCTTTTTTTATCTTGCGCATAGAAAAGAGGGAATCCAAAAAGCAGTAACCCTTGAACGGCCAAAATCATGGTCACAAAGAAGACGAGGAGCATGAGGTCGAGCTCAACCACTCCGTGACTGTTGAGCCACATACCAAAGTAAGGGAACAGTGAAGTACTGATCGCCATGCTAAGCATAGAAAGAACGGCCAAAACCAGCCCTATCGTCGCGGTTTGGCGGTGCGAGAGCGTTTTGCTTTTGAAGAAAAACATGCGTGGAGGAGGCTAAGGATATATGGAAATCCGACGATGACAACTGCTGTGAATATGAAGTAGTGCATGGCGGAATTTTACTGTATCTTAGCTCTGTTTTTTTTCACGCGCAATGAACATCCCGGAACTCTCCCTCCTCCAAATCTTAGGTTATGCCGTTTTAATTATCCCCACCACCTACGCCATGGTGGAAGGGGCACCCTTCGTCCCTACTGAAATGGTGCAAGTGGAGCGGATGCTTAAAGCGGTTGAGCTCAAACCTGGAATGAAGATTTATGATTTGGGTAGTGGTGACGGTCGCCTCGTACATAAAGCCGCTAAAGAGTATGGCGCCCAAGCCGTGGGGTACGAATTTTCTCCCCTTGTGTGGATGTGGTCTAAGTTTTTGTCGCTCGTGTGGTGGCACAGCAAAGCCAAACTTAAATTTGGAAACTTTTGGAAAAAAGATCTCAGTGATGCCGATGTGATTTTTTGCTATTTACTGACACATTCCATGAACCGCATGAAGGAAGATTTACTACCTCAACTGAAGCCTGGAACCATCATTGTTTCACATGCTTTTGTGATTGATGGACTCAAGCCTTGGAAACAAGTTCCCCGCCTCCGAGACCAAAAGCTCGGGCCAATTTGGATCTATAAAAAAGAAGCGCCCAAAAAGTCAACCCCAGCAAAGTCAGCAAAAAAGCCTGCAAAGAAAAAGTAAGTTCCATGTCGGCGTGCGGAACTTTTGAAAGCCAACGAACTGAGAGGATCACTGCTTTGGTGTACACACTAGCGATCAATGCAAAAGGGCCAGCCACTAAAGACAAACCTGAAAACAACATGCTTAGAGGCAAGAAAGGTGCCACCACCACGTTGGCTAGAGGCGAGATGAGTGAAAGCCGCCCAAAGTAAAACACTATAAAGGGAAAGGTCGCAATTTGCGCACTGAGCGTGAGCAAAAGTGCTTCTTTAATAAAGCCACTTCCCCACGGAATGCATTTTTCAAGCATCGGTGAAAAGACCAGCAACCCCAGCGTGGAAGTGAACGAAAGTTGAAAGCCAATATCAAAAGGCAGTATTGCTGGGTTCCATAGCGTCATAAGGACTGCACTCCACAGCAGCGCAAAAAAAGCCTGGCTGCGGCGCCCCGTGTAGAGCCCCCACATACTAAGGCTCCCCATGAGTCCCGCACGCACGGCTGCAGCGGAGGCCCCAACAAAAAGAACAAACGCAGCCACCATGATCACGCTCAAAATAGTGCGCCGCTTCATCGGTAAAAATCCACACACGGAAAAAATGCACGCAATCACCAAGCTGATGTTATAACCTGAAACCGCCACAATGTGCGTCAGTCCCGTGGTTTGAAAAGCCAGCGTGAGTTCCTCACTCATTCCCTTTCGACTTCCCAAAAGCAACCCAGAAACCAAACTCGCATCTGGCTCAAAATAGAGGCAATTGATGCGCCGCTGAACCCAGTCTTTAAAGTGATACAAAACTCCTCGCACCGAAAGTTCAGCCGGTTTCACTACCTCTATATGCGGCTTATCCATGGTGAACGAAATTCCGTATCGGAATAAATAATTGGCATACGAGTCGCTCATTGCAGGTTTTTCCAAGCTACCACTTAGTTTCACATGGTCACCAAAGGCCACGTCCTCATATAAAGACAGCTTCACAAGTACACGACCCGCCAGTGTATCTACCGTTATTTTTTTGTGATCACTACGTACATCTACTTCTTCCACCACTTCCCCCGCAAGGTCTGCCTCACCCACTGAAAAATCACTGACCATTCCATCTTCATATGTCGTCATGCGCAACACACCCAAGCAAAATGCAAAAACAAAAATGGCCAGCGGCCTCTTTTTAACAAAAATCAGCAGAAGCAAGGGCCATGTCCACTGGGCTACACGGTAGTCACTGAAGCTAGCAACGAGCACGCCAGCAAAGAAACTCAGAGCTGAGAGAAGTGGTAGGATCATAAGAGCCATGCTAACAAAAACTTCCTGAAGGATTTCTGAAATTTTCCTGACAGCCGCACCCTTGCTATTTCCCCTCACTTCACTAAAATACCAAGGCACCTAAACAGCATGAATTCTTTCGAAACTCGATCCATTCACTCCCCTCACCATAAGGAGGAACCACACCGTTCCAAGAAGGGAGCCACGGTCTGGATCAAAAGTCATATTTTTTTGAGCATCCTAGCGCTGGTTTTAGGCTTCTTTACACTCAAAGGAGTGGTGGGGGCCATTGCCTCAGGAAATGGCTTTAGCGTGAAGCAAGTTTTCATCTCTGCTGTGGGACAAGATGTGATGACCGATGCCTATGGCCACACCAATATTTTGCTCATTGGAGTGGGCGGTGAAGGTCACGATGGAGAAAATCTCACCGACACCATGATGGTGGCTTCACTCGATCACGATAAAAACATCGTGTCGATGATTTCTATTCCACGTGACTTCTACGTGGAGAATGAAGAAGTGGGTTGGGGAACGCGTATCAACAGCGTTTATGAATATGTGCTTGATGAAACCAACGATCCTGTCTACGCGATGGATCAACTAGAAGGAGAAATCGAAGAAATTTTTGATGTAGACATTCACTACTATGCAAAGATCGACTTCACTGGATTCGTAGAAATTGTGGATGCTTTGGGAGGAATCACTGTGGATGTAGAAAGCGATATTATTGATGAAGCTTATCCAGGACCAGAAGGGTCCGGCATTATGTATGAACCTTTTTACTTAGACGCGGGGACACAAGAGCTAGATGGAGAAACCGCGCTCAAGTATGTGCGCAGTCGTCACAACACTTCCGACTTCGACCGAGCTCGCCGCCAACAACAGGTGCTTGGCGCTATTAAAGACAAGGCCATGAGCCTAGGGGTTCTCACCAGTCCTGGCCACGTAAAAGACCTATACTATGCAGTGTCTTCAAATTTCGAAACCGACATGCAATTGGATGAGATGCTATCTCTAGTGGACTTTGCAGAGGGATTGAGCGGTGACTCCATTAACTCAGCCGTAATCAGCGATGATGCGACCAAAATGGGTGGCTTCCTTTACACCCCACCCCGAGAAGAAAACGACCCCTACTACTTGATTCCGTATGCAGGCGAAATGAATTTTGTGGAGTTGCAACTCTTTGCTCAACTCTTCTTCTACCACCCTGAAGTGTATATAGACCAAGTGCCCATTGAGGTTTTGAATGGTACTAAAACCGCCAGCCTTGCAGGTCTTACAAAAATGTACCTCGTACGATACGGCTTCAATGCCAGCATTGGTGGAAACGCCACCAACCGAGAGACTCAAGACACTCGAATCATTCCTCGCATGGAAGGCAACGATGAAACTCTTGAACTACTTCCTTCTTTAACTTTTGGAGAGATTGTAAGTGAGCTACCCACCGAGTACTCTCCTGAAAACTACGCCAGCAACGCAGAAATCATCATTGAGCTTGGCCAAGACTTTGCTGAGTTCTACGAAGAACACGATGAGCTCTTTTATATAGGTGTTTATTGAGATAGTGGAAAGTGGTTTATTCACTTTGGAAATTTCACTTTCCCCTTTATACTGGCGGTATGTTTCAAAGCCTCCTCTCCCTGCTACTCGCCAGCAGCCTGAGCCTCGGATCCGTGGCTGGCACCAATACTGTTAGCTTTGATGACAAAACCCTACTGTCGGTTTCTTCCATGCCCACCCAACAAGAAGAATACGTGGCTCCTGCGGATATGAGCGGACTCAATATTTTGGCAGTAGACCTGGAAACTCAGGCTATTTTGTACGAGAAGAACTCAATGGCACGAGTGCCAATCGCTAGCCTCACCAAGTTAATGACGGCTGCTTTGATCCTAGAAGAAAACGACCCCAGCGCGGTAGTCATCGTAAGTGCAAATGCAGCCAGCGCTACTGGTTCACGAATGGGCCTTTATAGCGGCGAGCAAATAACCGTCCGTAACCTTCTTTACGGACTTTTGATTGAGTCTGGAAATGACGCAGCTCTCGCCCTCGCTGAATACAACGCCGGCACTGAAAAAGCCTTCATTGAAAAAATGAACGCCATGGCCAACAAGCTCGGGCTCGATGATACCCACTACAAAAATGCAAACGGTTTGGACGTATCGGGAGCCTACTCATCTGCTCATGACCTGGCCGCTCTAACCACTCACTTGCTTAAAGATGAAAGCATCCGAGAAATTGTGAACCAAAGCAAAGTCACGGTGAGCAGTGAAACCGGCGATCAACACGAACTCATAAACACCAATATCTTGCTAGGCCAGGACGGAATCAAAGGATTCAAAACAGGCACCACGCCCCTCGCCGGTGAATGTCTCATTGCACTGGCTGAAAGCCCCGATGGCCATGAAATTTTAAGCGTAGTACTCGGCAGCAAAAGCCGCTTCACTGACACTAAAATTTTAGTGGACTGGATTTACAGAGCCTATGTTTGGTAATTACTTCCCTATCACCGACACAGTCCGGCATCTAATCCTCGTGGTTGGATCTGGCTTCATCGCCTTTCTAATCGCTTATATTTTTGCGGAGCCCTTTATAAAACTGCTCTACAAATTTAAGTTGGGGAAAAACATTCGTACGGTAGCTAGTGACGGGAAAAGCGCTGACCTTTACCATGCTCTGCACCACAAAAAAGCGGGAACTCCCACGATGGGAGGAATTCTTATTTGGGGAAGCACACTGCTAACCATTTTGCTTTCACGCGCACTTTCTTACTTGGGACTTTTTGAACACTCGCTCCTCAGTCGTAAAGAAACCTACTTGGCAATTTTCACGCTCGTCACGGTAGCTTTGCTGGGTCTAGTGGATGATATTTTTAATATTAAAGGATGGGGCAAAAGCAAAGGAATAAATATTAAACCCAAGTTTTTTTGGCTCACCGTGTTCACTTTACTCGGTGCTTGGTGGTTTCACTTTAAACTGGGTTTCAACGAGATACATATTCCGGGCGTAGGAGACTTTGAAATCGGGCTGTGGTACATTCCTCTCTTTTGGTTCATCGTCAGTGCCAGTGCTCACTCGGTGAATTTTTCAGACGGGTTGGACGGCCTCGCCGGTGGACTGACCATCATCGCATTTGGAACCTATTCTGCGCTCGCCTATGCGCACGGACTGCTCATTTTATCGGCTTTTTGTGCAGTGATTGCCGGAGCCACATTAGCCTTTCTTTGGTTCAATATTCCGCCTGCGCGGTTTTATATGGGTGACACGGGAGCGCTTTCTTTGGGCGCAACCTTAGGGGTCATCGCTATGCTCACTAATACAGTGGCCATACTCCCTTTTCTTGCAGCAATACCCGTGATCGAAACCATCTCAATCATGATTCAGCTCACCTCCAAAAAACTCTTCGGCAGGAAGGTCTTTCACATTGCGCCACTGCATCACCACTTCGAACATCTCGGCTGGCCCGAATCTCAAGTGGTTATGCGTTTCTGGATTGTGGGTGCCCTGATTGCCACGGTAGGCCTGTTACTAGGTCTAGTGGGTATGGGTGACTGATTATTTCTTCGTAGCGTCTGTAGTGCTTGTGGCAGAAGTCCCTGAGCTGCTTTCACTTTCAACTTCCTCAATTTCCATTACAGGCTCATCACTCTCTAGCGAATTTTGAATTTCGTTCTCTACCGTAGTGAACTGCTCATTGAGTTCATCACCAATCACAGTGTCTTCCTTAAGACGGTTGTACACGTTGTACTGCACATCCAAATCGTAATCGGTGCTTTCAAAGAAAGTAGAAAGATCACTGAGCTGTTGCTCTTTGAGGGAAAGCACCATCATGCTCATTTGCTCAAGCATCTTGGTATCAATATCCACCGCTTCCGAAGTCTCAGGCATGCTAGCAATCACACGGAGCAGTTGAATATCTTCCAGCTTTTGATCAAGCAGCGCAGACACCACCTGCTCTCGTTGATCCATAGGCACATTTTCAAGTTCCGTTAGGATAGAGAGTGAACTGCTTTGGTAAGAAGAAAGATCTGCCAATGCTTGATCATAATCCCCGTTTGCAATGAGATCAGGCACACGTTCCAGTTTTTGTGAGGCAGAGTACATCTTCACTTCAGTTTTATCTTCTAAACGTGAAGAAACAATCGCAGATGAAGTCACCAAGTGGTCTTCCAGAATTTGAGTGCTTTCATCAATTTCTGCCGCCGTAAGCATTTGTTTTTGTGTCATATCGAGCTTAGCGAGCAGCACAGGATTGTCCGTATTTTGAAGTGCTGTTTGAACGGTGCTTTGATAGTCGTTGAGCACTTCTTCAGCCTCAGCGGTTTCTCCTTTTGCAAACAAAATCTGGGCTTCCATCAAACGATTTTCAGCCTGTTGAACCAGCAGTTCTTCCTTTGCACTAGAGGTGAAAGCGAGTGAAACTTGCACATCTTCACGGAAGGTTTTAAGGAAGTAGAAAGGATTGGTTGGAAGCAGGGTTGCTTGTAAGCTCGCCTCTTCCTTGTAGTGTTCATCTAAAACTTGAGCGTAGGTACGCCCATAAGCATCATTGAACTCCCACCAAATATCTTCCTCACGTTCGCTCGGAATTTTTTCGGTTTGAATGCTATCCTCCATTTTCAGAATTTCCGCCCCTTGTCCCAAGGTTCCTGCATACGCCACATCCTCTCCCTGCAAACTCAAATCAACCAAGTTGCGCGCCACAGAGATACGAGTTTCATCCCCCACCGCGATGTCAAAACTTGCACGTGTATCCACTTCAACTTCTCCATCGGGGAAAGTCACTAAAAAGTAAGAATCGTTTGAGGAAAGCAGGTTGAGTACTTGAACCCAGGCACGCCCACTTTCTTGACGAACTTCCACCTTGGTGTTGGTCTTATTAAGCTCATCCACATTAGTGTCTACTATGTCCACTCGAGTGTCGGGCGCCAAAGTCATGCGGCTATCGTCTACAAAGTAGATATGAGCCATAGACCCATCACCTGTCTCAATCCGATCACCTGGTTTTACAATCACCGATTCTTGAATGCTTTCTCCGTTTACATAGACTTGCCCCTCCACCACCTCCACCGTGTTCACGGTAAAAGCACTCGCTACAGGAACTTTCTGTAGAACGGGCATAAAAATCACCGAAAGCACAGCCAACAGAGATCCCACTCCCCACACCCGTTTAAGGGAGAATGCAGGAGCAGGACGATCTGGCAAAATATCGAGCAAATGTTCTTTAGACTGAACTCGCTTCAAACGTGAAATCATCGGGGATTCGTAGCTACGAATCGATCCGAGTAGGTTTTGATAGGGACTTAGGCCCCGATCTGGCAGCTTAGACTGCATTCGGTTCCATATCCTTTGTTTTGCGATTTCTATTTGATTCTGGTCCATAGTGGTTTTGTCCGTGTTTATAACGGATCGGAATAGGATTCATTACAAAACTTCCCGTTCGAGTCCTTTTTTGTTAAGAATATTTTTGAGTTCCTTAAGAGCTCGAAATTGAATGACACGAATATTCCCTTCACGTTCGTTCATGATTTCAGCAATTTCTGAGTTAGAGAGACCAATCAAAAACTTCAAGGTCACAACCTGTTTATAGGGTTCCTTGAGCTCGTCCACGGCCGCTCGAATGGTCTTAGAAAGCATGCTCTTTTCGGTGAGCTCTTTTGGCGCAGACTTCTCCGATTCATCAGCGATCTCCTCTTTCACTTCAAAGAGGGGTCGGTGCGAACGACGGTGGTCAATGATCGCGTTGTGGGCAATCTTGAAGAGCCACGCAGAAAAATTCACGTCGCGTTTCTCATATTTCTCAAGGTTCATCCACGCCTTAATAAAAATAACCTCCACCAAATCATCTACCTCGGATGGCGCCGTACGGAAATATACATAACGATAAATAGGATCAAAAAAATGATCATAAATTTGTGCAAAGGCTTCTTTGTCACCGTCTTGTGCTGCAAGAACAGCAACATCAATATCAAATGGGGCGCTACCTGACAATGGCATGAGTGGAGTTATGTCGCTAAACAAGCATACAATACTTGCAACGAATGGGGAACAAAAAATGTTTCAGCAATGGGCTACTGTAAGGCCTTTGTTGATCTTTCAACTTCTTCTTTCACACCAATGAAAATGGGAGTGCGCTGATGAAGGGTTTTAATCTCGATGTCGAGCACTGACTTTTCACCGTTGCTGCTGGCTCCGCCGGCTTGTTCCATGAGGTAAGCCATAGGACCACATTCGTAGAGTAAACGAAGTTTTCCTTCCGGTGCACTGGGCATACCTGGGTACATAAATACTCCGGTTCCCTTTTTAAAAATATGGTTGAGATCGGGCACCATTCCCCCACTGTAACGCAGGGTGTATTGCTCCTTCATATACCAGTTCACAAGTTCTAAGTAGTCTGCACGTTCTTGCGCCGCACGCAGATTTCCAGGCGCAAAATATTTCTTCCCATTTGCGACTTTAACGTCCTCCGTGAGCAGTTCCCATCCTGCCTCCGTGAGCAAAAACTCATGCGTTCCTTGCCCCACGCTGAGCATCATGGTGGTGCGTGGGCCATACATGGTGTAGAGCGCAGCCACTTGTCCACGAGGGGTTCGCCCAATCACGTCGGCGCCTTCATAAATTCCAATAATGGTTCCCACCGCAAAGTTCACATCAAACAAACTCGACCCATCGAGCGGATCGAAGAACACACTGTAAAGTCCTGTGTCACTCGCCTTCCCGAGCTCATCCACTTCTTCACTTCCATAAGCCAAAACATAAGGATTCGTCTTTACCGTACGAACCAAAATATCGTTTGCCAAAATATCCATGGCAATCTGCTCTTCCCCGCTCGCGTTCATGCTGCCTGCTTTTTTAGTGCTGGCCTGAATGATGGTCGAAGAAATTTCATGCGCCGCCTCGCTGAGCTCCACAAGAAGTTCAACCAAAGAGGTGCGAATTTTTTTAGAATTGAGGAAGTCGAGAAGCATCATAGTTAGACGGTTTGTTCAGATTCTAAAGTGTACTTTCCTTGAGACGCGAGGCTGTTCATGTGCGCCCGGTGCACGAGGATTTTTTGTGCATCAGCCACGCCGCTGCGATTCTTAGCCCATAGTTCAAGTGCAGGCTGTTGAATACCACGCCCGTATGAGAAACTGAGTGGCCAAGGCAGTGCTTCACCTTGATGCATGAGGTTCAAGTGGATGGTTGACTTTGCATCGCTTTGTCCTCCCGAAAGGAACACTACTCCAGCAATGTTCGCTGGAACGTTTTCCTTGAGACACTTCACCGTTTGGCTCGCCACCTCTTGTTCCGTAGACTGAACAGCTGCACTCTTCCCCGCAATCACCATGCTCACCTTCAAAATAGTCCCCTCCAAAGCAACACCTTGCTCCACAAGTTCTGCAAAGAGTGTCCTGAGTACATCGGCAGTCACTTCGTAGCAACGCTCAATGCTGTGCGTTCCATCCATGATCATTTCAGGTTCTACCATAGGCACAATGTCCGCCTCTTGGCAGAGGGCAGCGTAGCGAGCGAGTGCGTGTGCATTGGCGCGAACACAGGCTCGGCTAGGCAGACTGTCGCTGATGTTGATCACCGCGCGCCACTTAGCAAACCCCGCCCCGAGCGTCTTGTATTCAGCGAGCCTTTCACGGAGTCCATCGAGTCCTTCAGTCACTTGCTCCCCTGCATGCAATGCAAGGTCTTTGGCACCGGTATCCACTTTGATTCCAGGAATCATTCCTGCTGCCTTCAAAACGTCCACAAAACGGCGCCCATCTTTAGTGGACTGACGCAGCGTTTCATCAAACAAAATCATTCCCCCCAAATATTGCTCAATGCCTGGCGCCGTCACCAGCAGTTCGCGGTATTCCTGACGAGTCGCTTCATTGCACTCCACCCCCAGCGCCTCAAAGCGCTTCTTACAAGTGGAGTGGCTTTCATCAATCGCTAAAATCCCCTTCCCGGGCGCAACCATGGCCTGAGCGGTTTGTTTGAGAGTTTCGAGGTTCATTAGTAATAGTTAAGGGCAATACGGCCCGACTATAACAAATTTGTCTCCCGGTTTCTACAGCTTCTCGAGCGCTACGGCAGCATCACCTGTTCCAAGTGCCTTACAAATATCCTCAACGGTTCTAGAGAGAGGCTTAAAGCCAGCCAATTGTTGACCAGAAACAACCCAAGGAAGAGTACCATCGGTATTCAATGGCATCCCAGCGGGCAAGTTAAACTCGAACGCTCGTACCGTATTCGTAGGTGCATTCACACCTCTCTCACAATGCACAGCAATTGCAGGCAAGGTATTCGCATCCTCAGGACTCACACCACTCTGCAGAGCCAAACCTTGTAGCCAACGGATGTCTGAACCATATGAACTAGCTTCTGGATACTGGCCCTGTGCCAGTAACCCCCATTGCATTGAACTAACTGGTACTTCAGGGGCCTCAGTCACCTCCACTGCTGGCGGCACAACGACTTCGCTTCCCTCAACCCCTGGATCAGAGCCTTCTGGAACCAAAGTTTGAACACTTTCACCTAACCAGTCTGCAAGCTTCCCCGCCTCTGAGCCCAAGTCCACCATATCTGACTCAAAATCCCTTCCTCCCAACGTATATTCATAGACCCCTGTCGCAGCTAAACTGGCAACCAACAAACCACCCGATAGCTCTATTTTACGTCGGCGAGACCAAGGCTCTCTAGGAGGCCTTGCTAGTTTTGGAACCTTTGACAATTTGGGTTCTCGTTGGGTTGGCATTAATCGTTGAAGCAGGCCACCCACTCTAAATCTAACAAGTTGTCCAAAATCGTTGTTTCTCTTGGTATCGATCTGTGCAGAAGCTTCACGCTCAAAGTAATCAAGAATTTGTCTAGTTGCCACCTGGTCCAAATCAGCTGAATGAGCTCTTCGTTCAAACTCCCGTGATTGCACTTGAAAATACTCACGGAGCATCAAAAGCACTACTTCCTTTTTTTCCAACTCAAGTTGAGCACGACGTGACTTAGACTCTCTAGAAAGCGCAGGGACTTCATTATATTGTCTTAAACGACGTTCAATCTCTTCTACTGCAGCAAGTCGACTTGGACTAAAATCACCAAAACCACCAATTAACATTCGAACTTGATCTCTTTCTGTTTCCCCCCCCATTAGATCCAAGACCGCATCGGTCAAAGTACCAACTAGTTGAGCATGATATCCGTTCACATGTATAGGATCTTCAAAAGCTTTATTGAGAAAATCTTTTAGATCAGTCTGCACTCGACTTGTGGCACCTCTAGCGAGCGCTGCCTTCCGTTCGCGTCCTTGTGTCTCTTCTGCTATTAAATATAAATACTCTCTGATAATTTGAAGTGTAGTTTCGTGCACAGTTTTTCCAAAAGCAGCAACATCGTTTTTGACTGCGTTAAGTGTAACTGCTTCATCAAGTGTACACTCTTCTGGAATAAGAGTATCCGGAAGTTTATGTTCTGTTTCGGTAGTTACATGTACGTCCCCTTGCACCGCAAGAAGGTCACCCCGCAAGAAGGCTTTATGTAACAGCAGATAATTCGTAACTGGCGTACCCAGTGGCGATGCAAGAGCTCTCAAATGGGTTTCAATCCTCTGTTTCAAACTAGCATCTGACTGAAGATCAACTTTTTTCATAATAGAATCGACAATTCGTTTCTCTTCATTTCTAGCTACGTTTAAAAAATCAGTAGAAAATCTTAAAACTATACCGTTGTACTCGCGAACACGCTCTTCAGCAGTGGCTTTCAGACCGGTAAGATCTGTACCATCTCTCCGGCTTTTAGGTAGTGCTGCAATACGAATATATGCATTTAGAGCTTCAGTCACCCGTTGTTTTGACTCGCTTGTGCGCCTAACAAAATCCATTACCAGACTATCAATGGCGCGTAAAAGCTCAACAGAACTGTACGTAGGAACCCTGTTCAAACGGTCTTCAACCACCGGTTCAGGCGTTCTTGTTTCTGGGGCAGCTGAAGGAGGCATAGTTCAGGTAAAAACTAAAAACAGAGGCAATAAAGTAAATCTTTTATTGTGATTTGTCAACCATGGCACCTATACAAAACATAAAACCCTCCAGTAATGGAAGGCTTTATGGATTTCCCCTTAACCCCTTTAGGGTTTCATAGTTGACTTGGATTCTCGGCAACGGTGCTGACTGGCACTACGTAGGTAACCGTTTCAGGTTTAACCATATAACTCACTTGTTCTTCAATCGCCGACATAGAGCGGGCCCGAAGCATGAGCATTTCAGTGATCTCCCCATCAGAAACAAGTTCTTGACGTTCATTTTCGAGTTGGCTGAGCACGTATCCTTTCATGGCCTTGTCATTGAGAGAGGCGAGAGAAACGACTCCCATCAAGATCACGGCGATTAGCATCACCCCCCCTAGCGAAAGCATGCTGAGCTTTTCATTGCGAAGGAAGAGGGCTTGAAATGTGGCGTAGAGTTTAGACATATTAGAGCTTTTCAGCAGCGCGTAGAAGTGCGCTGCGGGCGCGAGAATTAGATTGGACTTCCGCTTGGGAAGGCCGGATCGGCTTTTTATTCAGGAGGGAAAGGCTCTTCGATCTTAGGACTCTGCGACCAAATAAATCAGTAGGATCGCGGAGGTCAGTGGCGAGTT
>CAZUWE010000020.1:0-17920 GCA_964624175.1 uncultured Candidatus Peribacteria bacterium | reverse complement strand
CAGGTTGTGGCCCTGGAGGTCGAGGGTTCGAGACCCTTCATTCACCCCATTTTAAAGTCCAGAATTAGCTAAGATTGCTTTTTGTGGTATAATAAGGCCAGTAGGTGCTGAATGGAACTCAGCTACTGATCTTTACGCTAAACAAAGGGATTACAGAACTTTAACTTGTATCACCCACTTACTTGGCCGGACCGACGAAGGTCGTCACTAAATCTGTTTTAGCGTCGAGTCTTGACGAATCTGCATTACATTGTGTAGATTCCTATCTTGATTATGAGCATTCGCACTTCAGGTTCAAGGCCAGATGACAACTCCCTAAGATTCACATTTATAGTGGAAGGGCGTATCACAAAAGGTAACCCTCCCTTTGCTGTAGTTCAGAGAGGCAAAAGATGTGAGCTGGTCAAAGGACACGACATCAACCAAAAGGTACACGACGCCTTTGCCGACCCAAAAAATCAGTTAGACGATGTGGACTTTAGTGGCTGGGAGTTAAAAAGAGCTAGGCTTATTGATCAAACGGTAGAGGATATCGAAAGACTAGGGATTGCCTATGCACGAACCATGAACTTGGATCCTTCTGCCTGGCATCCCAAAGTGAGAAAGTTTTTCACCACTCAAGCATGAGCCGATTTCATATAGGCCCTCACGTTAACGAGTTGGATGCCGCGATGCGTCGGGGTGAAAATGAGCGTGAAGTCTTGAAAAAGCTGCACGCACAGCTTGCGGGTCAGATGCCAGATGGCACGGCATATCATGTGGTTCAGCATCTTGTGCGGAAGGTTGTTGAGGGAGTGATGATTGACCAAATGGTGAACAATGCGATTGCTGGAAAAGAGAAACTACCACCTTATGGAATTGGTGAACTGGTTGGGTGGAAAGGCGACATGCTAATGGCATATCCAGAAGATTTGAGCCCCGTCGATTTCAAAGGGCGTGAGGATGTGTTTTCCAAGCTACGCTACTGCTTAGATGAAACGGTGAGCACTCATGTGCACCATTTCTTTGATTTTCCTGCAGGACACCTGGAGGGACTAAAACGAGAGTTTGGAACTTTATATAGAGTGCAGCACATGGGCGTTAGCGCACAAAAAGCTGACATAACGGGAGGGCTCGGGACCACAGGACGTACCATGGCTGGAGCCTTAAGATCCATCAACCGCCACTTTCCCGATCGTGATACCCAGGGGAAAATTGCCATTGCCCGTCAAAGCTTCCCAGCCATTGTGAGCCTTGCCTCCATACCTCTAGCGATTGCAGGCACTTTCGACCGATTGAACCAAGCAGAGGATACAGTGGACAATTGGACTTTTATGCCCAACGAAGACGGGAATGCTTTACGAGTGAACCGTGTTAGGCTTTTGGGCGCTTACCAAACCACCAATCGACAAATTGGTGCCCACACTGGTTGCCCTGCTTTGTCTACCCTTGGTGAAGACGACCACGCTATCCGCAAACTGTGGGATTGGGCTGTAGACATTGCCGAGCAAGCTGGTTTTTTCGACAGAGCTTAAGCCTTGCTTCCAAAGCGCTTTCGATCGGTTTCGGTGAGGTACTTCTTGCGGAGACGAATGTTCTTTGGAGTGATTTCCACGTATTCGTCGTCCTTGATGTACTCAATAGCACGTTCGAGCGTCATGGGAGTGATTGGAGTGAGCGTGAGCGCTTCATCTGAACCTGAAGCTCGCACGTTGGTGAGCTTTTTGTTCTTGGTCACATTCACTACAATGTCGGTACCTTGGTTGTGTTCTCCAATGATCATACCTTCATACACTTCCGTTTGAGGAATAATGAAGAATGGTCCACGTTCTTGAAGTTTCCAGATTGAGTAAGCCATAGCCGTTCCGGGTTCTCCAGAAATCATAGATCCCACGGTTCGTTTATCAATGGCTCCCTTATGAGGGCCAAAGTGATCAAACGAGTGGTAAATGGTTCCTTCTCCACTGGTCATAATGAGGAATTGAGAACGGAATCCAAGCAGACCACGGGTTGGAACTTCGAATTCCATCATCGTGTTTCCATTTTCAGACTTCATGTTCTTCATTTCCCCTTTACGCTTCCCCATGGCTTCGATCACCTTTCCGGCGTCTCCATCAGGTACGTTGATCACGGCCATTTCGTATGGCTCGAGTTTCTTCCCATCCACTTCTTGCATGATTACTTTTGGCTGAGAAATTTGGAGCTCGTACCCTTCGCGACGCATGGTTTCAATGAGTACGGCGATCTGCATTTCTCCACGTCCGTATACCATAATGGTGTCGCTGTCGGCCACTCCTTCAATCTTAAGACCCACATTGGTTTCAAGTTCTCGCTCGAGACGTTCACGGATGTGGCGGCTGGTCACGAACTTACCTTCTTTACCGGCAAAAGGTGAATTGTTCACCAGGAATTCGATAGAAATGGCTGGAGGATCGATCTTAATTGCAGGAAGCGCCTCGGCGTTTTCGTCGGTAGAAATGGTTTCCCCCACGTCGATGTCAGCAATTCCCGCTACGGCTACGATGTCTCCGGCAATCACTTCAGGCACCTCAATGCGCTCAAGTCCTTGGTAGGTAAAGATCTTGGTGGCACGAGCTGAGCGCTTGTTTCCTTGTTCATCCACAATGGTGAGCATCTTTCCAGTTTGAAGTTTCCCTTCATACACACGGCCCACAGCAATTCGTCCTACGAAGTTATCGTACGCGAGCGTTGCAGGTTGCATGCGGAAAGCCTTCTCGAGATCCTGTTTCGCAGGGGTCACATGCTCTTGAATGAAGTCGAGAAGCGGAGTGATGTCCTTCTTTTCATCTGTAAGATGACGAATGGCAATTCCTTCACGAGCAATCGCGTACATGTATGGGAAGTCGAGCTGAGCGTCGTTCGCACCGAGTGACACGAAGAGATCAAAAATTTCATTGAGCACTTGGTCAGGACGAGCAGTGGGTTTATCAATCTTATTGATCACCACGAGCACTTTAAGCCCGAGTTCAAGTGACTTACGAAGCACGAACTTGGTTTGAGGCATAGGTCCTTCGTACGCATCCACCACAAGCACCACGGCGTCCACGGTTCTAAGCACACGTTCCACTTCAGATCCGAAGTCGGCGTGCCCAGGGGTGTCCACAATATTGATCTTATTTCCTTTGTAGGCAATCGAGGCGTTTTTTGCGTAAATGGTAATTCCACGTTCCTTTTCTTGATCGTTCGAGTCCATCACACGGATTTCAACCGCTTCATGAGCTTGAAAAGCTCCCCCAGCTTTAAGAAGGGCATCCACAAGCGTGGTTTTACCGTGGTCTACGTGGGCGATGATTGCGATGTTTCGAATTTCCATTTTGAAGTTATAAGCGGTGTGATTCTACAGGAGAAGTCAGGTTTGGCAAGAGATAAGTCTAACTGAATTTGACCAACGGTAACTTCATGTTAAAATCTATCCTTCTAATCTTTTTCAAGATATGACCCCAGAAACACAATATGAACCTGTAGATGTCCTCGCAAATCCAGAAACTTTAAAACACCTAGGTCTTACTAGACTCGCATATGTACCTAGAAAACCATATGAGCTAAACCAACTGGTTGACCCGAATAATGCGCTTTTAGCGATCCTAACGGGTGGAGTCCAAAAGCCCACATTAGCCCAGCTACATGTTTTGCAATCACCGGCACTTGCAGATTTACTTGGTAGCGCTAATGTCTTGTTAGATGGCGAGGACCAAATAATGAAACAGCTCGACCTGGAGCTAGGTCTAATAAATGGGACATACCCTGAGAGAGATCCTGCCATTTGTGAAAAAATAGAAAAATACATCAAAGCTCTAAAAGGCGACCTGAATCATACTCTTTCAGGGAAGCATGATGACCGTATTGGCCGAGAGATTGAATCACGCATGCTGGGAGCCACTTTATCCATGCCGGAGGTCTTACCAAAAATTCAAGCTCGCATGGGCGTATTGGTACTGCCTGAAGAATTACCCACTGACCCAACGGATTTAGCTAGCTTAAGAGGGCTGGTATCTATGCTGGTACTTTCCGTGGCTGGCCTGCGTTTCCCTCTTAAGATTGAATCTTAAAATAGAATGGCATAGCCGACTGCCATGATCACTGCGTCTACAGCGATGTGGCTGAGGTAGGATGGAAGCAAGGATCGCGTTTTGTAGTAGGCGGTGCACCAAATGAAGCCGGCCACGCCCACAAGCGTGCCAAACGCGAGTGTGAGGGGCAGAGAGAAAAATTGAGAGAGCACCAAGTAATGGTGACCAGCGAAGGCTAAACTTCCCAGCAACGCAGCAGGAAACCAATTCATTCTGAGCATAAGTCCGCGGAAGACAAACCAACGCCAATAGTATTCTTCCAAAAGCGAATGGAGTGCGCTGAAAAAAACAGCAAAAATTACAAAGAGCGTCTTAGAGTGCAAGCTGAAGGCGGCAGCTTTTTCTTGAGCCACCAAGGCTAACGGCTCAAGGTCAATAAAGGGCAAAACGGTGAACATAGCGCCCGCCATTAAAATGGCTAGCAATACACCAAGCCAAACTCCTTTATTCCCTCTCCATTTTTTAAATTCTTTTCGAACCAACCCTAGCCATGCCAAAGGCCATACTACTAAAAGCAGTTTTGTTGCGTAGTAGATCCACTGAACGAACCCAGAATCCCACAAAAAATAGAGTGTCGCCCCAATCACCTGAAAGAAAAGTGCAGGTAGGATGCCAAAAAGAAAAAGCTTTTTAACAGACATTACAATCAGATTATGCTAAGATTAACTATCTAACAAGCAGGTCTATGAATATTCATCTAGCAAAAGCACTGCAGAATTTGCCCGCTGCCAAGGAAGTCCCTTCTGTCGCTCAAGTTGAAGCGGCTCCCAACCACACCCAGTGGAAGGGCGTAGCCAAGGAAGGCGAATGGGAGCTTGTTAAAAACAGCTCGAACAGTTTCACTACTCGTTTGGGAACAAATTAAAGCCCCTGAAGTTTTCCAGTCGTTTTATCGAAATACGGATTCATTTTTCGAATCTTTTTTCCGTACTCGAGCCAGTTACGACATTCCTTACCATCTGTTTCGTCGAAGTGTTTCTTTGCCTTCTTAATAACCTTCACCGCTTGTTTCCAGTTATCCACTACTGCAATGTAATGAAGATCTTTAGGATCCATGAGTTGCTTTTGGAGGGGATTATCAATCACCCAATCGATGAGCTTACGCCACATCTTACCCACCAAGATCACGGGCATATTGCACACGTGTTTCACTTGAAGGAGCTGCCATGTGTAGAACAGTTCCAGACAAGTTCCAATTCCTCCTGGCATCACCACCACTGCATTTGAAAGCAGCATGAATTCGTCGAGTCGGGTTGAGAATACTTCGTGGTTATCGAGAAACTCGAGCCCTTCATTTGGTTTTTGCTCAAAAGGGAGCACAATGTTGAGTCCAATGCTGTGCGCCTGGTTCTTGGTGTCTCCGGCGGTGTGACCAAGGCTGGCGGCTTCCATTAGCCCAGGACCTCCTCCGGTGATGAGATCGACCCCCATCATTCCAATGGTCTTTGCAAGGTTGTAGGTGTCTTGATAGGTTGGATCTTCTGGCTTGATGCGAGCAGAACCAAAAATAGAGACACGGAACTCATGATTTTTGAGCTCATCTGCAATACGGAAATTTTTTGGGGTCATGGCGTGAATTAATCCATTTATTATAGCAAATTTTAAGGAGAAATGCTACCCTAAGTCCAGTTAATCCAAGCCTATGAAACTCTTCCTCGACACAGCCGACTTAAAGCAAATCAAAGAAATCGCTTCTTGGGGCATCTTAGATGGGATTACTACCAACCCCACCCTGCTTGCAAAAGAAGGGAAGGTAGAGCCAAAAAAGCATCTTCAGGCCATTTGCAAAGTAGTGAACGGACCGGTGAGTATGGAGGTTTTTGCGACTCACTTTGACGGAATGATGAAAGAAGGACGTGAGTACGCAAGTTGGGCAGAAAATATTGTGGTGAAAGTACCCATGACACCCGATGGACTTAAGGCGGTGAGCGCTTTAAAAGCGGAGGGGATTCGTACCAATGTGACTCTAGTTTTCTCCGCGAACCAAGCTTTGCTTGCGGCAAAAGCGGGTGCAGCCATGGTGAGTCCTTTCATTGGACGGCTTGATGAAGCAGGTGAAGAAGGAATGATTGTGATTCAAGAAATTGTGCAGATTTTTGAAAATTATGATTTCGAAACCGAGGTCTTAGCCGCGAGCATTCGTCATCCACGGCATGTGAGCGAAGCGGCCATTTTAGGTGCAGACATCGCCACCCTTCCTTATGAAATTTTCAAAAAACTTGCCTACCATCCTTTAACTGATGTTGGTCTGGAAAAATTCTTGGCTGACTGGAAAAAACGAAAATGAAACTTTCTTTAGAACAAATTGTGGGTCTCGGAAGCGATGGGCTAAGCCTGAGTGAGCTCCGCGCCGAGGGCAGCAAGATCTCTGGTTTTTTAAAAGACTTTGAAGGCCGAGACCAGGGCTTTCCCACTCTGCCTAAACTCCGCGCCCCTGTGCTCGCCGTAAAAGAACTCGCGATGAAGCTCGATGGTAAATTTAAAGACATTGTAGTCCTTGGAATTGGAGGCAGTGCCCTCGGAATCACTTGTGTACGGGACGCTCTCAAAGGGCCTCTCTGGAATTTTCACAGCAAGCAGCGGCTCTTTGTGCTGGATAATTTGGACACCGTGGGTGAACTTGAAAAAGTGATTGATCCTGACCAGACCCTCTTCATTGTGATTTCAAAAAGCGGAACCACACCAGAAACCATGGCGCAGTATTTTTACTTTAAACAAAAAGTTTCCAAGGAAAATTTTATTTTCATTACGGACGGAAATAGTGGTGAACTCCGTGCAATTGGGAAAGAGTATGGTATCCCTATGCTAGATATTCCTGAGAATGTGGGTGGGCGATTTTCAGTTCTCACTCCAGTGGGGCTCTTCCCTGCTGCGCTCATCGGCGTTGATATTGAAGAGATCCTACGAGGCGCCGAAGAAATGGCTGGTCTTTTCATGAAGAACGATTTTGACCTCAACTTACCTTTTCAGTTCGCGGCAACTCAGTACTTGCTTGAGTGGAAATATGGAGTGCACATCACCGTGATGATGCCCTATTCGTCTCGTCTTTATATGATGGCGGATTGGTACCGTCAGCTGCTCGCCGAAAGCATTGGGAAAGAAGGGAAAGGGCTCACGCCGGTGCGAGCACTCGGGGTGACGGACCAACACTCCCAGCTACAACTGTATAACGAAGGGCCTAAGGACAAACTCATCACTTTTATTGAAGTGGAAAAAGAGGCAACGCCTCAAATTCCTCAGGTGGATCGCAAGTCACTCGCCTACCTCTCGGGGCTACAATTCCACGAGCTCATGAACACTGAGAAACACGGTACCGAGCAAGCGCTTTCGGAGTATAAAAAGCCGAACTGCACCATTTCAGTTCGGGAGGTGAATGAATATGAACTCGGCCAGCTCTTCATGTTTTTTGAAGCCAGCATTGCTTTTTTGGGAGAATATTATAGGATAAACGCGTTCGACCAACCCGGTGTTGAGCTCAGCAAGAAGCTAACTAAACAACTTTTAAGCCAATGAAGCTTACGGCAGACCAGATCGCGTTTCTCAAGGCTTTCTCCAAGTCTTGCCGCCGATCGATTTTGGAAATGGTGACCAATGCGCAGAGTGGACATCCGGGTGGATCGCTTTCTTGTATAGACTACTTGTCACTTTTGTATGTAACGCGTTTGGCTGAGACCAACGAGCCGATTGTGGTTTCAAATGGGCACATTTCCCCTGCGGTTTATAGCGTCTTGGCAGAACTTGGGGTTATTCCCAAGCAACGTGTGATTGAAACTTTCCGTAAGCCTGATGACATTTACGAAGGGCATGTGAACCGCCAAGTGCAGGGGGTGTTCTATGGAACTGGACCATTGGGAGTGGGCGCCAGTGCAGCCGCTGGAATGGCCACCGCTGCTCGGCTCCAAAAGAAAGATGAGCATGTTTTTTTGCTGATGGGAGATGGCGAAAATCAGGAGGGACAGGCTTATGAAATGATGAATTACGCCGCTAAGTACAAGCTGGGGAATTTGATTTTGTTTGTGGATTACAACCAAGTTCAGCTCACCGATTCTCTTGAAGCCATTATGCCGCTACAAGTGAAAAAACATTACGAAGCCGCGGGTTGGCATGTGCAAGAAGTAGACGGACACGATTTTGAGGCAATGGCCGCTGCCCTCGAGAATGCCATGGCAGTTACCGATAAACCTAGCGTCCTCATTGGACACACCATCATGGGACAAGGAGTCGAATTCATGGCAAAGACAGGACGTGAACATAAGGCAGACTGGCACGGAAAGGCACCTAAAAAGGAAGACGCTGCCGCTGCTTTGGCTGAGATTGAGCTCAGCGCGGAAGAGACAGCACTGCTCACTGAAGGTCTGAAGAACTTGAAGGTGAATATTAATACAGAAATGCGACCTGCGGTGGCTGAGGTGAACGAAGGGGAACCCAAGACCTATGCGGCCGATGTGATGACCGACTGCCGCAGCGCCTACGGCGCCGCCCTACTTGACCTTGCGACCTTGAATCCACACGTTGTGGCTCTAACCGCAGACCTTGCAGATAGCGTGAAGACTGATGGTGTAAAGAAAAATTTCCCCGAGCGGCACATTGAATGTGGAATTGCAGAGCAACACATGGTGAGCAACAGCGGAGGACTTTCCCTGCGTGGACTGATTCCTTTCTGCAGCACCTTCGGAGCTTTCATGAGCAGCCGTGCTAAGGATCAAGCCCGTGTGAATGACATAAATCTCACCAACGTGAAGATGGTGGCAACGCACTGTGGGCTCAGCGTGGGAGAAGATGGTCCCACTCACCAAGCTATAGATGATATCAGCAGTTTTGCTGGATTCTTCCACACCGAAATTTTTGAACCTGCGGACCCCAATCAATGTGACCGAATCATTCGCACCATTGGTAAAACCTACGGAAACTTCTATGTACGCATGGGACGTGCAAAAATCCCTGTGATCACTAAGGAGGATGGTACTCCATTCTTTGGAGGCAACTACAAATTTACCCCCGGAAAAGCTGACCTGGTGCGCACTGGAAAACGCGCAACCATTGTTGCCAGCGGGCCTATGGTGATCCATGCTTTAAAAGCCGCAGAAGCCATGGGCGGAGACATTGAAGTGATTGCAGTGAGCAGCTTCATTCCTTTCGACAGCGAAACCATTGTAACGAGTGCTAAAAAGACTGGACGCGTAGTGACCGTGCACGATCACAACATCGATACAGGCCTCGGAAGCTTCGTTCAAGAAGCACTCTTTGAAGCCAGTGTACTTGTTCCTGTAAAACGCCTAGGGGTTTCTGCGTACCAACTTTCTGGAACTGCCGATCAACTCTATGAAAAGGCTGGTCTCTCCGTGTCCGCTATTCAAAACGCTCTTACCGAGCTCCTTGCGTAAAACGCATCATTCCCAGAAGCGCTCATCGGTGCGCCAGCTGTCATCCGCTTCATTGTGAATGAAAGAAGTGATTGAACCACCATCTTTAGCGTAGATTTTAGCCTTACCGTTTGAAGAGCTCCAGTCGGTGCGAGACCAATCAACTTCAGGGACTTCATCTTCAAAGTAAGCGAAAATAGCAGGACAGTCCGCTTCTTCCACATCAAGAGTGATACGAATATATTCTAAAGTCGTGGTGCAGTCCTTGGCCTGTGCAGCTTCGCTGAGACCTTGCCATGCAAGCATAACAGGCTTCGCTTCAGGGTATGCATCTATTTCTTCATCGGTGGCTACATTGATGCTGCTGCCACAAGCCGTGAGGAGCAAACTGAGCATGAGTAAACTAGGAAAAAGTGCTTTCATAAGCTATTGGTTACGTCACAAGCAGTGTAACTTAGCTAGCTACTTTCTGCAAATAAGCGAGCACTTTAACCGTTGCCTTAGTCATTAAGGCTCGTAAAGCTGTGAGGGGTAGCTCTGTATTTTTTCCTTCTAATGCATCAGTAACCGACTTCTTTTCAGGTCCTTTAAGAAGCAATAAAACCGTGGGGGCTTCAGTCAGCGCTTTGAGCGTGAGGGTTAACCGTTCGGGCGTCTCGTAGCCACGCGCATGAGCGGTAGTGGCAAGTTCGCTGCTGTGGAGCGCGGCGTCCCCTTCAAAAAGCGAAGCAATGTGACCATCCACTCCGGCGCCGATCACCAAGCAATCCAAGAGCGGGCGGCGGTCATTTTGGAGTTGTTCTAATTTTCGATTCATTTCTTCGGCCGCAGATTCATAAGGCAGTGCGGTATCAAAGCTCAGCACATTACTGGGAGGAACCGGCGCGCGCATAAACAAGCTGCGCCTCAGCAAACCAAGGTTGCTTTCCTTGTGATCGCTTGGGGCGTAGCGCTCGTCGAGCTGTATGAACTGAATTTTTTCCCATGGGACCGATGCTTCAGCAAGTTTTTCATAGAGAGTTTTTGGTGTGGATCCTCCTGCGAGTCCAAGACGACAAGTAGGGTGTTTCTGCAGTGTTTCGCGAATGGCTAAAAGCAAATCATCTAGCGCGGTTTGCCAGAATTCTTTTTCTTCATCGAAGTAAAGGACCCAAGGCGTGTTCATTGAGGGTAAGCATTAAACCATTTGAATCCATCCTTTTTTAACAAGGAGTCGGCTTCTTTTGGACCGAGGCTTCCGCATGCATAGGTATGGAGCTCCGCGCATTTCTTAGACTCTCGGTCACACCAGTGTTGCGCCTTATCCATCACTTTCCAGGCGGCAAAAATTTCTTCAAAGTTCAGAAAGAGACCCCGCTTCCCCGCTATCACATCCAGGAGCAGCCGGCCGTGCTCTACCAAACAGTCTCCGCTACAGTAAATGGGGCGACCTGTGGTGAGGGGATGAAAGTCAAAAGTCTTTCCACCAAGCTTGGTGAGTAAATGGAATTCAATTTTTTCAAACGGCTGGAGTTGAATCACAATTCGATTGGGCTCTACGTTTCCCTGCTTGATCTGAACCTTATGCGGCTTGAATTCAATCACCACCGCGGTCCACTTGGTCTTCAAACATTTTCCGCTACGAATGTAGAGCGGCACATCTTTCCACAGCGGATGCTTGATTCCGAGCTTAAGAGCTGCGTACGTCTCGGTTTGAGAGTTTGCGGGAATGTCCTTTTCTTTTGTATAGCCCTTGTACTGGCCACGCACGATGTCCTCGTAAGGTTTACCCAGTCGAAGAGAATTGAGCACCTTTGCTTTTTCGTGGTGGATAGCCTCCGCAGTCTCTGTTTTGGGCGCATACATGGTGAGATATGCGATGATTTGTAGTAGATGCGACTGAACCATGTCTCGCAAAATCCCTACATGATCAAAATAGTTGGCACGGCCTTCGATGTCTTTTTCCTCGAGCGCACTGATTTGAATATTGCTCACATGTTCACGATTAAACAAATGCGTGAGAATGGAGTTGGCGTAGCGAAGCGAGAGCAGGTTGCTCACGGCTTCCTTGCCGAGGTAGTGATCGAGGAGGAAAACTTGTTCGGGCTCAAAATACTTATCGAGTGTTTTTTTAATTTTCGTCGCAGACTTGAGGTCATAGCCGAAAGGCTTTTCTATGATGAGACGAAGCGGCGAGCGCTTGGTATTGAAGTTCACAGCCGCGAGGTTGATGCAGATGTCGTTGAAGGCGGAGGGTGGCACAGAAAAGTAGGCGAGCCGAACACGGTCCTTGGAGTTTTCAATGCTGTGGAGGTACTCAGAAAACATCTGATAGTCCTCTTTGGAATCGTACTGTCCCGAAAAGTAAGAAACGTTTTCGAGCAGGACTTTGAGCGCTGCCTCATCCACATATTTTTCGCTTTTTCTCACTGATTTCTCAAAGAGCTTTTTAAATGCATCCTGCTTCATGGGTGTACGTGCGTACCCAACAATTTTAAAATCCTTGGGCATGCGTTTTTCTTTCACGAGTTCGTAAATAGCTGGGAACAATTTAAGCTGCGCAAGCGATCCACTCGCCCCAAAAATAAAGAGAGTGAAATTGTGTTTAGCGATTTGAAACGGAATATTTTTCATTACCATTCAGTGTGAAAACTACCTTCTTTATCAGTGCGTTCGTAAGTATGTGCTCCAAAGCGGTCACGCAGTCCTTGGATGAAATTGGCAGGCAAACGTGCGCTCCTCATGCTCTCAAAATGCGTGAGTGCAGAAGAGAACCCAGGCACGGGAATAGATGAGTTGAAACTACAGGCCACCACTTTTTTCCAGCTGTCGTGCGCAGCTTGTAAAGCTTGCTCCGTCCAAAGGCCCGCATACAAGGAGTCGGCATGGCTTAAAATGCCTGCAAAATTTTCAAGCAACTTACAGCGGATAATGCACCCCCCTTCCCACACGCGAATGATCTCTGGAAAGTTGAGTTCGAAACCATACTCTTTATTGGCTGCCTGCAGCACTGCAATACCTTGCTCGTAGTGCGCGATGCGAGAAGCAAGTACGGCCTTTTCAAGATGGTCTGCAAATTCAGAAACAAGCATCTTAGGCGCTGTGGCATTCACGGGATAACTCTCTGCGAACTTGAGTCGCGTTTCTTTTTGAGCTGAAAACGCACGTGCAAACACGGCATTGGCAAAGGAGGGCACCGGCACACCGAGCCTCAACGCTTCTTCCGTGGTCCATCGCCCCGTTCCCTTTTGACCCGCTTTATCTAAAATCAGATCCAGCAAGTACTCGTCCTCTTCTTTTTTCTGTAAAACATCGAGGCTGATGTCGAGGAGGAAGGAATTCAGTGCACCTTCATTCCACTTCTTAAAGATTTCCGTGATTTCGTCATTCTTCAGTTGAAAGTGTCGGTGGAGTAAATCGTAGGCCTCGGAGAGCACTTGCATTTCAGCATACTCAATTCCGTTGTGAATCATCTTCACATAGTGGCCAGCGCCTCCATTGCCCATGTAAGCAGTGCACGCTCGTCCTTCAAAATCGGGCGCAGCGATGGCTTTTAAAATGGGTTCGAACACATCCCAGGCATCTTTATTTCCCCCTGGCATGATACTGGGACCGTTGAGCGCTCCTTCCTCTCCTCCCGAGATACCCGTGCCCAAAAAATTGATCTTTTGTTCTTCAAACTCAGAGATCCATTCTTGTGTGTCTTCAAAAAAAGAGTTTCCACCTTCCAAAATACAATCACCGGCCGACAGGCTGGCCTTGAGTTGGCCTAAAATTTCACTGGTTGCGGCACCTGCAGGCACCATTACAATGATGCGGCGAGGCGCTTCCAAACTCATCACAAAGTCTTCAAAACTTTTAGCACCGTAAAATAAATCGGCCCCATATTTCCCTACAAAATCCACCACTTTTTCGTAAGTTCTATTCCAAACGCTCACACGGTAACCGTGGTTTGCGATGTTTCGAGCTAGCGCAGAGCCCATGGTCCCAAGACCAATGACTCCCACTTGAGAAGTAGACATGGTGGCGTGAATTAAGATTCTGGCTGGAGATTGGACGGCGGAGCTGATTCGATGATCTCTGCATCGGTTTTTTCTTTCGCCGCGTCGCGGAGCTTGATCAGTACACTTTGAATACTGAGCAGCGCTACTTGGCGAATTTTATCTTCCGAAAAATCGAGTCCATGACGGTGAAAATACTCTTCCAGTGAAAATTGGAGTAAATCGAGAATGAGGGACTTCAGTTTTTGATCAGGAGTCAGCACAGAATGAAGCGTTTTCCCTGGAAGTTTGAGTCCAGATGCCAAAATGCCATTTCCCCAGGCGTTGAGTTCTCGTTTGATCTCGTCGGGAATGAATGCCTCACCTGGCACGGTTGTTAGTGCCGAGTTTTCAATAGGCTCTCCTTTATCGTGCTGTGCCATGATTTCTTTTTCCAAGTCAGGGTCTGCGATAGAAAGCACGGCTAAAATAAACATCCCAGGCACATCTTCTTGCAGAAGTTTCACCACCAAAAAAACAATGTCTGACTTACTAGCATCTTTCATGAATCTCATCAAAATCTTTGCGAGCTTATCTTCTTGTTGTTTTTGAGCCGCTTGATTGGCGCTCATGTTTTTAATCGCCTTTGCACTTTCACGCATCTGTTCTTGAAATTTTTCTCGCGCTTCAGCGCTGGCACCGCTGCCTTCTGTATCTAGTCCAAAAAACGATTCAAGAGACATGAGTAATTATTTGCTAAGTTTACGATTGAAGAAATTGTAGAGCCATGCCAAGATCACTCCACCTAAAAAGGCATCGATGAAACCCCAGAAAAGCCCAATGAGTGAACCAATCGGTGTGATTTCGTAACCTGGATAACAACCCGTCATCACTTCAAGCAAAGAGCTTCCATATTCAAACCACATAGCGATCCAGGTTCCTAAGAACATTGAACCTCCCCAAAAAACAGCAGCAGTCAGACCGGCAGCAAGTACATTGAGTTGGTTTTTCATACGGCGTGGGGTAATAAAAAACTACCCGTTCAGGATAGCTTTTTTTATCTTAAAAATCAAAACTTTTAAGCAGCCTGTACATGCACGAGCGTGTCGTAACGGCTCGTTCCATCAAACTTCTTTTGACGCTTTTCGGTGAAAGCCACTTTTCCGTCCACAAGGGCGTACAAAGTCCAGTCACGTCCAGTTCCTACGTTCTCACCAGGATGCCACTTGGTACCCTTTTGACGAACAATGATTGAACCGGCAGTAACGAATTCACCAGCGAAACACTTTATACCAGGTCGTTTCGCCTGCGAGTCTCGTCCGTTTTTACTGGATCCTCCAGCCTTTTTGGTTGACATATACTATTAGAAATAGGTCTTTGCCGAGAGATTTTAGGTGAAAAGACCCCGCTTTGCAAGCTTTTTTATTTAAGAATTTTCTCTATACTGAAAGCTATGAACTTCACGCCTCAGGAACGGGAAGAGATCGCTAGCAGGCTTTTAGCTTGGTTTGAGAAGAATAAACGTCCCCTTCCTTGGCGAAAAAACTACAACCCTTACGAGGTTTGGATTTCGGAAATCATGCTCCAGCAGACGCAGGTAACCACCATGTTGCCTTATTTTAAGAGGTGGATGAAGGAAATGCCCACTATCAAGGCAGTGGCTAAAGCAAAGGACGAGAAACTGTTGAAACTGTGGGAGGGGCTGGGTTACTACAGCCGGGTTCGGAACATTCAAAAGACGGCACGGATTTTAGTAGAACAAAACGGAGGTGAATTTTTTACTAAGTATAAGGATATTGTGAAGCTACCCGGTGTAGGCCCTTACACGGCGGGTGCCATCTGTAGCATTGCCTTTGAACAGGATTATCCTGTGGTGGATGGGAATGTGATTCGCGTACTCGCTCGCCTAGCGGACTTTAGAGAAAACGCCACCTACTTTAAGCAGGAATTTTGGGATGAAGCGGAGGCCATGCTTCCTAAGAAGCGGGCTCGCCTGTTCAACCAGGCCATGATGGAGTTCGGCGCTCTTCAATGCACTAAGCTGCCTAAGTGTGAGACCTGTCCTTTGCAAAGCCTCTGTAAAGCTTATGCAGCTGGCACTCAAGATATTTTGCCCAATAAAGGTCCTTCCAAGTCTAAAGTACCCCTTCAGGTGGCCATTGTGGTGATTCGCAAAGGAGGTAAAATTTTTATACAAAAGCGACCAGAAACAGGTTTAATGGCAGGGCTGTGGGAGTTCCCTGGGGGCAAAGTAGAGGAAGGCGAGACACCGGAACAGGCTTTGGTGCGCGAAACTCGGGAGGAAACGGGCATGACTCTCAAAAACATCCGCCCTTTCATGCAAATTCAGCACGCCTACACCAAATACCTTGTGAATTTACACTGTTTCACGGCTGATTTTGCAAAAGGAACGGTGAAACTGTCAGCTGCGACTGAAAGCAAGTGGGTTAAACCTGAAAATTTAGTAGATTTCCCTTTTCCGGCGGCAAATGTACGACTTATCGAAGCACTTCTGAAGTAGCGCCATTGTTGACAAGTCAATTAAAAGCTTTAGTATTAGACCTTTTCACAAAGGACTAATGAAAAAAGCGGATCTTGGCATAGTCGTACTTTCTACGGTACTTGGCGCAGAAATTGGTGGATTTACAGATAGCTGTATTTCTGAGGAGAGGTGTTGGGAAGCTAGCACTTATGAGAAAGATCCAGCCTGTCAAGAAGCTCCCCTGCCCCCTTTATGTGTTGCTAAAGAAATAGGTAAAGTCCTTAACGAGTTGCCCAAACCAGCTACAGAAAATCCCCAGGGAGCCGCTGTAGGTGGTGCATTGGGCCTTTTTTCGGGTGCACTTCTTCTTGCCCTCGCCGGTCACTTAGACCGTAAGCGAGGCTAGAAAATCTGCCCGGATTGTGCTATAATTATCAGATATCAAACGGATGAAAAAATTATTTTCATTTATTGTCGCGTTCGTCATTCTCTTGAGCCCAATTGCTCAGGCTGAAGAAGCGGACTCCAGTGGAGCTCTAGACAATGAGACCCTCAGTGAGGTGGTTGAGCAGAGCACCCTCCTGCTTCAACTCAAGCAAAGACTTGCGCAAATTCAATATCGCTACACCTTGCTCGAACAAAACGTGGAGGACGCTAAGGTGAGTTTAGTCGAAATCGACGAAGCCATCACTAATTTGGGAATGGTACTCGCGAATTTGGACGATCAGCTCAAAGATCACAGCCGGCAAATCACCAGCGTGAAGACACAAAAGGAGCGAAAACGCATGGAGATCGAGGATTTGGAAGAAGAAGTGCAAATCCTTGAACTTCAGCTCGCTGACCAGAAGGAGCTGGTGGGAGATTTAATGACATTGATTTATATGAAACGGGATGTGTATTACGACGAAGGTGGTGTGGATCCTGTTAAAGTGCTAGCAAGCCCCGATAGTGTTTCTGAAACTTTGCAAGGCATCACCTACCTCGACATGATCGAGGATGAAAATCAAACTCAGATCGACAAAATGACCGAGATGAGCACGGAGCTGTCTGATAAGTGGACTGAACTTCGTACCCGTAAGACAGAGTTGGAACTGCTGGATGAACAACTAGCGGATGAACAAACACGTCTTGAAGGTGAACGGGCTGCACAACAAGAACTTTTAGACGAAACCAAGGCTGAAAAAGCCCTTTTGGAAGCCATGCTCGCTTCCTCCGATGAACGTGAAGAAGACCTGCTCCAAGAGATTGAAATTTATGAAAACAATGTGAAGAGCATGGAGGCGAATCTAGCCAACATGAACTCATTGCTCACCGTGGACCAGCAAGCCACTGTGGCGCAGATCCAAGCAGATATGGCCGAAGATTTTGATGCCAGTGAAGCTTCTGCATTCCTGCAACTCGACTGGCCGGTATCTCCTTCGGGCGGACTGACCGCATTTTTCAACGACAGCGGCTACAAGGAACAATTTGGAGTGGGACACGGCGCGCTCGATATTCGCATCAAACAAGGAAGCTCTATCTATGCACCTGCCGATGGAGTGGTGACAGCCGTGGTTTACGACGCCACCTCTACCCGTTATGCCTACATCCAAATCGCGCATCGTATGGGAGTGATGACCGTGTACGGACACATTTCTGCCCCTGCTGTTGCGGCTGGAGACTATGTAACCCGCGGTCAACTCATTGGTTACACTGGAGCAACTCCCGGAACCGTAGGGGCCGGCGTGCGTACAACTGGAGCCCATCTTCACTTTGAAGTGTGGCAAGACGGAGTGCGTGTAGACCCTCTCCGCTACCTGGACCTCAGCGAAGTGCCTATGGATTCGCTCCCTGAAGAGTACCTCGACCAAGTTCAAAGCGCCCTTGAGGAACAAATCAAAGAAATCCAGACCGCCATTGGTCTATAAGGAATCAGTTTGACTTTGCAGGCCAGATTGATTAGATTTTCTCCGCGTTTTTGACGCACAGTGTTGGGGGTTCGCCAAGCGGTAAGGCAGTGGGTTTTGGTCCCACCATGCGGGGGTTCGAATCCCTCACCCCCAGCCA
>CAZUWE010000019.1:0-19544 GCA_964624175.1 uncultured Candidatus Peribacteria bacterium | reverse complement strand
GGGTAGCTCAGTTGGTTAGAGCACGGGACTCATAAGCCCGGGGTCGGCAGTTCAATTCTGCCCCCAGCCACCATTCTCTTTATTTTGCAAAAGCAAAGCAAGCGATACTTTTAGAGTCTTTGCAACCATGCCTCCACAAAAGTGGAAGCGAGTAGCTCCACTCTGACATCACTTAGTTGATTTTCGCAAAAAAAGGGATCTCTATCCCGTGGGTCTCTGAGTAAATCTTTGGGTATGTCGACGGCGACACCCACTCTACCATTAAGTAACTTTTTACTAACAAGTGCTTTGGGCCCAAAATTATAGGGTACATCTAAACGTGAATGAATGCCGTGAGACTGAGTGCTCGCCAGCATTCTTCCCGCTAATTTGGGATCACTATGAATAACTCCATCTCCATTTGAGTAAATAACATCCAAAGGTCTTCGACTGCCTCCCATCCTACCGTTTATATAGGCATTCACATATTGACCAAGTTTTCCACGAGACTCTAGAACTGCCTGACTGCCAGACACTTGAGGTTCTACGGGACTGTAGGGGTACATGGTGTGAACATCAAACACATAAGGGACGCCCTGCATAGCTGCATCGAGTTCAGTCATTACCTTGGCATGAATACCGCTTAGTTTTGTCCTCAGCTCTTGATGGGCACCATTGGGAAGCCATAAGTTCCGCACAGCATTTTCAGCATTGGCTCGATTGCAGTCCACAACGGCACGATGCACTTTGACCTGCGCCCATCGTACTCTCAGTTCCGGCCGACGTTGCAAGAGCTGCTGAATAAACTCCCAAGCAATGGGTTCCGAAAAAGTATCCGTATCTAAATCTAAATACGTAGGGAAGATTTCTTGATCCTGTGGGTCCAGCTCGTCCAGCAAACCAGGAACCTCTTTGAACACTGCACCCTCATGGGAACTTTCACCATGCAGCGTGGTCACAAGGAGATCCGCTTGAGGGCGCGAAAGATCCCCCATTTCATCCACATCGATGTAATCCGAATTCAGTGTTGTAACCATAACTATAAAACAAGAAAACAAATTACCACGGCCTAAACAACGGTCAATGGCCTGAAGCAAATTCAACACGATTAATAGATTAATTCGAGCTTGCCATAGGGTGTAATTTTCCGTATAGTCCCCCTGCGGGGTAGAGCAGTGGCAGCTCGTCGGGCTCATAACCCGGAGGTCGTTGGTTCGAATCCAACCCCCGCAACCAACGGTTTTATGGCTTTTGTAAGCCATTTTTTGAGTTCGAATCCAATGACTCCAGTCGAAGCTCAGGTTCATTTTTGAGCCCTTGGATCATGCGATCAAGACTTTTAGCAATCATTAGCACAATTTCAAAGTAATCTCTCCTTAATCTTACTTCAGGTGAATCTTTCATTGAAATTTCCATTGCCTTAGGATAGTAAGCCCCCATCAAACCCGGCATATTGGGATGACAAATATTTGAAAGATCCTCATAAATATTAGCAAGAGCATTCTCAGGATAATCACCCAAAGATCCTAAGTAATTATCCAAGTTTTCAAGACAAGTAAGTATATTTTTTGAGGTTATCCTTTCTGATTTATCAAGTTTTTTCATTCCAAGAAAAAGCTTTTTAGTCTGCTCTGCAAAAAGTATTTCCGCTTCATCAGTTTTTTTACTGTCATTAGTACCAATGTCTGCCAATTTCATAAAATTGACTATCTGACTTCCCCCAACTGCCAAAGTTTCTAAAGCAGCTCTTTGAACAAGAGATAGATTGACTAGTTGATTTCTATCCTTCGCAAAAGAGTATGCATAGGCTAATTCTTGCAATCTTTTAAGACATAACTCCCAATAAAGAATTGTAGTGTGCAAATAAAAAATTTCTACGTACTGACCCTTTTTATCTTCAATTAAATCAAAATCTAAATTTGTGAACTGATATTTTTTCAACCAATGGAAAAGCTTTTGGAATTCTGCCATGCTTAGAAAGTTTTTGTATGTAAACCAAAATTAGAAGCTACCTCCACTAGAAAGACCACGTGTATAATTATCATAATCCGCCTCTGATTGGCGGATTTGCTGTTTAGTCATACTGCTAACATCAACACCAAAGCAAATCCTACTTACTTCAGAATCCTTGCTATTCCTTTTAACTTCTCCACCTCCTTCTAAAAGTTCCCATACTTTGATGCCAGCTTTGCCGCTCTGCTCACTGCCTTTTTCTACCGTGACTGCAATATCGAACTCGATGCATCTTTGTTGCTGACTTCCAATAACATGCATATCTCGTTTTGAATCAGCACTGACCTCATCCACAGCATCCACAATTTCTTGCAAAGCAGTTTTAATGAATTGTTTTAATTCCATTTTTTTTGGTGAGTATGTACACGCCAAGCTTAGTGTCGTAGGAAATAATGTCAAATACGAAAAAACTTGCGGGATTTAAGAATATTTTACAATTTTTATTGCCAAAAGATTCGAACCTTTTCAAACAGCTCTTTTCGACTTAGTTTAAACCTATTAAATTCATCCAAGACTTCCAAAAATTTTCCCCCATGTTGTACAATATGGTCAACCAATTTGACATATCTATAAATGCTTCATACAATAGATGCTAGTCTTTTAATTTATGCGCGATCCATTTCTAATAGATCCAGAAGACGATGAAACCGTTCTAGAAATCATTGGAAAGAACCCATTCAATGGTGAAGACTTAAAAGCGTTTGAAAGGGCTGCGAATCATCAGCTCATGAAAGAAGCGCAGGGCATCAACGCAGGAGAAAAAGCAAAATACCAAAGACAAAGGACTTGGACACTTCACTTACAAGCGAAGAGAATACGAGGTGCAGCAGCGGGAGTACTACTTGGCCTTGGACTTGGAGCGGCAACAATAGAAGATGAAAATCCTTTAGTAAGATTTGTTGTGCCAGCCGGATTGGCGGCAACCGTAGTGCGTCTCATTGATATGACTCAATTCAACTCGCGCGCTCGACGAGCCGTACCCGAGTTCTTTGACTACAGTAAATTTTACGAGAAGCCCAAGGACTAAAACAAACTCGCCTGCCCTTCCACGGCTTTATCCACTGCCTTAGGGAGATTTTGAATATGGGGAATATCTTTGATTTGTTTGAGACCCCCATTCTGGAGCACCTTCATGAATTTAATGAAGAGTTGAGCAGTGGCTCGTGCGTCGTGGAGAGCGCGATGCGCCTGAGGCAGTTCCACGCCGAATGTTGTACAAAGACTACCAAGTCCGTATTTTGAAAGGTTGGGGTGAACCTGTTTCGCGAGCTTGAAGGTACACAGGTAGGGATTGGGCATAAGAGGACGCTGAATCTTTTCAAGCTGCTTGTTCATGAATTCGCGATCAAAATCCACGTTGTGCGCCACAAAAACAGCATCTGTCCCAATGAAATCCAAATATGTATCCACCACTTCATCAAACCTTGGTGAATCTTGCACCATTTCGGTGGTGATTCCCGTGATTTGTGTGGTTTCCAGCGGCAAGAAAACACCTGGGTTCACCATGGTGTCCCATTCATCCACAATCTCTCCATTCACCACTTTCACAGCAGCAATTTCAACAATACTATCGAGCCCCGCGTGGAGCCCCGTGGTTTCTAAATCAACAACGACAAAAGTAGTTTTCTCAATCATCGCCTGGGAACTTTAACATGCGTCCCTTCACGGTAAAAGGCTATTTTCAATTAGTTCACTAAATCAGAAATCACATGATGCACTTCCGAGAAGTCTGCAACATCTGGCAGCAAAATGTAGGCTCCACTTTGATTGATCATGGAGTACAAATAGTTACCACTCGTGAGCACAAAACCAGTGTTCATGTCGTAAGTTTGGTAGTCATAGTAGTAGCCCACAGCATCGAGCAAATCGATATCAGTTGTGGTGCTGGTCATCACCGTTTGGAAGAGCTGAGTGAGCTCTTTCATCTCCATCACGCTATCGAGTTGAACCACCTTGGTCTTTAGTGCAGACAGAATAGTTTGCTGACGCTCTGCCCGGTCAAAGTCTGATGTGGATTTTCGACTTCGTGCGTAGCGGAGAGCTTCCTCACCGGTCATGTGGTGCTGACCTTCCTCAATGGAGTAAGCGGTGTAACCACCCTTCCCATTGGGGTAAAGTCCATCATAAATCGACTCGCTTACATAAATATCGAGCCCGCCCAAGATATCCACAATATCCACAAACCCTTGCAGGTCCACCTGCACATAGTGGTCCATTTCAAGCCCCGTCACCTCGGTCACCATGCGTCCAAGTTGCTCCACTCCATAGTAAGTGTAGTACTCATTGATACGCCGACCATTGATATACAAATCACGTGGAATAGAAAAAAGTGAAATCTTCTTTTTTTCTTCATTGATGCTAGCCACAATGATGGTGTCGGTGTGAGCTCCATTCGTTCCGAGAACTAAAATATCAAAGGTCTTATCTTCAACAGCTTCACCACTGCTTTCACCAGCGAGACTCACTGAACTTTGGTTGGTGGGAATGCGAGAAAGAATGCTTGTTAAGACGTTTTCAACTCCCTTGCTATCCCCTTTACTGAGCGCACCTCCCAAGCTTGTGAAATCAGTGGCAATGCCTTGCAACACGGTTTCCTGGGAGTTTACCTGTTCAGAGAGTTCAAAATTCGCTTGATTCAAAATACCCACCTCATCAATGAGTGAGGTGATTTGTTTTTGTTGTTCTTCTAAAGAGGAATGCAAAGATGCATTCACAAAAATAAGCCCAAGGAATGTGATTCCAACCGATAGAAACGCCGTCATACTTACCAGTTTGCTCCTTTTTGCTTGGCTAACAAGCACGCGATCCACCGAGCTCAGCTCGGGACCAATATGAACAACGTTATATTCTTCAGGCAGCTCCATTTTGGCTTGACGTGGTTGAAGGGGTTTGAGCTTGTTCCGGCGCTGCAGGTGCCGGTTTGACTTCAGCAGTGTAATCGGGTTTTACTTCTGAGCCAAGGTCATTCATATCAATTCCAATACGTGCAGCGATTTCCTGTTCCACGAAGACTTTTTTGCGACCATATTTCATACGCGAATACTGCTTCACCACGTCGCGTACCTTTGGGTTTGCATTGGTCATGTCGTAAATCGTCTCAATTGAGAATGGACGAGAAGTTGCCATGTTGATATTGAGCTTCATGTATGCACGGTAATTGGCGATTCCAATCACATCTTGTTCTGTGAGTACAGGTGCGTATTCTTTTGCAAGATATTCCGCATCTTCAGCACCAATCTTGAAGGACTGTAAAGTTCCCACGTTACCGAACACTGCGTCGCGGATCTGGCTGCTCGTAGAACCCATTTTGGTTACCGTGAGCTGCCCAATATATTGGTGCGCCATGATTAGACACAGTTTGTATTTTCGGGCTTCGGAAAGAATTGAACAGAACGTGTCGGTCGCAAAGTTTTGGAACTCGTCCACGTAGAGGTAGAAATCTTTACGATCTGCCTCGGGAATGTCCACACGGCTCATAGCCGCCTGCTGAATTTGTGCCACTAGAACCAGTCCGAGCAGCTGCGTATTGAGCCCTCCGAGTTTACCTTTAGAAAGGTTCACGAGCAGAATCTTTTGGTTATCCATGATTTCTCGAATATTGAACCCGCTCTTCGACTGACCAATGGTGTTACGCATGATCGAGTTGGTGATGAACGGACCAAACTTCGCAGAGAAGTAAGGAATCATTTCTTGTCGTTCACGGTCACCGGTGTTCGCATACTCGTGTTCCCAGAAGGATTTCACCACAGGGTTTTTCACCTTTGAAACCTTGTAACGCATGAATTGATCGTCCACGAAGATTCGAGGCACATCGATCAAGGTCGCCCCTTCATCGGGGTCTTCCATCAAAGTAAGACACGCATTTCGGAAATAGTGCTGAATACGAGGACCAAAGATTTCGTCTCCGAAGATCTTAATAAAGATTTCCGTGGCTTGGCTCGAGGCCATGTCTTGCTGTTCAGGTGTCTTGGCCTCAAGCATGTTGAGTCCCATCGGGCGTTCCATGTCTGAAGGATCAAAAATAATCACGTCCTTCGCACGTTCCTTAGGAATGAACTGTAAAATTTCTTCAATAAGGTCTCCGTGTGGATCGATCACACACACTCCATCCCCATTGATCACGTCTTGGCGTGCCATGTAGCTGATGTAGGCAGATTTACCAGTACCGGTCTGCCCAATAATATAGTGGTGACGCGTACGATCTTTCTTTTTGAAGTGCACTTCTTTCTTAGCCCCACGGTACACATTGTATCCAAGCAAAATTCCTTCTGTAGGCAGATCCGTAGGTGCAGGAAGCACTTTGTACGAAAGCCATTTGATGATCGGCGTGTAGTTGTAACGACTACTTGGGAGGTGGAAAATGGAGGCCAACTCTTCAGGGTTGAGCACCGAGGTTTTTTCACCAAACTGAAATGACCGTGTATTCAATGAGTCTAGTAAAATAGGACTATTGATGAAATCGATAGGAATGAGACGTCGTGCCTCAAACCAGTTAGAAGCTGCGTCCTTGGTAACGTTGAACGCCACAAAGAGACCGTTCAAAATATTGTCGCAGGCACTTTCTCCTTTGTCAGAGGACGCCATCACACGAATCACGGTATCAAACCCCACCTGATTGGATTTTTCTCCAATGCGCTTGGCGAGTTCTTCATCTGTTTGAAGCATACGCACATAGGAGTCTCCACTTTTCGCACCAGGAGGCGGATTGTTTTTTTCAGCGGCATCATAACCAAACACGGTGGCCGTGAAGAACCAACTAAAGATACCCAAGAATCGACGTAAAATATTCTTACTTTCAGGCTTTTGATTTTTGAACATGGCGGTAGCAAAATCACGAGCCTCCTTCTGCCACTTCTCATGTCGAGGTTGGATCATGATCTGCACCACGGCACGCTCATTTTCTTCCAACTTAGAAAGTACGTTGGTGAAATCATTGAGCGAGTCATTTTCAATGGTTTTATAGGTCTTGAGGGGATACCAGTTGAGTCGCTTTAAGAAAAGGTAGTATCCCTTTATTGTATTTTTCTTAAGTTCTTTAGGACGAATACTATCGGGCTTGATGTATTCAACCGAAGCATTGGGGTAAAACGAGGTGATTTGTTTCTCCAAAACCTCAGAGTAGTAAGGATGCGTTGAAATATAGAATGTAATGTCCTTGTGACGAGCATGAATTTCAAAAGAGACCGTATCTCGCTTAAAGAGCCACACCATGATTCGGTTGCTCAAATTGAGTTCACGAATTTCATGAATGGCTCGATAAAGCTGTTCCATGATCCCAATGCGTTCTCGGAAGTCTTTTTCGGTCGCATTTTCTTTGTCTTTTTGGGATTCTTCACGAGGCATCGTGATCTGAATGTAGACACGTTTTCGAGCCACCCAGTGCTCGTAGAACTGATTCACCGCCCAAGGCAAAAGCCATTTAGCCACCAAAGCCAGTACCAGCCAAAACACCATCCAATCCCAGTATTCCAAGATGTACGAATAGACTACCTCCCCGTAGTTTTTAATAGAGTCCCAAATACTTGATAGATTTGCCAGGAATGGCGCCATACGTGTTTTGTTTTCTTTTTATCTAATAATTATACCAAAAAATGGAACATTTTACAATGACTCCAACAGGTTAAATCCACCACCCCCACAAATGGCTTATTTAAGCCCTAATTGACAGAAAAGTGAAAGTGGTTTAAGTTGGTGTAATTCGATTTACCCCCTCTCTATGAGTGCACATCCAGAATCTCATGATGCCGACCACGCAGCTCCTGCAGCGCCGGCCGCTTCTCATGCAGCACCTGCTGCAGCCCCTCACGCCGCCCCTCATGCTGCACCAAGTCAGGGAGGATATTTCTCCAACGCATTCGCCCGAATAAAAAGTGGCGTGAAGAATGCAATTGGCGCCGTTGGCGAGCTTGGAAAAGCCGTTTATGACACGTCAGCTCCTCGTGGGCAAGGATGGGCAAAAAGCATGCTCCAACCCGTTGGGCACGGAATCATGAACTTCGTTGGACGACCTTTCACCGCCCTTGGCACTCTTGTATACCACGAAGGTCAGTGGATCAACCCTGGTAAAGCCTGGCACGAAGCGGTGAATTGGGTAACGGATCCATTTCATCAGGCTGGGACCATAGTAAAACGTGGTTTTGATGCTGTGGACAATGCTTACCATCGTGGAATTCACGGCGTAGAACAACTAGCCACCGCGCCTGCAGGACAAGCTCGGGGTTACAGCACAGCAAATACTTTCCTTGGTGAGCCGATGCCTCCAAGCGCGCGCTACAATGCAAAGTGGGGTGCTTAAAGCCTCTCTTGCAAGTAAGCTTCAAGGTCTTCAATCCTCACTCGCTCTTGCTGCATTGAATCACGATCACGAACGGTCACAGCACCATCGTTGTCGGAGTCAAAATCGTACGTAATGCACAGAGGAGTTCCAATCTCATCCTGACGGCGGTAGCGCTTACCAATCGCGCCACTTTCGTCGTATTCAGCACGGAACTTTTTCTTTAAGCTGCGATGAAGTTCGGTCGCCCTTTCACTTTGTTGCTTTTGCAGTGGGAAAACAGCTACCTGCACAGGGGCGATTTTAGGTGCAAAATGCATAACCGTTCGCTTTTCGCCTCCCTCGAGTGCTTGTTCTTCGTAAGCACTCAAGAGAACAATGAGTACGCTGCGAGTGAGACCAAGGGCCGGTTCAACCACATGAGGGGTGAAGACCTCATTGCTAACGGGGTCGCGATATTGCAACTTTTCTCCTGAAAACTTCATGTGTTGGGTCAGGTCGAAGTCCCCACGGTGCGCAATTCCCATGAGTTCCCCCCATCCAAAGGGATATTCATATTCAAAATCCACGGTTTTGCTCGAATAATGCGAAAGTTCGTCCTTTTCGTGGTAGCGAAGTCGCAATTTACCATCCGGAATACCCAAATCCTTGAAAAAATTCTTAAAATCCTCCACCCAAGCATCAAAGTACGTTTCTGCATCCTCAGGCCGCACAAAGTACTCAATTTCCATCTGTTCGAATTCACGAGTTCGGAAAATGAAGTTCCCCGGTGTGATTTCATTTCGGAAAGATTTTCCATACTGTCCCACTCCAAAAGGAAGGCGCACACGCATGGAATCCAAAATATTCTTAAAGTTCACAAAAATTCCCTGCGCCGTTTCGGGCCTTAGGTAAATCTGTTCTGCAGTGTCTTCCACCACTCCTTGATAGGTCTTGAACATAAGGTTGAAGGCTCGAGGTTGCGTCCAGTCCACCTTCCCACATTTTGGACAAGGAATCTTGGCATCCATCACCTTGTTGTAGATCTCGTCGTTGCTAAGTCCGGCGATCGTATCTTTAAAATGCTCTTCAAGCAGCTTGTCTCCACGAACCCGTTCCTGACATTTCTTACAGTCCATGAGTGGATCAGCAAAATTCGCCACATGTCCACTCGCTTCCCACACTCGAGGGTTCATCAAAATAGCGCTATCCAGCCCCAGCATGTCGTCACGATCATCAATAAAGGTCTTCCACCACAAATTCATAATGTTTCGCTTAAGAGCAGCCCCATAAGGACCGTAATCCCAGGTGTTCGCGAGTCCACCATAAATTTCACTCCCCGGATACACAAAACCACGACGTTTACACAGAGACATCACTTCATCCATAGTTGACATAATGCAGGGGTAAGGAGCCCTGCAATCTTAAGCGGTTTTCCAAGGCGAATCAAGGCTTCACCTTGGAATCAAGCAGGATGGTTACCGGGCCATCATTAACGCTTTCTATATACATATGAGCACCAAAAACTCCGCTCTGAACCGGAACATGCTTACTAGAAAGGTATAAGATAAAGGCATCGTACATTTCTCGAGCCTCTTGAGGCACTTCCGCCTGAGTGAAGCTAGGACGCGTGCCTTTTGAGAAATCCGCAAAAAGCGTGAACTGGGAAATCACTAAAATGCCACCTGGTATTTCTGTTACCGGAAATTGCATCCGCTCTTCCGAGTCTGGGAAAATCCTCATTTTCAAAATTTTTTCAGCGGTCCAGATCATGTCATCATTGGTATCCCCTTTCTCCACTCCCAAGTAAACCAACAATCCGCCATCAATTTGCCCAACTACCTCTCGGTCGACGGTTACTTTTGCATCCAAAACTCGTTGTATCACTGCGCGCATGAATCCAGGATGCACAAAAAAAGACCTCCCGTCTAGAGAGGTCTTTCAATTTGTTGCTATTACGCGTTGGTTGGGTATGGAGGCATTGGTTGCTCAGGCATAGGTCCCATTGGCGCGGGTCCCATAGGCTGTTGTGGAGCCATTTGAGGCATTGGCGCTGGCGCTGCTTGAGGAGCCGCTGGTGCAGGTTGTTGAGCTTGAGCCGCTTGCTTCTTCTTGAAGTCATCCATAGCACCTGCAAGCACATTGAGGAAAGATTCAGCCGTTCGTTGATTCATATTCACGCGGCTCACCACCTCGATGATTGGGGCAGGAGTGTTTGGGAGCAAGTATCCAAAATCAAGAACCACTTCGTTAGAGTTCACGTTTACGGATACTGCATTTGAGTAGCAACCCTTTTGAACATCGTCAGGTACTTTCACCTGAAGCTGTTGTTGGGCGTTTTGATTTTGGTTTGCGTCTGCCATGGGCGAGAAAGGTTAAAAATTATTTTAATTACTAATAGTATATCACAAAATCTTGGCAAGGTCACGCGCTTGCAAAAACTTTTTTTCCGAGCACAATAAGATTACATATACTCCTAACCACGCCGAATATGTGTTTTCAAACCAACCGAGATAGCCAACTTTGGCTTGGACTTGTAGCTTTTGTAATTGGAGCCGTTGCCTTACTTCAAAAATTCGACCTCGTACCTCCAGAAACATGGGGTTACTTATGGCCTAGTATTCTTATCGTGAGTGGACTCAAATGGATGGTAGCCCGTGGATCCAGCGACGAATGCAGCTGCGACTGCGACGAGTCCTCTGCTTGTGAAGACTGTGGCGGTGAGAACTGTGACGGATCTTGCGCCGTACCTGCTCCTGTGAGCAAAAAGTCTTCAAAGAAAAAAAGTCGTAAGTAAGCTTTAAAAAAAGCGTCTTACTTCTCGACAACTAATCTTACTTATGAAATCAACCCTTTCAACACTAGTTTTGTTTACTCTTTTGAGCGCCTGTAATACGGTGACTCCAAACCCTGTTATTGATGATAGACCTTTAGAGGAAAGTCCAGCTGAAGAAACCAGCAACACGCTTCAAGTGGCTCTGGTGGCCATAGAGGACAACGGGGCCAATGGACAACTAATTGGCTGCGGAGACTCAGTAGTTTTGGTTGAAGTGGAACCAGAAGACGATCCTATGCAGACCGCCCAAACAGCCTCAAAAGTTTCAGATGCACTCGATGCTCTCTTTGCCATTGAAGGATCAGATTACGGAGAGTCAGGCCTCTACAATGCACTTTATCAATCGAACCTCACCACCAACTCAGTCAGCTACAGCGGCTCAACCATGTTGATTAGCCTCAGTGGAAGCATCACTTCTGGTGGAACCTGTGACGATCCTCGAATTGAACAACAGATTCGTGCAACCGCAGCAGCGAATGCTCCTGCCGGAACCGAAATCACCATAGTATTTGACGGAGAAGATCTCCACGAGTACTTTGACATGAGTGGTCTATAAAATTCCCATCGACGTAATCTACGAAGACGAGTACCTGCTAGCCGTTAATAAGCCTGCGGGGCTCGTTTCGGTTCCCGCTCCTCATATCCCCGATTACAAAACCCTTCAGGGACAAATCCGAGAGTGGGCTGAGCGCGAAGGCAAAGACTACAAGCCTTACTTGTTGAATCGTCTGGACCAGGACACCTCGGGGGTTTTGCTACTAGGGAAACATCCTCGTGACCGGGATAAGCTCGAAGCCATTTTTCAAGATCCTCGCACCGAAAAAACCTACCTCGCCTACGTAAAGTGGGTTCCTAAACAACGTGAGGGAACCATTAAATTCTCGCTGGAAGCTCGCAGCGTGGCAAAAAAAGTACCTGCCGTGACGCACTACAAAGTCGTTAAAATGATTGGGAACTCTTCCCTTTTGGAAGTACGCATTGAAACGGGACGTAAACACCAAATTCGTAAACACCTCGCCATGATCGGCCATCCACTCATTTTGGATAGAGAGTATGGAGATAAAACCTTCAACAACAACTGGCAACGTTTAAAAAAAGGAAAAGGGAAATTTTACCTGCACTCCTGGAAGACTAGCTTCTTTCATCCTTTCCTAAAACAAGAAGTGGTTGTTGAAGCACCTGCCCCTGAGCTTTAAGTCCATATGGACATTTCATGAAATTGCTGGATGCACTTTTTAGCAAGCTCCATACGGTATTTAAGCTCCGCATTTTGCTGTTCAAGGGAATCGAGTAGGCATTCTGGGTCGTGTGGAAAATACTTCCGACCAAGCTTGGTTTCCTCAAAAGTGACGAGCCCTTTCGCTTCTAAAGATTCGAGCAACGGATAAGCCGAAACTCTTTTTATTTGCAAACGCTTAGCGAGTGAACTTGCGGGTGCAGGCCCGTTTCGCAGCAGAAGCGTGTAGAGCAAAGCTTCTTTCTTTGAAAGCCCTAAAATGGTGAGGTTTTCATCGAACATGGCAGTGCGATAAGTGGCTCCAGCATAAGCAATAGGTCATTTTTATGTAAAGCACTTACTGTTGTCAGCAGCAGATGACAAGCCTCATCTTTTCACGTGTTGTAGTTTTTACAACAACTCATTTTTCCTCGAGAGCAGCGCCACTGCCATTTTGGCGCCGCACAAGTGCATTTTACGATTAGGGTCCTCACTCCCACACGTATGCATACACTCATCATTACTCCCAATATTTTACAAGGTTCCACGCTTAGTTTTGCGCTGAAGCGTCACAATTTTTCTTCGCTCATCGTATCACCTTTTAGCCTTGCCCATCATCCTCCCATTGAAGCGGATGGTCTCGTGTTTCCTCACCCGCTCGTGAAAGATCAGTGGAATTTTGTTTATGAATTTCTAAAAGAGATATCCCCTCGAACTCCACTGATTTTCTTTCACCCTGGCGAGCGTAGATACTTTCAAAAAAATCCTTACGATAAACTACTTCGTCAGTGTATATTCCTAGATCCTTCAACCGCTCTTTCGCAGATGCCTCTCATCATTCAAGAGATTCTGCAAAAAAGCACTCCCAAGCGGGAGATGCAGGTGGGGCCTCTTCTGCTGGACCGCATGTCTCGCCGTGTTGTGCTCGAAGGCCACCAAATAGACCTATCAAGAAAAGAGTTTTTTCTACTTGAGCTTTTTCTTCTCAATTGCAATCGCATCATCAGTCGCGATTTCATCATCGACTACGTATGGGACCGCCGTGACTATGTTGCTCAAAACACCATCGACGTTTACGTCTCTCGTCTCCGGAAAAAAATCCATCCCCTCTCAAAAAAACCTCTCATCCGCACCATTCCTTGTTTGGGGTATCAACTGGATATATAATCTTCTCTATGGAAAAAGCTGAGCTCGAAAAAGTTCTGCAGGACATTGGATTCAATGAAAAGGAATCTCGAGTTTATTTAACATTGCTTGAATTAAAAGAAGCGTTGCCTATTCCATATCTAGACTCTCACAGATAAAAAGACCCACTACTTATCTTGTTTTAGAACAATTAGAAAAGAAAGGACTAGTCAGCCACATCAAACGCTCCAGTCACTTATATTTTCAAGCCACCAAACCAGAATTCTTAATTCAAAAACAAAAAGAATATTATAAAAATGCAGAAAAACAACTCAGTGAACTTGAGAAAGCACTCCCTGAGTTGAACATGCTCCACAAAGACTTCCAGCATACGCCTCAAATGTCTGTTTTTAGAGGTAGAGAGGGGCTTATACAAATAATGGAGGATACTTTAACCGCGAATGGAGAAATATTCTGCTGGTCCAATACAGAACTAGCAGTGAATACCATTTTGAAGGAGTATCACCCAAGTTACCTGCGTAAAAAAGTTAAGAGAAGAATTCGGTCAAAATGTTTATTTACTAGAGATAAAATCGGAATCGCATTGAAAAGCCGAAGCAAAGAACAGCTTCGAGAAGTACATTTTCTTCCAAAGGGTAAATTTAATTTCGCGAATGAAATCAATATCTACGATGATAAAGTAGCAATTATTTCACACCAAGATGAAATTGGTGTTATCATTCAAAACAGAAATGTTGCAGAAACACAAAAAGCTATCTTCGAATTCTGTTTTCAGGTAACTAGTAGTTAAAACTTACTTTCCCAGCTGAAATACATGTTCAGCACTGGTCGAAGTCATTATTAGTTCAGGGACTACCGGATCAGGCATGCTCATAGCAGCATAGCCTTTAGTAGCGGGGATCTCTTGTTCAAAGGCAACCACTTGTTCATAAAAATCCAGTCCACCTAAGATAACCTTTCTATCCACTCGTTTTTTGTTCTTATCTTCCTCCATAAACATTTGTACAGATCCAGAAGACTGATGAGCAATTAGAGTGGGAACTCCAGCAACAACACCTAAACACGCCACCACTGGTTTTTCTCCAAAACGTCCAAAATTGACAGCATTTCTAGGCAGTTCGCCTGGTTCAGGCTGATAAAAAGGCTTACCATCGGTACGATTGTTAACAGCATCATCCCACTGACATGCAATAGCCATTCGGGTCAGATGATCCCTAATGATTCTTTCAAAAAGTACACCTACATTCTGTAAACCAAAACAGCCATGAGATAAAGATTCCTCAAAAGGTTTAGAAACTTGAGGGAGAACTTGGGATAGGTTGATACCAACAGACAGCAAGTTAAGACTTATTAATGCTTCCTTAAAAGCAGTATGAGACTGCGCTTCAGCAAACGAAGTTAAGATTTCAGCATATGCCTCTTCGGTGATGAAATTCTTAACATTATCGGAGTGGTCCAATTGAACAAACAAGCGAACTGCTGACAGAACCTCTTTTACAACTCGAGAAATGTCTTCTACCAAGTCTCCGCAGTCATCAATATTTTTCCCTCCACTTGCTTTTTTGAAACGCGCATTGAACTGCTGATGTAAAGGCCTACCTTTAGCTAAATCTGCTAATGCAAACTGATCTGCCGTAATAACCCCTATAACGCCAAGTTCAGGCCTTCCAGCAAATCGAGCCAGTACTCTTTTTCTTACCTCTACTTCTGCAGCCTTAAGTCCGAGTTCTACCGCCGAAGTCTGCCTGTTAATATATACGATTTCTTCAGGTCGTTTCGCCACTCTAGGAGGGGCAGGATCACATTGAGCAGGAGGAACCGAGCTATCGTCGTCAAAAGAAACTTCACCATCATCACCACATCCAACTTTAGCAACATAGTGAACTCCCTTATGAGTCACAAACTCGTTCCCGAGCACTATATTTACGTTTTCTGGCATACAGGTTTATAGAGCAATATTAGTATATTTTTTCCAATTGTCAACCAAGTCCTCCTTAATATATAATAATTCTAATCTTAATCTAAACATGGATTTAGGCCGTATCTTAATTGACCTAGGGCTAACGGATAAGGAGGCTAAAATCTACCTAGCGGTATTAGAGTTGAATGAATCAGTCCCAGGGATCATATCAAGAAAAGCCAATGTAAAAAGACCAACCACCTACGTTCTGCTTGAGAATTTAATAAAAAAGGGTCTTATTACCACTATTACCCGTAATAAAGTTACCCATTATCAAGCGGTTGATCCTAAAATCCTACTACAAACAGAAAAAACAAAGATAGAAAGACTAGAAACGGTATTACCAGAGTTAATCAATATTAAGAACAAATTTGGAATAGAGCCCCAAATGTCTGTTTTTCATGGTGAAAAAGGTTTAATTGAAATCATGGAGGACACTTTGACGACCACCGAGGAGTTACTCTGTTGGTGTGATGTTGAAATTGCTGTAGGAACAGTACTTTCTGACTACTTTCCTTCTTACTTAAAAAAGAAAATTGAAAAGAAAATCTGGTTAAGAGGGATTTTTACCTACAACAAATCAGGTCTAAGGCATAAAAAAATGGGAAAAGAGGAACTGCGTGAAGTTTACCTTGTGCCTAAAGAAAAGTTTCCTTTTGAAAATGAGATTAACATCTATGATGACAAAGTAGCCATTATCTCTCACGCTGACAAAGTAGGAGTTATTATTCAGAATCAATCCATCGCCGACACACAAAAAGCGATTTTTAAATTAGCTTTCGAGTACGCACAAATAGTTGAAAGTAAAACTCTCACGAAAGAAGATCTTTTGTACCTTAAAAAATAAGAGTTCAAAAACAAATTTTGTCTAATTGTCAATAAAACTGACAACACAAATTTACCGTGCACCTATTTACAAATAGAGTATTTTATTTGATACTCCTGGTGTTAAAATTCAAATAAAACACCTTTCAAGCCGTCAATCCTCTAATAACTGTCAAAATGGTTAACACGACTAACTTCACGTTCGACAGCAAGCTCACACCGCAACAGATCAAATTGCATGAACTTGTTCAAAATCTCCTCATCGTTCTCTCCGATAAGGAAAAGTACATCATTAAGAACCGCTTTGCCCTGGACACTAAGAAGCGATTGACCCTGGAAGAGATTGGAGAACATTTTGGAGTCACTCGTGAACGTGTACGACAAATTGAAAAGACCGCCCTCCGAAAGCTTGAAAGAAACGCACAAAATACCAACATTAAAATTCTCACCGAATTTGCAAAGGCTCTCCTAGACAAAGAAGGAGGTATTGCCCGTGACAGCTACTTCAAGGAACTTCTCATGCGAATTCTCCCTAATGTGACTGAACAAGAGCTCCAAGACCTTCACCTCGCTCTGAGCCTCGATTCAGAGATTCACTTTGAATCAAACACACTAAAGTATCATCCTTATTGGCGCTTAGCGACCTTCAACGAAGACACCATCAAAAAAGTAGCGAATAGCGCAACCAAGACGCTTCAAAAGGCTAAGCATGTGCTCCCTATCGACAAACTCGCTGAAAAGGTAAACGAAGGGCTCAAATCACCCCTCCCCGAAAACACCATCACCAACATTCTTCGCACGTCTAAGGACTGCAAGTTTACTGAAAATGGCGTTGGGCTCTACAGCTGGCGTCACATTCATCCTCGCACGCTTCGAGATAAAATCTTCTTCATCTTCCACCGAGAAAAGAAACCTCTTCACTTCGAGAAAATTGCTGAGCTCATTCGCAGCGGTAAGTTCGACACCAAGCGTGTGAACGTGCAAGCGGTTCACAACGAACTCATCCGAAACGACAACTTCATCCTCATTGGACGTGGAATCTACGCCCTTAAAGATTGGGGTTATAAGACCGGAACCGTGGCTGATGTGATCAGCGAAATCCTCTCGGATGGAATCGCTCGCAGCCGCGAAGAAATCACCAAGGCAGTGCTCGATCAACGCCATGTGAAGACCATCACGATCTATCTCAATCTCAAAAACAAGAACCAGTTCTCACGTGTTGGACGTGACAAATACACCCTCGCGAAGCTCACGAAGGCTTAGGCCGCCCACTTAATTGAACATCCCATGGAATGAACCTGCTGCTCAGCAGGTTTTTTTCCTTCTAAAATGGCATTTACTGCATTTTCAAGCTCAGCAAATGACCCGCGGTACTCCAAAGTTCGCCCTTTACCGTATACAAAAATATCAGGTGTGCACTGGGCATCAAAAGCCTTGGCAGCTGTTTGATCGGCATCGTACAAATAAGGGAACTCCTGGCCCTTAGCTTCGACGTATTCCTTCATTTTCTCGAAAGAATCCTCAGGATAATTGGGGTTAGCGTTCGAATTGATACCTAAAAACTGAACTGAGTCGGGCATTCGTTTTTCAAGTGCCACCAGGTCATCCCAAATCTTTTGGACGTAGGGACAGTGGTTACACATAAAAATCACTACTAAAGCCGCTTTATCAGCATATTTTTCGGGAGAATGCATGTTCTCATCGACTCCTTTTAAGTTAAAGGAGGGCAGAGCGCTACCCAGAGGAACCATGCTAGATTGCAACAACACCATAATATTCTGGTATAAATAAGAACAAGGATCCCAATCCTACCGTAATCATAAGCACTAAAGCGAGCATAACACGCCACCCCACCGCTCGTGCGCCAAAAAAGAGCACTATAAAGCCCTTAGAAAGGGTGTTGGTGAGCGTAGCGATTACAATCGCCGTGGCTGCGGAAATAGATTCAATTTGACCCGTTCGATGCAAGTTGGTCATGGAAATGGTGATGGCATCAACATCAAAGATACCCGAGAAAAAAGCAGTTACATAAACTCCTTCATCTCCGAAATAATCCGCAGCAAATTTTGAAATGAAAATGAGCGCTGCAAAGATTAGACCAAATTGAATAGCAGGCCAGAGTTGGAAAGGGCTTTTAAGGTTTAAATCTTTGGCAGTAAACTTGAGAGCCTCATTGTCGCGCTGGAACCAGTAGTACCCTGCGCAGGCAAGTCCAGTCAGGCCCATTAAAGCCAAGGGAAGCGAAATAAGGGGTAAAAGATCCGAGTGAATGACCGAAACCGTCACTAGTACGCGGAAAAACATAGCGGACGAGGCCACTAGAATCCCAAAAACGAAAGGATTGATGATTTTAGCGCTTTTCTTGCTCAAACCTGAAAAACTGAGCGAAACCGCGGTTGAAGAGATGAGTCCCCCTAGGAACCCCCCTACCCCAATGCCGCGCCGTGGCCCCACCACCTTAATGGCGATGTAACTCGCAAAGGAAATAGTAGAAACCAGCACAATCATGAGCCAAATCTCGTAGGGGTTGAGCACGTTCAAAGGACCAAAAGTTTGATCGGGCAGCAGCGGCAAAACTACAAACACAATGGCAATGAACTTAATCGTGTCGTAGAGCTCTTCTTTTTCAACCCGGTGGGCAAACGCATGCAGTGCCTCCTTAAAGTAGAGGAGCAGCACCACCACCAGGGTTATCACCGTAGCAATGAGTGTGTCCTCCATTCCCATGAGCACTCCAATAAAGTAGGTAAAAACGCCAGCGAGTTCCGTGGTTGCACCCGTTTTTCTATCTAGATACGCCGACATGATGTACGAAGCAATGAGCAGCAGCAAAAACCCCCCTGTCACGACAGGAAATAGCACCGTATCTGCAAAGAGGCTAAAAACCAGGAAGCCCAGCACACTAATAAGAGAAAGGGTGCGAATGCCTCCAAACTCATGCGTATCAGCCTTATGGCGATCACGCTCGCGCTCCAAACCGATGAGACTCCCAAGCAGAAGGGCAATCCCCAAGTGTTGGAGGAAGTAAAGTTGATCAACCATATTTTCTAGCGCTGGATGGATTCATCATACAAAAGAACTTGTGCTCTCCGCAAGATGCGCTAAAATGCGTGGGCACTCATGCGCAGGTGGCGAAATTGGCAGACGCACTACCTTGAGGTGGTAGCTCCCGCAAGGGATTGGAGGTTCAAGTCCTCTCCTGCGCACCACTGTGATTGACGCGAGGGGCAACTCTCATTACAATCCGTGCACACCCTAATAAGGGCGCTTAGCTCAGTTGGCTAGAGCATCTCGTTTACACCGAGAGGGTCGGGGG
>CAZUWE010000018.1:0-21012 GCA_964624175.1 uncultured Candidatus Peribacteria bacterium | reverse complement strand
CTTTGGCCATGATGACTTTATTCAGCTCGTCGCGCACGCGCTCCCAACTCACTTTGTCCGCGAGCTGTGCGTGCTTTTTGATCGCTTTGTAGGTGTCGGGATGATAGCCAAAGTTCAGAGTGTTCTTAAAACGAATCGCGCGGAGAATGCGCAGGTGATCTTCTAAAATGCGCTCGTGCGGTTCGCCAATAAAACGGATCAGCCGGTTGCTGATGTCGTCTTGGCCGCCGACAAAGTCAAGCACCTCTTTAGTGATGGGATCAAAGAAAAGTCCATTGATAGTGAAATCCCGACGCTTGGCATCTTCTTCCGCGTGCGTGAAGGTCACCGCATCGGGGCGGCGGCCATCGCTAGTACCGCTGTCACTGCGGAAGGTGGCCACTTCAAAGTTATGGCTGTCTTCCAACACGTTGATCACTCCAAAACTCTTCCCCACCGCGTAGGTTTCAGCAAACAATTTTTCAATTTCTTCGGGGCGTGCGCTGGTAGCTATGTCGTAATCCTTCGGCTCCTTTTTCAGCAGCATGTCGCGCACGCAGCCACCTGCAAAGTAAGCCTGGTATCCGGCCTTTTGAAGCGTCTTCACAATTTGTATGGCAGTGGCGTGCATGCAAACATGATACGTTTAAAGTTCTTCCCAAATCAAACTGTGGATGGTCTTGAGTGTGTCCGCCACTTGTCTGCTTTCAATAAGAATCGCAAAACAATCGTGGTACAGGTTGAGCAGTAAAACCTTGTCTTCAAAAATATCAATGGACGAAAATAAATCGCCCTTCGCCAAGGGAAACATTTTGAGTTTTCTTTGCTGCTTTTTATCGAGTTTTTGATAAAAGCGATGCACGGGGGTGTCCTGCGAAATGGCCTTCATGAAAATCTTTCGACGCGCTCTTTCGGCGACAAAGTTTTCCATAAAATTTTCGCCCATTTTATTAAGGTCCGTGTGTGCCGCGAATTCACAGACTTCCGTGCGGCTTTTTAGTAGCATCAAGTAGGCGTTTCGACAGCCCTCAATTCCTTCAAAAAAGTTGATACGAGGAGGCGAGCTGAAAGGACTTTTGTATTCGTTGAGTAGGGGTAGTGTGTTTTCCAGTGCTTGCTTCACTTGCTCCATTTCTTCCATCTTGGCCTTGTATAAATCCTCGGGGTCGGCATAAAAAAAACGTGCCTTTCCCTTTTGTGTTTTTCGAATGTAGCCACGCTGCAATAAGTTTTCGAACAAGAATAAAACCGTTGGCCTGGGAATGCCTGTTTTTTTAGCGATTACGGAGGCGGGCTGCGAGCCAAATTCAAGAAGGGCTAAATACACTTCTATTTCTTTTTCCGAAAATCCGAGCTGTTTAAGTTGATCGCGCATGTTGTTAATAATTACTGACAGTACCTGCTTGAATATCCCATAAAATGTGTATAATTACAAGTTACAAGCGCTTGTCAGTAATATTTAACATTTTAGTTTATGGAATCCCTTACTCTCTACCGAGAGCAAGTGCTGGCTGGCGACCCCACAGGCCATTATGGAATGGGTCTGGCACTCCTCTCTAACAAACAACCCTGCGACGGTGAAGTTCACTTGATGCTCGCTGCTGAAGCGGGCGTGCCGGAAGCTACCGAAGCACTCGCCTCCCTTCACTTGAAACAAAATCGTGCCGAAGCGGTTCGTGAAAAGTGGCTCGATGACGAAGAAAATCGTCTCACCACGCAAGGCAAACCTGCCTTCTTCAACAAAGTAGATAGCAATGAAGCTTCGCGTGAAGAACTGGCGGAACAAATGCTTGACCGCTATCAACTTTCTTTTTTCTTCAATGATTATCTGGCCAAGCTACTCGAAACCCTTGCGAGTGCTGGCTATGGCAAAGATCATCCGCTCGTAAAAACTCTCGCAGAGAACTTGGCTGAAGAGCTAGGTACCGCTGGAACTGAGTACGGTAACTTCATCCACGAAACAAGCAGAACGCAGTTCATCAAAAAATTGGGCGTGAACTACCCAGCATGGGCTGAATCGCTGGGAAGTCTGGAAGCCCTTGGAAAAGTTTCCACAAAAGTAAAAGCCTTCTATGAGAGCTACCTGGGATTGCTAAAGAATCCTGTAAAAGCCTATGCCGCGCTCGCCTACTGGGAATGGCGAGTGTCACGAAGCGAAGGTGACTACACTTTATTTCTAAAAGCTTTTGAGAAGCTCTACCCAGAGTTCAAGGCTGAGGCGTATGTGCCGAGCGATGCGCTGTGGCACCTTTACTCACACTCAGTGCACGACGACGAGCATGCAGCTGCTTTGTTTAAAGCCTTAGAAAAAACGGGACGTACCGACGACATTATTGCAGGGCTCACTGAAGGAGCTCGCGTATGGGACGCATTCTGGAATTGATTCAATAAAAGACCTTCGCATGAGGGTCTTTTATTTTGAGGCAGATATTTTTGCGAATGAAGAAGAGTATTTAAAGGTGCTCGCGATTTTAGTCTCACAAAAAATCGACTCAGACATCACCATTAAGCTCCATCAATTTGGGCTTTATTTTAGCGTCACTCAAATGGCTCGCTCAGTGGAACGCGTGGTGACTTACTTTGCTTCCTGCTCACCCCCCCATGAGCGGCTCAATGGCTCTATGAAAAAAATCAGCTGCTTTTTTGCGAGCCCCTGTAATGGATGGCGCCAATTTAAAACCCTCGTAGGCCAGTGCGGTCCTATCTAAATCATCGACTAGCTCTCCAGCTGCATGCAGAGCCCCTTTTATCATTTGACGTACTACCATGTAGTAAGGGTTATGAAATAATAATACTTTATGTTAACCTTTCGACGCTTAAGTTCAAGTTTATGCTCTTGCTCTCTATAGAAACCTCTTGTGACGAAACCTCTGTTGCAGTAGTACGCGATGGTCGTGAAGTGCTTTCAAATATCATCGCCTCACAAATCGCTAAACACACCGAGACCGGCGGAGTGGTTCCTGAAGTGGCTGCCCGTGAGCACATCCGCGTGATGATGCCCGTACTCAACCAAGCGATGAAGGAAGCCAATGTGACCTGGGATGACATTGATGCGGTTGCCGTAACCAAACTGCCAGGACTTGTAGGTTCTTTGGTGGTGGGACGAACCACGGCCAGCGCCCTGGCCTTTGCCAAGGACAAGCCTCTCATTGAGGTGAACCATATTCATGGGCATATGTACTCAACTTGGCTTGATACCGAAACTTTGCCGGAATATCCAATCATGACACTCACCGTTTCTGGCGGACACAACGAGCTCGTGCTGGTGAAAGGGCCTGGAGATTTTGAGCTGCTGGCAGAAACCATCGATGACGCGGCAGGAGAAGCCTACGACAAAGTGGCGCGCCTCCTAGGCCTTGGCTACCCGGGCGGTCCAGTGATTGAAAAACGCTCTCAGCTCGGAACCCCTCGTTTCAAGTTCCCCATTGGGATCCCAAAAGAAAATAACTTCAGTTTCTCGGGACTCAAGACCGCGATTTTGTATCACCTACAAGAAAATAAGGACAAAATGGACGATGAAGCTTTCATCAACGACACTGCGGCCAGCTTTCAAAAGTCAGCTGTGGAAGCCTTGGTAATGAAGCTTATGCGTGCGCTTGAAGATAGGACGGTAAAGGAAGTGCACCTTACGGGGGGTGTATCTGCAAACAAAGCACTGCGTGCACGCATTGAAGAAGAACTTTCTAAGCTGGCCAATCCGCCTGTTTTCCGCTACCCTAAGCGCATGAGCTATTGTACGGACAATGCCGCGATGATAGCTGCAGCTGCTTATTTTATGAACTACTAATATGCCAGGATGGCCTGATTGGGATCCAGATATCGACGAGCGGCCACAAGATGGTCCTATTAATGATACTATTATCAGAAGGAAGCCGAGAGATGAAGAAGACGAAGATATTCCTCCACATCCAGGTGCGCCTTTTGGAATCCCCAACAGACGACGCAGAATGCCTCCTTCAGATCGTCCGCCCCTACAAATGGGCAATAGAGAGCCTGTCCCTCATGTGCCTGAGGATATAGAAGACAGTGAAGATGTGCCTCCTTTTGATGGAACTATAAGAGACATTGGCAGACGGATTCGAAGAGTGCCTAATATTCCTTCCAGGAAGCCTGTACGCCATGAGATTCGCGTCCCCGGAAGGACTCCAACTCCTCCACAACCTAACCTCTTTTCTGGGTGGCAGTTTTAGAAAATTCTTGCCTTAACCTGAAATTCTGGTAGAGTTAAAGGTAATCTCTTTCACCTTTATCCTTTTTATGTCGGACGAAAACACTTCAAATGACCAGGGAGGCAAGATGCAGAAGCTGCAAACTCCCCAGGGTATTCATGATATTTTGCCGAAAGATCATGAGTATTTCACGTTCATTAAGAAAGTGGTTCGTCACCGATGCCGTCAGGCCGGATTCCGCCGTATCACCACTCCTATCCTGGAGTACACAGAGGTGTTTGACCGCTCCATTGGAGAAGACACGGATATTGTGTCTAAAGAAATGTACACCTTTACAGACCGCAGTGGACGCAGCCTCACGTTGAAACCTGAGGGAACGGCCGGTGCGGTACGATCGTACATCCAACATGGAATGAAAGAATGGCCACAACCCGTTGAACTCTACTACATCGAGCCTCACTTCCGTTACGACCGTCCTCAAAAAGGTCGTTACCGTATGTTCTGGCAAATTGGAGTGGAGGTGATTGGAGAAAGCGATCCTGCTCTGGATGTGCAGTGTATCTTCCTTGCGTGGAAGATCTTCAAAGACCTTGGGGTAGAAGATCGTTTCAGCCTTCAGCTCAACAACATTGGATCTCAAAAGAGCCGCGCTAAATACAAAGAAGCTCTCGTGAATTACTACACCGGTAAGGAGCGTAACCTGTGTGAAGACTGCCAAAAGCGTCTCACCACCAACCCGCTTCGCCTGCTCGACTGTAAGGTTGAAGACTGTGTGATTTTGGCTCAACTCGCTCCTAAGTTTGAACAGTATCGCAGTGAAGAAGACACCGCTTTCCACAACAACGTGAAAGAATTTTTGACTGAGATTGGCATTGAGTACACTGAAAACGACAAACTCGTTCGTGGACTGGATTACTACACCCAAACGGTGTTTGAATTCTGGGACAAAGAAACTCACGGGCAAAATGCTGTTGGAGGAGGAGGGCGTTACGACGGACTCGTGGAACAAATGGGTGGAGAACCTACGCCCGCAGTAGGGTTCGCCATTGGAATGGAACGCCTCATCATGCACATGAAGGCGGCAAGTGTTAAAGTGCCTTCTAAGGATGAAGTCCACATCTTTGTGGCTCAGCTTGGAGACGAAGCGAAGAAGAAATGTCTTCTCCTTATCGATGAGCTCCGCGAAGCCGGTGTTCGAACCGTGGGAGCGCTTGGAAAAGGGAGTATGAAAGCTCAGCTCCGCCTAGCCGACAAATTCCAAGTTCCTTACTGTCTCATTTTGGGAGCCACTGAGGTTCGTGAAAAAGTAATCATCGTGCGCGACATGTCTAAAGGACAACAAAAAGCAGTCCCCATGGATAAAGTCGTACAAGAGGTGGTGAAACTCATCGGAAAAGAAAACCTCGATACCTACAGCCCTGGGGAGATTTCTTTCTAGAGAATTTATGGACTGCCACTGGAAGAAAGGCTAAACTTTTGGCATGAAAAAACTCCTCGCCACCCTCATTCTTAGTTTTGTTGTTATTAGCTCAGCTTCCGCCGCTTTTTCGGATGTAAGCACTACGCACACTCACTACGCCGCTATCACTAGTTTGGTGGATCAAGGAGTGATTGAAGGATACAGCGATGGGACTTTTAAGCCCGGCAATAATGTGAACCGTGCGGAGGCGCTAAAGATTATTTTGATGGGTGCTGGGGTGAGCGTGAATGAAAGCAGCTCAGGACTACTGTTTAGTGATGTGCAAGAAGACGACTGGTTTTTTAACTATGTGGGCACAGCTGTGAACTTAGGCATTGTGCAAGGATACAACGACGGTACGTTTAAACCTGAGCAAACGGTGACACGTGCTGAAGCTATGAAAATGACCTTAGCGGCCGCAGAGATTTCTGTGAGCACGCCTTCGAGCATGCCTTTCGTGGACGTAAGCACGAGCGACTGGTTCAGTGGCTACGCATCGTATGCAAAAACATGGAACGTTGAGCCGCCCCAAACCGATGGAAAGTGGCATGGTGAAGAGGCGTTGACTCGCGCGAATTTGGCAGAAATGGTTTATCGACTGCAAGTCACTCAAAGTGAAAATCACGCTTTTGATGAAGCGACCAACTGGCTGCGTAAAGAGTTCCCCACTGTGAATATCAGCATGAAGATTCCCTTCTCGTGGGGTTACAAACAAGATGGTGTGGGAACGGTTTTCTTGCTCGACCGCGAGAACGATCAAGTGAGCTTGCTTACTCCTTACGACAACGGAGCAACTTTGCTCATGACTCGTTACGCAAATACCGATGGAGAAAGTGCGGATACTTTGTTTGGTAGCATAGCTTCCAATATTGACTGGCAAGTGAGTCGAATGGAGATAGCGGGCAACGACACCTTGGTGGTTTATCACAACACAGATGTGTACTACCGCGAATGGTACATGTATTTAGAAAATAAGAGTGTTCTGCACCTCGTGGCCATGCGTGGAAATGGGGATTACTCAAAGTATTTGGAATGGTTCTTCGAGGCTATGGTGGCCAGCGTGGAGTACGACACATCCACCACTTCTGATTTGACTATTGAGGAAACGGTGGCCGAGCTGCGCGAGGCCATTCAAGTGGATGGTGTGGGAGCAGACATGATGGAACTACTCAGTGATTGGGAACTGATTGAAACAGATACCATTGGAGTGGGAACGGGACCTGTGGATTATTTCTATTCCCCAAGCGCCAATGTCACGATAAAATACGAGCGATCTTTTGACGTCATCCTTGACCTTAAGGAAGGCGAGACCTCTTCCTTTTAACCTCAACGCATGAAAACCTTTCTCACTCTTAGCTTGGCGGCTCTCCTGCTTGCGGGATGCTCTGGTCAAGAAGATTCTGGCACAGAAAGCGACTATAGCGATCTTTACGATATCGACGACACTGATAGCACTCATGAAACAGATACCGATGGCGAAGAAGTTATAGAAGATGACGGGGCTACTTCAGTTGGACCCACGACGATTCCTAATGATTTGATTCCTTCTCGCCCTCAATGAGCCAATTTGACCAAGCCGCCCTTGATCTCCACCGCCAAAATAAGGGGAAATTAGCTGTGGCTTCCAAAGTGAAGGTGACCAGCAAGCAAGAACTTTGCACCGCTTACACTCCTGGTGTAGCGGCGGTTTCTTTGGCGCTAGCCCAGGATCCTTCGCTCATGTACGAGCTCACACCCAAAGGAAACACCGTGGCTGTGGTGAGCGATGGAAGCGCAGTACTAGGCCTTGGAAACGTAGGCCCTGCTGCCGCTTATCCAGTGATGGAAGGAAAGGCGCTGCTCTTTAAAGAATTTGGTGGATTGGATGCCTACCCCATTGTGCTGAGCACTCAGAATGTGGATGAAATTGTGAATATTGTGTGTGCCATGGCGGAAGGGTTTGGAGGTATTAATTTGGAGGACATTGCTGCGCCGCGCTGTTTTGAAGTTGAGGCGAAGCTGAAAGAGCGACTCAAAATTCCCGTATTCCACGACGACCAGCACGGAACCGCGATTGTTGTCTTGGCTGGTCTCATCAATGCCCTCAAAGTGACTGGGCGCGGGAAGGATAGCAAGATTGTGATCAATGGAGCGGGAGCGGCAGGCATTGCGATTACAGAACTTTTGCTGGCTTACGGGTTCACCCATTTGATTGTGGTGGACACCGTTGGCGCCATTTACACCGGCCGCACAGAGAACATGAACAGTGCTAAAAATGAAATTGCCCTGCGCACGAATCCAGACCGTGAAGCTGGCAGCCTAGCGGATGTGATGAAAAATGCCGATGTATTCATTGGTGTTTCCAAAGCGGGCCTCGTAACGCAGGACATGGTGCGCAGCATGAAGAGCGGACCCATTGTGTTTGCCATGGCGAATCCCGATCCTGAAATCACGGAGGCCGATGCAAAGGCTGCGGGCGCCGCGGTGGTGGCAACGGGGCGAAGTGATTCGCCCAATCAGCTGAACAATGTGCTGGTGTTCCCAGGTATTTTCCGCGGCGCGCTCGACGCCCGCATCAGCGGCTTCACCGAAGCCATGTTCCTCAAAGCAGCGGAAGCTCTGGCCGCCCTAGTTCCCAATCCTACAGCAGAAAAAATCATCCCTAGCCCCTTTGAACCGGGTGTGGCGCAGGTGATTGCGAAGGCTATTGCATAAGGGGTCCCACGGGTCCACGGTTGCTAGCTGTAACCGAAACGTGGTAGTGACCTCCGCTCTTAGGGTTTGTTTCACCCGGATGGCGAAGTTTTGCACCCGGTTCACTTTCATTGTAAACCATCATAAGACCCTGCGCTTGGTACTCCTCTAGCATCAAGATGAGTAATGGACGCAGTGTTTTATCAATCAAATCTGCATTGGGTCCTCGTTGCCACTGCCCGTTTACTTTAACTGACCAAGTGATTTCAGTACCTGAAGGGTCATAAAAACGCCCATCCGCATTATCCCACGAGTAACCAGTGGGGTGGGTTCCTTTACTGATTGAAATCGCATCTTGCTGAGCAAGTGAGCGAAGGAGATCTGTTACTACTATAGAGTATCCACCCGATCGCTTTTTGAATTCTGCGGCGAATTTTTGAAGTACTTCATACGCCGTTTCCATCATGCGTGCATCTATCGCATCATCTTTAAGATGGTATCCTTCTCCAACTGCTGGTACCCGAACTGAATTTCTCACCGCATTGTCATAAATTAGCGCTCGTTTGTTAGGGTCACTCAAGTCCATTCCATCCGCTTTGGCACGATCTATCAATGGTTGGTAGCTGAGTGCAAATAGTGCCACGCGAGGCTTGTGAGGCACCAGGTCGACAACAAAGGGCCCTTCAACATTGGTTCTTGTTTGTACGGCTGAAGGAGCTTCAGGTGCCTCAACCGTTGTAGGCGGAGTTTTCTCTTGTGGTTCTGCTTGAGGCAGGTTCGTTAGCTTTTCTACGTTTACCCATGCTTCTGGAACACGAATGGCCGTATCTATATCGTCCCACGTCCTCCAGTTTTGAGCATTGGATAAAACAAATATCGTATCAAAATTATTTTGATTTTTGTACGCAGGCTTTAAAATTCTTGAAAGAATTGCTTCAGCATCTTTTGCGTCTTTTACCTCAATACGTAGCAATTGTCCTGATTGGAGCTCAGCTTTCATGAGTTTAGTGGGAAGGTAAATAACCTTTCCGGGACTGATGTGGCCACCTCCATTGTTTGCTCGCACTTCTTCAAGAAGGCTAGGGTTGGCCAAGAGCGCTTTCATCATGCGATCCAACTGCCAATTTGGAACGGTAAATACAAAGTTGGGCTGGCCTTTTACTTGTTTAGGCAGCAGTGTGGTGCGGGTAATACCCAAAGCAGGTTTTACTTCTGGCGAAGTGGTCTCGCTTGGTTCAGCACTGGCTACGACTTCACCTGTTTTAGCTTCTTCTCGTACGTAAAATGGATGATCCACCATCCCGTAAGAAACCACATAACTCACCAAGTCCCCTGTACCTTTGGCGTGTCTAGATGCGATGCTTGCCTTGTTGCTACCCCCACCACTGTTCGTCACAAAACGGTCGTAGGCATCCTTCAGAGTTGCGTCAGGGGTGTTTGGATTGAGAATAGGATTTTCAGGGTTATTGAAAATCTTTAGTAAGCTAGCTGAGTTGAAACCATGATTGTGCAGATAGCCTGCTAAACCGGAAAAGAAAACACGCCTTTCTGCTTCAGTGGATCGATCAAAGTAGGTACGGAAGTTAGGGTCTTTTCTAAGTATAAAGTTATAAAGATTTTGGTGATTTTCCAAACTAAGTAGATACACAACCAAGGTTTGTTCCTCCACGGAGTCACTCTCTTGAAAAGGTTGAATACTCTGCAGTCCCTCTGGCAGTCCAGATACTGACAAAACTTTTTGTTGGTATGCGCTTTCCATTCCTTTATGAGTCTTTGCAATGGTCTGGTAAAGACCATAGCTAGCCATGGGATCAAAAATAGCTGGCACGTATTCGGGCTCAAAACCTTCGTCGAGCAGCACTCTCAAGGTGTGAATTTTAGCCAGGGCATCGTATTGCGAAGGCATCATTTCGTGAATACTGATAGAAATGAGCGTATCTGCATCGATGTATTCCAAATAAGGACTGGTAAATCCAAGAGTTTTTGCATTCGGACGAAGCGCTTCTACTGATTTATCGATACGTTCGTACAGACCTTCATACGAGAGCTTTTCTCTTTGTCGAGCGGGAAGATTGCGTTGAATTTCTTCACAGATAGGTTTTTGACTGCCTTTCGCAATGGCTACCTTTCGCTTCCACAAACCTTCTACGTTTAGATAACCTGCGTCCTCTAAAAGGTCGATGGGAAGTACCGCTCCGATTTCTACAAGCTGCTTGTAATTTGTTTTTTCCAAAAAAGCGATCCATGCCGTATCTTGATGGAGCTTTTCTACACCCTCAATGCTCGCTTTTAAACGAGCGATTCGTGCTTCATATGTCGCTATATCTCCTTGCAAACGCTCTATTTTTTCATCGTACTTTTTTGCATCGGCATCATTTTTAGGACGTTTCTTTTTTTCTTGTTTCTTCAAATTCTCTTTTGCTTCGGCTAGTCTTTTTTGATTCTTTGATAGCTCTTTCGCGTAGCTGTCCACTCCCCACAAAAGCGGCTGGCGAGAGTTTCTGAGGACATCATGATCTTTCACCAAGTCCAAATGCAGTTCCTCTGCTGTACGAGGGTCATCCACACTCACTAAGGATATTGGTTCTGGTGCAGTCTCGTCATTGCTGGGCGCAGGAGTGCTCTCCCCACTGCAGCTGAGGTTCAGTAAAGTCAGAAGAGCTAAAGTACGGAACCGAGTGAGCAGGGTTAACAGATCACTCAACTGTAAATTTTCCACATGCTCAGAAACCCTCGTTAGAAGGGGTTTTTCTTCCTCAGGTGCATGTTTTTTGGGGTCTAAGGGAGACATTGTTTTTGATATTAAACGATTATGACCCTTTTCCCCTAACCTGTCAATAAGGTGGAGCGCTTGACGTTTTTTTGTGGGTGTGGGAAAAATGGGATATGGCAAGGCACAGTCATTTTGCAAATATCAAGCGCTGGAAGGATAAAGTGGACGCGCAGCGTGGAAAAGTTTTCACGGTGCATGCCCGCCTGATTGCGGTTGCTGCCAAAAATGGAGGTGACCCCAACATGAATCCGAACCTGCGCACGGCTATTGATCGCGCGAAGGCGGCAAATGTCCCCAACGCGAACATTGAACGCGCCATTAAAAAAGGAACTGGTGAAGACAAGGAAGGAAGCGTATTTGAGGAAATCACTTATGAGGCCATTGGACCTGGAGGAAGCTCATTTTTGATAGACGTGATTACGGACAACAAGAACCGTGCTTTGTTGAATATTCGAACCATTCTGGGAAAGAATGGGGGAAACTTGGGTTCATCGGGAAGCGTGATGTGGAAGTTTGCAAAAAAATCGTATTTGCTCGTGGACACGGCCGGCAAATCAGCGGATGAAGCGGAGCTCATGCTGATTGACGCGGGAGCGGATGATTTGGCAGTAACGGAGGATGGACAGTTTGAGGTCTTTGCAGGAGCGGATCAACTCGGAGAAGTTCGTAAAAAAGTGGAAGCCGCTGGATTCAAAGTTTTGAAAGATGAGCTCATTTGGCAGGCAAAAGACAATCTAGTGATTTCAGATTTGGACACCGCACAAAAAGTTCTCAAAATGAGCGATGCGCTCGAGGAAGATGAGGACATTGTCCGGGTGACCAATGACGTCGATTTTGATGAGGCTTTACTGCCCCAACTGGGATAGCACATCCCCAACGGTAGGCTCCTGTTTTTGCTGTCCGTCGGCATCTTGGAAGAAACGTACAGTTTGCTCACGCATAGGGTCTGCATTTTGACGATTTCGGAAGTCTTGCAGGAGCAAATCTTCCCCACCCTCGGATGGTTTTGGGATACTTCGTTGAGGTTGACTCACAAGTCCGGGGAAAAGGCGAATGCCGTCGTCCTCCATGGACTCTACCGCTTGCATGGGTGCTTGCTGCGCCGGTTGTACTGACTGCACTGGCTGTCCAAATTTTGGTAGCAAGTACGCCGCAATGTTTTGCTTCGCGTAGCTGAGCGCTTCTTCCATAGTCATTTGCTTGATGCGGAATCCAGCGGCTTTTTTATGTCCTCCTCCATTCATACTTTGAGCGATGATACTCACGTCGGCCATCTGGCCAGGTGCACGGAAACTTCCTGAAATGAAGCCTGGCTCCTTTTCTTTAAGCAGCATAACCACTTCAGCTCCCGGTGCGTTGGACATCAGTTCATCGATGATACCTCCTGTGTCGTCTGAACGAGCACCTGTATCGGCAAGGTCTTGCATGGTGATGGTTGAGTAAACCAGCTTGAGCGCTGGTTCGTATTGAATCTTAGAAAGCACACGTCCCCAAAGCTTGAGGGTTGCAAGGCTCTTGGTTTTGAAGATGTGTTTGATGATTTCTTGCTGACGAGCACCGCGTTCCAAAAGGTCCGCTGCTACTTCAAAGGCTTCTGGAGTGGTGTTGCTGTGTTGGAAACTTCCGGTATCCGTAATGATTCCCACGAGCAGCAGCGTTGCCACATCTTCGTCGATGAGCTCTTCTCCACGTTCCTTTTCAAAGGTTTGCAAGATAGGCGTCACCATTTGAGTGGTGGCTGAGAACCCGTATTCAAGATAATTATGTGATCCAAATTTTCCATTTGAGGCATGGTGGTCGATGTTGAGCACCGGAATGCGTGCAAACATATCTTTATGTTCTTCGTAGAGTTTTCCAAGCTGCACAAGGTCTCCGGTGTCCACCGTCACAATCAGGTCAAATTCTGCCGTTTTATTTTGGAAGCTGAAGTCCGCTGGGCTGAAATGTCCGGTCTTTGGAGTCACAATGATGTTGATCTTTCCTTGCTCCACTTCGTACTTCAAATGATCCACTTCGGCGTTTTCGGTGCTGAGTGAAATCACGAAGTCTCGTGAAGGACCGATGCTTGGTTGAATTTGGCTTACAAAGGGCAAAAATTTAAGCACCTCAGGCATGGGATCGTAAGCAACTACGGTTGCCTGTTTCCCCATTTTTCGAAGCGCCACCATGAGTGCAAGTGAGCTCCCCACGCTGTCTCCATCCATTGGAGAAGAGGGTGCAATGAGAACATTTTTTGCATTTCGTAGGAGGTCTTCGGCTTGAGTTCGGTTGATCAGATTCATTGAGGGGTATTCTGTATATTATACAATCTTTATCTGTTTTTATCAAGTCCCTGAGGTCGAGATAAGCTTTTACTTTAAAGCTACTGCAAGCCAAAATCAAGGCATTGTCTGGACAGCAGCTTAGAAGAAGTCCACTAAACGGAGTTGCAGGCTCGTTCTATCCATCCACTCGTTCTTTTCCAAGTGAACCACTAGTTTCGTAGCATTTTGGAGAGCGGCTTCGTGGGGACCAAAGTTAAATCCAATTCCTTCAAAGAGTTTGTTGCCCACTTTGCCATCGTTACCCGTGGCTCTGCCATCGAACTTAATGTGCTTGGCTTCTCGACCCACGGGACGAACGTTCAAGATTTCTACATTTTCCAGAAGGAAGAGTGGCGTTTCGTTGCCAACTCCAAAGGGTGCAAATTTTTCTACTTTTTCAGAGTTTTCCAAATTGAGGTCACCAGGCGTGAGGGCGAGATCGATGGTTAAGTTTCGCTCGAGCGGTCTCTTTTCAAAGGCTTCTTTGGCGTGTACTTGCAAGGCCGCCTTGAAGGCCTCGTAATTTTCTTTTTTAAGATGAAAACCGGCGGCTTGTTCGTGTCCACCGTAGGTTTCTAAGAAAGCAGCGGCAGATTTGAGAGCATCCACACAGTGGAAACCCGGCAAACTGCGAGCGCTGCCCACAAGCGAGTCGCCGCGATCTTCCAAAATAAAGGTGGGTTTTCCATATTTTTCTTGAAGACGACCGGCCACGAGCCCCACTACCCCACTGGACCAAGGTCCGGCTGCAATGAGCAGAGGATCTTCCAAGTTCACGGAGGCCTCTGCCTGCTCAATGATGGCGCTCATCATGTCTTGGCGCTGGCGATTTAGCTCCTCAAGTTTGTTGCATTTTTCGAACGCATCTTTTTCGTCAGCGAGCAGCGCTTGCAGTCCCCAGTAAGGACTTTCGAGTCGTCCCGATGCGTTGAGGCGTGGGCCAATTTGAAACCCAATCGTGAATGAGGTGAGCTCTTTCCCCGTGGCTCCAGACATTTCCAAAATCGTGCGGAGACCAGTCCAACGAGTGTCTTTCATTTGGCTGAGCCCAAGTTTAACGATAGCGCGGTTTTCCCCAGTGAGTGGAACACAGTCCGCCACGGTTCCGAGGCTAGCAAGATCAGTGAGATAAGGAATCCAATCTTCATTGTGGGTAGTGCTGAGCAAGGCGCAGGCGAGTTTAAAGGCTACTCCACTGCCGGAGAGTTCGTTGAATGGATAATTCTTTTCAAGTTTTGGATGAAGCGTAGCAAATGCCTCGGGCAGTTCCTGCGGAATCGTGTGGTGGTCTGTGATAATGACATCGATGCCGAGTGACTGCGCGAGCGCTACTTCATTTTTACAAGAAATACCAAGATCCACGGTGATGAGCACGGATACTTTTTGCTCAGCCAATTCCTCTACGTATTTTTTATGAAGTCCGTAGCCATCCTCGCGGCGATGAGGAATGCGATACGAAACCAGCGCGCCCAACATGCGTAGTGTATGAATGAGGAGTGCTGCGCCACTGAGGCCGTCTACATCATAGTCGCCATAGACCACGATTCTTTCCTGAGCATGCATGGCTTTTTGAAGACGCTCCACTGCCTTCTGCATGTCTTTAAATAAAAAAGGGTCGTGCAGGTCCGTAAGTGAGGCTCCAGAAAAAAACTCTCCAGGATTTTCAATATTTCGCGCAGCAAGCAGCCCCGACCATAAAGAGTCGTCTGGTTTCCTTTCGTAACGCAGCATCCATTTTTTTCCTAGTATGCTCATTTCTTTTTGGCTTTTTCTTTGGCCTTGTTTTTGTTCCACTGAGCAATGGCTTCTTCGGGCGTGGTCACCGTATCACCGCCAAAAACCCAGGTGTGGCGTGAGATGAATTTTTCACCCACTTTTTCCATCGCGGTTTCCATGGTGAACTTGCCCTCTTCACCAGCCACTTGCGCGAGCATAATGAGAGTAAACAGCACATCTCCAAGTTCCTCTTCGATGTTTTCTAAGTCATTATTGGCCACTGCCTGTTGAAGTTCTTGCGCCTCTTCCAAAACCTTGGGCGCGAGGCTTTCGATGGTTTGTTTTTTATCCCAAGGGCAGCCGTTCTCACCCCGGAGTTTTTCAGCAATTTCAACGAGTTCTTTAAATTTAAGATGCATGGTGCTCAGAGGTCAGTTCATAAAATTCGTCTGGGGAAATCCAATATATATCTTCTTCCTTCCTAAACCAAGTGAGTTGGCGCTTAGCAAAATTACGCGTATTCATTTGAAGCTCTTCTTTGCAGTCTTCGAGGGACTTTTCGCCACGTAAATATGGAAAATATTCCTTGTAACCGAGGGCTGAAAAAGCCTGCGCATTTTCTGGATAACCCTCAGCAAGTAGTGTTTTGAGTTCATTCAAGAGGCCACGTTGAATTTGGTCGTCCGCACGTTTATTGATTCGCTCATAAAGCACCTCCCGAGGCCAGTCCACTGCCATTTTGAAAACATTGTAGAGACGTTGCGCTTTCCCACGCTGAATGGGCTTCTTAGTTTGAAGTACAATCTCGAGGGCCCGGGCTACGTAACGCACGTTATTGGGATGGATTTTGCTAGCTGAAACAGGATCCAAATCTAGAAGCATGTTGTAGAGTCCCTCCCCGCCTCCTTTTTTGAATTCACGTTCTAGTTCTTCACGAATTTTTTGGCTGGGTGGAGCCACAGGAAGATCATAATTTTCTACCACACTACTTATATAAAGCCCCGTTCCTCCACAAATGATGGGCACTTTTCCTTTGTGGAGAATTTCTCCAATGGCATGAGTGGCTTCACGCTTAAAGTCCGCCATCGTAAAGGTTTGATTGATATCTCGCACGTCTACTAAATAGTGTTTAATTTTTGCGCGCTCCGCTACAGAAACTTTGTCGCTGCCGATATCCATTTTTCGGTAAACCTGCGCTGAATCTGCTGAGATGATCTCGCCATTAAAGTCCTCTGCAATACGAAGACTGAGGGCCGTTTTTCCACTGGCCGTTGGGCCACAAATCACCAGGAGGGGTTTCTCGCCCGACTTTTTCACTTCTTTAAGGAAAAGCGTTAAGTGATGGTAGAGATCGGTCATGGCCAGACTATAGCCAAAACCCATAAACAGGGCTACACTTTTTCTGTCTCTAACCCGCCGTTATGAAAATGATTCAAGAATCTACCGTTTGGCTTCTGCTACGTTTTGGTATGGGCTTCACTTTTTTATGGGCCTTTTTTGATAAAGTGTTCGGTCTTGGTTTTGCGACCGAACCAGAAAAATCATGGCTGAGTGGTAACTCCCCTACAGCCGGATTTTTAGGGAATGCCGTGCACGGACCTTTTGCGGAATTTTACAATTCACTCGCAGGAAATCCTGTGGCTGACTGGCTCTTTATGATGGGACTTTTGCTGATTGGACTCTGCATCACCCTAGGCATTTGTATGCGAGTAGCAGGGTTTGCGGGCGCACTCATGATGCTGCTCATGTGGACTTCATTACTCCCACCGGAAAACAATCCTATTTTGGATGAGCATATTATTTACCTTCTTGTTTTCTTGGGATTCACTACCGAGGTCGCTGGAAAATCATGGGGACTTGGAAAGTGGTGGCGTAGCACAAAGCTGGTTAAAAAGTGTCCGATACTTGGCTAAAAGAAAGCCCCTCATACGAGGGGCTTTTTAATTTCAAATTCAATCTCGCTTAGCAAGCCATGTCCACTGCCTCAGGCATATAAGCCTTAAGAACTCCAGTGAGGAAGTTCCACAGTGCGTCACGGCCAGCCTTCACAGACTCAGCGGTTTCTTCTTCGTGACCCTTGAGCATGTCCCACCAAACATTCGCGTGCTTGATGTCCATGTATCCGTGAACTTTGAAGAATTCAGTTCCTTCGGTGATTCCGTAGTTCTTTTCAAGACCTTCGAGCTTCTTCGCCGCAATCGCAGGGATTTGGCTTTCGTAGGCAGCGAGGGCAGCCGCACCTTGAAGGTAGTTTGAGCTGCAGATCTTTTGGAAAGTCGCAATCGCTTCAGCGGTTTCTGGGAGCATTTCAGAGTTCTTCATGTCTTCACGAGTAGCTCCGATTGCTTCACCAAACTTGAGCCAGAGTTCACGGTGATTCATACTTCCACTGGTTTCGTCACTGAAGTTGTCCAGGATTTGTGCACGAATCCCTTCATCGTCACAAGTCATGAGCATGGCTGCGAGGAAGTTTGGGAAGTTTCGTTCAAGGTGGTAGTACTGCTCTGCGTACTTGCGCATAACCTCAATTGGGAGAGTCCCCATTTCCCACATTTGATAGAATTTGTGCTTTAGAAGATGCTTTTCGTCGATGAGGGCGGAAAGGTCTTGGGTGAGCATGAGAAAAGGGGTTAGTTTGTGCGCCAGTATCTTTACATAGAGCCTTTTTTTGATCAAGATGGATTCATGTTTTCAAAGCGAACTCAAATAGCTCCCTCCGCTACCGCCATCATCAGCGGCTTGGTCCAAGATTTAAAGCGACAGGGGCATTTTATTTATAATTTGAGCCTGGGTGAACCTAATATTCCGAACGATTTGGTGGTTCAAAAAGCTGCCCACGAAGCGATTGAAAAGAACCAGAATTTTTATCCCCCATCGACAGGATTTGAAGTTTTGCGTGAGGCGACTTGTGAGTGGATCAATACAAGTTACGGCACATGTTTCGAGACAAAGAATGTGCTCGTAACAAGTGGAGGAAAATTTGGGATTTCGTTGAGTTTGCAAGCGCTACTGGAACCGAGCGACGAAGTGGTTTTGGTGGCGCCGTACTGGGTGTCTTATCCTTCGATGATTCAGCTCTTTGAAGGTCAGGCGAAAGTGATTCGATCCGAGGAAAAGAACGGATGGAAGATTGGACCGGAGGAACTGCGCGCGGCGTGCACAGAGAAAACAAAACTTTTCATTTTGAATAATGGCTGCAATCCAACGGGCGCTCTTTATACACGTGAAGAATTGGCTGCTTTGCTCGCCGCACTTCCCAAGGATTGTTGGATCTTGTCGGACGAGGTTTATAGCGGACTGACTTATGACGGCACCTATGTTTCTTGTGGTGAGTTTAGTGAATATGCCGACCGCTTGATACTTGTGCAAAGTTGCTCTAAAAACTTTGGGATGACCGGGTGGCGACTGGGTTTTGTGCTGGCACCGGCCGCTCTCATCGACGTGCTGGTGAAACTGCAAGGTCAAAGCATCACGAGCCCTTCAGCACTCAGCCAGTGGGCGGCCTTGGCTGCGGTTCAAAATGGACCTCGCATCCAGGATGAAATGTGTCGCACCCTCCACGAGCGTCGTGACTTTTTTATAGACGGCCTCGCCGCTCACTTTGGCCCCCTTTCCAAACCACCTTCTGCACTCTACACATTTATAAAACTTTCCTACTTCGGCGTCTCCCATGAAGACGACATTCGTTTTTGCAAGGAGCTACTTGAGCAGGCGCACATCGCCATGATTCCAGGCTCTGCTTTTGGCTACAGTGGCTACGTTCGCTGCGCCTTTGGGGAGACTCCGGAACATCTTGAAAAGTGCATTCAAGCACTCGCGACTCATTTAAAAAGTTGACAAAAAGTCAGTCAGTGAATATGCTTTGGACATGGTTCACAATTTCTTTTTTAGCAGCTTCTTTTATTTTTTCGCTCCCCAGCGAGGCTGCTACCGTGTGAACTAAATAATTTACTTCAACACATAGAACCTCGCTCCGAAGCGAGGTTTTTTTGTACTTAACCCCTACTTGTATGTCTAGACTCAATGATTATCATGACGCCCTTGCTCGTTTGGACGAACCCGCTCTTTCAGAGCGCCTCAAAAAACTTGGAAGTCGTACCCATGGACCATCGATTTTAAAAGAATTAGCAACACAAAAAGTGAATGGTCAGGAGCTCGTCACTCAACCTGGTGGCGAAGTTGAAATTGTATCCTACAAACTTACGAAGGTTGCCAGCTCAGTGGCAACCGCAGCGAAAAGAGTTTTGCGAGAAATGAACACTCCCCCTGTATTAGATGTGTGCGCCGATGCCTACCCAGCCGAGAGGACTTATCCTCAAGCCGCTTGGGAACCTAGCTTCTAAACTCTCAGGCTTAACTGACTTTATGGATCAAAAATTCTTCTATTATTGCTTTTATTTCACCGGCTCTCGAGGCTCGTTTTGACTCGTACTTTAAGACGATTCATTCAGCCTCGCGACCGCGGGGCTTTTTTATTACTAAACTACCAATCCTATGAATGCAATTTTACCCACCACCATTACACTTACACCCGAAACACGCGAAGATCTGAATGTGCTTCTCCGAGCAGAGAATCGTGTTCGAGATACCTCCAACACCTCTGGAATTGCTCAAGCTATTCACGCTTTACTGGCACTTGAAGAGGGGTCACAAGAAGTGCCTAAACCTGTTTCAGACTTATTGGCCCAACCCTGGGCGGTGAATCTGGAAGACGGCCCTGTTCAAGGAGGAGATTTGGCTCATGCTATTAAGCAACTCTTGGAAACCGGCGTTGTCTCTCGTACACCCTGTTCTGTCGTCAGCGTCTGCCGGATTTGGCTTGGAGAGGCATAGGCCTTTACAAACCTGCAATTTTGCCTTAGGATAGCCGTGCGTTCGAAGACAGTAGGCATGGGGTTCGCCCCTGGAAGACCTACCGAGAGCACCCGGCTAACCTGTTAAACAGACTATGCCCTAAGTTCGTCTCAACGCAAGTTGAGAGTATTTTTGGTACTGCGTGCCCTCGTGGCGCTGCGCACCAGAGGGTCGACCTCAACAGTCAAATCGGCCGAAAGGCCAAACTAACGAATTTTGTCACTATGGCAACAACTCGCCAACAAAAAGAAGTCACTCTGCAAGAACTTAAGGATAAGTTCGGACGAGCGAAGAGCGTGGCATTCGGGCAATACGCTGGAATGACCATGGAACAACTCTCAAAAATGCGTAAGCAAATGCGAGAGAACAACGTTGAATTCAAGGTTGCAAAACGAACCTTATTCAAACTCGCCGCTAAAGAACAAGGCCTTGAACTTACAGACGACATGATGATGGGAACCGTTGGAGCTGCTTTCTCTTATGAGGACGGCATCGCGGGACCTCGTATCATCAAAAAAATGGGTAAAGAGGTGGAAGTCCTCAAGCTCATGGGTGGAATCATGGAAGGCCAAGTGCTTTCTACCGCTCAAATGAAGGAAATCGCTGATCTCCCAAGCAAGGAAGAACTTCTTGCGAAGTTTGTGGGTCTTATGCGTGCTCCTCTTCAAAATTTCTACGGTCTTATGCAATCGCCTCTCGCGTCTTTCGCTCGTGGTGTTCAAGCCTATGCCGAAAAGAAACCTGCTTAAACAATTATCTAACTCTTATATATTATGTCAGACGACGTAAAAGTAGAGCTCTCTAAGGAGGGTAAGGCTCTCATCGAAGCTCTCGAAAAACTCAACATCGTTGAACTCAACAATGTAGTTAAGTTCATGGAACAAGAATACGGTATCTCTGCAGCTCCTGTAGCTGTAGCTGCTGCCGGTGGTGCTGCGGCTGGTGCCGGAGCGGCTGCTGCCGAAGAAAAGTCTTCATTCAACGTTAAGCTCGTTGATTCTGGAGCTCAAAAGATCGGAGTAATCAAGGTAGTTCGTGAACTCACTGGACTTGGTCTCAAAGAGGCTAAGGACGTTGTGGACGCAA
>CAZUWE010000017.1:0-21187 GCA_964624175.1 uncultured Candidatus Peribacteria bacterium | reverse complement strand
CCGTATCTTGGGGTACACCTGACACAAATCCCCTATATCTTGTGTCTACCACGTCCAACCCCCACTACACTTAGATCGGGGTTTTACTACGTTTTAATTCCCTAATTCCCTCCCCCGCTGTATGGCTCAATCGATCACACTTCCTGACCCCGTCGCACCCGCTGCATCTGCCGAAAAGGCTGCTAAGGTGGCTGCTCCTAAAGACGCAAAACCAGCTGGTAAGGCGCTTTCTATTAAGCGTCGTTTCACCAAAGCCGGACTCGATGCGTTTAGCATGATCGATTTTGAAATGCGCGAAAGCCGCATCACCGAGCCAGACGGCAAAGTGGTGTTTGAAATGAAGAATGTTGAAGTACCAAAATCTTGGTCTCAACTCGCCACCGACATCATTGCACAAAAGTACTTCCGCAAGCGTGGAGTGGACGGCAAGGCCGGCAGCGAAACCAGCGCGAAGCAAACCGTGCACCGGGTGGCGCACACCATCCGCACTTTTGGGGAAGAGCGCGGGTATTTTGCAACTGCGGAGGATGCAGAAGCCTTTGAACAAGAACTTAAGTTCCTTTGTATCACTCAACGTGGAGCTTTCAACTCTCCCGTGTGGTTCAACTGTGGTCTTTACCATGAATACGGAGTAGTCGGTGATGCTGGAAACTACGCTTGGGACTTTGCAAAAGGACAAGTAGTAGAAATTGAAAACGCCTACGCTCGCCCACAATGCAGCGCCTGCTTCATTCAAAAAGTGGACGACTCGCTCATGGGAATTTTTGACCTCATGAAGAACGAAGCCAAGCTCTTCAAGTATGGATCTGGAACCGGATCAAACTTCTCAAACATCCGCTCGAAATACGAAATTCTATCTGGTGGAGGAATCTCTTCCGGGCTCATGTCCTTCCTTGAAGTGCTCGACCGTGGAGCCGGAGCTATTAAGTCCGGAGGAACCACTCGCCGCGCCGCTAAGATGGTGGTGCTCGATGTGGATCACCCTGAAATCCGTGACTTCGTGAACTGGAAAGTAGAATCTGAAAAGAAGGCGAAAGCGCTCATCGATGCAGGGTACAGCGGAGACTGGCGTGGAGAAGCCTACCACACCGTTTCTGGACAAAACTCAAACAACTCTGTGCGTGTGATGGATGAATTCATGGAAGCCGTAGAAAAGAAAGGTAAGTTCTGGACTAAGTTCCGAACCGATGGAAAGAAGCATGAAGAAATCAACGCAGAAGAACTCTTTGAAGAAATCTGCCGCGCTGCTTGGAGCTGCGCCGACCCTGGACTTCAATTCGACACCACTATTAATGATTGGCACACCAGCCCAGTGACCGGACGCATCAACGGATCAAACCCTTGTTCTGAGTACATGTTCCTGGATGACACGGCCTGCAACCTCGCCTCTCTCAACCTTGTTAAATTCCTCAATGATGATGGAAGCTTCGACGTAGCGGCTTACCGCCACGCGGTTGAGATCTTCTTCATCGCTCAAGAAATCTTGGTGGACCTTTCTTCTTACCCCACTGTGAGCATTGCAAAGAACAGCCACGACTACCGCCCTCTTGGACTTGGATACGCGAACCTCGGAACCTTGCTCATGATGCTTGGCGTTCCCTACGACAGCGACAAAGGACGCAGCATCGCGGCAGCACTCACCGCTATCATGCACTGCCACGCCTTCGCGACCTCTGCCGAACTCGCAAAAGCAGTGGGCTCCTTCGCCGGCTACGAAAAGAACAAGAAAGACATGCTCCGCGTGATGGGCAAGCACCAAGCGGCAGCTCACGCCATTGATGCTAAGCTCGCCGGCGCACAGCTCTACGAAGCTGCCTGCGAAGACGCGGACCTCATGGTGGAACTCGGTGAAAAATATGGATACCGCAACGCGCAAGCCACCGTGCTCGCTCCTACCGGAACCATCGGACTCCTCATGGACTGCGACACCACCGGAGTGGAACCTGAATTCTCCATTATGAAGTGGAAGAAGCTCGCAGGAGGAGGACACTTCAAGATCATCAACAAGTCCATCCCTGCTGTGCTCGAAAACCTTGGCTATAGCCCCGAGCAAGTCAAAGAAGTAGTAGATTACGTGCTCGGAAAAGACGGTCAGCCTGGTGCTGAAACGCTCGAAGGGGCGCCTCACCTCAAGGAAGAACATCTCGCTATCTTCGACTGCGCAAACAAGTGTGGGAATGGAGTTCGTTACATCGCTCCGCTCGGCCACGTGAAGATGATGGCAGCGGTTCAGCCCTTCCTTTCCGGAGCTATCTCTAAAACCGTAAACATTCCTAACGAAGCGACCGTAGAAGATATTAAGAGCATCTACATGCAGTCTTGGAAGATGGGACTCAAAGCCATCGCCCTCTACCGTGATGGAAGCAAGCACTCTCAACCTCTCTCAAGCAAGAAAGACAAGACAGAAACCAAGACCGAAGCAGTGGCCTACCCTGCCGACGCCGTATTCCGCGGATCTAAGGTAGCTCTGCCCACCAAGCGCCATGGAATCACTGTGGAGGCGAGCGTAGCCGGACAAAAGATGTACCTCCGCACCGGAGAATACGAAGATGGAAAACTTGGAGAGCTCTTCATCGACAGCTTCAAAGAAGGAGCTTCGTACCGAAGCCTCCTCAACTGCTTCGCGGTAGCGATCTCCATTGGTCTCCAATACGGAGTGCCTCTAGAGAAGTACGTGGACAGCTTCACCTTCACTCGCTTCGAACCCAGTGGATTCACCACTCACCCCAACATCCGAACCTGTACTTCTATCGTGGACTTCATCTTCCGCGTACTGGGAATGGAATACCTCGGACGCACCGACTTTGTGCATGTGGAACCCAAGAGCACTCAATTCTCTGAAAACACTTTGAAGGGGATGATCAGCGAGGCTATTCAAAACGAGGCTTCTGTGGCAGCGGTGGAAACCAGCCCTGTAGAAGAAGTGAGTGAAACAAACTCTGCCAGCTCTCATGACGCACTCAGTGCCGGTCTTAAGACCATGATGGGAGACGCTCCCCTCTGTAACACCTGTGGTCACGTGACCGTACGCAACGCCACCTGCTACAAGTGTCTGAACTGCGGAAACAGCATGGGTTGCTCCTAACAGACCGCAGCAAAGCGGAGGTCCTAAAAGGCCGTCTGCAGGACTCAATATTTTGGTCCCTTACATAGATTACAAAAAGAGACCCTTCGCTCCACGGCTGGGTCTCTTTATAATCTAATGGATAGAGATGATTGACTAATCTTGCTTAATATTGTATAAATAAATCGTATGGGAAAAGGGCTGACCGTAAAAAACCATCACAAATTCCCTTCTAGAAGATTGCTGACCGCGGAAGAGGAGCTGGATTGCATCAGGAAAATAAAAAAGGGGGAAGAAAAAGAAAGTGAGATGGGTAAACTTATTCAAACTCACCTTCCCATAATCGAGGTTATTGCCGATCTCTACTCAGATAATCCTCAAACCCACGAAGAACTTGTGCAAGAGGGAATTGAAGCTTTAATAAGGGCTATTGATGATTACCGTACTGATATTCGCTTTGTTAGTTTTGCTATCAAACAAGTAGCAGGAAAAATGTTTAACTATGCCACAAGAGACCAACGTCTATTCCCATATAAAAAAGCTCTTCGTGAAAAAATAAAGTTGATAACAGAAAATGGGGGAAGGGTTGGAGAGAAAGAATTAAAAAAGAACCTAAGAATTCCTTCAAAGGAAGTTGATAAAGATTATCTTATCGCTCTTGTTGAACATCTAGTTGCGGGAGATGAAATTTTGGAAGCAGGACTGCATGGGATGGCAGATGAAGGGCCTTCTCCTTATGATCAAGCTGAGCTAAATATACAGTTAAAGCTATTACGAACTGGTCTAAGCACACTACTGGGACCCTTTCAAAGATCCGTGCTTGAGCTAAGATACGGTCTACATGGAGAGGAGCCACTTACCCAAGAAAAAGTTGCGATTAGTCTTGGTAAGACAGTTAACCAAGTCCAAAAACTTGAGACCGATGCCATTAATCGACTATTGGAACAAGGTGGATTAGGAGGTTTCACTTCTGATTAGCACCTCATTCAGGTGGACATTCAAAATGACTGCTAAGAATCATAGGCAAGCTAGGCTTGACTCCTCACCTCAAGTCTCCTACAATCGCTGGGCTCAAATACCCTTATGGTTAACAAACACAGCTTAAAACACGGAATGACGACGGCGAATGAAACTCGTCCGAAGTCCAAGCAATGGAAGCGTAAAAACAAAGCGAAGGCTCGTCCTCGTGCAGAGGCGCGCCAAACCGCTATGAGAGACGCGCTGGCTAAGGGTAACTAATCCCGCCCCCATATTATGGGTCTTTTTTCGGTTTTTAAACGAAAACCTCGCACCCGCCAAGCGAGCTTTACCAGCTATAAAAGCCCGCGGCTTTCGAGTCGCAAGCCTTTTGTGCCCAAGGTAAACCCTATTGGAGGTACTGCAGTGGGAGGAGACCGACGGGCACGGCGGCGCAGTGAAAAAACCGTTAAATTCCTCACCTACGTAAAAATCTTTGTAGGCATGTTTGGGTTGGGCGCCGCCCTTTATGCCATCTTTTTTACAGCCATCTTTGAAATTCAACAGATTGAAGTAAAAGGAGGAGAAGACACCACGCAGGAGCAGGCCGCTATTAAAGAAGAGCTCCAACAATACCTAGGCAACAATCTCCTCTTTTTCCAAACCAGTGCCCTTGAGAACGAGTTTCTGAGCAACTACGCATACCTGAAAAGCATTGAAATCGATCGAGACTTTTTTCACACCGTTTCCGTGACGGTTGAAACCTATCCTGCGGTGGCCAATGTTCGCATGGAGTTCGACAACGGCAACAATGAATTTTATGTAGTGAACGAGCGTGGATTTATCGCCAGCATTGGAACCAATCTGGAAAACCTCCCACTCATTGTGATGGATGTGACGGGGACCACCATTGATCTGCCAACCACCCAGCCAACCGAAACCCCAGTAGAAGACCCCACCGTGGAGGGAACCCCCACTACTGAGACACCGGTTGTCGAAACCTCTACGGACGCTGCAGCCCCAACGGAGACCACCCCTGCACCTGAAAAACCGACTACAGAAGAAACCAGCACGGAAGAGGATGTCACCGAGGAAGAAGTGGATACCATGCCGGATGAAATCAACGAAGAACTCATCGACCAAGCCATGCTGACCACGCTTTTGGAAACTGCTGAGAGTTTTGAAGGTAAATTTGATATGGAGGTCCTAGAAATCCACTATCTGAAACGCGCTCGAGAAATGCACCTGTATACTGAGCGTTATTTCTCTGTGTGGATCGACCTCACCCAAGATGTGGACTTGCAACTCGCAAAGCTTAAAAAAGCGCTTACTGAAATCAATATTTACGATGCCCCACTCGAGTACATTGACCTACGAATTTCTGGACAGAACGGCGAAAAAGTAATATACAAGTTAGCAGAATAAACACATAAACCATGTCACCTACTGAACAAATTTCAAAAATTCTGCGTATGATCGAAGCCGCGGAGGCTTCACTGAAGTCTGCACGCGAACTTTTAAGTGAAGTGGCTCCTGATGCCACCGCAGCCCACGCTCCTATGAAAGTGGAGGATGCCAAGGTCTACGAGAGCGGAGAGACTCAAATCATTGAAGGGACTTTTGATGGTCAGAACATGATTGGACCTAACGAAAAAATCTTCCCTGTACCTGCCAACTACGCCAGCAAATCTAAACTGGTGGAAGGCGATCGACTCAAGCTCACCATTATGCCCAACGGAAGCTTTGTGTATAAACAAATCGCTCCCATTGAACGCGAATTCGTCAAAGGAACCCTGGTGAAAGAAGATGGACAGTTCAAAGTGGTGGCCGGAGGAAAATCTTACCGCGTACTGTTGGCCTCTGTAACCTACTACAAAGGAAACATGGGCGACGAAGTTACCTTGATTGTTCCTAAGGATCGAGAGTCGATGTGGGGAACCATTGAAGCCGTGATTCCCCAAGTGGGCGGATCTGCGTATAATACAGAAGAAAGTTTTTAACCCCTGGCCATGGAAAACAATGGCGGCATGAGCATCATCGAGGCCCTCAACCACGTGCAATCCTGGCTGAACAAGGGCGAATACGACAATGTGATTCAAGGATGTCGTGAAATTTTGGAAATCGAACCGGGAAATGTGCGGGCGCTTTCATTGATGAAACAGGCGGAAGAGCGTCGTCATGCAGCCGTTACGAATCAACCCATGCCAGAACCCGAAGCCACTCCAGAGCCTAAAGCAGAACCTGCTCCCATGCCTTTTACCCCTGAAAACGATCCTCTCGCCTCACTGGAAGTAGAACAGCCTGCTTCTAAATCGGTCCAAGCTGAACCTGAAGTGACCTTGCCTGAAATGGACGACGGCAGCGACGACTACGAAAAAAAGAAACTTCTCATCGCTATGCTCGTGCCAGCTGTGGCTGTTGTACTGATCGGCGGAGGACTCATTTGGTGGCTCGCAAACTGGGATCGAGAAGAGACCATTGAAGATGCCGTAACAGATGAGGACGACGAGCAAGTGGAGCAAGACCTCGATTACTTAGACGAAAATCAAAAACGTGTAGACGACATCAGCCAAATGATTCCTATCATTGAGGCATACAAAGCAGAAAATGGAGCGTATCCATCTGTTTCACAAATTGAACAGGTGCTGGCCGAGGATGAAAACTTGGATGAGATCCCTTCAGACCCTCGCCAAGGAGAAATCGATCGGTCAGGTAAGCCTTTTGGCTATGTGTACGCGGTATACGATGGGATTGGTGGTGAAAACACCGTTTATATCCTATCTGCTTTATTTGAAGACAGTTCTGGATTTGCTACCGCGTGGGCCCAAGGAGCTCCCGTTAAAAATTATCCCGACTACCGTGATTTCAAAGAAAGCAACGTTACCTTCATCGGAGGAGACGAAAAGGATGTAGAAGACTTACTGGACGACTTAAAAGTAGACACCGATAAAAACGGTGAAAAGGGCGATGAAGACAAGAACAAAGTAGATACGAGCGACGGGCCCAAAGTGAACCCTGAAAACAACTAATGAGTTTCTCCTGGAAAGATCAGAAACGACCGATCCTTGCGCTTGCTCCCATGGCGGGTTACACCGATACTGCCTACCGCCAGCTTATTAAAGGAATCGAACCTAGTGTGATTTGTTTCACGGAGTTCACGAGCGCAGACGGGATTGTGTACGACAGCAAGATGACGCTCAAGCAACTGGACTTCAATCCAAACGAAGAAAAGCCACTAGTGGCACAGATTTTTGGGAAGAAGCCGGCGCACTTTGCGGAGGCTGCGAAACGAATTGAGGCCATGGGCATTGATGCGATTGATATCAACATGGGATGCCCCGCAAAAAAAGTGGTGAGCAGCGATCATGGAAGTGCCCTGTTGAAGAACCCCTGCCGTGCCGCGGAACTGGTGGAAGCCACTGCTAAAGCGACTAAGCTGCCGGTTTCAGTGAAAACACGTATTGGATCTGAGAAACTGGATTTGCCTTGGTTCATTCAATTTTGTAAGGATTTGGAGAATGCTGGAGCACAGCTGCTGAGCATCCACGGCCGCACAGCGAAGCAAATGTACCTTGGGCAAGCGGACTGGGAACCGATTTATGAAGTGAAACGCAATGTGGGTATTCCAGTGATTGGAAATGGCGACATTAAGAGCGTGGCCGATGCCATGGCTAAACTTGGAAATTTAGACGGAGTGATGGTGGGCCGTGGAACCATGGGAAACCCTTGGCTCATGGCTGAAATCGCAGCGGCCTTTTATGGAAACGAGTACACGGCACCAAAAACCTTTGAAGAAAAAGTTCCTACCTATATTCGCCATGCCGAGCTGCTCGTGGAATCCAAAGGTGAAGAACGTGGAATGAAAGAAATGCGTAAACACTTTGTGCAGTTGCTCCGCGGCTTCGACGGCGCTAGCGAGTACCGCGCTCAAGTGGTGCAAGTGAACACCCTTGCGGAAGCCAAGCAGATTCTTCTAGAAATCGTTGAAAAGTTACGCGCTCAAAACTTGGGTGTTGTAGGCAACTCAACAACATATTTTTCAGAGTAAAAATGCTTAGCACTTTCGCAAAAACCTGAGCTTCGCCTTAGCATAAATGGATGAAGTCTCTTTACCAAGTCCGACTCTGCGAAACGCGCGAGTACACGCCTCGCCTGCTGGAGCACTGGTTGCACACTCTTCAAAAACACCCGCAGCCCATCGAATTTTGGATCCGCGAACAAGATGGCAAAGTTGAATTCCTCTGCAGCGAAGATCTGAGTGCTCACCTGCCTGGCTCGCGCCTCGTGGCCACGCAAGATTCACCAGGGCAGCCGCACGCTTTTTTTGTGAGTCAAAGCAAAGGCCCCCTGCTTCCCATTAAGCGCTATGCTCAATTCGAGGACCGGGTGCAAAAAACACACCTAACCCCACTGAGTCAGTTACTGCCGCAGCTCATGAAAACACCAGGCGCCTGCATCCATTTTAGTTTCACCCCTCTGCCCGATCGGCAGCGAGAACGCGCGATCAAAAAAGCCAAGAAGCCTTACTTTGAACCTGAAAGGCACTTCGATCAATGGGAAAGTCGCGCGTGGTTTAGCCTCAAGTTGCGCCGTTTTCTGGGCCCGCTCTTACGAAAATCTTTTTTACATACGCCACAAAAGATCGCCGCCCAGGAACAAATCGAATCCCTTCACGAACGTGAAGACCCTCGTCGAGCCGTGCTCGACAAACTGTCGCGTCCTCTATTCAAAGCGACCATTTCTCTCAGTCACCCTTTTGCCGATTTCATTCACGGCTTCACCCTTCCCTACTTGGGGGAGCTCCGGCTCAGTAAAAAACTGCGGCCTCTGCTCTTCAGCGCCGAAGAAATCGCCACTTTGCTCTCCCTGCCAAGCGCCAAAGAGCACGCTGCGCAGCTGTACACGGAACCAAGCGCATACCTCCCCGCGCCTGCACAGCTCACACTGAGTGAAGAAGATCGCAAACGCCACCTCTACTTGCTTGGAAAAACAGGAATGGGAAAGTCCACCATGCTGCTCAAACTCTTTCAAGAAGACGCTGCTGAGCGAAGCATCTTGCTGCTCGACCCCCATGGCGATTTGGTTGAAGATGCACTCTCACTCATTCCACCCGCGCGTGAAAAAGACACACTCTTCCTCGACCCCAGCGATGCCGCCTTCCCACTCGCACTCAACCCGTTGGAATGCAAACCTAGCGACAACGCGCATCTTAAAACCTCTGCTCTGGTGGAAATGTTTGAAGTCCTCGCCCAAGGCAGCTGGGGACCGCGTCTCGAATACATTCTTCGCAATGCACTGCTGCTACTCGTGCTGTCCCCCAACACCACTCTGCTGGATTTGCCGCGACTACTCACCAGTGAGACCTTTTGCCGCCAACTCCTGAGCCACACTCAAGATTTCGAGCTTCATAGATTTTTCGACGAAGAATTTCTTGCGCTCGACTCAAAAACACGCCAAGAACACATTGCACCCATTTTGAATAAAGTGGGCCCACTCCTCACCCTGCCGCTGCTTCGCAATATCTTTGGACAGCCTAAGAGCAAAGTTTCCTTCGAGGAAATCTTTAAAGAAAATCGCATCGTACTCATCACACTTTCGAAAGGAAAACTGGGGGAAGACTGCAGCCGCATGTTGGGCATGGTCTTTATTGCGCTACTGCAAAGCATGCTCCTCCGTCGGGCTGAGCTGCCTCTCGCAGACCGCCGCACACTGTGCCTTACCATCGATGAGTTTCAAAATTTCAGCACACGAACTCTGCTAACCATGCTAGCGGAATCTAGAAAATACGGACTCGCGCTCACGCTCGCCAACCAGTACCTCACCCAGCTGCCCCCTGAAATTCAAGACGCAGTCCTAGGGAATGCCGGTTCTCTGCTCTGTTTTCGCACCTCCTACACCGACGCCCAAATACTAGCACCCTCCCTCGGTCTCATCGAGGAAGATCTCACGCAGCTCGCACCTTTTCAGGCCTACGCCAAACTGCTTCAAGATCAGCGGCCGCTGCCCCTCTTCCGCTGGGACATCCAAAAACCGCAGCCCGTTAGCCACATCAACGCCAGTCAGATCAAATTGCGCACTCAGCAGCGCTACGCCCGCCCCTGTTCCCTGGTTGAAGGAAAACTGAAAATCAGGTATAATAAAAGGTGAAAAAACGCTGATACAGCGTCTTACCACGCCCAATGAAAAAAATCCTTGTATCCCTCGCCATTTTCTTCGCTACCTTCAGCTTATCCGCTTCAGTTGTTTCTGCTGACAATGGTTACAGTAATTTCGATGTTTCCGAGATCCTAGATATTGATCAAAACGAAGCTGAAACGGGTGGCCAAGACACTCAACTTTTTGAAAACATCATTGAAGATGCCCAGGAGCACAATACTTCAGTCGCCGGCGCCATCATCCTCCGCGTCATCAACCTGCTGAGTCTTTTGATCGGTACCTTCACCTTCGTCACCATCATGATCGGAGGCTTCATGATGATCACTGCGGGCGGAGATGAAAGTAAAATCGATAACGCAAAAGCCATCCTCACTCAGTCCATTGTGGGTTGTGTCATCGCGTTTTTAGCGTACTTTATTACTGCCTTTGTTCAGTCCTTTTTCTACTGACCCCGCGCCCTCCATGCGTAAAATCTTTACCACTATTCTGCTCAGCTACCTCACTGTGTTTTATGCACCTTTCGTGCTCGCAACAGAGACAGAAGAAGACAGACAAACCGCTGAAGACCGCCTACGTGCTATCGAAGCCCCCATGATGTGCCCGTTTGGTATAGAAAATGGTCGAGGCATAGACCTGGATTCTGAAGATTTTACAGATGAGGAATTGGAACAAGTCTACTCAACTTTTTACGAAACCTTGGACTCCGAGTATGACGACGAGTTCAACACCGATGAAGGAAAAGCAAAGAACAGTTGTGGTACCCCAAATGATTTCAGTAAATACCTTGAAAAAGGGGATTGCAGTGCAGACGGAGTGGTCGTGACGGAAATCACTGAAGTGATAGCCCCTGATGTGGAGCTGGATGAAAATGAAAAAATCATCACCGTTTACGCAGGGCTCTGCTGTTTAGCAGGAGAAGTGAGAGACGGAGTTATTCAAACCTGTGACGACACTCGAACGCTGTACACCACTGAAAGTTCAGAGGGAGCTGGTGACGGATATAGCAAGTGCACGGCTGTAGCCGTGGACTGTGAAAAACGTCAATGGGTGATTAGTGACAGCGGAATTGGACTCGTTAAATTGATGGTTAAGCAAATCTTCACTTTTGGAGCCTTTGCTGTGGGATCTGTTGCCGTAGGAACACTCGTATTCCAAGGTGTTAAAATTTCAGTTTCCGGAGTGAGTGGAGACATCAGTGAAGCAAAAAATAAAATCCTTCAAGCCTTAGCGGGAATCGTTCTACTCTTTTTGTCTGGGCTCTTGCTACTCACCATTAATCCTGATTTCTTCGGATGAAATCATTAAAAAAACTCATTGCTGGATTCTTCATTGGGATGAGCTTGCTAACCGTGAGCGCGCCGGCTGCCTTTGCAGATGACGACCCCTCTTCCACTACCCTAGGAGAAGACGCTTCACCAGAGGGTCAGGTGACTCAGCCCGTGATCCCCGTGCCTGATTTTCTTCCTTCTCCCGATGTGGGTGAACGAGGATACGACACTCAAAACTATATCTTGAATGAAACCGTTCCTCGAGCTATAAACATAGTGATCGGTCTCCTGGGAATTGCAACCTTTGCGGGAGTTTTGGTTGCATCGATTCAACTGCTCACTGCCTACGGGAACGACGACAAAATCAATAAAGCAAAGACCAATCTTCGCTACGGAATCCTGGGCTTTATTCTTTCCATCCTTGCGTACGGAATTGTGTCAGTAGTGGTTTCAATCGCCCTCCCCAATCAAACCGATTCGGACGAAGACACCACTTCTTTCTTTTCCATTCCAACTGCCTATGCGTTGGATGTGGACGACGATGTAGATCTTTTACTGCCCAGCCAACAAGACATCATCGAAGCTCAGGATGAAGACAATCGAGTTTCACTGCCAGGCGGAGACTTTTTGGGAGAAATCGTTCCTGCCCTCATCACCAATGTACTCTACGCAACCGCCTTTTTAATCTTCATCGCCTTCATGTACGGAGGCGTGTTGCTGGTGATTGCACGTGGGAACGAAGAGGCTGTAACCAAGGCCAAAAGCATTGTTATTTATGCAGCCGTTGCCCTTGCCCTTTTGTCGCTGGGATACGCCGTGATCTACGGTATTGCAAACCTCAACCTCAATGAGGACGATAACTCTTCTACCGACGAAGTATTCGATAACATTGAATAATGAAGAAAAAAATTCTCCTCGCTATTCTCGCTGCCGTTCTATTCTCTCTTTTTGTGAATAGTGCCTTTGCAGCCATTCAACTGGACGACAACTACCGACCAAGCAACCTTCCCACGATGGAGGTTTCGGAAGCAAACGACGACAATCCTGAGACCGCGGCCACCAACACGCTCATTATGTTCGTGGGGAATATCATCAGTCAAGCGCTGCTCTTTACCGGCGCTCTCACCATCATTTTCCTCATTGTGGCCAGCGTGAATTACATCTTGGCCTACGGTAAAGATGAGCGCATTGAAAAGGGAAAACGTGGAATGTTTTGGTCACTTGTGGGTCTCCTTGTGATCCTGCTTTCCTACGCCATTGTGCAAGGAATCCTTCAGATTGTACTCCAGGTGGACGAATCTGCCTTTTAAGAGTAGAGTGGGCGCACACGCTTATTTCTAACCTTAAAAAATGCTCCGTCCTCTCTTCACCACCTTCCTCACTGGAACCTTATTTTTGGCTGCTTGTGGCGGCGGAACTGGTAATAAGGCAGAAGACACTGGTAAAGCTATGGCTGAAACCGCTTGTCTCCTTTTCGATGAAAATGTAGCACTCGAAGACATCGAGAGCATGACTGCTGAGATCATGAACAAATACGGATACAACGATCCTGAAGAAATCGACACTTACCTCGCTGAAATCCGAGGAACCGAAGAACTGAACGAAGTTTCTGAGGCGGCTCGCACTCAACTCGAAGCAACCTGCAACGATGCCCTCACGGCAGGTGGAATCAGCGCTGCAGACCTTGCAGAAGCTATGGTTCAAGAATAGTTCGAAAACTTTTCACTAGAAGCAAAAAAGAGGAGATCATGATCTCCTCTTTTTTAAGGTTTACGTTCAATTTTCTTTCCTCTTTCAACCCCGTGGAGGAAACAGAGGATCACCGAGCACAATCTGTTCACCTGCCACTTGGTCGAGGATCTTTTGCGCACTTTCGGGGATAAGGGGCATGAGCATTTCCCCAAGTGCCTTACAAAGCTCCAATAGGTTGCCCAGCACCACTTCAAGTTTTTCTTTATCGGTCTTCGCGAGTTCCCAGGGTTTTTGTGTGTCCACGTACAGATTTCCTTCGCGGGCCAGTACCAAAATCGCCTCCACCGCTCCTTTAATATCAAAGGTCTCAAAAGAGTCGCGGTAGTCCTTCCACGCTTTATCGATGCTTGCCTGAAGCGTAGCATCCCCTTGAGGGCGGCGGCTTTCAAAATTCTTTATAGAAAGCGTTACCACCCTACGAATCAAGTTTCCCACGGTGTTTTGGAGTTCGTCTTTATACACGGTAGCAAAACGATCGCGAGAAAAATCTCCATCGTCGTCACTAGGAATTTCGCGCAGCAAGTAGTAACGCACCGGATCCACACCCCACTCATCCAGGAGCGCGATGGGATCCACCACATTCCCAAGTGACTTGCTCATCTTTTGGCCTTCGCTGGTCACAAAGCCATGCACATACACTGCTTTTGGCAGCGGCACTTCTGCCGCCATGAGCATTCCAATCCAAATTCCACAGTGGAAACGAATGATGTCCTTCCCAATCAAATGCACATCCGCTGGCCAATATTTTTTAAAGAGCTCATCTTCCTCCGTGTAGCCAAGCGCAGAAATGTAATTCGTGAGCGCATCGCACCACACATACATCACTTGGTCGTCGTGACCGGGTACTTCGATTCCCCATGCCAAAGTCTTTTTAGGCCGAGAGAAGCTCACATCTTGCAGCCCTTCTTCGAGCAGCGACAAAAATTCGTTGCGACGCGATTGAGGGCGGATCAAAAGCTCTCCACTCTTTACTTTTTCTTTGATGGCATCTGAATAATCTGAGAGCTTGAAGAAGATGTTTTTCTCCTTCAAAATCTGGGGTTCTCGCATGTGAATGGGACATTTCCCATCAACCAAGTCCTTATCCAAAATAAAGGCTTCACAACCCGTACAGTACTTTCCTTCGTATTCTTTTTCGTAGAATTTTCCAGCCGCTTCAATCTTCTCCCAGATCTTGCGCGCACCTGCCTTGTGACGCTCACTCGTGGTGCGAATGAAATCGTCGTTAGCGGCATTCACTTTTTTGTGGAATTCTTGAAAGAGCGCGCTGTTTTTGTCAGCAAGTTCTTGCGGCGCGATGCCTTGATCCTTAGCCACTTGTTGAATCTTGCTTCCATGCTCGTCCGTTCCCACCAAAAACCGCACATCGTCCCCTTTGAGACGGTGGTAACGGGTCAGGGCGTCTCCTTGCACAGCTTCAAGCGCATGTCCCATGTGGGGACCTGCATTTACATAGGCAATCGCATTGGTGAGATAGAATTTAGACATTTTTTTTCCAGATATTAAAGTACCAGTAAGCAGGCCAGGCCACGGGTCCTACAAAAATCATGGCGAGCACCCAGGCTGTTTTTTGTTCACCCAGCTTATCGTTTTTAACAGTCTTCACAAGGTAGTAGATGAACAAAATGAAGCAGAGCAAAGCCGTGAGCATGTGAATGGCAACCACAAGCCATAGGTTGGTCATGGCGGTTCCTTGTTTCACAAAGGTGGGTAAAATCAGTTGAGTGAAAATCCCAAAATAAAGTACCGGCCAAGCACTGAGAATTCCTAAAACGATTTTTCCAGTCTTACCCATAAAGTGATTTTAAAGTGGCCCCACTATAGAGGATTCTTTTATTGCCTTCCAGTCCTGGACTTCTTGAGTTCCACCACTAAGGCAATAAAGAACCAGATCAATAGGTAGCTAACCATAACATATGGGTTCTCCATGGCCTGCATGAATGAGTCCTTAACTGAAAAGATCAAATAGCCCAGCAAGAGCCCATACGGAACAATGATAACAGGTACCAGCAGCACTTTCCCCAGCTTGTGTTTTTGAATGCCCGCGTTGAAAAAGTAGAAAGCTAAAGAGTTGGGATGTAGGGCAGAAAAGAACACTCCTTTAGAGAGCAGCTTTTTGTCTTCCTCCATCAATTCTTTATTGAGCCGATTGGCCAGAATGCGGCGCCCGAGCGCATAGTTGATGAGCGAAGTTATGGTGAGAGCAACGGCCACCGTTACGCTAATAGCCAGCAGATCGCCCATCGTTCCATCTGAAAGGATCACCGCCAAGGCCACCACAAAAGAACCCGGAAAATAGAGACCAAAGTACACAATGCCCTCTAAAAACGAGGCAATGAACATACCTGGAAGCCCATAACTTTTATAAAGGTTTTCAAGGAAAGTTAAGATACCTTCTGGCGAAGGTAAAACTCCGAGCTTCCAAAATGCCAAAATGGTTAAGTAAAAGATCAATGCCGAAAGAGGCAACTGCGGAATCTTCCTAAAGGCTGCACGCATAGTATCAAGGACTTGAGCTGGCTTCCGCTTCGTCATCTTTAGTATGGTAAAGCACAAAGTCAAAAACAGGAAGGTTCTCCCCTTCTCGCACCAAGGTGCTGAGCACTTGGCGAGTTTCACCCATGTCTGCAACCGAGTTGATTTCCGTATACTCACACACCACACTGCTAAGCTCAGTACTCACCGAGTTAGAACCACTGGTCCATACCAAACGGTAATAAATATAAGCATCACTGTGACCTTGAATGATGTTGGTCAAAACCAAATAGTTATAATCGTGGTCCGCCAAAAAAGTTGAGATTGGGTAACTGGGGTAAAAGCGCGAAGGCGTTCCTGAATCATAAAACTTCGCGTAGCGGTACCCCTCTTTTAAACTGTCTGCCCCCGGTCCCATTTGTGAAGGATTCTCGCGAGTGGTACGAGAGTTTTCTGAATCGAGTGGAATGTATTCAGAAATAGCCTCAGTCTGTGCATTGTAGAGACCAAGGATCTTCCAGCGCAGCACATCCTGAGTGGAAAGGTACGAGGTCATGTCACTGAAGAGCGACGTCCCCTCTTCATCGCCCACGTAAAATTCCACCTTAAAATTGGTATTTTTCATGGTGTTCCCCTCGGGATCACTTTGAGCAAAGAGCGCCAACTGAATAGACTCATTTGGGTTGAGCACACTCCACCCGTCGTCATCTTGACCTTCACAAGGCACAACAGCTCCTTGCGCGGTGAGACCCGCCGAAGCCAAGGCCGAGTTTGCAAAAATATTGTCTTCAAAGCTGGGCTGGTAACCTGGCAGATTGGTCTTAACCGTGAGTAAACCCAGTTCGCTCATTCCCTCAGCCGCGTAGAGCGCTTGTTCTCCCTCTACAATGGTTTTTACGCTGTGCACATCTCGAATCACAAGTACGCTTACTGTAATAGCTACCAAAATCAGCATGGTCATCATGAAGAACGAAAGCAGCAATGCCGAAGCAGGGTAAGAATAAACCTTTGATAAATTCACGGAGCGCTTCGCCAAAGAACATGTTCTTTGGCTTCGCTTCCTTAAAGGTTTAGTGAATTTCTCCAAAGGTTTATTCTTACGAAAGAACGAAAATATTGAAGAGAGTTGAGCGTAATTAAAGGAAGAAAACTTCTGAATCATGTATGAAGAAGTTTTCGCTCCCAGCGAAGCTCTCGAAGAATTTTTGTTCTTTCGTGAGGAAGAAAAAGTCATTGGTAGAAGCGGCTGGTTACAGAGGTATGGAGGTCAACACTGGTTTCTTCTCTCACGCGGCCTGGCATGGCAAAAGTGATGTCCATCTTCACCGTGGGCTGGTACTGAACACTGTTTTTGGTTTTATTGTCATAAGGATTTTCATCGGGGAAAATACGAAAGCTCACATAGGTAACCTTAGTCGTGGCACTGTGGAGCAAAACGGGATCGGTGGTACTACCATCTTCAGCAATGGTATAAGTACTAAGAGTTTCTGCCTCTTCATCCCAAGTATAAACCGTTTGCAAGGTGCCATCGCTGCTACGCAGCACCAAGGTATCGCCCACAATTTCACCTGCGTTTAATGATAAATGCACCGTGAGGTCTTCCGTGATTAGGTCTGAAACATCCGGCATAAGGGTCTCTTCATTGTAATAGCTATAATCAATAGTGTTTTCTTTCACTTGTTCCACAATAAAGTCTATAGCTCCCTGGGCTTCAAACATAAGACTCCGCTCAATGAGTGCCTCTTGATCCGCGCGATGAAAAGCCAGGTAGGTTGCTATGGCAAACCCGATGAAAATGGTGAACACCGTAATAGCGATGATCATTTCAATTAACGTAAACGCCGCCGCTTTTTTTGAGGTTTTCATTGCCAGTTGGATAAGTAAGTCGAAAGTTCAACGCTTCGTGTGAGACCATGTTCTTGCCAAGAGACAGTGGCGGTTACCTCCACAATGTCACTTAAATTTTGAGTGGGATCGTTCACATCCGATACGGGAGTGAAGGTCAAGGTTCGAGTGTACACATAACCATTATCCGTGGTCACTGTGCCTTCTTCTTCAAAAGTGGTGAATCCAAAACAAGGAGGACAATCTTGTTCTTTTAAATACAGCTGGAGCTCGGTATCGCTGCCCAAATCAAAATCCGTTCCCCACTCGGTTGCATTGCCATTCCATGAGTAGTTACGAAGCCAGTTCGTGTCTCGCATGTACCGCACCGCTTCAATACTTTCCTGCGCAAGATACATGCCTTGCAAGCTATGAAGGTTCCTTTGGTTTGCCAGCAGCGTCGTCAAAATGAGTCCAGTCACTGCTGTGATCACTACCGTGGTGAACGTGATGGCAATCACGACTTCAATGAGAGTGAACGCGTTACTCTTCTTCATTGGTACCAAAGTTTAAAGTAACTAAATTGGTGAGCGACGAAATAGAGATAGAAAGATCCAAGTCAGTTTCGGTGCTGTGATTGAAATGTACCACGCTATCCCCGCTGAGCAACTCTTCATGATCTCCGGCAAACACACGTAGTTCCGCTTCCGGCGGCGCGTAAAAGACCCAAATGCTTTTTTGATCTACGTCTCCCACCGTTATTTCATCTATGTAAGCGCCGCCCGTAGACAAGCCGTAAAACTCAGTTCCAAAATCTTGGTACAGACATTTTTCTTCTTCTCCATCAAAAATACCGGTAGCAAGCAGCGGCACTTCCCCAACCTCAAAAAAAGCTCCCTGGCAGACAAAACTCACCGTTTCTGTGCCATCATCCGCTTCTTCCCTGAGCACCTTCCCCGCTTTAATTTCTGAACGCGCCTGTTGCAGCATGGCTACCGATTGGTCGGCCATGAGACTCACTTCCTGACGCTGCCGAATTCCAACAAAGTTAAGAATCAGCACCGAACTGAGTATTCCAATAATCGTAATGACAACAAGGAGTTCGATCAGCGTGAACGCTGGCGAGTACGAAGTCCTTGGCTGTGTATTTATCATGAAACCAGGGTTGAAAGAGAGAAGATGGGCCCGAGCAAAGCGAGGGCCAAGACTCCTACGGCCACTCCCACCATCACAATCACAACAGGTTCCAAAATAGTAGTGAAATTCGCGAGCGAGTTTTCAACCTCCTGTTCATAGTGCGTGGCTAGCTTCTCAGAAATTTTTCCTAGCTGTCCTGAGTTCTCTCCCACCGAAACCATTGCCACCACTGTTTCTGGAAATAAAAAGGGCGCCTTGGCTAAGTTATCGGCAATTTTTTCCCCTCGTTCCACTCCATAACGCAGTTCTCCTAAAAATTGTTTATATAAAGAGTTTGAAACCGAGCCACCAGCAATGCGAATGGCTTCGTGAATAGGCACTCCTGCTTCAACGAGCAAGCTCAGCAGTTGAATGAATTTTGCCACATTGAGTTTGCGAACGGTGTCCCCTACAAATGTAAGTGATAAGGCCCACACGTCGAGTCTTTGTTTCCCACTTTCAGTACCCGCATAAAAGGTCGCCAGTAAGACCAAAAACACGATCCCAATAACAAAGAGCCACATGAAGTTAATGAAAAAAGTTCCTCCCTTTAGAACCATCTCTGTCAAAAAAGGCAGTTCCGCATCTGCTTGCACAAAAAATTCACCAATTTTAGGGATCACCACCGTTACCACAATCGCGCCCGAAATCATCAGTGCAATAAGTACCGTGATGGGGTAAATCAAAGCGCCACGCACTTTCAAATATAAAGAGTGTGTGCGTTCAGTTTGCTTTGCGAGTTTGTTGAGAAGAAGTCCCATGTTTCCAATGCTTTCTCCGCTGCGAACAATCCCTATTTCAGATTCCTTAAATACATCAGGAAATTTTTGCATGGATACACTCATGAGTTTTCCTCGTTCCACATCGTAGGCCAAGGTATTGATGATACGGGCAAATCGCAAGTTTTCTGTTTTTTTAGACAAAACTTTCAGCGCCTTCATAATAGGAATTCCTGCGTCGATCATCACCGCAAGCAGGTGGAAAAAGTAGGACTTGTCTTTTACACTCACCTTTTTCCTGTCGATAAAAAAGTCCTGCATGCGCACGGAAAAAGGCTGACCCACACTGCTATAGACTCCGTATACAACCGAAGTCTCCTTCTCCGACGCTTTGTTCATCAGTTTAGAAGGCAGCTCCATACTTTTTATTGATAATAAGCCTCAAGGGTTAAACTAAACGAAATCGCAGAACTTGAGGTGCGTTGCACAGACATAGAAGTAACCTGCATGAGTCGATCAGCTGCTTCAACTTCTTGGAGAAAGGCCACTAGGTCATCATAGGTTCCAGTAATATTTGCAGAAATACTAATGGTGTTTCCATATTGCTCACTCACGGTATCACCAAAAGTTATAGCGTTGATCTTAAATCCCAAGTCTTCACCCATTGAGGAGAGCTCCAAAAGAAGTGAATCTTGATCGTATCCACTAGGCACCGCAGCTTTGAGAGCATCTCGGGTGCTTTCACTCGTTGCAACTTGTTCAGAAAGTGCTTGTAGGTCTGCGTAGGTGGATTCCAAAGTCGCCACCTCAGTAGTAGCAGCCTCCTTAGCGACTTTAAGCTCTGCGATTTTATCACGCATGGGAAGCACAAACACCACACTTCCCACAATAATGAGGAAGAGAAGAACAATGGAAACGAGTTGAGAAAAAGAATTGTTTTTCACTGTGCTTGGTAGTCAAGTTTAAGACTGAAAGTCACAACAGCCTGTCCATCGGCAGTGGTTCCCGCAGTAACACTAGGTACAAAAACATGAGCAAAGTCTTCTGCCTTCTGTAGGCTTGAAATCGTATCCGCTACGCTGCCAAAACTATCCCCAAGTCCACTGACTTGAATCTGCCCCCCTGTGGCGATGCTATAGGAGGAAAGGAATACAGATACGGGGGTGAGGTCTTGCAAACTTCGCACTACTTTAGACCATTCAACAGAGTTTTCTTCTAAACGATTTTTAAGTTCTTGCGCTACGAAAAGCTCCTCAATTTCTTCGGCTTTGAGTTCATCAATTTTAGTCTGTAACTCAAGTTTCTGCTCTTCCATGGAACTGATTTGACGATTCACATTGATTCGCTGGAAAACCAGGAACAACGTGTAAAGCAAGCCCAGTACAAAGGCAAAAACAACGAGGGTGGGTAGCAATCTACCCCGAGGAGCTTCATAAGGTTTATCCATTTAGGCGTGTGGTATAATCCTGATCGGATGAATTTTACTGTTATCAACGACGGTTTTCAATGCAGAAACTGCGGAGCGCAAGTGCCTCCTCAAAAAGGCAGTTGCCGTAATCACTGCACGGAGTGTCTGTATTCCTTGCATGTGGATCACGAATTTCCCGGGGACCGAGCATCCACTTGCCATGGCTTAATGAAGCCAATTGGCGTCACTCAATCTGGCAAAAAAGGATGGATTCTATTGCACGAATGTACGAAATGTGGCGTGATTATTCGCAATAAAATGGCAGATGATGATAACATGGTCCTCGCTGCCCGCCTCAGCTCAAATCCTACGCCATGAAACTCAAGCT
>CAZUWE010000016.1:0-22002 GCA_964624175.1 uncultured Candidatus Peribacteria bacterium | reverse complement strand
TTAAAATGGGGTGAATGAAGGGTCTCGAACCCTCGACCTCCAGGGCCACAACCTGGCGCTCTAACCAACTGAGCTACATCCACCATCACGAGTTTTTCGTGCTTCACATCTGTAAAGCCCGCCCATTCTAGGTTTTTTGGGTAGAAAGAGCAACCAAAAAGTGTTAGGCTGCTTTTAGCTTTTTAATTTTGAACGCCATGCGAAAATTCTTCTCTGTTGCTATGCTTGCTTTCCTCGCCCTTGCGGGATGTGAACGTGACACCACTTACGATGCCTTTGCAACCTGTCTCGCAGACTCGGATGTTAAATTTTATGGTGCTTTTTGGTGCCCTCACTGTGCAGCTCAAAAAGAGTTGTTCGGCGACTCTGTAGATTTGTTGCCTTACGTGGAATGTGACCCCAATGGAAAAGACTCTCAAGCATCCTTGTGTAAAGAAGAAGGCGTGGAAAGCTATCCAACCTGGAAATTCCCCGATGGTACTGTGAAAAACGGTGAACAAACCCTCGAAGAATTGAGCGAGGCTTCAAGCTGTCCTCTTCCTGGTGAAGAAAGCATAATGGACGGCAGCGGCGAGGAAGAATAACCTTACGCCCAGAAAGGAATTCCTGGGAAGTTAGGGAAGGGGCGGCCAATATCCATGGCATCTCCTAGGTTTTGTGTGATTTCCTTAATGTAACCCTTAAGATCCCTAGGACTAGCATAGAAGTATTTCGCCCAATCTTTGGTGACTTCCACGCTTACAAAGGCTGCGAAAGGCATTGAAATACCAGTGTAATCAGTTTCAGGTACGACACCGGCATCAATGAAGGCTTGATAGATCTTTTGCTCTACGAGAAGAAAGCTCTTAAAGTCTTCTGTATCCTGATAGAACTGACTTTCTGACTTCGCCAAATTTGCTCTAGCCTCAAGGTCTTTCATGCGATCCGTATAGCTTTGTTCATAAGTTGTACGCCACTTAAACATATCGAGTCCCCAGCGATGGATACGAGCCCAAACAGTAACATCGTTGTTCTTAGCGAACCATTCGTTCATTTCAACAATGCGTTTTTCTTTGTATACATCGAAGTTTGATTCCAGTCCTTCTACTGCAGGGGCCTTAAATGGAGATGACGATCCACTCCAGGCTGGATATTTATCCAAAGTGGCACGAAGCATTCCAATATTTTCATCAAATAGTGTGTCGCTAACCGTACTTACTGTAGTTCCACCGAAGAGTTTATCGGTGCTGTAGTCACTAACTCCACCCATTCTAGACCAGACTGACCAAATGAAGAACTTAGCGTAGTCTAATGCTTCTTGAGGGCTCGCAGGTGCTGTTTTTGCGTTTCCAATGCCTTCATACCAAAGCTTCATGATCTCAGCTAGGTTTTCAGCATTTGGTAAAAATCCATAGTTTTCCCACTTCATGTTGCCTGCCATATAGTCGGCAACCAGTTCGGTTGGCTGCTTCCATTCAGCAAAGTGAGGTTCTTTTTCAATAGGAGCAAACATCATCATCTTAATGGCTTCTGTATCGTTCTTTCCCCAGTAGGTGATAGCTTCTTTTTGTGCGTCATAAACCGCTTTTTCAATGGCAGTCTTGAGGTCGTTTTGCGTGACTTTTACTGGGGGAGTTCTTAGCGCATGAAGATCAGTATTCAACTTGGTGAGGTATGCATCCACTCGATCTGAGAACTGCTTCTCTCTAACTTTATCTTGAGTGACAAAGTTGATGACTCCGTTTACCACTGTCCAACTCATTGATGAGCTTGGAGTTGGCTTCTCGTTCTTTAGCGGAGACAAGGCCCCTGCAATAGGTCCACGCGCACGTTCGTTGATGAGGCCAGTGAGATCGGTCCATTCAATATCCATATCGGGACCTTGCAAAGGCTCAACCTTCGCCTTGAGCACACCACTTCCTTCAAGAGAAGTGATTTGTGTGTTCATGAAGTTGTCCTCAACTGACTGGAACTTATCGTTGCGAGGGAATGTCTTAAACACATTATCTACATACAGCTTATTGAAGCCGGTAACAGGGTTGTATATGATGTCTGTCATTTTTCGGATAACCTGTTCTTCCCATTCACTAGCGAATTTGTTTGCGATGGAATCGTTCTTCACCCAATCCACAATTTCTTTTCCTTTTCCAAGGAACTTGCTTACAAGGCCACCAATCAAGCTTTCATCATAACCGGTGTAGTTGGTGGTAGCACGGAGCAGAGCAGCTTGAACACGAGGATCTCCGAGGAAATCAACTTGCTTCTCCGCAGCTGCAGCGGTCCAATTATCTTCGAGCTGCTTAGTTGTGGGGTTCAGAGTGTAGGAAGTGAGTTCATCTCCAGAGTAGATGAGTTTTCCTTTACCAGCTCCAAAACTAATTGTTACTTCGGTGTTTGGACCAACATCTTTATAGTCATCCACTTTAAAGTCCACGAGCATGGTGCTGCTAATGTCCTCTGGTACGCGCACTTCGAGCATTTTGCGTTCATATTCATGTTGAACCGAAGGAATATCGGTGAGAGGAGGCTCATGGGGGTCCACAACTCCATCGTTATTGAAGTCGAGTCCAGGACGAAGCACATGGTCTTTAGCATCATAGTAGAAAAGTGCATGAACTTTTCTGTCTTTCTCATAATTAGACAAACCAGTCATGATGGCACGATTGAGAGGAGGTTCAACTTCCCAGTAAGAAGTACCTTCTTTGTACTGCAATTTTCCACTTACAGCAGGGAACTTCGCACGAACCGCGTCACCCATGGCTTTTCCAGCTTCATCGCTTACACGGAGCAGAGTGCTAGAGAGTCCATCACCACTCAATTTACCGCTAATGCGAGTAAGATCCTTATTATTAAGGAGATCGTGGAAGACATAGTCTCCCGTATCGGTGTAGTTGAAGCGAACGGGCGCGCCCTTAATAGTATAAATATCAGGGAGGCCGGTTGGCTTCACAATAGCTCTGAAAGCCGCATCTTTATCGAGCAGCTCACGAAGCTTAGGATTGCTCACCGCATACTCCGCAGGGGCCACCAATCCAGCAGCAACCATGTCTCGTGCAAGCACAATGGTTCCTACGTTGAGGCCAGCAAATTCTGTCTTCGCATACTGAGCTCCGGCTGCACGTTTTGCATCGTCGTCGGTTTTTGCTGAGATTTTTCCATCAGCAAGTCCCATTTCGTAACATTGCATAAAGAGCCAGTCTCCATTCTTCTTAATACTAGTCTTGCTTGCATATCCAGCCTCCTTATCACTGAGTCCGTGGCCAATAAGCCGATCAATGTCTACAGCATTGCTATTGTTTCGAAGAGCATTTAGGTAGGCATCGGCGTAGTTTTCAATAGGTGCATCAAAGGTTCGAATCATATCGTCCACTTGAGAGGATTCTTTGATCCCCATTCTTGCTTCGAGATCCTTACGGACACTCTTCATAGATTCACTGGCGAAAGGTGCATCCGAGCGAATTCCAGAAGCTGCATTCAATAAGTCAGTTCCTTTAATGGCTCCATAGCCTCCATAGAGCAGACCCCCCACTCCAACTGCGCCTAATGCGAGATTCTTAAAAGTAGAGTTTGATGAAAAGTTTTTAGTTAAATAGATAAGTAAACCTGCTCCAGCAAGTGCAAGGAAGGCATGTCCAAGTCGTGAAGGGTTTCGAACGGCTTCAGAAAGCGTTTCACCCGCTTTACCAATAACCACGCCCTTTTCCATGTCCTTAGCCGCTTCGTACCCGAGAGACAGGCGATCATAAATAGGTTGAACTTGATCCGCATAAGCCTCTAGGTCTGCTTGAGCACCAGGAGAAGGCAGTTGAGCAGCTAAGTCTGGACGAACCAGTTGAGCAGCTGCTTTTTGGCTGTTACCTCCCTTAAGATCTTCCGGAAGCAAGTGACTTTCCAAAAGTTGTTGAGCCGCATGCATATAGGTTTGAGCCTTGAGATCTTGGATTTGTTCACGAGCTGCTCCTTCAGGTCCGTTTGGACGATTGGTAGCTGCAATAAGTGCTTCATCTTGAACATCCTGAGCGTTGTCTTCAATCTCTTCCCAGTTCCGTTTAAAAGGACAACGGAATTCTTCTTTCCATTCTTCTTCGATGCGAGCTTTATTGGCAATGGCCTCATCTCGCTTAGTTTCGTTTTCCTTATGCGCTAACTGTTGGTCTGGATTAAGGCTACCCTGGTCGTCCAGAGCTTGGATTTGAGCTCGAGCATCTTGTTCCTTTCGATCCCATTCGCTCCACGCCTCAATCATCGCTTTTTGACGGCGTTCACGCGCTTCTTTAGCGGATTCATTAGGCCCTCGGGGGGCTAATTCTGGTGCCATACGTGTTTATAAAATCTTATAATTATACCAAAAAACACAAAGAATTGCAATACACCTGATCTACAGGTATGCTGGGCCCGAAATTTAACAAACCTTCATGCAAGTTTCTGCTGAAAAACACGAAAAATCTCAAATTAAACTGATCGTCGAATTGACGGCCGAAGAAATGTTGCCTTATAGGACTAAGGCAGTGGCTGAACTTCAAGACAAAGTGAAAGTCGATGGATTCCGTGCCGGGAAAATTCCTGAAGATGTGCTCATCGAGCATATTGGTGAACAAGCGTTCATGGGGCAGGTGCTCGACATCGCTCTTTCAGAAAGCTATGAAAAAGCGCTTCACCAAGAAAAGATCCGACCGGTGGCCTTTCCAAAGGTTCAAATCCTAGCGCATGAACCTCTTAAATACGAAGCCATCATTCCTGTGCTTCCCGAGGTGAAATTCAAAAAAGAAGCGGACAAAGTGACAGTGACTCGCAAAAAGCCTGAGGTTAAGGATGAAGAAATTGAGGATGTGCTCAAGAACTTTGTGAAGCGAACCGTGGAATGGAAGGATGTGGAACGTGAGGCAAAGATGGGGGATCGAGTAGAGATTGACTTCGACGGACAAGATATGGAAGGAGTGCCTCTAGAAGGAACCTCAAGCAAGAACCATCCGGTGGTGTTGGGGGAAGGCTCTCTCATCCCTGGTTTTGAGGATCAAATCGCTAGCATGAAGAAAGGTGAAGAAAAGGATTTTGAAATCGTGTTCCCTAAGGATTACCACAGCAAGACTTTCCAGAACAAAAAGGTTAAATTCCACATCAAGCTCAACCGAATTGAAGAAGGGAAGGCTGATGAAATCAACGATGCTTTCGCTCAGAAGGTCTCCGGAGATGAGAAAAAGACACTTCCAACCCTCAAAGATGAAATTCGCAGTGAGCTAGCGAAGCAAAAGGACTACGAAGAAGATATCCGTCTTGAAAACGAGTTCCTCAAAGAGCTGCTTGCAGTGGTGGAGGCTGAAGTGCCTGATGCACTCATCGAAAAAGAAACCGACTTCCTCATCGAGCGACTCAAGGACGATTTGAAGCGCCGTAAGCAAAGCTGGGAGGATTACGAAAAACAAATGGCTGAAGAGGGGAAAGATATACGTAAGGAGCTTGCGAAACCTGCACTTGAACAGGTGCTCATTCGCCTTGGACTTGAGCGTCTCTTCGAACTCGAAAATCCAGAAGTAACCGAGGAAGATATTGAAGCAGAAATTGAGCAGCTCCTTGGGCGTTATCCAGAAGAATTCCGTATGATGCTGAAGGGTCGTTACGCAGAAGGAACTCAAGAACGCGAAATGGTGCGCAGCGGAGTACGTCTTCGCAAGGTTGTGAAAGCTCACACCAAATAAAGCCTATTTGGCTCAAGAAAGGTATCCTAAATGGATACTTTTTTTGTTCAACAAGGTTTTTGTCTGGCGATATGAGTACAAATTTTTTATTCATAAAATTTCGCGAGGGCAAGCCAAAAATTCAGATTGAGTCGCCTTTTTTCTTGCAATTTGAATTAAAAAATTATACAGTTCGGACGATTTGGATAAATATTGTGTCCATGTTAAAACACCTGTTCACCTCAAAAGCTCGGGTAAAACTGCTCACTATTTTCTTACTGCGCCCCGACGACGAGTATTTTGTTCGTGAGCTCACTCGTGAGCTTGATGAACAGATCAATTCCGTTCGACGTGAGCTGGACAATCTTAAGAAGTTGGGCCTACTTCGCAGCCGTGCGAAGAACCGAAAAAAGTTCTATACCGTGAACAAGAATTTCGTGCTGTTCAACGAGCTGCGTAGCATCATCATTAAAGCAACAAACTCAAGTGAGAACTTGATTAAAAACCTTACCAAGATGGGGGAGGTAGATTTTCTACTCATTTCAGGATTTTTCCTCCAAAAAGAATCTCCTGTGGACTTACTCGTGGTTGGTAACGTAGATAAAGAAAACCTTGGTAAATTCCTGGACACGCTTGAAACCGCGGAACCTATTAAATTCAGCGTGCTCAAGTCTGAAGATTTTGTGTATCGCATCAAGTGTCGCGACCAATTCATCTTGGATCTCATTCAAGATCCTAGCAACATGATTGGGATCAATAAGCTAGGCATCGAGCCTGAGACGGTTTAGTATTTTCGTAATGAAAACCGTTCACGTTCACGACTCCATGCAGGCTCATTATTCGTACACTTTAGTTGAGCCCGAAGGAAAACATTTTGATCCTGAATTTAAACCTGATTTAACGCCTAAACAGATGCTTAAATTGGGCGTTTTTGGCGGTAAATACATGACCGACTGCCAAGAAGAATTCCCAAAAGACTGGTTTATAGACGCTAAGCTTTGTCACGAAAAACACGACCGTCATCTAAACTTCTTTGAAATCAACGCCTCACAGCCGCTTTCCGTGTGGCGAAAGAATGGTTGGATACACCCGCAAGATCCCCGAGGTTGGTTTCAGTGGTACTGCCGATATTATATGGGTAGGCGTACGGAGGACGATGCTCGTCAGATTAAACGGTGGAAAGCTATCTGGAGACATGTATCCGCCGTTCGTAAAAATTGCATACCTGGAGACCTCAGTTGTCGGCCTCGCCAACGCCAAGCCATTTTGCACTGGGCTATCGATTCACGAAAAATCTAAAAAATGCCCTTGCAAAAGGGGAAAGAGCTCCCTATATTATCCAGGCTTAACCTTTTGTATGTCTCGAGCTCTCCTAGACCACGTTACCGCCTCTGCTATTAAAAAAGTGCCTGATCTCAAACCTGGTGCTACCGTTAAGGTGTATCAAAAGATCAAGGAAGGAGGAAAAGAGCGTGTTCAGATGTTCCAAGGACTTGTTATCCGCGTAAATGCGGGAGCAGGTGTGGACAAGACTTTCACCGTTCGCAAGATCGTTGAAGGAGTAGGGGTTGAGAAAATCTTCCCATTCCACACTCCAACTATCGAGAAGATTGTGGTAGTGAAGCAAGGTAAGGTCCGCCGCTCTAAGCTCTACTACATGAGAGACCTTCAAGGTAAGTCTACTCGTCTTCGAGAGACTGAGCTTATGGCATCTGTTATGGACGCACCTGAAGTGAAGGAAGAAAAGATTGACGAAGTGCTTGCTGAAGAAGCTCCCGTAGAAGAAGCACAACCTGAAGAAATGGTTGCTGAAGAAACCGCGACTGAGGAAGCTCCAGCAGAAGAAACTCCTTCTGAGGATGCACCTGCTGAAGAACAGAAGTAAATCCATTCAAAATTAAACTTAAAAAGCCCTTTCGGGCTTTTTTTGTAGCCGCTAGGATAGGGAAGTGAAACTTCCACCTCTTGAAGGAACCATTGTTGGCATGGATGAAGCGGGTCGAGGCTCGTGGGCAGGACCGGTGGTGGCTGCTGCAGTGGTTTTGCCCAAAGGGCTCAAGTTATCAGGTTTAAACGACTCGAAACTAGTGACCGAAAGGAAACGAGAAGAACTGTATGAAAAGATCACAGCTGCATGTGCCTATGGCGTGGGGATAGCAAGCCAAGAGGAGGTGGACCAATTTGGACTTTTGCAAGCCACCTTTTCTGCCTTTAAACGAGCGCTCGAAGCACTACCTATACCAGTAAATCATATTCTCATCGACGGCCGCGACGATTTTAGTTTTCACGTGCCGCATCTCTCCATTATCAAGGGCGATCAAAAAGTTCGCTGCATTTCGGCGGCCTCAATCATCGCCAAGGTGACTCGAGATCGACTCATGGTAGAATATGCATCGAAATATCCTGTGTATGGGTTTGAACTCCACAAGGGCTATGGCACGCAAGAACATCAGCGCGCTCTACGCAAAAATGGCCCCTGTGACCTGCACAGGAAGTCCTACGCACCCTTAAAAAACCTACAATGGGCCCAAGAAGCATTCTTATAGTCGGAAATTATGGAGCGGGAAACCTGGGAGACGACGCTATTTTAGGTGGAATCGTGACTGAACTGCGCCATTTAGGCTACAAGGGCGAGATTCAAGTGACTCACGGCGGTGTGCAGAGCAGCAGCGAAATCTACAAAGGTCTCAAAAAAGTACCTTTTATACCTGTTGGACTACGTAGCCGTTTTAAAAAATCGCGAAAGGAAGCGTGGAATGCCGTGAAGCGGGCAGATTGCGTTATTTTAGGAGGAGGAGGCTTGTTTATGGATGAAGAAAGCTGGAAGGCCCCGGTGATCTGGGCGGCTCAGGCAAAGGCGTGCTGGAAATTGAAGAAGTCCTACCTGTGTTACGGACAAAGCGTGGGTCCTTTAAAGCATTTTTGGAGCCGCCGACTGGCCAAGCAAGTGTTCAAACGCGCGAAAGCGGTCCACGTACGAGATCAAGCTTCAGCGGACCTGTTAAAATCCTGGGGCATTGAGGCCACAGTGGGCACGGATCCTGCTTTTTCTTGGCTCCTTGAAGAGAAGCGAAACATTCCTCGTAAACCTGTGCTCATGGTTTCACTCAGAAACTGGCCCGGTTTAAAGGATTTAAATCCGTTGATTAAAGAGATTCAGGTCTTTGCAAAACGCAAAAACCTCAAGCCCATCTTGCTCAGCACGGACCTTCGAGAAACCCCCATTGAGTCTCCATGGGAGTGGTATCAGCCCTCCTCTGCATTGGCGGCCTTCGAAGCGATGGCTAAGGCTGAACTGGCGGTAACCATGCGGCTCCATGCAGGTATTTTTGCCCTTACGGCGGGCACGCCTCTGGTGGCACTTTCTTACTCAAATAAAGTAAAAGATCTCTTTGAAAAACTAGAAACAAAGGGCTCTTTCAATCTGCAAAAAAACTTTGAGGCCTCCGTGTTGCGAGAATCATTAAAAGAGCTGGGAAAGACCGCTGTCCGTTGCAACTTAGAAAAACCCTTAGTAGAGAACCAGGCATTCTTAGCTCATCACTTGGTGGATGTCTCTTGAATGTGGCGAGCCACGCTCATCATGTGATCAATGGACTCTCCACAATCTCCCCAAAATGAAGCGAGCACCGTGTGTCCCATGCTCCCTTTTTTTACGTAATAGTCGTTCACATCAGTTATTTCGAGTTCACCACGCGCCGATGGCTTGATGGTTCGAATGACCTCAAAAACACCCGGAGTGTATAAATAGCAGCCCGTTACTGCATAAGGACTTGGGGGAGTCGAGGGTTTCTCCACAATTTCCGTTATTTTGCCATTTTCCAAGCGGGGTACCCCGTAACTTTGCGGTCTTTCTACTTCTTTTAAGAAAATGTGGGCTTCTTCGTTGCCTGCTTCAAATGATTTAGCACTTTCTGCGAGCGAATCTTGGAAAATATTATCCCCGAGCATCACTACAAATTTTTCTTGCCCCACAAAGTCACGAGCCAGATTGAGTGCTTGAGCAATTCCACCCGCCTCTTCCTGTACCTCATAGGCAAGGCTGATACCAAATTCCGTTCCTGCTCCTAAGAGCTCTAAAAAGTGCCCCGCATGCCCTTTCCCAGAGACCAAAAGGATGGACGTCACGCCCATTTCCTTAAGTTTAAGGATAGGGTAGTAGATCATCGGCTTGTTATAGATGGGCAGTAGGTGCTTGTTGGTGACTTTAGTCAGCGGCGCGAGCCTGGACCCGGTCCCTCCAGCGAGAATAACTCCTTTCATATGAGGCTAGTGTATACCATGCAATCGTTTCGCGCATCCCTTCTTCAAAACTCGTCTTTGGCTTCCAACCCAGCTCGCGGTTCATCTTAGCATAGTTCATGCTGTAGCGTTGATCATGACCCGGACGATCGGTCACAAATTCAATCAAATCCTCCGGTTTTCCTAGCGATTTAAGTACCATTTTCACCACAGATAGGTTCTCTTGGTCGTTATCAGCCCCAATATTGTAAATTTCGCCCACTTTTCCTTTTTCTAGGATGGTGAGAATAGCATCACAATGGTCACCCACGTAGAGCCAATCACGCACATTTTTCCCGTTTCCATACACAGGTAACTTTTGGTCGGCCGCTGCCTTGGTGATCATGAGGGGAATGAAATTTTCCAGACTTTGGTAGGGACCGTAATTGTTCGAGCAGCGGCTTATGCTCACAGGTAGGCCGAAAGTTCGTAAGTAGGAGAGACATAACAGGTCTGAACCTGCCTTGCTCGCAGAATAAGGACTACTAGGCTGAAGTGGACTTGCTTCGGTGAATTGCTCCGTACTTCCAAATCCAAGATCTCCATACACCTCATCGGTGGAGATGTGGTGAAACCGCTTCACATTGAAGTCGCGAGCGGCATCTAGGAGAGTTTGTGTCCCTCGCACATTGGTTGTCACAAAAATAGCAGGATCCTTGATGCTTCGGTCCACATGAGTCTCCGCCGCAAAATGTACCACCGTGTCGAATTTTTCAGATTCAAAAAGCTCTCGCACCAGCTTGCGGTCCTCAATGCGCCCTTCCACGAACTTCACACCTTTTGCTTCAGCCTCCGCCAGGTTTTCACGGTGCCCTGAATAGGTGAGGGCGTCTAGCACCACTAAACTATCCTCCGGATGTTTTTCCAGATGAGCGTAGACATAATTGCTGCCTATGAAACCGGCGCCACCGGTGATGAGAACCTTCATTTACAAAGTTTTCATTTTCTTTTCTTCCTTCCACGCTTCTAGCACATCATGCTCTTCAAGGTGAACTTTGCCTGTGTAACGCACCCCACATTCCGTTCCTTTCTCGAGTTCATCCATATCTTCATTCACCAACTTGAGTCCCGTGATCTTACCCTCTCCAATCTGTTTTCCATCGCGGAGTACACGCACATTGCACTTGCTCTTCAGCACGCCTTCTGTGATTTTTCCTCCCACCACAAATTCTCCCTTACCTGTGAAGAAAATCTTCATCACTTTGAATTTACCAAGTTCAATCAGGAGCACTTCAGGCTGAAGCATACCGGTGAGAATCTTCTTAAGATCTTCGATGAGTTCGTAAATAATCTTGTATGTCACCACTTCAATTCCCATACGCTCTGCTAATCGCTTCACATGTGCACCTGCCTCTGTGTGGAATCCAACCACCAGCGTTCCAGGGCTAGCTGCTCCCATAAGCACATCCGATTCCGTTATGCTTCCCACTCCACTATGTATCACTTTAATCGCAACATCGTCGTTTTTAATCTTAGCCAATGCTTGCTTAATGGCTTCAAGAGACCCTTGAGTGTCTGCTTTCATAACAATCTTAAGCAGCTTCAACGATCCATCCTTGATGCGTTGTAAGATTTCTTGCATACCCATTCCGGCAGAGAGCATCTCTTCACGTGCCATTTCATGAACCTGCATAGCTCGTTGACGTGCCATTTTTTCATCTTTCACAGCTTGAAGAATCTGTCCGCTTTCTACAGGGTCATGAAGACCTGCGATTTGCGCAGTATCCGAAGGCCCCAGGGTTCGAAGGGATTTTCCAGTATGATCACGCATTTTTTTAACGCGGCCAAAGGTTTGACCCACAATGAAGTTGTCTCCAACGCTCAAGTGTCCCGTGTTCACCAAGATGGTCGCTACCGGTCCTAGGTTGGGATCCAGGTGAGACTCCACTACGGTTGCAACCGCTGGACGATTTGGATTCGCCTTGAGTTCCAACATTTCAGAAACGAGCAGCACCGCCTCGAGCAGTTGATCAATTCCTTGCTTATTCTTTGCAGAAATAGGCACCATAATGGTTTGCCCTCCCCATTCTTCAGATTGCAGCCCGTATTCCACCAGTTCTGCCTTAATTTTGTTGAGGTTAGCGTCTGGTTTATCAATTTTGTTGATCGCAACGATGATAGGAGTACCTGCTTCCTTGGCATGGTTGATCGCTTCAATGGTTTGAGGCATCACTCCGTCGTCTGCAGCCACTACTAGAATGGCGATATCAGTTGCACGGGCTCCACGTGCACGCATAGCCGTGAAGGCCTCGTGCCCCGGAGTATCCAGGAAGGTGATCTTTTGTCCCTTGCATTCAACCTGGTAGGCTCCAATGTGTTGAGTGATTCCTCCCGCCTCACTGGCCACTACGTTTGCATTTCGAATGGCGTCAAGCAAAGTGGTTTTTCCGTGGTCTACGTGACCCATCACACACACCACCGGTGGGCGAGGTTTAAGGTCTGACTTATCCTCGTCTCCTAGCAATTTTTCTAAATTTCCTTTGAAAATATCCTCGGCCCTTGCGTCGCTGAGTTGTTTCTTGAGTTGTACACCGGTTCCGTCTGTAATGATGACAGCAGTGTCAAAATCAATAACCTGATTAAGGTTTGCCAAAATCCCATTTTTCATGAGGGCTCCAATAAGCACCGCTGCGCTGAGCCCGCTCTTTTCAGCAAGTTCCTTCACCGAGATCATCTCGGGTATTTCCACAGGGCCACCTTTCCTTCCCACGGCTTCACTTCGGTAGCTGACCGGTGATTTTTTCACTACTTTTCCAGCCTTTTGCTTACGCTGGCCCTTCACAATCTCCTTTTCTTGCTCCTCTTCTACCAATTCTTCGTACACTTCAGCTGCACTTTTTTCGCGACGTCCTGTGATCTCATCCTTAACCAACTCTGCCACTTCGTCCTCGATCTTATCGTTATCCTCAAAACCCAGTTCCAAAAGAACTTTTCTCATTTCGCTCTCTGTGAGTCCGAGCTTAGACGCTAAATCTGGTAGGGCAATAGCCATGGGGGCACAATTTTTAAGCGCTCCCACTCTAGGTTAAAACAGGTTGAAAGTAAAGCTTAAACCCTACTCATTCACGAGTGGATTTTCCTCAATCAGCTGCATCTCAATTTGCCCGCCCGATTTTCCATCCGTGAGTTTATAAACATCCTTATCGATTTTCTTGAACTCACGAGAGGCTAAATTGTAAGTATTCACCGTGGTCCCAATCTGTTTTCCAAGCTTTTGCATGTATTCATCGTAGACATTCACATGTTTCCCAAGCGCCTCGATGTTTTTGAGCACTTCTTTCACACTTTCTTCCATCTTCAGAGCCTTCATTCCTTGAATCACGGTTTGCAGGTAAGCGAAGAAAGAGCTGGGGGAGACGATGATCACTCGCTTTTTAAACGCATACTCCAGAAGATTTTCTGCGTTCACTCCCACCGATGACGCCATGAGACTGTAGTAAACCCCCTCCGCAGGGATGAACATGAACGCGAAGTCCGTGGTCCCCTCTGAAGAACGGATGTATTTAGAGGTTTCATCGATACGCTTCTTCACATCTGATTTAAAGTTCTTTTCATGCTCCTCACGGCGGTCCTTATCGAGCTCCTCCATCATCATATTGTACTTTTCAAGGGAGAACTTGGCATCCACGGGGATGAGGAGTTTGTTATAAAAGATGGCGGCATCCACGATTTCCCCATTTTCCATCTTATATTGCATCTGATACTGACCAGCGGTGAGCACGTTTGAAAGTAGAGTTTCTAGGAAGTATTCCCCCAAAATACCACGTTGTTTAGGGTTTTTAAGGATGTTCTCTAGGCTCTTCATTTGCTCAGCGAAGCCAACCACTTGTTTATTGGTGCTCTCCAGACTAGAAAGCTTTTTGGTCACATCTTCAATAATCGCAGCGCTTTGTTTGAGCTGTGCTTGTACCGTATCTGTGGTGCTGGTGTGCTGCTGCTTGAGCAGGAGAGTCATTTGATTCAACTTAGCGTCCAGCTCAGCGCGGTTTTTTCCGTGGCCATTTTCAACATCACGACGGAGGTCGGTTACCAGTTGAAGCATGAGCTTCATACTGCTGTCATCAGATGGAGCTTTGAGGTCTTCGAGCTTCTTATTAAAGAAGTAAATCAGTCCTCCAAAACCCAGAATGGCTACTACAAGCGGAAAAAACCAATTAGACATGTTGACAAATTAATTTAAATGTTTTATAATTATGTGAATGATCGTTAACAACTCGGATGTCTGGAAGAGAATTGCTGAGGAGTGCCTATATCAACAAAGCCATACGTGGATTGGTCCCTCCTCTGCAATTTCCTCTCAGTCATCGGTAAGTGTACACTCACCCACTGTGAAATCAATCTAGTTCACTAAAAAACCCTGGATACAATCAGGGTTTTATTTCGTATTAATCGATTCAACACTCAGTTTTTATAAAGGCCACAAAGAAAAAGAATAGGATGATAAAACACCCTAGTGCGTTCAAAGCGAAAAGTAATAAAACAGCCTCAATAAATGAGTGTTTTTTAAAACTAGAGATTATGCCACCTATCAACGAAAAAAATAGATAGGTTAAACCAAGAAAAAGTAAAAAGAATGGAATGTCGACAATCAGTGAACCTATTAGGCTGGTTTGGTACTGCTTTAGAGCACACTGGTTCACATCAAATTGACCAGATGGGGAATTTGGAAATATGAAAAAAAGAAATATCCCTAGACTTGTTAGAAAGGCGAGTGCTTTTGCCCAATATTTCTTTAGGTATTCCACTTTTTTAATTCAACTAGAACTAAACTAACAAAAAAGTCCTTGCCGCAGCAAGGACTTTTTTTGAATCTTTGACATTAAGCCTCCTCTTCTTCTCCTTCTTCTTCCTTCTTAGACTTAGCTTTCTTTGGCTTCTTTTCTTCTTCTACTTCATCGCTAGCTTTTTCGTTAGACGATTGTCCTTCTGGGAGAAGAGAAAGTCCGATACGTTTTTCGTCCTTGTTGATTTCAATTACACGAGCTTCAACCGCTTGTCCAACCTCAAGAACCTTAGCAGGATCATCAGGATTTCCTTCAATTTCAGAGTTGTGAATGAGTCCAGTGATGTCATCCGAAAGTTGAACGAAGGCTCCAAATTGAGCGAGACGGCTGATCTTGGTCTTAAGCTTGGTTCCAACCTTGTATTTCTTTTCAATTTCTTCCCAAGGATCCTTGGTGAGTTGTTTCATAGAGAGAGAAATCTTGTCTCCATCGATACCAATGATCTTAACTTGAACCTTGTCTCCAAGGCGAGCGAAGTCGTGAGCATCTGAAACGTGTCCCCAAGCGATTTCAGAGATGTGGACGAGACCTTCAAGACCGTCGAAGGCCACGAAGATACCGAACTTAACGATTCCAGAAACCGTTCCAGAAACCGTGTCTCCAACCTTAAGACCGCTGAGTGCATCGCTGCGTTCGCGTTCAAAGGCCGCACGTTCTGAAAGGATGAGTTTTCCGTTCTCTTTATCGAGGTTGATGATCTTAACACTGAACTCTTCACCGATGAGCGCTTGCAGACGAGAAAGAATCTTCGCGCTGTCTGCTCCATTTACACGAGGGTAGTGGAGAGGAGCGAGTTGAGAAACTGGGATGAATCCCTTGATTCCATCCACATCGAGGAGAAGACCTCCCTTGTTCGCTTCTTTAGGACGAACCTTAAGAGTGGTGTTGTTTTCGTAAGATTTAACGAACTTGTCCCAAGTCTTGTCTTGGCTCGCACGGCGCAAAGAAAGCACCACGAGACCTTCGTCGTTTTCAGGTTCAAGTACACAAGAAGTAACCTCATCTCCAACTTTGAGTTCATCAATGGTGCCGAGAGAGTCCTTGATTTCGCGTCCGGAAATCATTCCGGTGAGCACACCGCCAAGATCGACGATGATGCAGTTCTTTTCAATAGAAACCACCGTTCCAGCAACCATAGCTCCAGGTTCAGGAAGAGTGAGAGCAGGGGAGTCCTGCATGAGTTGGTCCATAGGAACCACAACATTTTGTACAGACATATGTCTTCTGCATAAGGTTAGCTTAAGGGTATAGAGCTTAACCAGTCAGCAACCTTATGACTTGAGACTGAACTAGAAAAGCCAGCCGATTCTACTGGCTAGCTTCTCTGATGTAAAGCTGAATTAATTGAGCTCTTTCATTTCCGCACTTTCTGCAGTCTTTTTCTTAAGACCAGCTTTTGAGCGAGGCGCCTTCTTCTTAAGAGCAATGGTGTCGCCGTCCTTAACGATCTGAACGGTATCCCCTTCACCAAACTCTCCATCCAAGAAGCCTTGAGCGAGCGGATCTTCAATGAGTTCCTGTACTTTGCGGCGAACGGGACGAGCTCCGTAGTCAGGATCGGTGCTGAGCGTTGCCAGCGTATCGAGCCCTTCTGGGGTGAGTTCGAGTACAATGCCGCGGTCTTTGATGTGATTTTGCAGATCTCGAATGTGGATTTCCACGATTTGTTTGATGTTTTCGTGGGTGAGCGGGTGGAACACGATGATGTTGTCCACGCGGTTGAGGAATTCAGGCTTGAAGTGATCCTTGAGATCCTTCATTACTTCGTCCTTTTTGTGTTCAAAGGTTTGAAGAGCGGCATCCATCTCACTTGAGTTGAGTTTGAATCCAATAGGAGCAGCCCCTTCAGTGAGCTTGCGAGCTCCAATATTCGAAGTCATCACAATGATCGCGTTGGTGAAGTCCACTTTGCGGCCCTTTCCGTCGGTGAGCACTCCATCTTCCAAAATTTGGAGAAGGATATTGAACACATCGGGGTGAGCCTTTTCAATTTCGTCGAAGAGAATCACAGAGTAAGGCTTGCGGCGCACCTTTTCGGTGAGCTGTCCGCCTTCTTCGTACCCAACGTAACCTGCGGTGGTACCCGTGAGACGTGAGGTGTTGTGACGTTCCATGAATTCAGACATGTCGATCTTAATGAGCGCGTCTTCATCGTGGTAGATTTCTCGAGCAAGCGTCTTCACGAGCTCGGTCTTACCCACTCCGGTAGGTCCAAGGAAAATAAACGACGCAATAGGGCGCTTACTGCTTGAAATTCCGGTGCGGCTGCGACGAATCGCTGTAGCCACTTTGTGGAGAGCTTCCTTTTGCCCCACCACACGGCTTTGCAGAGTCGCTTCGAGGTTCTTAAGCTTTTCGATGTCTTCGTCAACGAGCTTGGTCACGGGCACTCCCGTCATACGAGAGATCACGCGAGCAATGTCTTCGCTGTCGATGCTTCCACGCATTTCACGAGGGATTTTTACATGTTTTTCTTCCTCAATTTTATCCATGAGGATGAGTTCTTGTTGGCGAAGGTCAGCTGCTTTTTCGTAATCTTGGCTGCTCACCGCTGCTTCTTTTTCCTTGGTGATACGCTTGATTTGTCGCTGGTACTCTTTGAGCGTATCGCTTTCTTGTTTGCTCACCATCCCTTTGAGGGCGGCGGCTTCGTCCATCACGTCGATGGCTTTATCGGGCAGGAAGCGGTCGTTCACATAACGCTTGGACAGTTTAACCGCCGCCTCGAGAGCATCATCGTGGATGATGAGGTTGTGGTGATTTTCAAAGCTCTCTTTAATTCCTTTCAAAATAGCAATGGCGTCTTCTTCGTTGGGTTCATCCACCATCACGGATTGGAAACGGCGTTCGAGCGCCGCGTCCTCTTCAATGTGTTTTCGGTATTCATTGGTCGTGGTGGCTCCAATCACTTGAACCTTTCCACGTGAAAGGGCAGGTTTTAAAATATTGGCCGCGTCGAGACTTCCTTCCGCACTTCCAGCCCCAATGACCGTGTGAAGCTCATCGATGAACAAAATCACGTTGGGTTGACCAGCGGCTTCTTCCAAAATGGTCTTAATACGTTCTTCAAATTCTCCACGGTACTTGGTTCCCGCAACCACGCTGGCCATCGAAAGGCTGAGGATGCGCTTATCGAGCATCGAGTCAGGCACTTTTTCTTGCACAATGCGGAGGGCAAGCCCTTCCACCACTGCGGTTTTTCCAACTCCCGGTTCTCCAATGAGGACGGGGTTGTTCTTGGTTTTTCGAAGGAGAATCGCAATGCAGCGTTCAATTTCCTTATCACGGCCAATCACTGGGTCGAGTTTCTTTTCTGCCGCTTCAGCCACAAGATCAGTAGTGAAATAGTCCAGAGCAGGAGTTCCACTCTTTCCTTCTTTCTTCTTTGCTTCAAAGCCAGTTTCTTTAGGTTCTTGACCCGCGAGAACTCCTTGAAGTCCATTGAGGAAGAATTCGAGAGGGTTCACATTGCCGCCTGGCATGGTTCCCGCTTGAGCAGCCCCGGGAACAGCGCCTGGGTTTTGCTTCATGCGTTCAAAGGTTTGCATGATTTCCTGACGAATATCCTCAGGTGAAATTTTCATGTTTTCCAAAATCACGGTGGCCGCCGTGTTTTCTTGAATCACGAGCGCATAGAGTAGGTGCTCGGTTCCCACAAACATATGTGTGAACTCGTGAGCACTGCGAATGGCATCTTCAATCACTTTTTTAGCGAAGCCACTGAGCCCACCAGGATTTTTAGCCCCGCGTTGAGACATTTGTGTGCGGCCTACGGTTTTAAGCACCAGGTTTACGTTCTCGAGTGTCACCCCAAAGTTTTGCAAAATGGTTGAACCTAGCGAGTTTCGCTGAGATAAAATTCCGATGAGGATGTGCTCCGTTCCCACATAGCTGGTACCGGTCTTTTTAGCTACCTCTTGAGCAACGATCAGTGCTTGCTTCGCTTCTTTCGTGAACTTATTGAATTGATCGGAGTTGGACATAGTTTCTTAGTGGATTAAGAAGTTCATTATAGGATACCAAATCCTATCTGTTTTTTCACCCTTTCCGCTTTGCGTAAAGTAAGAAAAAGTGTCTAGTATTATTCTTGTTTTGTAGAGGTGATGGAGTCAGCCATGGTTTGCATGACAGTCTCGTACTCAGCAGGGCCAGTGAGCGTGTAATAGCGGCCGCCTTCCTCAACGGTAATTGTAACAGAGTCGGAGCTTCGAGTCACGCCTTCTGTTTTACTAGCATTGTAAGCCATAGTGATGATTCCCTCGTCTCCTTCCTCCATAGCTTTGTCAGCAAAATTATACCCAGTGCTGCTACCGCTGTAATACCAGTTACCAGGGTAGCTCATTTTGAATTCATAAGGCTTGCTTTCAAGATCACGGTAGCTGTTGAAGCTGACTTGTTCAGCCGTGGGCGTTCCGTTGGTAGTGGTGCTAGTTCCTTCTTCATCTTCAGGTTCAGAGGCATCGCTTTCTTGCGTTTCTTCAGTATCGCTGCCTTCGCCAAGCGGAGTGAAACGGAATCCGCTCACGAGACTTGAGAAAACATTGCTATTGTCCATGCGAGTTTCGTCAGAATCTCCTTCATGGTAGTAGCTGAGCTCAAAAAGCTCATCACTACGAGGTACAAAATACAAAGTATCACCATCGGTCATTTTATAACGAACCGCGAGCAGACGATCGGGACCCACATAGGCGAGCTCACTTTCAGCGCTCGCAAGAGAACTGTAGTTACTGCTCACAAAGCTGCGAACCTCAGTAGCACGGTCTTCCTGAGGGTCTTCACTGGTCTTTTCGAGGCTCGCATCGGTACGAACAATCACAATGCTATCCTGTTCGTTGGTGCTGCTTTCCACATCCACTTCTTCACTATCCACGGTGGGAAGTGGCGCCTCCAAAATCACGGAGCTAGGAGTGGTGCTGAGAGTCCAGTTGCTAGGATAGGTCATAGAGAATCCAAAGTCTGGATCTTGATAATCCACCATAGTCACTTCTTCCGTTTCTTCATCTTCCTCAGGAGCATCGGTGATGCGCTTAATTTCAAAGAGTGGCTTGTCGAGATTTTCATAAGTGGTCATTACCCCATAGGCCTCCACAGCTTTACCAAAGTAATCTTCACTATCAAGGTCGTAACGAGTGGAATAGCTGTACAAAATATCTCCATCTTCTGTTTCGAAGAGGTGAGTGATCACATCCTGTACATCGATGTTTCCAAGTGATTTGAGTTCACCTACGTAGGTTTCGTAGTCACGAGTGAGGGGTTCTCCCAGTTTTTCGTCACCACAGCTGGTGAGCAATAAAGTTAGACTAAAGGCAACCAGAATAATTTTAGAGTTCTTAAAAATGCTAGCTTTGATCATACGGATTGGTTAGGTTGGCGTATGCCAAAATAAGTATAGACTTTTTCAGTAAGAAGTCTACCCCGCGGAGTGCGTTCCAAAAAGCCCAATTGCATCAAGAAAGGCTCGTAAATTTCTTCAATAGTTTCCTCCTCTTCGTTTGTGGCTGCAGAAAGGGTAGAAAGCCCTACGGGACCGCCTTTGAATTTGTCCGCCACAGTCATGAGGAGTTTGCGATCCGTGGAGTCGAGACCCAGCGCATCGATGCCAAGCAGTTTGAGCGTTTCTTCCACCATTTCTTCATCCACAAAGTCCTTATCTTGCACATGAGCAAAGTCGCGTACACGGCGAAGTAGACGATTGGCCACACGTGGTGTGCGTCGAGCGCTTTGCGCAAGTTTGCTGGCCGCGCTACTTGCCACACTGACACCCAAAATTTTTGCACTGCGTTGCAGAATTTTTTCAATGTCGTCTTCGGTATAAAACTCTAACTTGAGTACATTCCCAAAACGGTCCCGTAGGGGGGAGGAGAGAGCAGAAAGCTTGGTGGTTGCTCCAATGAGTGTGAACTTGGGCAAGCTGATGCGCATGCTGCGAGCACTGGGGCCTTTCCCAACAACTAAGTCGAGGCAAAAATCTTCCATGGCGCTGTACAAAATTTCCTCCACAGCCGGCTTGAGGCGGTGGATTTCGTCGATAAACAAAACGTCGTTTGGCTGAAGGTTGGTCAGTAGCGCCGCGAGATCACCCGGACGCTCAATGGCAGGCCCGCTAGTAGTACGGATCTGCGCGCCCATTTCCTTAGCTAAAATAAAAGCCAACGTGGTTTTCCCGAGCCCAGGGCAGCCGTGCAGCAGAATGTGTTCCATGGCCTCTTTTCGTTTGCGCGCCGCTGGCAAAAACACTTCCAAATTTCGTTTAATTTCTTCCTGCCCGATGTACTCCACAAGGCTCTGCGGGCGCAGCACATTTTCGGTCTGACTTTCGTCGGCTACGGCTTGTGGTTGAAGCGGCCGGAGTTCTTCCTCCATGTCATCCTGAAGCGGTGGATTCTTTTGGATCATATGGCTTTCAATCTAACAAAAACTTTCGTATAATGCGAGCCAAGTTCGCCCATTCACCCGCGCCAATTGGAACCTCCGTTTAAGCTCAGTGATTTCATTAAGGTCTTCGCCTTAAGCATTGCAATGTTCGCGGGAATGTCTTTGCTTTTTCAAGTCTTTCCTCAAGCAGCTACGGCACTAGATGGCTTCCATCCCACCATTTCGTTTCTTATTCAGTACCTGATTCAATTCGCGATTCTTTTCTTCCCCCTGTGGTTTTTTGTGGTGGATAAATATAACCTCTCGCTAGCTGATCTTGGCTTTAAAAAAGTGAAGCTGTGGCAACTGATCAAGACCGTGCTGCTATGTTACGGATTTTACTTGGTGGTCTCCATGGCCGTCGCTGCTATTTTGAGTTACACCGGCCTCTCGTTGCCAGGGTTTGAAGAACAAGACTCTTACTTGCCGCTCTTTGGTTACGATTTCTTCGGTCTGAGCATTGCCTTCATTGTGGTGGCCGTACTCGCTCCGCTTTTAGAAGAACTTTTCTTTCGTGGCTTCATCTACCGTACTTTCAAGAAGACATGGCCCAACTGGCTCGCCAGCGTCCTCACTGCAGTGGTTTTTGCCCTGGTGCACTTCCAATTTCAAACCTTCCTGCCACTGTTTTTTTTGGGAATCATCCTCAACTACGCTTACAATCGCACCAGCTCGCTCTGGACTTCCGTGGCTTTCCACAGCCTGAACAACACCATTGCTTTTGCCTTCGACATCTATTTATACTTCCACCCCGAAGTCCTTCAACAGCTCAGTTTCTAACATGTCCCGGTAGCTCAGTGGATAGAGCAGCAGCCTTCTAAGCTGTTGGTCGGTGGTTCGATTCCACCCCGGGACACCATCATTTGACT
>CAZUWE010000015.1:0-22068 GCA_964624175.1 uncultured Candidatus Peribacteria bacterium | reverse complement strand
TAATCAAGGTTCCCACAGGTGAAAAACGGCTTCTAAGCTGTTGGTCGGTGGTTCGATTCCACCCCGGGACACCATTACTCGTTAAAATTCCTAGACGTAAACACCATGAGGTACGTACCGTCGGCTAATTTTGCGACTCCGGGATCGGCACCTAAAACGAGTGAATCGGAGCCCATTTCCCATCCGTAGCCGTCTTGTGAGTAAGCATATACCACTCCCTTGAGTGAAGTTCCGTAGAACATCAAGCCGCTTTCAAAAGGGATTACTTGGCCCAGGAAATCCATAGGCAAAGAAATGTCTTCCTCACGGGCGAAGCTGAGACCATCTTCAGATACTGTGTGGTAGTTTTCGTCACTGCGATCCTTCCAACTGTAGTGATGCCAAAGACCATCAAAATAGACCACGGCAGGGTCAAGCAGATTCTCGCTTGATGAAAAGGCAGGAGTTTGATTCACCACAAAAGTGGAGGAAATATCCCCGTCTTCGGCGGTAGCGCTATATAAACTTGCGGTTTTGTCATCTTTACCGTGATAGGTGAAATACATGCGAAGCGCCCCATCTTCCGTTTCCACCAAAGTGGGATCCATGGGTTTTTTATCGCCTTCTGCCGAAGCAGGCATATCCTCAAATTCAACAGCCACTGGCTCCGTCCACGTGGATCCATCATCTTCTGAAATAGAGTAAGCAATCACATCAAACATGGTTCCATCCGTTTCAGAAAAATATTGATAAGTTAGGATGAGATCTCCGTTGTCACGTAGAAGTAAGTTAGGCACCCCGGCGTGGTCCACCACCAGTTCTCGCCCGGTGAAACTCACACCATCGCTAGAGGTCGCCATATAAAGACCTCCATTCCATGGACCGTTGGGATTGCTGAGATCTACGTCTGGAGGAGTCGGCGTAATTGAATCCGAAGTCTCAATGGATTGACTTGAGCAAGCAACGAGCAAAAGGCTGCAGATTAGAAACAGGCGAGCGGATAATTTCATAAAAGAGGATAAGACTGAGCGTCATTATCCTCTTTATATTTGATTGGGCTAGGCTTATTTAGCCTGAGCTTGGTTTGCGTCCGCTACTATGGACATAGCTATGCTACGAACATCAGGGAGGGCATCCACTTCCATAGCTCGAGTGGCTACTGTTGGAGTTTCTCGCAAACCTCTCTCTTCATATGTATCACCTAACGTGAGTTTGAATGGAAGACTTGTGTAGTCTTCTTGGGTATCGCTGAAATTCATAGTTAAGCTTTCTTTTTCTTAAGTTTAATAGGTTTTGCGAGAGGAGGTGTTTCTTCTTCAGAAGCTTCAGGAGCTATCTTAGCCTTCTTCACCTTAGCAGGCTTTTCAGCCTTGGTTTCCTTAGCTTCTTCCACTACAGGGGCAGATGAAGCCATAGGAGCACCCATCTTTTGAAGTGTCTTTATGATCATATCGAGCTTGAAGTTGAGCATATCGAATTGAGCCTTGTAGTTTTCACCACCTTGTGGTTTTTCGTAGCGAGGCTTCTCGAAGCGAGGTTTGTCTTCGTAACGAGGTCGTTCGTCGTAACGAGGACGATCGAAGTCACGACGATTGTCGCGTCGTTCGAAAACTCCCTCTTCTCCCGACTCTTTCTTGAAACAGCTTCGGCAGTAAACGGGCTTTCGTCCGTTTGGTTTGAAAGGAACTTCACATTCGTCTCCACAGCCATCGCACACCGTTTGGAACATTTCTGGTCCATCAAAGTTTCGATCTCCGTAGTCACGTCCACCGAAGTCTCGGTTTCCGAATCGTTTTTTCCCGTTAAAGTTTCGCATGGTTCACTGGTGTTAATAATTGTGTGAGTCTACCTTTTATTGCATAATCATATAAAAGGCAAGGTGGAATCAGAATAAAAGCTTCTAATTCATGGTTTCATCAGGCTTACCCTCTCCATCTAAAAGCGGAAAAACAGCACCACTCGCGCTGGGTGTCATCATGGCAATATGCCAGCCTGCAGCAGCAAGTTTAAGGGTGAGTTGAGTGGCAAGAGTGGCTGCCTCTTCGTCTGGAATACCATCCAGGGTGACTGTAGGTTGGTTCGCATTGACGGTGTTTATCGCTGAACGGACTGATAGGGCACTAGCCAGAAGCACATCATACACCACTCCATGAATGTCATAAGTAGAAGGGGCTTTGCCAGGTCGCAGACTAGGGGAGAGAACGAGGTCTAGTTTTTTCATATTATTTATTAAGCGGTTTTTCTTTCTACGTAAGGGAGGGTCCTATCTGGGTTGATGGCTCGAGTCACTACGTAGGCATTCAAATCACCCATACCATAATTTCCTACCGCGGGTCCATGACCTAAGGCTCCGCCACGGCCAACCATAAACAAGCCTGGAACGGACTCTACTTCCAAAGAATGGGTAGAGACCTCTGGGAAGCCATAGTGCGTGTAGACATGGCTAAAGATACCGCTTGCAAAGCTTAAGTCGTTCACGTCGAACTTATAGCCGGTGCCCAAAAGGACTTCGTCAAAGCGCCCAATACCCTCTGCCTCCACATAAAAGCCCCACCGTTTGAAAGCAGGTACATCGATATACTCCTTAAGCCGGAAATGAGGATGGGACACTACTTTATCATAGGTATGGGGATGCACGCGGCCTTTACTGAGTGCCTCTCTTACCTCATCAATGCGTTCATCTAGAGGTTTAATCTTAAATTCATCCAGTAGACGCCCATTGAAGTAGGCGGGATCGAAGTCTAGGCGATGGATGGTGGGTGTGCTCCGGGTGGTCATGGTCACTTGCCCTCCGTGGCTTAAAATACCCTCCGCTAACGTCCAACTGGTTTGTCCCGCTCCAAGGATCAGCGCGTGTTTTCGGCGCCAGTCGTCTCGAACGTCTCGATAATGAGAGTGCAAAACTCCCTGAGTATTGATCCCTGGAATAGTGGGAATACGAGGTTTCCCTATACCAGGCGCGAGCACCACATGTTCACTGCTTAGCACATATGGTTCACCCCTTTTAGGCTGAATGACACTTTCAAAGTTGCCTCCCATGCCTACCTCTAGGTTGGTACAAAGCCCGTCCACTAGTTCATCTTTGAGCCCAGCTCGATCCAATAGATTACTATGAAACGCATCCATCAGAGCGGTGGAGAGCCGATCTCCTTCTGCTACGTGATCATCGTAACGCATTCCTCGCTGTGCGGCGAAATCTTTTGGAGTCCATTGACGGTCAACTGGGTCACTAACAAACTGAGGCGCTCGTGAGCGGAGCGTCGTCATTCCCTGTCTTGAAGTCACGCTTTTCCATCCTGAAAGAGGTCGGCCAGGACCAACCATCTTAAAATCAGTATCTCCTTGTGCGGCTAGGTTCACCGCCACCGCCATTCCTTGAAGGCCGTTTCCAATGATCGTCGTTCTGGTATGGTATCGATCCATAATGGTTCAGATATGTTATTCTAATTTAAAATGAGTTTTTGTCAACTAGCATAGAGGTAAAGCTATGCTATGCTGGTTTTATGAATGAACGGGCTTCCTATTTTTCCACCTCGACTGCCTTACTATTTTATAAGGATCGCTGGCACTTTTGTTACTTGAAGGGCAAAGATTGGGACCAGATTGATAGCGTTAATTTTGTGAACCCGGATCGAGTGGAGTCGATGAAGGGAGATATATTTAAGAACGCTCAAGAAAAAACTCACGAGGAATGGCCGGAAACATTAAAAGAAGAGGCTAAGGCAAAGATTTTGCAGGAGGCTGAAGACTATCGTCCCCTTTTTGAAAAAGATTTAGTTACCTTAGTCATTGGATTCACTACGGACACGCTCACCAGCGTGCCCAATGATCCTGAAAAAATAGATGGCATCGTAGAAGCAGTGAAGATTTGCATTGAAAAAGGACCTAGTGGACCTTACTTGCGCTTCAAGCGCTAGGATATAGCCAAAATTATAAATTTGTGGTATAATTTCGTGATGCAAACAAAAAACAAAAAAAATCTACTGATCCTTGGTGCCAGTGGCGCCGTGGCTCATACTACCCTCGTTTACCTTAAAAACCATCGTCACCTACTTAATAAAGTAGTGCTACTCGATCAACATCCTTTTAAGGGAGATGCCTTTGTCTCTTTGGAGGAACTCGAGGCGAGTTTTGTGAAAATGCGCATCGATGAAAAGTCTGAAAAGGACTTTTTGAAACTCCTTGAAAAAGAAAAGATCGATGTAGTTTTAGATCTGAGCGACGCTGCCACTGAACGTGTGGCACGATTGCTCTTTGAGTATGGAAAGGCCTCCTATATTTGCTGCGCTTTCTGTACAGAGAGTTTTGCTCCGCTCGGTGAGGCACTCAACGACTGGACTGATGAACAAAACAAAGCCAAGAAGCCAAAGATGCCTCATATTTTCTTCACCGGAATGAACCCAGGTGCCGTGAACATTTGGGCAGCTATGGGTGCTAAGAAGTTTGGAAAACCACTTGAGATAACGGAGTTTGAATACGACACTTCGCGTTTCATGAAGCACCATAAAGAAAAGATGGTGACTTGGTGTGTGACCGAGTTTGTGGTGGAACTAGTGACCGATCCCGCTGAAATCATTTTGGGGGATCACAAGATCCGAAGTATGTATCCCAATGGACTCTTCCACACAGAAGATCTTGAGCCTTTGTTCTCGCCCGTACTTAAGCTGAATAAGTATCCTAAGGGCTGCACCGTTACGCATGAAGAGTGCGTTACTTTGAGTAATAAGTGGAACATCCCTTCTCGCTTCATCTACACGGTGAATCAAGAAACCATGGACTTCATTCAAAAAACCTATGAAGCTAAAGGGAAGATCGAAGACAGTGATTTAGTACTTGCCCGCAACACGGATGACGCCTTGCTTGGCTCTGACAACATTTGTGTGCGCCTGGATTACAATGATAAGGCGGTTTATTACTACAACTCCGCAAGCAACGAAAACCTAAAGGAATGCAGTGGAACGGATCTTCAAGTGACCACAGGGGTATACGCCGCACTGTTCACTATTTTGAACGACGACCTGAAGAAAGGTGGAATCTACTACCCAGAAGACTTGTTAGACACTACCTTTGCTAAATTCTTGACCGACAACATGATGATTCAGGAATTCGTATTTAAGAAAGGGAAGGACGGCAAGCTTACCCTCCTCTCTCATGACCCCCACGTAAGCTATGGAGAAGGTCACTTTGTAAAACTCTAGCCATGCTCTACCTCTACGTGATGCTCATTCTTGTGTCTGAAACCACTGCTCTCAGTTTTTTGAAGAAATTTTCAGTGAGTTCCAACTATGCCTACTTCGCGTTGGGCGTGCTGTTTTACATTCTAGTTTCGCTCTTCCTTGTGAAGTCGTTTAAGTACGAGGGGATGGGAATTGTAAACGTGCTGTGGTCCGCCTTCTCCGTGATTTTTGTGGTGAGTGTGGGAGTTTTGTTTTTTAAAGAGAGCATCACCTACGTTGAAATGGGGGCTATGCTCATGATTTTGGGTGGAGTGGTGGTACTTAAACTGCACGCTGCTTAACACTTTCCATCACTTCGCGTGCCGCTCGGAGACCGGTTCCAATGGCTCCATGCACGGTAGCTGGGTTGCTTTCGAATACCGTAGCTTCACCTGCAAAAAACAGCACAGCATCAACAGGTTTGGCGAGCATTTCGCGAGCGCCGTAGGCACCTGAAGGAACATAGGTGTAACCACCTTGCGTCCAAGGGTCATCGATCCAGGAAACCACTTTTCCTTTGAGAAAATACTTGTGAGGGGCCTCACTACGGAAGAGCCGGCAGAGTTCTTCTTGTGCTCGGATTAAAATCACCTCCTCAGGAAGCTCATTGAGTGCCAAGGCTTGCATGCCACCCACTAAACCTGTGAGCACGGGCGTGGCTTTTTTGTAGGCAGAACTGGGGCTCCACCACATAGAAATATTTCCAAGACTAAAAAATACATCGAACTTCTTTCCCCAAAATGCTTTTTTGAATGCCATGTGAATTTTCATCCCTTGTCCCATGCGCAGTGAATCGATGGCTTTTAACTTTTCGCGGGGCAGGGCGGGTTTAAAGAGCACTCCTTTTTTGAGTAGAGGCAGTGGAACGGTGATCACCACTCGGTCTGCGCTCAGCGCTTTCTTTTGGCCTTCTACAAAAACTTTTACTCCTTTTTTATTCCACTCGATTTTGGTGACAGGACTATTCAGCTCAATCTTGAGTCCTTTTGCCATGTGTTCCATGAGCTTGTCTTGTCCCTCAAGGATACGAAAGTCATCGTCTCCTTGATGGTACACACGTTCCTCGTGGGCCAAATCACCAATCCCAATTTTTTCTGGCTCAGTTAAATATTGGTGCGCCAAAAACCGCAACGCGAACTCGCGTGCAGGCGCAGCTAAGTTGAATTTCTTCATCCATTCTCGCAGAGAAAAGTCTTTCACAGGATCGTGGAGTGGCATTTGCTTTTCCTCAAGCTCAAAAACCTTGGCGTAATCGGGGAGTTTGCAGATTTTTTTATAACTCAGTAGTCCTTTTTTTGGATGTTCGTAAGCTTGGGTTGAGTAGTCTCCATCGTGTACGGCTTTTAATTTACTGCTTTCTAAGTACTTCCATGTAACCGCGTTTTCTCCATGCACAAATTCTGCGCCGAGTTCCAGTGGAAAATTCACAAAATCGTGGTCGGTATGGATACGTCCTCCAACGCGGGCACGCGCTTCCAAGACTCTCACATCAAACTTTGCTTTTTTGAGTTCTTGAGCAGCACTGAGACCCGCGGCCCCAGCCCCAATTACGATGACTTTTTTTGGCATGGCTTTAGTATCATACAAGGGTTGACGCCGCTCTCCAATAGGACTATTTTCAAGTGGCAGGAGCATAAGGGCAAGCTCGTCACAAAATGGGTTTTTCTTTGTGCCCCGAGCCAAAAAAGGTGGGGCCTTTTTATTTTTATAAGTCAGTCTTGACGGTGAGTATACACTCACCTAATATGGACACATGCGAACCATTGCTCACATCGACGCTGATTGTTTCTATGTTTCCTGCGAACGCATACGGTATCCTTCGTTGATTGGGAAACCCGTGGGTGTTTTGGGCAACCAGGGTTCCTGCGTGATAGCGCGTAGCTATGAAATGAAAGCTGCTGGAGTGAAGGTGGCCATGCCGGTGCGCATGGCGAAGCAGATATGTCCCGACGCCATTTATGTGAAGCGAGATTTTGAGTGGTATGGGGTCGTCTCTAGCCACATGCGGGATATTTTGCGGCGCTACTGTCCACACTTGGAATTTTATTCAGTGGATGAGTGTTTCATGGACTTTGGAGAGCGTGAAAAGGACTTGTACGCGTTGGCAAAAGAAATGCAGGCCAGGGTGCTCCGGGAAGCACATGTGCCGGTGAGCATTGGCTTTGCGCCCACGCGCATTTTGGCAAAGATTGGTTCAGACAAAAACAAACCCTTCGGAATCACCGTGATGACACCAGAGAACCTGAAACAAATGCTTAAGGAAACGCCCGTAGCAGAGATCCACGGCGTAGGGCGAAAACTTTCAAGTCGGCTCATTGTGCAAGGAATAAACACTGCCTATGACTATGTGAAGACCCCACGTCACACCATTGAAAAACTTTTACACAAACCGGGTCTCGAAATTTGGTACGAACTACAAGGCAAGTCACTGCTCCCCATTCGTACCGAGCGTCCGCAGCGCAAAGTGATTTCCCGCGGAGGACAACTCTGGGGGGTGCAGACGGATCCAAAGATCATTTATGGATTTTTAATTCGAAATGTAGAGCGCTTTGTAGAGTCGCTATGGCACTACCAAATGGAGATTAAAAACTTCATCACGGTGCTCATCACGGACGAAGGCAAGGCCTACCAAAAAGAAATCCTATTTCCCGATTTCACAGATGACTATCCGGCTATTGTGGACGCGCTTAAACGAGGATTTTTAGGAACCTATCGAACTGGGAAAAGCTACTCAGCGGTGCACCTCATTGCTACGCATTTGCGAGGTGATGAAGCCAAGCAGATGAATTTATTTGCAGAGAAAAATGAACGACACGAAGCTGTGAAAGCCGCCAAGATAAAACTCAGCGAGCGTTACGGACCCTTTGCGCTGCGCAGCGCAACCAGTGCCTTTGTGCCACATGTGTTTGCAGACGAATCCAGTAACTACGAAATATGCGACATCGACGGGAAAATTTGTTTTTAATTTATGTGCCAAAAAATCGAATGGAACAATGTCGTGTATTCATTTAAACAACGGAAGCCCCAGCTGCCAGTGGAAAGGCGTGGAAAAGTTTTCCTGGCAGACTGGAGAGGCTATCTGAGCACGGAGGCACTCAAGTCCGGGCAGCTGGCAGGCCACCGCGCCGAGCTCATTGAAATACCTGCGACCCGCGGCTACAGTGGGGGCATTTGGTATCAAATCCGCCACGGTGTGCGCGGCGTCCTGGTTCGTGGTCCGGATAATGAAAAGTTTATCTACATGTTACTGGCTCCTTCCACGCACTATTTTAAAACCATGACGGGCTCACCTAGAATGCCGGTGCTCATCAAACAAGTGATATAAACGGACCACTAACTTGACGGCACTTGTTGGGTGCACTATAAACACGTGTTAGTAGGTGCTGCTGGAAACAGAGGAGTGGAGGCTATGTATTTAGGAGGTAGACGTATGGAGTCTAGACCTCACAAAGTACGAGAGCATGTACAGTTTTAGGGACGCATCAAGCTGTTGTAACTTTCCCCACCGTTGTTGTTCACGGTGATCATACGGTAGATCACTTCAGCAACTTCTTCGCGGCTCATAGGATCGCCAGGCGAGAAGTAGTTACCGCTGATGGGGAAGAGGTTCTTTTCTTTCGCGTACTGCACGTAAGGTGCGTACCAAGCGAGATTATCCACGTCGCTGTACGGGTCTTCCATCACAACGGGATCGATATCGATTTCAATGGCTCCGAATACCATCTTTAGGAATTCAACACGGTTCACCCCTTGAGTTGGCTTGAAGCTTCCATCTCCATATCCTTGAACCACTCCTTCGGTTGTAGCAGTAGCAAGAATGGCTGAATACCATTGATCGTTTCTAGTGTCACTGTAACTAACCGTGAGTCCATCTGTAATGTCTTGATCCAGTCCGCTGAAAATAAACTTGAGCGCTTCCACACGAGAAACCGTATTGTCTGGCTTAAAGGTTCCGTCGGGATAACCTTCTACCGTACCTTTTTCCACCAAGTAGCTTACGGCGGTATAGTACTCGTCTGCTTCATCAAAGTCGTTGAATAGACGAGATTCCAGCGTGCTGCTTTCAATCACTTTAGTTCCGTAGGTCACACGAATGATCACGTTCTCTTCGGAGTCAGCGGTGAAGTCTACGAGGGCCACTCCAGTGTAGAAATCTTTCTTTGTGAGCGTATCTTTAGAGAAACTTCCAGAACCCTGCACCAGGCTGAGTTCAATGTCTCCGTCTCCACTGAAATTGGGAGTGGGGTTTCCTTCAAGGTCCAAAGTTTGGATTTGAATGGTTTCAGGCTTGTTGACTACAAAGTAGCCATCATGAGCCACGCCAAATTTAGCAAACGGTTCAATGCTGTCGATGATATAGATAGTAGACGAGTAATAATCACGACCAGCAATTTCAGCATGCACGGTCACTTCCGCTTCGTGGTCAGCATAGAATGAAAGTTCTGCTTCTCCATTACTGAAGTCGGCACTGGTGAGCGAGTCACGGTTGAGCTTAGCATTGTCTTCATCCGATACGCTCACGGTCATTTCGCCTTCAAAGCTTCCGTTCTTGCTAACTTCACCCTCTTCGTCCAACATACGCAAGGTAATGGTTTGATTTTGCCCGGGCATGATGAAGGCAGGGGTTTCGATTTCAAGATCACTGAAGTTCACTCCAACCACCGCAGAATCCACCGTTTCCTCTTCTTCTGTATCTTCGGTGCTTGAACTTTCAATAGTAGTGGTGATTGGCACGTTGTTGGTCAAAACCGCATCGCTGTCCAAGTTATCTTGAACGAAGTCGAACGGATTACGTGTATAACGATAAAGGTTGTCTTGCCCCACACCGTAGTTCACAGCATCCCAAAAGTCATGCCCAGCGGCACTGGCTTCGGCAGTAGTGAAAGGCCAGTAAGGATGCCAAGGTGCGTCGGCGGTATCGAGCTGGAAGTGGAGGTGGTAGGTAGTAGCTGTACCGGTGTCGCCCACTTGTCCAATCACTTCACCCTTGCTCACTTCTTGTCCTTCGGTTACAAAGAACTCAGAAAGATGAGAGTAGCTGCTGTAGAGGGTGGTGCTTTGCCCGGTGATAGGATCTGGCACTCCATTGTGTTTAATAACAATATACTTACCAAAGCTGCTCGAGGTTCCCGCTTTGTTCACCACTCCATTTGCAATTCCATACACGGGGGTTCCCTCAGGTACTTTAATATCTACGGCAGGGTGGCTTCCACAGCCTTCTCCACAGTCGTCGAGTTCATAGTTACCCGCGTAAGGTACGGGATAAGTGATCTTAGTGTTTCGAATAATGTCGTCCTTTGAATTTCCCCACACCAATTTATCTGAGTCGTAGGTGAGGTAGTCGTTTCGGTATTCAGGAATTGCTTCTAGCTTAGACTTTGGGAGTTCTTGATAGCTCATGTCATACTCCGCGTCCGTCAGGTTGGTCCAATCAGGAGACTCTTGAATCGGCATCACGGTCCCGTCAAAGGCCTCATGCTCCTCCGTGCCGGTGAGAGAGGTAAAAAGAATGTGGGTTTCGTAGCGGTAATCAACGCTGAAAACAGAAACCGCCAAGAGCGCCATGAGTGATATCCACTCGCGGACATTCTTATTTTGAAGAAAGAACTTGAGCTTGTTCATATTCCTTTTGTTTTGGTTTTAATTTAATCTATTAATAATAGCAGATTTTCAATCTTTTTTCAATGAGGAAGACCACAACAAATGCAAAAGAAACAGCGGGCGTAGCAAAAGAGCTTTTTGAATCTTATCCAGACCATAAAATTTGGCTCCTTTATGGAGATCTGGGTGCGGGTAAAACCACACTAGTGAAAGGCTTGGGAGAAGCCCTGGGTATGCAGTCCATGGACGTAAAAAGTCCAACCTATGTGCTAGTGAACGAGTACGACCCTCTCACGCACTACGACCTCTACCGCATTGAAACCATGGACGATCTCACCCTCGAGCTCTTTGAAGAGCATCTGTCACAAGGCAAGCGCATGGTCGTGGAATGGCCCGAAAAAGTGGAGCAGTACATTTCTGCGCCCCACTTACGGATTCGTCTCAACCAACTGGGTGGAGATGAACGAAGCATTGAAGTTGAAGCCGTCGACTAGTCTTCCTTGCGGAGGCTGGCGAGGGTTTTATCTGGGAGCATGAGGCTTAGGCGCCCTGCGGAGAGTTCTTCTCGTTGGAAAGCCATAAGGCTCTTATGCTCATAGCGAGACTCAATAATAGAGTTGATTACGCTGCGAGTCTGAGGACCAAGGTAACCCGCCCCACTGTCGGCAGCGGTGCTCACAAGACCTTGAGATTGTTGGAATTTGAAGAGAGCATGCGCAGTCGTGTCCCCAAAGTACCCGGTGGGCGCTATGCGGAGGTAGCCAAGCTTTTGAAGTTCTTCTTGAAGCTGAGTCACGCTGTCGCCCGTGTCACCAAGACCCAGGCTAGAGCTGAAGAGTTCTTGTTCTTCAAAGAGGTCAGGATATTTAGCCATAAGGCTTTCTCCTTTGTTGATCTTTGTCACTTCTTCAGATACGCCAGCGTGAATGAGGTCATCGAATTTACGTCGTGTTTGAGGTCCAAAGTGACCGGCTCCGAGTTGATCTCCATCGGATACGATGTCGTAATCCATTTGAAAGTTGAAGATGGCGTTGGCGGTGTCCTCACCGTAGAACCCAGTGACTTCACTGAGATAGCCCCAGTCCACGAGGTACTGTTGCATCTTGCTCACTTCATCTCCAGATTCTCCATAGTAAATATCTTGATCAAAGGTCAGGTCGTTCAAAAAGGTTTCAGTGTACACGTTTTCCACGGTCAGGTATTGATCGTAGTAAACGGCCTCCTCAATATCAGGTTGAACACCATAAACACGGCATTCTACCGTACGTTTTCCCCAACCAAGAGCAGCGCGAAGGCCCTCATCTCCATGGCCCATCCAAATATCCAGACGGTCATAAGCATTTCCACGTTCTCCAGTGGTCACAATGGCCCCTCCACGGTCGTGAATAGAGGTCATACCCACTCCAGGAATGTAGAGCTTCATTCCAAAAGGATAGCTCTTAGGAGCCGCAATCATACCTGGGAACACAGGGGTTCCGTCGGCACCATTGGTTCCATTTCCATTGAGACGAATGTCCCCTTCATACGAACCCGTTACGTAGTACTCCTGACCTGGGAGAGGTGAGTAGTAAGCCGTGATAATAAAGTTTTGCAAATAGTATTCGGCCTCTTCCTCCTCTGGAGGGGGAGGAACATCTTCTTCAGCCAGTGCCACCAGGGTGGGGCTGAGCTGAAGTGCTAAGTACAGGGAACTGAATCCGAGTGCAAAGAACCGTTTGAGTACCATCTTTTGTTTTTAGTTTTATTTTTGAATTCTGATTTTGGTTTCAAGAATTCATATCATTATAGCAGAAAAACATGTTTCGTGCCGTCCACTTAAGTAGACGAAATAATGAAAAGATGTATAATATTCTCCTATGGATTTAGATATTCAAGCTGACGAAAATGGCTTTGGAGGGCAGATTGAACGCCCTTTGTCTCTCAGGGACTTAGAAGAAATTAGAAACGATCATGAGCTTTCAGGGTTGATTATAGGTTTTAGATATGTGCTGTGTTTAGTTCCTAGAGAGCTCAGCTCAGACACTTTTTTAGCGACGAATCTAGAATCTCCACAATGTTTCTTCACAGAGATCGAAAGTTTCGTCTGGTAACGGGTGATGGGGGAGATCGTAGCGATCAAACATGGGTCATGCGAAAAGACGATTATGTTCCGGCTCAAAGGAGAGGTCTTAATTCTTTATTGAGAGAGGATTTGCCCGTCGAACTAAAGAAGAAAATTCTTAAAGCGGAGGAGGCCTTGGATTTGGGTGGAGGTCCCAATGTCCCACTTCCTGCTCGGTGGATCGCAGATCCAGAACTCAGACCTGATATGGTGGTGAGATATCAAAACGTGGTCTTAGCTGCTGCAGGTTCCGCTAGAGGCGTATCTTACCAATTTGGTAAAAACGCAAAATACAAACCTGCTATGTTCATGGCTCCTGAGCTACCTCATTTCAGAGGTATAGACCCTACTAAGCCTTTCCCAAAAGACGACGGGGTTCATGTGTTGGACATTCCCTATTCCTTACATCACCGTACCTAGGCGGCGGAACACCTCGCGTTCCACAAACTCACGGTCGCGGCCATACTTTAGACGTGAAAGCTGTTTGAATGCTTCCGCCGCCTCAGGGTCTCCTTTGTCCGTATATGGATTCAGAGGAATGATACTGAATGGTTTAGAAGGCTGGGTATCGATGGAGAGCTTCATCACGGCCTTATATTTATCGATGTTGATCAGGTCTTGATCGCTGAACACAGGTGCCATTTCTTTAGCCATATACTCGGCATCCTGTGCGCCAATCTTATAAGCCATAATAGACCCCACGTTTCCGAATACCGCATCCTTCAGGTTCACTCCCTTCTTTCCTTTTTCTTGCTCGAGCTGTGCCAAGTACTGGTGAGCCATGGCAAGTCCCAGGCGGTACTTTCGGGCTTCGGAAAGGATCACTTCAATCGAGTCGGTTACGTAGTTTTGGAACTCGTCGATGTACAGGAAGAAGTCACGGCGCATTTCTTTAGGTAATCGTTGGCGACGGAGCGCAGCCACCTGCAGCTTAGAAACTACGATCATACCGAGCAGCTTGGAATTGATGTCTCCAGTTTCTCCCTTTGAAAGGTTCATGAGCAGGATCTTCCCAGTACCCATCACTTGTGCAAAGTCGAAGGCGCTCTTGGTCTGACCGATGATGTTACGCATCATTCCGTTGGTCACGAACTGCCCGAATTTCGCTGCAAAGTAAGGTATCATTTCCTGTTTTTCACGCGCTCCGGTCTTCGCCATCTGTTGCTCCCAGAACGATCGTACAACCGGGTTCTTTAAGTCCTTAGTGCGCTCGTATTGAAAATCATCATCGGTAAAGAGACGTACCATGTCCGTAAGACAACCGCCGTCTTTATATTCCATGAGCGTCAAACATCCGTTTCGGAAGTAGTCCTGAATACGAGGTCCGAAGATTTCTTCATCGAACAGTTTGATCATCATATTCATGGCGTCCATGGCCACCAAGTCGCGTTCCTCAGGGGTTTCAGCTTCCAGCATGTTGAGTCCCAGAGGGCGCTCCAAGTCAGCTGGATTAAAGTAAATCACGTCGTCTGCACGTTCACGAGGAATGAAAGGGAGAATATCGTCGATGAGCTGTCCGTGTGGATCCACCACACAAATCCCCTTTCCATTTTGAAGGTCCTGACGAATCATCACCTGCAAAATAGAAGATTTACCCGTTCCGGTCTGTCCAATCACGTAGAAGTGACGGAAGCGGTCGTCGTTCTTCATGCGAATCTCCTTTTTTACGCCACGGTAAATATTGTGACCGAGCAGAATCCCTTCTTCAGGCAAATTGGTGGGGGGAGGTGCGATCTTATAGTTCTGCCAGTTGATGGTAGGGGCCTTGTTGTAACGGATGTTGGGCAGGTGGAAGAGCGAGGCCATTTCTTCTGCAGAGAAAATCAATTTCTTAAAGCGCAGCGGTTGTCGCATGTCACGCATCAAGAAATGATGAATCAAATTCCCCAGATAGTGGTCACGGTAAAGGAGAGAATTGTTGTCGGTGGTTCCGTATTGGGCAAATGCGCTCTTCATGCTGTGCAGCAGGGCATCCGCTTTATTGTGCGCATTGGAAACCGCCACGAGGCGAATCACGCTTTCAAATCCAACTTGCGTATTTTTTTCTTCAATCGCCTTCACCTGTTCATCCAGCACCGAGGTGGTTCGTCCACCACCGGCCTCATGTTCTTTACCGGCTTCCCCTCGGAATAAAATGCTGAGCATGTCGCCGAGCCACACCAGCGGGTTGAAGCTGTGCATAAAACCCTCGTGCTTATCCTCCATCACTTCTTTAGCGAGCTTGCGACCCTTGTGTTGCCAGTGATTGTGGATGGGCCGAAGCATGATTTGAATCGCTGCACTTTCGAAAGGCTCTAGCTTAGAGAGAACATTCGAAATATTATTGAGTGGATCCGCCGTCATTCGTTGATAGGTACGAATGGGGTAGGAGTAATTCTTTGCCGTAGTGAAGTAGCAATAGGCGGTCTTTGAATCTTTTTGGAACAAGTTGTAATCGGGCTCTTCTTCAATGTACGAGTCAGGGTAAAACGCCGTGAGTTGTTTCTCAACAATGCTCACTAGGTGATGGGGCACCACCAGGTAGAAATCAATGAGATTGTTGCGGATTACGTACTCACATGAAATAAAGTCGTTGCCAAAAAAATGTCGTCGCCACGTGTGATCTTCTAGCGAAGCCAAAGATTCGAAGAACTGTTTCATGACTCCTAGTGCTTCTTTAAAGTCACGCTGAGCTCCCATCGAGTCAGTGTCCGCTTGCATATCTTCCTTAGACTCTTTTTTTGGAATTCTGATCTTCAAAAACGTCATGCTCAGGCAGCGCTTGTGGTTCGCATCAACGCGAAGGTAAATCAAGAAAGCCGTGATGAGCAGAGCGAGTCCAAGTATGGCGAGCAGGGCGTAGAACATTCCTTATAGTGGAGATGCCGTTACTCTAACACAGCTGCTCGGCGCAATAAACTTTTATTTCGAGAAAATTATTTCTCTTCTTCCAGGCTCTTGATGTGCATTTCCGTGAGCGTTTCTTCGGGCAACGCAGAAGGCGCACCGGTGAGCAGATCTTTAGCTTTTGAGTCCTTGGGGAATGCGATTACTTCGCGGATATTGGGCTCGTCGCGAAGCAGCATCAGGATGCGGTCGAGACCCCAAGCAATTCCTCCATGGGGAGGCGCTCCGTAGCTGAATGCTTCCAAAATGTGGCCGAATCGGCGCTCGATTTCGCTTTCGGTGATGCCGAGCGTTTCGAAGATTTTCTTTTGAACCACAGGAGAGTGGATACGAATGGATCCTCCTCCAATTTCACTTCCGTTCATTGCAATGTCGTAAGCCTTTGCGAGCACGTTCTTTGGATCAGTGTCGAGCATTGCCACCTGGTCGTCCTTAGGTGAGGTAAAGGGGTGGTGTGCAGACACAAGTCGGTTTTCTTCAGCGCTGTATTCAAACAGAGGGAAGTCCACTACCCAGAGCAGGGCGAGCTTGTTTGGATCGCGAAGTTTGAAATGATCTCCACACGCAAGGCGCACGTATCCGAGTGAGTTACAAACCACTTCAAAGCTGTCGCTGGCAGAGAAGAAGACGATGTCTCCTGTCTTTGCTTCGGCAGCCTCAATCAAACGAGAAAGCTCCTCTTCCTTAAAGAACTTCGCAATGGGCGACTTGGGTCCGTCGGCTTCCATGGTGATGTAGGCTAGACCTTTAGCTCCGTAGACTTTGGCAATTTCCGTCATGTCGTCGATTTGCTTGCGGCTGAATTCTGCTCCTCCTTCTACCGTGAGGCACTTTACGTATCCCTTGGCAGCGGCATCAGCGAACACTTTGAAGTCACAGCCTTTCACGAGTTCGGTTACATCGCGAATTTCCATCCCAAAACGCATGTCAGGTTTGTCCGTTCCGAACCGGCTCATGGCCTCGTGCCATGTGAGACGAGGGAATGGAGTTTGCATGATCTTCTTTTCAGGAACGAGTTCCTTAAGAAGGATGGTCAATACTTCTTCGTTCAGAGAAATCACGTCCTCTTCCTCCACGAAGGACATCTCTAAGTCCATTTGAGTGAATTCAGGTTGACGGTCTCCACGGCTGTCTTCATCACGGAAACAACGTGCGATTTGGAAATACTTATCCATACCACTCACCATGAGGAGCTGCTTAAGCTGTTGAGGAGACTGGGGAAGCACGTAGAAGGTTCCAGGGTAAAGTCGTGCTGGCACAATGAATTCACGTGATCCTTCTGGAGTTCCCTTCATAAGCATAGGTGTTTCCACTTCACAGAATCCTCGTTCGTCCATAAGGTCTCGAAGACGCTTGATGAACTTGTGGCGGAACACCACATTGTTTTTCATGCGTTCCTTTCGAAGGTCGAGGTAGCGGTACTTAAGACGGGTTTCTTCATTCACTTCCTTGTTTTGATCGATTTCAAAAGGAGGCGTCTTCGATTTGTTCAAAATTTCCGCTTCGCTCACGCTCACTTCAATTTCACCGGTTGCCATGTCTTTATTCTCTCCACCTTGAGGGCGGATACCCACTTTTCCGGTTACCTTGAGCACGAACTCAGGTCGAGCTTCTTCCGCGATCTTGTGTGCTTCTTTATTTTCCGCAGGATTGAATACGATTTGAGTGAGTCCGTAACGATCTCGAAGATCAATAAAAATCAAATCTCCATGATCACGTCGGCGGTGCACCCATCCACTGAGGGTAACTTCCTTGCCTTCATGTTCTTTTCGGAGCTCTCCACACGTGTGCGTTCGGTACATAGGGTCAAATTAGGTTGAGTGCATTCTAAAAGCCAATCACTCTGAAGTCAAAAGAACCATCATGTAGTTTGACGAGACTGTGAATATGTTTTAATATCTGAAATCAAATATTCTTATGTCCGTAGAACGAGTAAAAAGCCCACTGGAGCGACGAATGGAGCAATTGACGACTAAAGCTGGTCTGGATATTGCCGTGGAGAATCTAACGGTAGGTGCTTTTATCGATGAAGTGAGGAAGGCACGAAGATTCACAATTAAAGCTTTGGCTGAACGTGCAGAAGTCCAACGGCCTTTCTTGAGTTTACTCATCAACCAAAATTTAGTGCGTAGAGCGGAGGGTCCTGCGAATCGTAGTGATTTTGAAAATGGAGATCCAAGATACAAACGCTTAGCTGACGTTTTGGAGATCGATCAAACTCTTTTTCTCGAATTGATAGAATTTGTACAAACGATTCCCGAAGGTGTTGATGAATTACTTGCTGATGCAAGGGGACAAATATTGGAAACCTTGAATGTAGGGAATTTAGATCCTAGGCAGCAAAAAGAACTCGATGAAGCCCTAGTTAGGTTCTATAGACAATTGAAAGCACGAGAACGTTAAATCCTGAGCAGTTTCTTAAGCTCTGTTTGTAGCTCTGTATTTTCGATGTCTACACCAAACGGAACTTTTACACGCTTCAAGGTTTCTCCGGCAGGGATGTGAATTTCAACAGTAGTTTCTCCCTTATGTGTCTCTAGAAGAGGTTTGAGTTTCTTTAGAAGATCCGGATCCGTATTTTCTTCTATCTTTATAATATAAGGACCAGCGTTTTCAGCGACTTCTTCAGAATCACCCTCTTCACTTTCGCGATTTTCGCTCTTAAGTGGGGGCACGCCCACAATGTGCTCGGTGGGATCGAAAGCACCATTTTCTTGAGCGGACTTAAGGATATTTTCGAGCGAAAGGGGTTTTAGAGTGTCCACAATCATTTGATAATCTTCACCACGCATGTCGAGTTTTCCTTCCATGGAATACACTTTATCCGCATCGAGCAGATCACCCATTTTGTCGTAGGCTTTAGGAAAGACCACAAAGTTCATGCGAGCGGTTGGGTCCTCCACTTCACCCATGGCCATGTAGCGGCCAGACTTGGTCATGACTTTGCGAAGTTGTGCCACTAGACCCGTGATTTTGATTTTTTTATCCACGTATTTTTCGTTGAGCTGCCCGATTAGCTTGCCTTTACCTTGGAAGTAACGTTTAAGACCCTGAAGCGGATGACCGCTGATGTAAAGCCCCACATACTCTTTCTCCCATTTGAAGCGTTGAGTGCTGTCGGCAGCAGGCACAGGATTGAGTTTTAGATTTCCGGTTTCTGTGTCTGCAATCACACCAAAGATGTCAGTCTGACCTTCAGATAGGGAGGCTTGAATGTTTTTGGCGTAGTTACTGATTTCGTCGTAGTTAGCAGCGATCTCGGCGCGTTCCCCAAGGTTATCCAGGGCACCTGAGTAAGCTAAACAGAGTAGACTTTTTTTATTAAGTAACTTGGAGGGAACGCGCTTGGTAAAATTTTCTAAACTGGTGAAGGGGCCTTCTTTTTCACGCACATGAATGATTTCACGCACAGGGCCTTCTCCCATTCCTTTCACCGCCATGAGTCCAAAGCGAATGCTCTTGTCATCCACCACCGTGAAATGGGCGCGTGATTCATTTACGCTGGGTGGCAACACCGCAATGCCCATGTTCCGACATTCTTCAATCTCCACCACAATGCGATCGGTGTTGTCAGCATCGCTCGTGAGAAGCGCTGCCATGAATTCTGCGGGATAATGAGCCTTGAGATAGGCGGTTTGGTAGGCAATGAGTGCATAACATGCCGCATGGGATTTATTGAATCCGTACCCGGCAAAAGGTTCGATCACTTCATCAAAAATCTTCTCAGCGAGTTTGGCTTGATTGCCTTGTTTCACGGCGCCCTCTACAAATTTTTCACGCTGCGCGACCAGTTCCTTCATTACTTTTTTACCAATCGCGCGACGGAGTAAGTCAGCTTCTCCCAGTGAGAACCCCGCAAATCGCTTCGCAATTTCCAAGATTTGCTCTTGGTAAATCGCAATTCCATAAGTCTCTTTCAACACCGCCTCCAAAGATGGATGCAGGTAAGTCACCTTCTTTTTTCCATGCTTGCCGTCGATATAAACCGAAATGAATTGCATCGGTCCTGGACGATACAAAGACACCATAGCGATGATGTCTCCGAAGTCGGTCGGCTTCAAATCACGTAAATAGCGTTTCATTCCACCCGATTCCAATTGGAACACTCCGGTTGTTTCTCCACGTTTTAAGAGTTCGTAAGTCTTAGCATCATCCATGGGCAAGTTTTCAAGATCGAGCTTCAGCTCTGGTTTAGTGCGACGCAAAATTCCCAGGGTGGTCTCGATAATGCTCAAGTTGCTGAGTCCCAGGAAGTCCATTTTCAGAAGCCCCAGTTCTTCACAGGGTTTCATGGAGTACTGCGTCAAAATTCCTTCTTTTTCTCCTGTTACTTTTTGGATGGGTGTGGTCTCTACCAGTGGTTTTCCTGCAATGATCACAGCGCTCGCGTGCGTTCCCACTTGGCGAATGGTTCCCTCCAATTTCACCGCTGCGTCGAGCACGGTTTTTGCGCCCACATCGCTCTTATAAAGTTTGGAAAGTTCAGGATCATTTTCAATGGATTCTTTGAGTGGCGCGTACTTCCCCAGAATGGCTGGAGGAACTTTTTTTGCAATGGTGTCTACTTCGCTGTAGCTGAATCCCAAGGCTCGCCCCGCATCGCGGATCGCGGCTTTGGGCGCGAGGGTTCCAAACGTAATGATTTGCGCCACATGGTCCTCACCATATTTTTCGGTCACGTAACGAAGCACTTCATCACGGCGATTGTCTGCAAAGTCGGCATCGATATCAGGCATCGAGATACGTTCTGGATTGAGGAATCGCTCAAAAAGTAGCCCATACTTGAGTGGATCCAATTCAGTAATATGAAGACAGTAGGCCACCATACTTCCCGCTGCGCTTCCACGCCCGGGTCCCACCACAATGCCCGCTTCCTTTGCGAAACGAATGTAGTCGTGCACAATCAAAAAGTAGCAGTCAAAGCCCATCTTATTGATGATGTCGAGCTCGTATTTAAGTCGGTCGCGCGCCTCCTGTGATGCATCTTTCCCGTACCTTTCCTCAAACCCTTTTTCACACAGTTCATGGAAAAATTCAGAGGGATCTTGCGTACCGGTGTCGAAAACTGGAATCTGGTATTTTCCAAATTCAATCTTCACGTCACACATGTCTGCAATCTTCAAAGTGTTCGCCACCGCCTCAGGGCAGAAGCTGAACGCCTCAATCATGTCTTCGGGACTGCGCATGGAGTAGTTTCCGATGTAGCGGAGGCGATGCTCGTCTTCCACTGTCTTTTGCATCTGCACGCAAATGAGCACATCGTGCGCTTCACTATCTTCGGGGTAGGCGTAGTGACAGTCGTTGGTCGCCACCAAAGGCGCACCGGTTTCTTCCGAAAGTGTTAAAAGTTTGCTGTTCACAATGCTCCAGTTCGCCACTTCTGGATGATGCTGGAGTTCCAAAAAGAAATGCTCTTTTCCAAAAATGCGTTGATACTTTTCAATCAGTGTTTTGGCTTCCTCTAGGTTGTTTTCCAAAATGGCGCGAGGAATGCCTCCGCCCAAACTTCCCGAAAGCGCTATCAGCCCATTTCCATATTTTTCCAAAAGTTCATCGTCGATCCGAGGCTTATAATAGAAACCCTCCAACGCTGCCAGGGTGGAAAGCTTAAGCAGGTTCTGATACCCCTCATTGTTTCGAGCAAGCAGCACCAAGCTGTAGTAACGGTTTTCAGGGGTCTTGTTTTCTCGTCCCAGGGGCGCCACATAGGCGTCGAGTCCAATGATTGCCTTCACGCCGGCCGCCTTCGCATACTTATATAGGTCAATTGCCCCATACATCACGCCGTTATCCGTAATGGCTACGGCAGGGGAGCCCTGCGCTTTGGCAATTTGAACATACTGCTCTGGCTTCGCTAGCGCCTGCAGAATGCTGTAGTGCGTGTGATTATGGAGATGAACAAAACTCATTGATTTTCGAGAGTGGTCTCAAGCCACACGTTCACGGCTTGAGTGAAGTCTGAGAAAAAGGGGAGTTCTCCCAGCACCTTATTAGTAATGAACCCCACAATGGTCAAAACGATCGCGGTCCCAATCAAGATTCCTACACCCTGCGCGGTACCAGCCAGAAAGTTTCTCCACATGATTTGCCAGGGGCTCGTTAAATACTTCACATAATCCTTGAAATCCTTTTCCGTTTTCATTGTAAAAGTAACGCTGCCAACGGGCTTAGGCTTATCTTTACGAGAAAGGAAGGGGATTTTCATAGGGGAGGGGTAAGAAAATCTAGTCGTGGTGCTCGGGGAGAGACTCGAACTCTCAATCCTCTCGGAACTGGTTCCTAAGA
>CAZUWE010000014.1:2772-26232 GCA_964624175.1 uncultured Candidatus Peribacteria bacterium | reverse complement strand
TCGGCACCTCGATGTCGGCTCGTCGCATCCTGGGGGTGGAGAAGCTCCCAAGGGTTTGGCTGTTCGCCAATTAAAGCGGCACGCGAGCTGGGTTCAAAACGTCGTGAGACAGTTTGGCCTCTATCCGCCATGTCTGAAGGAAAATTGAAGGAAGTTGCCCTTAGTACGAGAGGACCGGGGTGAACAAACCTCTAGTGTACCTGTTGTCGCGTCAGCGGCATGGCAGGGTAGCTAAGTTTGGCTTGGATAACCGCTGAAAGCATCTAAGCGGGAAGCCAGTCCTAAGAAAATTTTCCCAATTAACCTCCTCGTAGACTACGAGGTTGATAGGCCGAAGGTGTAAGCACAGCGATGTGTTCAGCCGATCGGTACTAACAGGTGATTGATGTTTTAATGTTTTCTTTCGACTTTTTTATGGCATTTTGAGAGAATAATTTATAAGAAGAGTTTTGTTTCGCTTTCCGAGTTACATCAACTTAGAAAAGCGGTTTTGTTCAGGCGTCTATAGAGAGAAGGTCACACCTGTTCCCATTCCGAACACAGTAGTTAAGCTTCTCTTCGCCGATCGTACTGCCATTTCAATGGTGGGAGAGTAGGGCGATGCCTGAACTAAGCCGCTTTTTTTTGTGCCCAAAATATGGTACAATTATAAGATTGAAATAAGGTAAAACAAAAACAAATGGCCATTCAGGATGATGTTTTGCGCGAAAAACTGCTTGAAAAAGGGCTTATTGATGCCAAAGTGCTTGATAAACTGCAGTCCTACATCAAAACTCAAGGAGGCAGTCTAGAAAACCTCCTTTTTGAACGTGAGGCGCTTCCTGAAGAGCAACTGGGTGCTGCTATTGCTGAGGTTTATGAAGTGCCTTTTGTGACTTTAAAAGATAAGCCAGTGACAGACGAACTCTTGGCGATGGTGCCTTATACGGTGGCCTCTCACCAGTTTGTACTGCCTTTCGAGAAGAAGGAAGGCACTCTTTCAGTGGCTTTCAATAATCCCCACGACTACGAGCTCATCAACTTTCTTGAAAATAAGACCGATTTGAAGGTTTTGCCTCACTACGCGACAAAAAAAGATATTCAGGCGTCGCTGAAGGTTTATAACCGGAATGTGAATGAAAAGTTGGATTCGCTTCTACAAGGAGCCCTCACCGACACCAAGAAGTTGGAGTCACTCAAAGACGCTTCACAAATTGTAGATACGGTGATTTTGCTGGCCTACCAGAGTGAAGCATCTGACATTCATTTGGAAAATCACAAAAATCTTTTCGTGGTGCGTTACCGAATCGACGGTATTTTGCATACAATTGCTGAACTTCCTATTGCGATTGCTGATCTCATTGTCACACGTATTAAAGTGCTTTCTAAGCTTCGAATCGATGAGCATCGTGCTGCGCAGGACGGTCGTTTTAAAATCACACTCGAAGGAAATGAAATCACCCTGCGTGTTTCTATCTTACCTACTTACGATGGTGAAAAAGCGGTGCTTCGTCTGCTCAGCTCGGCTCGCCAGGAGTGGGACTTGAGCAGTTTCGGATATTCAAAAAAGAATCTCGATCTCATCTTGAGCAATATTAAAAAAACAAATGGAATTATTTTGATGACTGGTCCTACGGGGTCGGGTAAAACCACCACACTGTACTCAATCATTAAGATTCTGAACACACCTGAAGTGAATATTTCGACCATTGAAGATCCTATTGAATACCGACTCGATCGTATCAACCAAACGCAAGTGAACCCAAAGACCAACTTAACCTTTGGAAACGGGCTTCGCTCTTTGCTTCGTCAGGACCCCGATATTGTGATGGTTGGGGAAATTCGTGATGAGGAAACAGCGAGTACGGCCATCAATGCAGCGCTTACGGGACACTTGGTGCTCGCAACACTCCACACCAACGACGCTGCTTCAACGCTTCCACGTCTTTTGGAGATGAACGTAGAGAGCTTCTTGGTTTCGGCAACGGCCAAGCTGGTGATTGCACAGCGACTCGTTCGAAGAAACTGCGACAAATGTAAGAAACCTTACACCGTGAGTGCTGAGCAACTGAAGGAACTCGAGCGAACTTCCAACCTGAAAGAGGATCTTGGGGAAATTTTTGCCAGCATCCAAGCTCCTAAGGATGGGCTTTTCACTCTCTACAAAGGAAACGGCTGTGAAGCTTGCAGTGGAGGATTTAAAGGAAGAACGTCTATTTGTGAAGCGATGGAAATCTCTGATGATATTCGTAAACAAATTCTTAACAACGAATCACCTACTAAGATTCAAGAGGTGGCCGTTAAGGAAGGCATGGTTCCCATGTTTGTAGATGGGATGACCAAAGTGCTTGAAGGAGTCACTACTATTGAAGAAGTGCTTCGTGTAATGCGTTCATAATTATGGCAAAACGTTTCAAATATAAACTCAGTGATAAAGTCGGGGAGGGGGCAAAGGGCCTCATTGAAGCTGAAAGTGAGACCGAAGCCATTAAAAGGCTGACGGCAAGTGGACATAGCGTGATTTCTATTCGAGAAGTGAGACAAAGTGGGATGCCTTTTTGGGAAAAACCTAGTCTCAGTTTTCAGGACAAGATGCTTTTCACCAAGCACTTGGCTACCATGTTGCGCGCCGGAATCACCATTACAGAGGCTTTACAAATTTTGGCGTCTCAAACGGAACAAGCTCGTAATCGCCAAATGTACGAAAACATTGTGCGCAGCGTGAAAGCAGGACAGTCGCTGTCGGAAAGCATGCGTGTATATGATTTTATTTTTTCTGATTTGTTCATCAACATGATTGCTACCGGGGAAAAGAGCGGAACCCTTGATAAGGTTTTGGACTACCTCGATGAACAGCTCGACAAAGAATACGATCTTCGTAAGAAAGTGATTTCCGCCTTCATTTATCCCGTTGTGATTTTAAGTATCACCATGATGCTGAGCCTTGGGATTGTGTTTTTTATCATGCCGAAGATCACTAAAATCTTCAGTTCCTTTGAGATCACGCTGCCCCTGCCCACGCGTATTTTGATCGGGTTCAGTACTTTGCTTACGGATAAGCCTCTCATTACCTTTGGGGCTTTTTTTATGTTCATCGCTTTGATGGTTTTCCTTCTCAAGTGGAAAGTCCTCAAGCCCTTTTGGGACTGGCTTAGTTTACACACACCGGTGTTTGGACGTGTGCTGCACTATGCGAACCTAGCCCGTTTCTCACGAACCCTTACCTCGCTGCTCCAAGCGGGTATGCCTGTGACCAAGGCGTTGAACGTGATTTCTACTATGATGACCAACACCCTCTACAAGGAGGCAATTAAGAATTCAGCGGCAAAAGTGGAACAAGGAGGCCAGTTGGGAGAAGCGTTTGAAGGACAGGAAAAACTGTTCCCGGTGCTTGCCGTGAAGATGCTCTATGTGGGAGAGAAAACCGGTAGTTTGGAAACCACCATGAATCAGTTGGCTTTGCTCTACGAACGCAATGTGGATGGACTCACGCGTAACCTTACCGTGCTGCTTGAACCACTGCTTCTCGTTTTCATGGGTATGATGGTGGGAGGAGTGGCGATATCGATTATTTTGCCGATTTATCAACTGCCTAACTTGCTTTCGCAATGAAGTTCAAAGCCTTCACACTACTCGAAATGCTTGTGTGCTTCGCCCTCCTGGGCATTGCCTTTGGTTTGGTGGTTTTGTACAGCCAAGTTTCGGTGGTACGCACCGATCTCAACGCACAAGTGGATACGTTTGTTTCCTATGCACGACTTGCGCAAAGCTATGCAGCGAGTGGAAAAGACGGCACGAGTCATGGAATTTACTTGGAAAGCGATTCATACACGGTTTTTATTGGATCTAGTTATAATGCGCTCAGCACCACTAACACGGTGGTTGAGCTTCCACCCACGCTTGAAATTCAAAATATCAGTTTAAATGGAGGTGGATCTACTATTTTGTTTACCGGCCCTAAAGGAGCCACGAGCAACTATGGGTCTCTCGACTTTGTTTCAACTTCGATTAATAAGACAGTCACTGTAACCCTCGACGCCCGTGGTACACTCGACTACTAAAACACGACTTTGCGCTAAAGCTTTTTCTTTGATAGAGATCATGCTCGCGATTTTTATCTTCACATTATTTTCGGTGACGGTGGTGTATTTGTCACTCGATACAGCGGACCGTGCAACTCAAGTGGAAGTAAAGAATGAAGCATTACTCTATGCCGAAGAAGGAATGGAGGCGGTGCGGAATATTAGAGATCGAGATTACTTGGATCTGGTGAGTGGGAGCTATGGATTAAGTTTCTCCAGCGATACATGGAGCTTGGTAGCAGCACCCGAAACCATTGATGCCTACTATCAACGGACCGTGTTGATTGAGGATGTTTACAGAGATGGAAGTAATAACATTGCCGCAGAAGGGACCTTAGACCCTGAGACAAAAAGAGTTACCGTAACGGTTACGTGGAATTGGAAAGGCGTACTCCCAAAAGACACCGTTCTTAGTACCTATTTGACCAATTGGACCGGGGATGAATGGATGCAGACGGTCTGCACGGATTTTAGTGCTGGAACTTATACAGATACATTTGCCGACGCTACGGTGAGTCCTCCTGCTAACAACTGTGCACTAGAACTCAGCTTGGTAGAGGGGCAGAGCCCATTCTTTTCTTCAGTAGATGTGGGGGATCATGGAAGAGATGTGGTCTATGACAACAACTACGCTTATCTCGTAACAGGGAAGTCCAATGAGGGACTCGTGATTGCGGATGTTACGAATCCAGCTAGTCCCACGGTGGTTAAAAAGTTAGACATTGGAGGAAAGGGTCGTTATATCGTTAAAGATGGTAATTACCTTTACATTGGAGTGGAGAGCAATAGTAAAGGGCTAGCCATTGTTAACGTAACAAATCCTGCGTCTGCTTCGCTTACATCCCAATACAACTTAGGAGGGTATGGGAACCAGGCGGTCGTTTCGGGAAATACCTTATTCATTGGAGTTGAAAAGAGCAGCAATAGCTTTGTGGCGCTCAATATCACTAACAAGGCTAGTCCAAGTGTGCTGAATACCTATAACCCTGGTTCTGAAACTCGTGCGGTCCACTTATATGGAAATTACGCACTCATTGGAGTAAACAATGCAACTTCCGGCTTCCGTGTGGTTGATGTTACGACCCCTAGCGCAATGGTCTACAAGACCTCTCTTAATGTGAGTGCCGCAGTGACAGCCATTGAAGTAAATTCTTCCGTAGCGTACGTAGGGAACGCCAATTCCAGCAACTCGCTCAAAGTAGTGAACCTGAATAACCCTTTGGCGCCTACCGTAGCCACCACTCTCAACGTGGGGGCAAAGGTGCAAGACATAAAAGTCGAGGGATCTTACTTATATGTGCCCACTGACCAAACCAACAATTCTTTAGCAGTGATAAATGTGAGTACGCCCCTCAGTCCCGTGATAAGCTACTTTGCTGATTTAACGGGTAAGGGAACTGGAGTGGATACATCTGCTGACAATGTATACATCAGCTTAGACACCAATAATAAGGGTCTTGTGATGGTGGAAACGGTGAATGTGGAATTGGCTAGCCCCGGGTATTTTGTTTCCTCCGTTTTTGACACCGGTAGCACGGATACTCGTTACAATTTTATTGAGTGGTCGGCTACGGTCCCTCTTACAGGATCGGTGAGCTTTAAAATTCGCACAGCCGATTCAATACCTAATCTCAGTTCGGCTACATGGGTGGGAAGCGATGGAACTTCAGGTACCTCTTATACCGTTTCACCCACTGTGATTGTGCTTGATCCTATGCGAACAGGAAATCGGTATGCCCAAGTTCAAATCACCCTCACGTCGGATGGAGTTTCCACTCCAAGCATTGAAAGCTTTTCTCTTAATTACAATCCATGATCAAGAAAAAAGCCACCACGCTCATCGAAATAATGGTTTATTTCACTTTGCTGGCCATTTTTATGGCAGCAGCTTTCTCATTTGCGATGCAGATTGTTACGATCAGTGAACTTTCTTCACGTAAGTACGACCTTCAAACGCAAGGAGAGTATATTCAAGAAAAAATTAAAACCACTATTCAAACGGCCGATAGAGTGAACGCAGGAGGCAGTACTTTTGACTCGGATTCCGGAGTCTTGTCGCTTACCATGCCAACCCTTGCCGTTTCGCCTACCGTGTTTTCACTCGTTGGTGGGGAAGTGCTTATGAAAGAGGGAAATGGAGCTGCAACGCCGCTGCATCCAGATTTTGTGGAAGTAGTGTCGCTTCGTTTTCACCGAATCACCTACACCAAGACGCCTGATCAAATTCAAGTGGACGCGTTGCTGCGCACGCCTTCTGAGCTTGCCAATACTGATGCTGAAATGACTTTACACTTTACTGTTTCTTTACGACCATGAAAGCTTTTCGTGCATCCATTTCGCTCATCACCCTCCTTGTGATTTCGGGATTGACACTTATTTTAGTGGTGGCGGTTTCAATTGCAGGACTTTCCAATTACGATCAGTCATTTAATTTTGACTCGTCGAAAGTCAGTTACTACACAGCTGAGGCTTGTTTAGAAGAAGCTTTGTTAAGAACAGAACAGGACAATAGTTTTAGCTCAACCACACTTACGCTCGATGCTGATACAAGTTGTACAGTGACAGCAACAGGAACCAACCCTAAAACCTTCACCGTGACCGTGAATTTCTTAGATTATACGCAAACCTTTCGAGCCACAGTTTCGCTCACCCAGGCCGGTCAAATTTACAATAGCGATCTTTTAACTTGGGAAGAAATTTAGTGTAGAGTACTTTCACCACGCCTTATGTCGTTTTTCTCTAGAACATTATTGGGACTCGATCTCCACGACCACCTTGTGCAGTTTGTGGAGCTCAAGCAAAGAGGAAAAAAAGTTGAACTTCAGGCCTATAATCGTATGACGATCCCGGAGGGTTTGATTGAGGGAGGGCAGGTGAAGAAGGAGCCGGAACTCAAGGAGCTTTTACAAAAACTGCTCAGTGAGGCCAACCCTCGGCCCGCTAAAGAAAAGGAAATTGCAGTGATTTTACCAACGCAAGTTACCTTCATTCATATTTTCACCTTCCCCAGCAAGCTTTCTGAGAAAGATTTGAAGAAATTCATACCGGTTGAGGCTGAAAATATTTTACCCTACACCGTTGAAGAGATGTATTGGGACTTTACGGTGATCAACAAAGAAAAAGAGGGTTCTCAGCACGTCCTCTTTGCAGCTACGCCGAAAGTTATCGCAGATCAATATTTAAAAATCTTCAATGAGCTTAGTCTCACGCCACGCCTCTTTGGTATTCAACCTGAGGCGCTTTATCACGCGCTTTCTTTCAAGCTCCCTACACAGAAAAATGCTGTAATGATTGAACTAGGTGCTCTTGCTAGCAATTACTTGTTCATGAAAGGACCTGTGATTCAGAAGTTTGTAAGCATCAATGGAGGAATTGAAGCACTCGTGCAAAGCTTGAGTCGTGAGTTTTCTATTCCTGCGGATCAAATCTGGAGCGGTTGGGAAAATTTTAAAGCTGATGCGCGCTTCCAAGAAGCCATCAAAAACTTTATTGGAAGCGAATATAAAAAGATTCGAGCCGTTGTGGACGAGACTTTAGGGCCTGAAGTGAAGAATTTAGACACCTTGATCCTAACGGGGGAGTTCTCGAACCTTCCTGACTTTTATGATCAAGCGCGCTTATTTTTTGCTGAAAAGAATGTGGTGATTGGAGATCCCAAATCCAACCTAATTATTGATGATGGAAGGTTCGCTTCTAATTTGGAGAAGCTGGGTGGAAAAGTTCCTTACTCCATTTATTTTACCAATGCGGTGGGTGTGACACTCCGTGCTTTGCTAGGGGTGGGGGCTGCAGTGAACTTGATCCCTGACTCTCTTAAGTCTGAATTTTCAGAAAAGAAGATGGCACTTATCTTGGGGGCAAGCTCTATACTCATGACGTTTGTATCGGCAATTTTATCTGGTGTGGTTTTTTACCAAAACCGAGTACTGACTTATGAACGTCTCAATTTGGAAATCAACCGGTCTGGTGTGGAAAAAACTTTATTTGGGACTCGCTATCAAGACATTAAAGAAGACCTCACGATCTTCAATCAAGAAGTTACGGCTCTAACTAAAATCGATCAGACCCTTACCTCCGTGCCCACGGTGTTTGAACAGGTTCTGAACCTTGTTCCTTCTGAAATTAGGATTCTGGGTCTTAGCTACTACGATGTAGATCTTTCTATTAAACTCACTGGAGTGGCGCAAAATCGTCAGCAGCTTTTGGACCTTCAAGCGAACCTGGAAAACGATCCTATTGTCAAAGAATTTGAAATCCCACTATCTTCTTACGATCAGAAATCAGAAACCGCCTTCACGGTAACTATATTCCTGAACTTTTCTCAACTGCCTCACTATGCAGATTCCAGCACCCTCTAATACGCTTCAAAAAATCTTCAACGTCTGTTTGGTTTTGATGGCCTTCTTTTTCTTGGCGAATATTGTACTGGGAACCTCTCTCAAAACCATTACACGAGACATTCGTGAGCTGGAAATTTTTCTCAGCAGTGCAGAAATGGTGAGACCAAACTTTGAAGAAAGTTTGAATCTGTATACGGAAGGAACCGCTCAAGCGATTGAATATGTGGATACGCTTAGGCCTGATAGTGAAACCGAATACATCGAATTCATCTCAAGTGTGGAAGCGGTGGCGCAAAACCTATCTTTAAACATTGATTTGGAGTCCCTGGAGGAGGAAAAACCCGACGGTTTAGGAGCTGCCCTGCGTTATCGAGTAGAATTTTTTGGTGGACAAAACGACCTCATGAGCTTCTTAAAAGAATTGGAGGCTTTGCCATACTATATTCGTGTGGATGAATTGCGTTACGAGAGTTTTGAAGCCCTGCAAGTTGGTGAAGACAGTGCGCCCAATGTCATTTTAACTATCGAGCTCTATGTTAAATAAAGTTTTTCTGCCTTTTTATGTGATAGCAGGCCTGTTCATTATAATGAGCATTTATATGACAACGGTTTACCTTTATGAGCCTTTGGATGAAGAGTTGGAGGACGCTGGGGTTGAAATTAACTTACCTGTGATTCAGCTTGATCAATATTTGAATTTGTCAAAAAGCTTAGAGTAGCGTAGATTGAGCGGCGAATATTCATAACCACGCTCTATGAATCGCAAATCTCACAAAGCCTTCACATTGATTGAAGTGCTCTTGGTAATCGTTATCATCGCTATTTTAGCGGGTATCGTTATCATTGCCGTTAACCCCGGCCGACAAATTGCTCAAGCCAATGATGCACAACGTGACAATGACGTACGTGCAATCTTGGATGCTGTTCACCAATATGGGATTGATAACCGAGGAACGCTTCCTGCGGCTATCACCGGTGTAGCTACAGAAGTAAGCGATGCTGGGGTCGATATCTGTACTGATCTCGTTCCAACTTACATTGCAGAAATGCCTTTCGATCCTACCGATGCCGATGCTAGTTTTACCGACTGTACTGACTACGCTACCGGTTACACCATCATGGTGGATGCGGATGGACGTGTGACCGTTGCAGCTCCTAATGCTGAAATCACTACTCCTATTTCTGTAACTCGTTAATTGTTTCGACTTTTAAAAGGAGCCTCCGCAAGGGGGCTCTTTTTTATGCAGCGAGTTGAGCTTCTACCTCTAAAAAAGGTGCGTAGGACATGGGTTCACCAATCTCAACTATGTAGTCGGTGTTCAAACGGTCCACTTCTGCGAGGCTGGCACGACAGAGGTACTTTAAGCTTCTTTTTAGGCGAGCTTGTTCAAATGTACTTACCTTGGGTAGCAAACTGAGTCCCATTTCTAAGATTTCTGGCGTTTCAAGGATCTTTCGGCGTTGAACTTGGCCCGCATTTTCATTTTTTTTAGGTTTAGCCTGCATATACTTAAGTGTGGTGAGGTTGTTTCCTCGGTCTCTTGCCTTGCGCATAACTTGGCGTGGGGTTTGGAGTTGTCTTGTTAAATATCCTTTCTGCTCGTTTTCATTGACCGGTTTTGTCACGGCCTTAACCTCTTCAATAATTTCATCCCAATAAGTCTCAATAAAGTTATAGTCGTCGGGTCTAGGGTCTAATTCAGGGCTATCTAGGCAAGATGCTCCAGAAAGGTCTGTCTCGTGACGAGTGAGCGCAATCAAGGTCCCCTTTAAATCCTGAAGTTTAATATCTTTTAAATCCTCAATGAAATCATGAAGAATGGCGATGACTATTTCCTTCTTCATTTCTATCAGGAGTTCTCTTTCTAGTGCCCAGTTCTTTGTGGCCTTGGCAGCTGCAATATCCTCTCCGTAGTCATTGATAACATGCACCGCACATGAGTAGAGGTGATGCATAGTAATCCCGTTATCATCTCGTAAGATTTTATCTTTTTGATTGTGTATATAGCTTCGAACAGCGGTGTAGCAGGCATGAGCTAGATGCACTGCCTCTGTCTGATGATAGAAACGTTCGCTTTCTATTTTTTGATCGGGGGCGGTCTCTTTGCTTCGAGCAAAGATGCTCAAAAAAGCACGTAAACATTCTAAGTAGCGTTGTTTCTGACTTCGGTGTTGTGTCATGAGCTCTTGCCGGGTGGGGAGGTCAAGCTGTTGGCGAGCAGCATCGATCCTATCTGCAACTGCTTCAAATGTTTCTTGGCCGGCTGCTACTTGTAGATGGATATCAGAATCCAACTTGCTCACTCTCTCTATGCTTCTCTTGTGCTTTTCATCTGCATCCAGGAGTTTCCCTACCGCTACTAGTGCAGGATGACCTTCTTGCATGCGCTCAAGTGCTTTAGGAAGAGTTTTCCTTCCTACAGCCTTGAATACTCTTTCCTCTAAGGCAAATACACGACGCTCGTCGATTTCGGGGTAATAGTCTGCTTGTCGTTCTACTTTATAGTGAAAGGGAGGGCGATTGTCGAATTTTCGATACTGACTACGGGCAATACGACGAGCCTCCTCGGGGGCTAGTTTTGCACGTGTGACGTCAGGGCTTGCTTCTATTACCATCTTAAAATGCTAAAACAAGCCCTGATTAAACCTTATTTACAGATTGGTGTCAATGAGGCGCTTGTACAGAGTCCGCGGAGGTCTTTGGCGCTTCATCTTGTTCAAAAGCAAGTTCATCGCCGGATTCTACTTTTTGACTGCGCGAGGTGAGCGGATTGTAGCTTTCGTAATACAGCTCAATAAGCTCTTCGGTGTTCATTTCTTGAACGCGGAGTCCACAGCCCTCCAAGCCTGCGCGCACTATGTTCACACGTTGTTCGAGTCGTTTCTTTAGTTCATCAAATTGTTTTTGACGTTGCTGGATTTTGGTGACGCTATCTTGAGGGAAAATGTTCTCAAGGAAAGATTTCAAGAATCCACGGCGTTCTTGTCCGTAGGGGTCTTGAGGAATCACCACGTAAAATTGTTTTTCCATGATGTCCGCGTATTCCACTAAACGGGTGATGTACTCGGTGTATTCAAAGGTTTGTTTTTGAAGCAGAGGATTGCTTTGTTTTACTCCAATTTTTTTCAATTTTTCAATGTAGTTTTCAAGATCGAGTCGCTTACTGCGCACCACAATTTGAATAGGGAATTCAAGTGTATTGAGGAAGTTTTGGTAGGAGTAAATCACGGCATTTTGTTCTTCTTCAGATTTGAGGTTCAAGTTGATGCTGGAACTTTTTAGTACTCCTCGAAGACCGCCATTTTTAAGTACCACGGTATTGTCGTGGATTTCAGCAACTTTGAGATGCATCTGGGTGCTCTCTTTTTTATCCTTTTTGCCTCCCTTCACTGAATTTTGAGTCTTGGGTTCGGTCATTATTGGGCTGGATGAGTGCTGTAGGTGTCGAGCGCCTTGGTGATTTCTCCAATCTTATTGAGACGTTCACGGTCGCGTTCGGCCTTGGTCGTGGCATCAGTATTAGTTTGCACTTTTTTTGTTTTATCTGCAAATAGGGTGGCTTGATAATTGTCTGCGCCGCCCATCACAAAAACGCGTTTCTTAGGTTTCATAAAGTACTCAACCATGAGAAAACACCATTTTCCAAAGGGGATTCCATTTATTTTAATGAACGTGAAGGCCAGAGTCAGTAGACCTGGTACTGCCGTGGGAATGAGCCACACTTCCCAGTAATACTTACTGGCAAGAATGGTATAGATTGCATACGTGAAACCGCCTCCCACTCCGAGAATGATCAACTGTTTGAGCGTGAGAGGGCCCACGATTTTATCTTCAATTTGAACGTTTTGAGGAATTTTGTATTGCACAGACTTTTGTTTTAATCTGTTTATTATACACCTTTTTTAGGTTTTCCTCAATGCCTGGAATCGTCTTTTTAAGATTTGAATGGCTCGTTCGGTAAAGTGGCTCACTTGATTGCTGTTCAGCTCAACACGAGAGGGCAGCTCCTGGTGACCATTCATTGTCCACGGATGATCCTGAGCTAAGCCAAAAAACCCTTTGGGTCTTTCTAAAGTTCCTTGAGAGATATCGATTTGAAAGCCATCTTCTTGGCTTGCTGTCAGTGAAAAACCAGGAAGCATTTTATTGACTCCTTCAGATCTTACTAGACGGTGGTTTGAAAATCTCAATTGGTTGACGGGTAGCGTCCTTTTTGTGCTTTTACGAAGGTCTTTTATGTCTTCAATAACATCTATGAAATCTAAGACGTCGCTCCCTTCGGCATCACCCGGGTCTAAACATGCCTCCAGCTTGAAATAATAGGCCTGAATGGCCGTAATATCCTCCGGAGTAGGGGTTAAGCGAAGGACTCGATTGAGGTCTAGCGTCACCGTGAAGGGGGCTACTTCTGTGCCAGCACTTTTATGAAGTAGAGTAGGATCAATTTTATATGTTCTCATCACTGAGGCAGGGGCGTACTCCAGTTTTAACTCACCATCATTAAACTCAACCGGCAGGTATACTCGGTTGTGTGGTTCACATGCAGTGCCGGACTCCAAAACGGTTTGTATAGCAGACCAACAGTCGGAGAGGTCTTTAAAGAGATTGGGGTTCAGAGTTCGACCTGTCCCAGCTTTAACAATCCCTACTTCTTTTGAGCGTGTTCGATGAAGGTCTAGTTGTATGACACCCGGCTTGCTTGAATCCATAAATATACTTTAAGTTCGCATCCTAACACAGTCTTTCTTGTTTACCAACAGATCTCTTGCTACACTCCCTCCGCAATGAAAAACATACGAAATTTTTGTATCATCGCGCACATAGATCACGGAAAATCAACCTTGGCTGATCGCTTTTTGGAAGTCACGGGTACGGTGACGCGTCGTGAAATGAAGCATGCCCAGTTTTTGGACACCATGGAACTGGAACAAGAACGTGGAATCACCATTAAGTTGCAGCCGGTGCGAATGGACTGGAAATACAAGGGCGAGGACTACCAATTGAACCTGATAGACACTCCAGGACACGTGGACTTTTCGTACGAGGTTAGCCGCAGCTTGGCGGCATGTGAAGGAGCCATTTTGGTGGTGGATGCGAGCCAAGGAATTCAAGCGCAGACCCTGGCAAACTGTTACATGGCGCTGGAGCACAATCTGGAAATCATCCCAGTTTTGAATAAAATCGACCTGCCTGCAGCGGAACCAGAGCGCCGCGCCGCAGAGATTGAAAACACCTTGGGCATTTCTCGGGACGAAATCATTTGCATTTCGGCTAAAGAAGGAACCAATGTGGAAAAAGTGCTTGAACGTGTGATTGAAAAAGTGCCTGCACCCAAGGCGATTGGCTCCGATGACGAGACCAAGGCACTCATTTTTGACTCCGTGTACGATCCTTACAAGGGAATTGTGGCCTATGTGCGGCTGATGCAAGGACACTTGGAACGTGGACAAAAGATTAAATTTTTGAATACCAAGGCTGTGACGGACATCATTGAAGTGGGGTGTTTTAAGCCCAAATACAAGGCACTCGATGGTCTTGATAGTGGGGAAGTGGGCTACATTGTAACAGGTATGAAATCGGTGGCGGACTCACGTGTGGGGGACACCATTTGGCGCAAAGAAAACGTGAACGTGAAAGAAAATGACAGTGAACCTCTGCCCGGTTACAAACGGGTAACACCCTTCGTATACGCAGGAATTTTCTGTACGGAAGGGGAGGATTACCCTGTGTTGCGTGATGCACTTGAAAAGTTGAGCCTCAACGACAGCTCACTTACCTTTGAGCCCGAGCATTCGGGAGCACTGGGGCATGGATTCCGTTGTGGATTTTTGGGACTGCTGCACCTCGACATTGTGCAGGAGCGTCTTGAACGTGAGTACAACTTGGATTTGATTGTGACAGCGCCCAGTGTGTCATACGAAGTGAAGGACACGAAAGGTGAAGTGACCCGTATCTCAAACCCTGGAGAGCTGCCCGATCCCAGCCAAATCGATGAAATTCGTGAGCCGTGGATGAAGATCGAAATTTTGGTGCCTAAGGACTATGTTGGCGCTGTGATGAAACTGGTGCAAGAACGTCGTGGGCTTTCTAAAAATATGGTTTACATCGATGAGCTTCGTGTAAATTTGATTTATGAAATTCCTCTCGCGTCTATTGTGGTGGATTTTTATGATGAGCTAAAGAGTGTTTCCAGTGGATACGCTTCCATGAGCTATGAATTTATTGAATTCCGTGCGGGTGATCTCGTGCGTCTCGATATTTTGGTGCACGGCGAACGCATCGATGCACTTTCTATCATCATCCATCGAACCGAAGCGCAGTATCACGGAGGAGTGGTGTGTAAGCGTCTGAAGGAAATCATACCAAAGGCGCAGTTCGAAATTCCTCTGCAAGCTGCAATCGGGGCAAAAATTATTGCTCGTGAAACCATTGGTGCCTACCGAAAAGATGTGACGGGTTACCTCTACGGAGGAGACGTTTCACGTAAGAATAAGCTACTCGACAAGCAGAAGAAGGGTAAGAAACGTATGAAGATGTTTGGGAAAGTGGAGGTTCCTCAAAAGGCCTTCCTTGCTGTTCTCAAGAAGAGCGACTAGAATCTGTGCAATGAACTTGCCACGCCTCCTTCTTGTTCTCGTAGTTCTGCTTGCTTCCTGCACGCCACAGGAGGTTTTAAACGGAGGAAATTCAGACGAAAGCATCACCATTGCCTACGCGGAGCCGATTTCGAGTTACTCACCTCTCAGTTACGAAGCAAAAAATCGAAAGTATTTGGTGAACATTTATGAGCCGCTGGTACGTTACGACTCAACGTTTAATTACGACACGGGCTTGGCGGTTTCGTGGGGGCGACTGGACGATATGACTTGGGATTTTAGGCTGCGCAAAGATGTGTTTTTTCACGATGGAAGCATGCTGGATGCCGATGACGTTTTGTATTCACTGCAGATTGCGCGAGAACAAGATGAAAGCGAGCTTGCCGCGCTGCTCAGTAGTATTGTGAAGATTGAAAAAACGGCAGGGGATCGGCTCTCTATCACCACGGCCCGGCCAGATCCTTTGTTGCTCAACAAGTTGACCTATGTGTACATCGTGCCTAGCGGCTACGAGAACTTTGAATTGCCCGTGGGGACAGGCCCCTATCGTGTTTCGCAATTTGTAGACGATACTTTAGTGCTCGAACGTTTTGAGGATTATTGGGGTCCAGTGGCTTACTTTAAGGAGGCGCGGCTGAAGTACATGCCCGATCCTAGCGATCGCATGAGTGCAATGCAAAATGGGGAAGTGGATGTACTCGCAAATGTTCCGCCTCAGTCGGTCGCAGAGCTTGAGGAAGCAGGAGTGGAGGTGAAAGATTTTCCAAGCCTGGAAGTGAGCTATTTGATGCTCAACGGACGTAGCGTGTTTGCGAATGAAGACCTTCGAACAGCAGTTTGGTATGCGCTTTCTAACAACTACACTGAAAGTTTTGGTGGTGGCTACTTGTTCCCCACTGGACAGTTCGCGGCCAGTGGAATCACAGGCTATGACGTGAGCATCGAGGGACGTATGCAGCAGCTGGATTTGGCTCGCGAGTATCGAGAAAAAGTGGCGGGCGATATTTCCATCACCATCGACCTGCCAACAGGTTTAGATGTCTTGGGTGAGGCCATCAAAAAAGACCTTGAATACATAGATATTTCTGCGACCGTGAACATCATTCCTACGAACGAATATGAAGATCATATTTTGCTCGGCAGCTCTGATATGTATTTCTTTGGGTGGAAGTATGACCTGGCCGATAGCGCCGACTTTTTTGAGAGTGTAGTGCACACTCCTTCCGACATTTATGGTGCCTTCAATGGATTCAATTACTCCAATACTGAGCTAGATTCTCTGATTGAAGATGCTGGGACTTTGCTGGATACCACCGAAAGGCGTCTGCTTTTGAATCAAATTTCTTCGCTTTTGCTTGAGGATCATGCCGTGATTCCTCTCTTTGAATCGCGCGTACTGTATGGACTCGATCCCAAGCTCTACTACGACTTCCGTTTGGACGGCATGATATGGGCTTCAGAAATCGTCGAAAATATGGTAAAATAATAAGATTCATTTATGGTTAGTGAATGTTTCGAAGCCTTAAAGCTAAATTCGTCCTCGCGTTTGGAACCCTAATTGTGGTTCTGTTTACGGCTATGGGACTGTTTTTAGTGGATGCAAAATCTCGAGAACTTTCTACCGACATTGCGCAGAACAGCCAAAGCTTTGCTCAGTTCACCGTGGATCGAATCATGGATTCGTACTACGAGCTCTTGGTGCCTGGGAATTTTATTCAGTTCACCAAGCAGATGAACTTCACCCTACGCCAAGCCGAGCAGATTGCTGGGGTGCGCGTTTCGAGCTACAGCGGCGTGGTGCTTTATGATTCGCAAGAAGAAGAGGTTGAGCGTTACAGTGGAAACCTCCGCACCGTAGATAAAGACACGATCGATCGCGTGCAGTCGACCAAGGCCTCACTGCTTCTCCAGGACGGACGTGTGCTCTACATCAAGATCGATGAGAACAAGAATGTCTCCTACGTGGATTTCAACGAAAAGCCACTTCAGGCGCTGACGTCTGCCGACCGAATCGTGGACATTGTGATGCCAGTGGATAATTCCTACGCCGTTACTTACACGGTTTCTTACGCCGCCATGGAGGCCAGCCTCCTGCAGGCTAAGATTCAAATTGGTGCCGTGGCTGGAATCGGCTTTTTGCTCACGCTTATGATTTCGTTCATGCTTTCGGTGAGCATCACTCGGCCGCTCAAGGAGCTCAAAAATGGTGCTCTTAAAATTGCAAGTGGAGACTTTTCGGCTCGTGTGAATGTGCGCACCAAAGATGAGGTGGGTGTGCTTGCGGGAACCTTCAACCAAATGGCTGCCGACCTCGCTGCGTCCATTCAAGCCAAGATTTACCAGGAACGTGTTGCGAAGGAGCTCGAACTCGCGGCTAAGATTCAGGATAACTTGATTCCTCGTGAAAAACTTTCCTTGCCCACATTGGAAGTGGTGGGGGGACTCGATCCTGCAACTGAAGTGGGGGGGGACGCATATGACTTTATTCAGATGGAGAACGGAGATACCCTCGTGTATATCGGAGATGGAACGGGGCATGGAGTGCCTGCCGGAATCATGGCATCCATCTCCAACGCACTTCTCTACTCGCTCCGCGGTGAAACGGATCTCAAAGTCATTGCGAAGCATGTAAACGCCGTGATCCAAAAGAAATCTTCAAACACCATGTTCATAACGATGGGGCTCACTACTTGGAGTGAACAAACAAGCTCACTCAAGTATATCAATGCGGGGCATTTGCCTATGCTTTACTTTGATGCTGGAGATCAAAAACTCACTGAAATCAAACTGCAAGGGATGGCCTTTGGTATGGTGGACGACCTCGTGCCACACCTTCAAGAACAAGAAGTGAAGCTCAATAAGGGGGATGTGGCTATTCTTTACAGCGACGGAATTCCCGATGCTCAAAACGTGAATGGAGAAGCCTACGGAGTTGGCCGTCTGAAGCGTATTGTGCAAGAAGCTTCCAATAATCATCATGCAGCAGAAGGCATTCGCGATGCCATTCTCGCCGACGTAATGAACTTCATCGGGGCGCGCGAGCACCTGGATGACATCACGGTGGTGGTGATGAAGAAGAAGTAAACTATGGGGCTTGAAAAACCAAAATTCGAAATCTTGCACGGTGGGCCAGAGCTTAAGCTTGAAGAGGCTCAGCTCCGCGAACTGTTCGACTCGTATAAAGAACAGTTTGTTAAACAGCAGGCAGATGGTCTAACGGATGAAGCTATCATTAATTATTTAAAGTACGTATTGGAGCTGCCCGAAACGGTGGTGCTTTTTTCACCGGAAGGACAGCTGCTTGGGATGGGTGGCATTCGCTACTTTGATGAGAATCCACGGTATGCGAACAACTCCATAGTAGAGCTGGGCACTTTGGTGGTAACTCATGCGGCTCGGGGAAGTGGGCTTTCTGAAGACATTCTTTCAGCTTTGAAAATTGAGGCGCTCGATAGAGAAAAGAAGAAACCTGGAGACCGTGGCATGATTTTTTCACTCATGACCGCGAATCCTGCCGTGGTGCGTCAGGCCACGAAGGCTGGCTACACTGTGGTTTCTGACGACCATTGGATAGACATGATTCAAAAACCTCAAAAAAGAGAGCATTTGGAGAAGTATGGGTATAAGCCTTATGTGAATATGGACTCTTATAAAGAGAATCCCAAGCCTGTAAATGATACACTTACAAAAGTGAAAACAGCCGCAAGGCAGCTGCTTTCAGATTTGATTTGGGAAGAGTGACTTATGCACTCACTCCAGGTACAGGGAACTTCACACAGAGTTCCTTCACCTTTTCCTTGAGTCCAGCCAGGTAAGCGTCGTCGGTATGGTGCTTGAGGGCATCGAGCATCCATTCTCCGATTTGTTTCATTTCGGCTTCCTTGAATCCACGAACAGTGGCTGCAGGCGTTCCGAGACGGATTCCACTTGGCTTTAAAGGTGGATTGGGATCGTCGGGAATCACTTGTTTGTTACAGGTGATACCAGCCTTGTCGAGTGCGATTTCAGCCTCCGTTCCTCCCACACCAAATGCAGTTGTGGTGTCTACCACTATCATATGGTTGTCGGTTCCATCGGTGATAAGCTTAGCCCCACCTGCCATCAAGGTTTCCGCAAGGGTTTTTGCATTCTTGAGCACCTGCTCTGCATAGACTTTGAATTCTGGTTCAAGCGCCTTACCAAGGGTCACGGCAATAGAAGCGATGGTTTGCATGTGAGGTCCTCCTTGAAGTCCCGGGAACACCGATTTGTCGATGTCCTTAGCGTATTGAGCCTTGCAGAGAATCATCCCTCCACGAGGTCCACGAAGCGACTTGTGGGTGGTGGTGGTTACAATATCGAATCCATAGTCGAAAGGATTTCGCATCACACCTCCAGCAATGAGTCCTCCAATGTGCGCCACGTCGGCCATGGTGATGGCTCCTACGGCATCCGCTGCTTTCTTAAAGATGCTGTAATCGATGTCACGAGGGTATGAGGTGTATCCACAGAGAATGATCTTTGGCTTGTGCTCAAGCGCGAGCGCCATGATTTCTTCAGGGTCGATCCATCCGCCCTTTTCTGGATGAGTCTTGTAACGCACAAAGTTGAAGATCTTACCCATGTGTGACACCGGGTGTCCGTGGGTGAGGTGACCTCCATGAGAAAGGTCCATACCAAGCACGGTGTCTCCGGGTTTGAGGAAGGCAAGGTACACCGCTTGGTTCATTGGAGACCCAGAAAGGGGCTGTACATTCGCGTGTTCACAACGGAATACCTTTTTTGCGCGTTCAATGGCGAGACTTTCCACTACGTCGGTGAATTCCTGTCCACCGTAGTAACGTTTTCCTGGATACCCTTCTGCGTACTTGTTGGTGAGCACGCATCCATTCGCAGCAAAAACTTCAGGGTAGGTGTAGTTTTCCGATGGGATGAGCTCGATTCCTTCGGTTTCGCGTTTTTCTTCACCCACGATGGCGTTATACACGTCAGGATCGTTTTGGGCGAGGAGTTCCCAGTTTTTGAGGACAGCAGGATTGACCGTCATGGAGAAAAGGGGGTTAAGGGGTGATTAAAGTTTGATCGGTGATAATTAAATTGAGGGGGACATCGTGTTCTTCGTTGGGTACTTCGTCGATGAGCTGCTCGTGAAAGGCCAGGCCTACTTTATAGCCTCTTGTGAGTTTGAGCAATTTATCGTAGTGGCCCTTGCCATAGCCAATCCGGTGACCGCGTGAGTCAAAGCCGAGGCCCGGAACGACAATGAGGTCCATGTGCTCGGGGTGCGCAGGTTCAAGGATCTCGCAAGGCTCGAGGATGCCAAAAGTTCCGGGCTCCAGTTCTTCCCACTTATATAAAGGGCAAATCGTGAGCGTATCTCCGTTGATCTTAGGAACGAAAACGGTGCGTCCACTGGCTAGAGCATCTTGAATGAGTGCATGGGTGCTCACTTCGTCTTTTGCAGACACATAAAAGAGCACTTTCTCAGCACTTTTATATTCGGGGAGTTCCTCCAAGTGCCGGCGAATCACTTCGCTCTTTTCCGCATGCAAAGCCGGTGAGAGCGCTTGGCGCTTCTCACGCAGTTGAAGCCTGAGGGCGTTTTTCATAGGTGGGGAAAACCGGCCTCAGTTTGCCTTTCGCACAGTATTTTGTAAAGAAAAAAAATATGCTAAAATGCTTCGGCCTTTAAAAACATTTTTATGAGAACATCGAATAACCTTTTGTTCGTTTTAGTGTCCATGGTTAGCATGGTTTTTGGTGCCGCAGGGGGTGGGCTCACCTCATGGGCACTCATGGCAGATCCCGTAGAGGTCACTCCGAGTGACACCATCATCAATTTTGATAGTGGCTCTTATAAAGACGTATGGGAGGAGGCTGCGCCAGCGGTGGTAAGCGTGGTGGCCATGAAAGATCTTAGCTCTGTACAGAGTCCTTTCCCAGGGTTTGGTTATCAAATTCCTAAAAATGAAAACGGACTTTCAACCGTGAGCAGTGGAACGGGATTCATCATCACGGCTGACGGGCTTGTGGTGACCAATAAGCACGTGGTTTCGGATGATAGCGCCGAATACGTGGTTATTTTGGACGACGGGACCCAGCTCGAAGCCAAGGTGCTCGATAAAGACAGTCTCAACGATATAGCCCTCATCCAAATCACTGGTGATGATGAGCGGCTTGGGGGTTTACCCACTCTCGAATTCTCTGACTCCGATCAAATCAGTGTAGGAGATCCTGTGGTCGCCATTGGGAACGCGCTGGGTGAATACTCCAATACCACCACGGTGGGAATCATTTCAGCGACGGGCCGCGAAATTGTGGCAGGAGGTGCTGGCTTCAGCGAAAACTTGGTGAACCTCATTCAAACGGACGCAGCCATCAACCCTGGAAATAGCGGAGGACCGCTCCTTAATATGGCTGGGGAAATTGTGGGAATGAACACCGCTATTGATACCACTGCTACTGGAATTGGATTTGCGATTCCAGCCAACGATATCGCTATGGTGGTGAAGTCGTATCAAGAATTTGGCCGCATCGTGCGACCTTTCGTAGGGGTTATGTACATTCCTGTAACGCCTCAAGTAGTTCAAAACTATAAGCTCGACATCGATAAAGGAGTCTATATTCTAGGTGCAGATGACCCTGCTGTGGCTGGAGTGCTTCAAGGCAGCCCTGCTGAAGCGGCTGGACTTAAGGAAGGAGATGTCATCCTTTCCGTGGACGATAAAGAACTCACCTCAACCTACTCACTTTCAAACGCCATTGCCAACTACCTCGTTGGTGATACCATCACGCTCAAAGTGTGGCGCGACGGCAAAGAAATGTCTGTTGAGCTGAAGCTTGAAGAACGAACTGAAGACTAGTAAGGAAATGGAATGAGTTCGTTGCGCTTTCTATAGCGGGCTTCAAAGCTCACGCGGGGGAGCGCAACGTTCATCTTCTTATAGAATTTGATTTCACTCGCCTGGAATTTGAAGGGCTTTTGCTCCACAGGGCAGAAGAAGATAAAGCTGGCGATGTCTGCTTGAACTTGAGCTACATTGTCAGGAATTTGATCCACCGAGAGCATGCCTTCGGGCCCAGTAGATTGTTTTTGAGTGCTCGCCTGAGGGAAGTAGTCTTGCGCCTGAGTGTCTTCGTAAGGAAAGAGAGAGAATTTTTCTGGGAAGAACTCTCCGTATTCGCCCGTCTTCATCATATGTTCCTTAATTTTCGCTACTGTTGAACGATACTCCTCTTCGCTGTAGGGCTTATTGAAGATATGAAATTTGGCTTTCTTAAGACCAACACATCCAAAACAATCTTCACAGGTCCAACAGCTTTCGCAGTATTCCAATCCGCTCGAATACATGCAGTAATTGCAGTACTTGAGATCGTAGCAATTCGCAATGGTAACGGTCTCCAAACACAGCGAGGTTTTCATCCCATATGCGTAGAAATCGTAGGAGTCTTTCACGTCCACCGAGTTGAGTACGTAGCGGCAATCTTCACAGTCTGAGATAGTGGTGCAGTCGATGGAATTCTTGCTGTTGTAAATGGATTCGCCTGTGCAGTTTTCAGAGTTCAAAATAATATGGCGCATCTTTGGCCATTGTGCAGAAAACTGTTCCCATAGCTGCTTAGCGGCCTGCAAGCCTGCGTATGAATCGAGGCGGTACTCTTTAATCTTTTGTTCGTACTCCTCTTTGGGGTATTTTTGATTGAAGAGGCAAAATTCCTGACGTTCAAGGCCGTAGCAAAACATAGAGTTTTTAGTTCCACGACAGTTTCGTAAAAAGGCAGAGTCAGTGCAGTTGTCACAGTCGTCTGAGAATTTGAGATTGTAGCAGTTTTTAATATTCACACATTCATAGCATAGTTCGCACATTATTGCGTTGGTGCAGTCCACACAGTCACGGCTGCGGTCACAAAAGCGCACATACATACAGTCTTCATCCATTTCAGAGTTGAAAATGAAGTAGCAATTGCGGCAGTTTCCACTGTGGTTTGAATACTCAGAATTTTCTTCATTTCCTGCGGTGGCTTTATGCATGCGCGGTGCTTTCTCCCACAGTTCTTCGAATTGTTCGAAAAAGGTTTTATTGAAATCAAAGGTTTCAAGCCGAGGTACATCGTGAGCTTGCTTGTGCCATTCATCTACATGGAAAACGGGGAAGGGGGCATCTGGGCGAATATTAGAAACGATGGTTTTTCCACTGGAGTCACATTTACGCGCATGCAGTTTGCGTTCGTTGCGGAAAGAAAGTCGGCGCTTCAAACGGTCTTTAGGGCAGAGCTTAGGGTGAGGGGCTCCGCGCTTTGCATAGTAGGCTTGGTCACGATCGTCGATTTCGAAAGGGCTTTGGCATCGTTGGCAGGTCTGTGTGATGGAGGTCATAAGCTTATTTTAGGGTTACTAAGGTGAAAGGTCGAGGTAAGTAGGTGAGTTCAGTGAAAACTGTTTTTATAGAGGAAACGCTTCTGGTATCGCTTGCTTCTAATAA
>CAZUWE010000014.1:0-2672 GCA_964624175.1 uncultured Candidatus Peribacteria bacterium | reverse complement strand
TTTTTTGGCTTCCTTGTTTGTTGAAAGTGGTGTGTATTTTCTCTTTCAAAGAAGCAAGGCCTGAGCCAAGAGCTACAAATAGTTGGATCTATTGGGTGTTCACGCATTTGCTAAGCTGAAAGGCTAAGTACTAAATATAGTATATTTACCACTCATGTCAAATATTTGTCATTTTTTATACACACCATACTTGACTTTTTAGACCTGTAAATATATACTAGTATCAATTCTGACGAACTTTTCCCACACAATTCGACCATGATAGAGCAACTTCAAAAACTTGGTCTCACAGCAAAAGAAGCCAGCCTGTATATGTCTACACTTGAGTTGGGTGAAGCGTCACCGGTGTCTACCATTGCTAAGAAGGCTGGTATCAACCGAACCACTGCGTATGACCTCTTGGAATCACTGGTAGCGAGGGGCCTTATTATTGGATCCAATCACAAAAAGTACCGCTACTACCGCGCACAGTCGCCAGAAAAGTTGGTAGCTTTTTTAAACGAAGAGAGTGAACGTTATGCACGGCTCGCCACTGAAGCCAAAGAGATTTTGCCAGAGCTCAATACTCACTATCGCGCCTTATCCAATCGTCCACGCGTGTATTTCTATGAGGGAGAGGAGGGCCTTGTGCGTGTATATGAAGAAACACTCACGTCCAGTGAGGAAATTTTGGCTTATGCAAGTGATCAGGCGAACCAAGAAGCGATTCCCTGGTACTTTCCCAAATACTACAAACGTCGTGCAGCCAAAAAAATCCCCATTCGTGGAATATTCCCCGATGAACCAAAAAACTGGGAGCGTCATGGACTGGATTCAGAAGAGCTTCGTCGTAGCTTGGTGGTGCCTAAAAATAAACTCGATTTTACACCTGAAATCAACTTCTTCGACAACAAGATTATGATCGCCGACTGGAAGGGGAAAATAGGAATTATTATTGAAAGCGAAGAAATTGCGAAGGCGTTTAAGCAGACCTTTGAACTTGCATGGGAGGCGGCAGAAAAATACCATAAAGAACTTAAGAGACTGTCGGGAAACTAAAGTTCCATTCAGCACTAGTCAAGATAGATTATTTACCTCAAGCTTGCGCTGCAAAGCTAACCACTTTATTCCGAGCGCGGTTTATTGAAAATGCAGCCTACCTCCTGTCCCGGTAGGCTTTGTCATCAATAATCAGGGCCCCGTCTCGCTTTTTGATCCTTTGCATCTGGTAAAGTAGACCTTTCACTGTATTCTCGTAGTTTAGGTAAGGTATTGGTTCTGCATTGAAACCTTCCCGAAATTCTGGATCGTTCTGTTGCGGATTTTTACACAAAATAAAATGAGTGCAGTGAACAATATCAAAACTCTCATCGTCGAAAACATACAAGACTTGTACTTCTCTTAAGTCGAGTCCCACAAAGGTCCATGGTGCCGAAACAATTGCATCAGGATGGTCAACGCCAGTAACCTTGCAGCCCAAGTGGTGTGCCATATCACAAAACCAAGGGCGCATAGTAATGTCTCTGTCTTCTCTTCCGCAGGCGAGGTCTAAAACAGACTTTCCTTTCAAAGTGTTGAGCGCCCCCGGAGCTATGTTCATGAGGTGGCTTACTCTTAAAAGATGAACCAACATTTTTAACCTCACAAGAAAGCGGTCTTTTTCAGGGATTGGCCTGGCTGAAGCTACTTCTTCAACGACTTTTATGGGAAAACCCAGTAGATCCTTGGTACACGCATCTTCATACAAGAATTGAGCTGCTTTTTCTTCTTCGGAAAAGTCTGACATATTGAAAGTAAGAGAGGATTCTAAACAACAAAGGTTATACGTGTCTAGATTTTAGTGCATGGTGGAATTAACATGTCTGGCTAAAGTGGTAAACTTGGCTCATGGAAGCGAGCATAGAATCAAAAAATCATAAAATTTTGTCTACCGGAACGGTGATCTCTTTTAATGAAGATCCTCTCACAGTAAAGCTTCCGCTTGAAGGGGAAGATCTTTGTTTTGTCTTCAGTTTTGGTACAGATAGATCCAATCCGGATAAGCCCTCAGTGGAAGCCATTCCTCACGGAGAAAGAAAGCTCGAGATGAAGTTTATTAATTTCGATTACGATTTAGGAACAGGAAATAACACACCGATGGAAGTGGGACTGATCGAGGGAAAGAGCTTACTACTTAGCTACCGAGCCTATTCATTAGCGGATAGCGCGAGTCGTCTGATTCATTACACGTTTTACCTGGAAAAATAATATGAGCATGATTAAAGCTCCCAGTTCGATTGAAGAACCCTCCGTAAATTTGGCGGAGAAGCAGCTTGAGGCTGGAATTTTGGGTAAACTGTTTGGCACGGGTGACAACGCTGCAAAAAATTCAACCAGCCTACTGATATTGCTGCTAGTGATTGCTGGAATTGTAGCTTACTTTTGGGATCGCGATGAAGGAGCCTTCTTTGATATTGTGGTTCCTATTATCACCCTAGGACTCGGATACTTGTTTGGGCAAAACGTAGGCTCTACGATGATGAGAAAGTAAGTTTAGCTCGCTTTGCGCTTCGCTTGCGAACTCTGGGTTCTCATCCCTCTGTCTGCTCCGCAGACGTCGTAAAGTCACCTACCGCGAGGGTAGCTGTCTTTCCGAATCGATGGTGGGCGCTGAGGGATTCGAACCCCCGACCCTCTCGGTGTAAACGAGATGC
>CAZUWE010000013.1:0-29827 GCA_964624175.1 uncultured Candidatus Peribacteria bacterium | reverse complement strand
TCCTTGGAAAGCATGGCCTGTTTCAGTTCGTCTTGAAGTTGTTGTGAATTCATAAAGTTTTGAAATGTGACTGTATTTTCTCGGCTAAAGCCTTTCCAGTCAAATCGCTAAGCTCTTCAAAAGAAGCTTCTTTGATTTTTTCGAGTGAGCCAAAATGCTTTAAAAGTTTCATTTTAGTAGTTTTTCCAATGCCAGGAATTTCGTCGAGGGCGGATGCAGTGATGTGTTTTTTGCGACTGCTGCGTTGGAAAGTGATAGCAAAGCGATGGGCTTCATCACGAATGCGTTGAAGCAAGTAGGAAGCCTTGGAATCTTTTGGAATGAGCAGTGGAAAGCTCGCGCCCGGCACGAACACGTCTTCTTCACGCTTCGCGAGACCGATCATAGGAATGGTGAGGCCCAGAGCGTCACGGCTTTTGAGCGCGGCACTGAGCTGTCCTTTTCCTCCATCGATCACAATAAGATCCGGACGACTATCAAAAGAAGGGTCGATTTGTTTAGCGGGATCCAGTGCCATCTTTAAATCAAGGATAGGTCCTTCGAATTCTGAAGGTAAAGTTTTGATTTTTTCAAAACCAAGCTTTTCGTAGAAAGGTTCCATTTCTGTTACGCAGCTGACATAAATACGTTTCACCTTTTCCTTTTGAAGGAAGCAGTAAATGAGTGAGCGACCGAGGCGTTTTTCTCGCGCAGAAGGAGTTACGTAGAGCGCACGAATAAAATATGTGTCATCTTTTGATGGCTGAAGTCGGACGAAACCGAGCACTTTTTTGTCTTTAAGGGCGACTTGGTATTCGTCGAGATTTCCTTCAATTTCTTCGGTACCTTTCCATTCTTTAAAAAGGGTTTGAATGCCTTCAATATTGGTTTTTGCAGCTTTGCGGACTTGAATACCTGCGGGAACTGGCTGCAGGTGCAAAAGTCGGCGCAAAATGATTTCGGTCATCGATTTAAAGTCATCGATTTCGCCATCGGCAATGCTTTGAAGTTTGAACTTTCGATAGTCAGATTTTTTGGCGACACCGTTTTCAAAAACTACCATCGATGCCACGGTATCGGTGCCGCCGAGATGGGAGTTGTCGTAGCACTCCATTCGCTTGGGCGGCTTGGGCAGATTGAGTGCAGTAGCGAGTTCCTGAAGAGCCTCTTCATCCGAGGGTGCCATGCTTTCCCAACGCGCTTTGTTTTGCTTTTGGAAGCTACGAGCATTTTTTTCGGCAAGCGTGATAAGTTGATGTTTTTTTCCACGCTCTGGCGTGATCAACTTCACGCGATGGTTCGCCTGATTGCCTGCCCATTCCATAAAAAAATCAGCCTCTTCAAACTCAAGTGGGATTAAAATTTGTGAAGGAATTTCGGTAGCGCGTTCGTAGTACTCATAAAGAAAAGCTTCCACGACTTCTTGCGCGTGTTCTTCTTCGCCAGCCTCGTATCCACCCGCATCAGCAATGAAGTTTTCTTGATCGATGAGTTTCCCGTCACGAAGCATGAAAAGGTTGATATAAGCTTTGCCGCCTTCAAGCACAAAGCCAATGATGTCCATGTTTTCTTGCGTGGGCGAAGTTACGATTTGCTTGCTGTCAAAAAGCTGACGGAGGGAGAGCAATTTATCACGTACGATTGCGGCTTTTTCGAATTCTTTATTGGCAACGCAGGCCTGCATTTGCTGCTCGAGTGATTTTTCGATTTCCGTGGTTTTTCCTTCTAAAAAGTATTCAATACGCTCGATGGATTTTGCATAGTCATCTGGTGAAATTTTACCAATACAAGGGGCCGCGCAGCGCTTGATATGGTAGTCCAAACAAGGATAGGCAATGGTTTTTTTGGTGATCTGCACATTGCCACCATTCCACTCAATATCTAGGTCACAGCTCCGGTACATAAAAAGTTTCTGCAAAAGCCCCAAGGTTTTTTTTACAATATGCGCCGCTGTCTTCGGTCCGAAATATCGCGCTCCATCTCGCTCCACACGACGCACGATTTCAATTCTCGGATAATCCTCGTTCTTCGTTATTTTTATATATACATAATTTTTGTCGTCTTTCATCAGTACGTTGTACTTGGGACGGAATTCCTTGATCAGATTCGTCTCCAGCATCAACGCCTCCAAATCACTATTTACCTCAACCCACTCTAAATCCTCTACATGTTCCAGCATTTTTTCCGTACGCACAGCCTTAACCGTCTTTCTAAAGTAAGAACGCACGCGACGACTCAAGTCCTTGGCCTTCCCCACATATAAAATCCGCCCCTCCCCATCCTTCATTTTATAAACGCCGGGCGTGTGGGGTAGTTTTTTGAGTAGCGCTTCGATCTTCTTTTGAGCCATAGTGATCTCATGGTAGGATAAGTCCCTGTCTAAGGCAAATGAGCGACGTTTTTCCAAAAAACATGAACATGAAGCAAGCTGTCCTCTCGACGCTTGCCTACTTTCATCTCTTTGAAGTGCCCCTGACTCGCAGCGAAATTTCTGAGCATCTATTCTTTGCACAACCTGACGAAGAAAAAATCAGCATTTATCTTAAAGAAAGCCCGCTCATTAAACTCAGCGAGGGTTATTACTCTCTTTCTGCGGACGACAACTTCCACGCAAAGTTTTTTGAAAAAGTACAACGTGCTCGCAAACTCTGGAAAAAAGTTCGCCGCTGGCAGTGGCTCTTCAACATATGCCCTTTTGTAGAGCTCGTTTGCGTGTGCAACAGCCTCCCTCTCTACGCTGTGAATGAAAACAGCGATATCGATCTGCTCGTGATCACCAAAAAAAATCGCCTCTTCCTGGCGCGGCTTTTTCTCACCGTGCTCACCAGCCTCTTTGGAGTTCGCCGCCATAGAGACAAAGTTGAAGGACGCTTTTGTCTCAGTTTTTACGCGAGTGAAGAAGCCACCGATTTCAAAAAACTGGCACTGGAGCCCTACGATATATACCTAGCATACTGGCTCAAAACCTTGGAACCCATCGCAGGGAATTTCCATAAATATGAAGCGATTTTGTCTGAAAATGCGGATTGGCTGAGTGAATACTTCAAAAATGTATACCCTCACCGCCGTTTTTTCCGCAAAAGCACCCCATTTCAACGAAAATTGAGAAGTTTTTTCGAAAAAACCCTCGACCGTGACGACTGGGAAGCAAAAACTCGTGAAAAACAAATCCGCCGCGCAAAAGATAAGTTCTACGATCTTAAAGACCGCAGTGGAACCGTGATAACCCCGACCATGCTCAAATTCCATAACGAAGACCGTCGTAGCGAGATTCGCATGCAATGGACTAGTCTTCTAGATCAACTCCTTTAGGGGCCTTCTTGCGTCCTCCTCGTTCACCCGGTTTTCGGAAAATCATACGAACGCTGGTTCCATTGAAACCAAACTGTTCACGAAGTTCATTTTCAAGATAGCGTCCGTAAGAAAAGTGCATAATCTCAGGCCATTCACAGTAAAACACAAACGTGGGAGGCAAAATGTCCACTTGTTCAACGCTCAAAACGTTGAACCGATGCTTACCGCGCGTTCCACGAGGTGGATGCTTTCGCAGAGCCTGTGCGAGCCATACCTTTAAGTCTTGTTGAGGAATCACACGCTTTCGCTCCTCAGTGATAAGCATAGCCAAATCGAGCACGGGGAAAATATTTCGTCTTTCAAGACCCGATGCAAAAATCACGGGAGCCCAAGGCAAATACGCCATGGAGTTGCGTAATTCATGCACGAGCATGTGCTCACGATCTTCACGTTCTTTTTCTTTATACTGATCCATCTTGTTCACCACGAGCATGAGCCCTTTTCTTTGTTCCAAAATGTATTCGCTCACGTGACAGTCTTGTTTCGTCACACCTTCCACCGCATCAATCAGCAGCACACAAATATCTGCCTGTTCAACTGATTGCATGGAGCGAAGAATGCTGTATTTCTCAATACCCTGTTCTACTTTTCCACGGCGACGAATTCCGGCGGTATCAATGAGCGTGAAAGCCGTGTCTTTGTATTCAAAAGGAATTTCGGTTGAGTCGCGGGTGGTCCCGGCAATTTCTGAAACCACCACCATCTTTTTTCCAAAGAGTGCGTTCACCATTGTGGATTTTCCTACATTGGGTCGTCCCAAGAAGGCAATCTTGATACGTCCTTCATCCGCCATCTCCAGTTCACCCTTTTCAAATCCCTCACTCTTGAGTTCATCTGCAATACGATCTTCCAGTTCATCGATCCCAAAAGAATGCAGTGCAGTTACAGGCACCGGGTCGCCAAAACCAAGTTCAAACAAATTGAATCGCTGTTCTTCGAATTTTGGATTGTCACATTTGTTCGCCACCAAAATCACCGGCTTTTTAGACTTTCGCAGCAAATTCGCGGCGTGAAAATCTTCAGCCGTCAGTTCTTCACGTACATCCACCACAAACACAATAATATCCGCTCCATCGATCGCCGTTTTCGACTGTTCTTGGACGTTTGCCTCAATGTCCGTACCTGTTTTGGTTTCAATTCCTCCCGTATCCACCAAGAGAACGCTGTACCCTCCAATTTCTACATTGTCGTACAGACGATCACGGGTGGTTCCCGCAATATCCGATTCAATAGCCCTTCTTTTTCCGATCAATCGGTTGAAAAGGGTGGATTTTCCCACATTGGGACGTCCGACGATGGCTACAACTGCCGACATATTTAATTACAGTCGTTCGAGCATAACAAATTTTAATCTGTTCATCAAGATAGACTTGCCCCAAGCCCCAGATTCTGAGTTAATAGAGCCACACTGCGCCCATGAGCTTCGCCAAAAAACTTATCGTTGGACTTGCCCTCGCCTTTTCTTGCTTGGTACCAAGTGCTTTAGCGGCGCAGAGTGTGTTGCCTCAAGTTGATGATTCAGTTTGGGTGCCATGTGACCCTAGCGATGAAGACAGCTGGGACTTTTGGAAAAGCGTGTTTGAAGACGATCCTGACCATCTTAAAGAAACGCTGGATTCAGTTGAAAAAGATGCCATTGAGGCCATTTTGGGCTGTGCCCTCAAGTCAGGTGAAATCCAGTTTTGGATGGTTCCCTACTATGTGATTTTTGCCATGGAGTTTGTGATTGAGCTCGCCGGACTCATCGTAGTGCTCATGATCATGGTGGGTGGGTACTACTACATTGCGGGAGGACTCACTCAAGATAAAGAGAAGGGGAAAACCATCATCACCTATGCGATTGGAGGATTCGTCCTCACTCTTTCGTCTTGGATTTTAGTGAATATACTCTTACTCGCTTTAACCAGTTGATATGAAGAACGAACGCGTCAATAAATTCATTCAAAGTACAACGGAGAACATCAAACATCTCCGCCAAACGCTTCAACAGCTGAAAGAACAAAGAAAAGAAAGTCAGCGGATTGAAATTAAAGATCGTGAACCCAAAAATGTAAAAAAAGAGGAAGTTATTGTGCATTTCTCGCTGGCGAGCACGGCTAAAGCCACTATTTTGGTACTTTTACTCATTGCGCTGAGCCGATTATTGGGCGACATTGCACGAATCATCCTCATCTTCTTCATTTCTATCTTACTGTCCGCTGCACTTACGCCTACGGTGAACTCACTGCGTAAATATAAGATTCCTCGAGCACTCAGTGTGCTTGGAATTTTTCTCATTATGCTAGTGATTTTAGGATTCTTTGTGTCACAGCTCATACCACTCGTGGCAAGTCAGCTGGTGGAATTGGCTAAAAGTCTGAGCAGCCTAGTGGATAAAATGGGATCGGGCGAAGTGAACCTTCCCTTTGGAGATAAAATTGAACCAGTGATCCGAGACTTCCTTAGTCATGTGGATCGCGAGACTCTCATCAATGAAGTCAAAACTCGCTTGGAGGGATTCGCAGGACAACTTCAAAGCCTTGCAGGTGATACTTTTGGAGTGATTAAAACCATCTTCAACGGAATCTTCAACTTTGTATTGGTGCTCATTCTCACCTTCTTCATGGTGGTGAACGGAAAAGATATGAATGACTTCTTTGTATCACTCTTCCCTTCTCGTCATGGTGCATACATCATGAACAAAATTGAAACCATTCAAGAAAAGATTGGATACTGGCTCCGTGGACAGGTGATCCTGATGTTCCTCATGTTTGGACTCAGCCTGATTGGCCTGCTCATTCTGGGCGTGGACAATGCGCTCACTCTCGCCATGATGACCGGTATTGCCGAGCTCCTACCTGTGGTTGGACCGATTGCTGCCGGAATTCCTGCGGTACTGGTGGCCTTCAACGAGTCTCCATGGCTGGCCGTGTGGATGCTCGGTCTGATCATCTTGCTTCAACAAATTGAAGGAAATATTTTGGTTCCACTTGTTATGCGAAAGGCAGTGGGCCTCAGCCCCATCATCATCATCTTGGCTATGCTCACGGGTCTTGAGACCTTAGGAGTGGTGGGAATGATCATGGCGATTCCCGTTGCTACCACGCTTTCTATCTTCGTTAAGGAGTACGCGGAGAAAGAAAAGTAAGCTGCGCTCAGACGTTTTTGCCCATGTATACTGACCTCGTAACAAAGGCACCTGCACCTTCCCTTCTAGGGCTCGATAAATGGCTGTTTCTAGTTCATGAAGATCTTTAACAAAGCAGGCTTTTTTATAGAGCTCATTGTGGACCGCAATGTCGCTCATGATCACGGAACACTTAGCCTGCACGGCCTCCAGCACCGGAAGGTCGAAGCCTTCATATTTACTCAGTGCCAGAAGTGCTACTGCATTTCGTAAAAACCATGCTTTCTCGCCTTCCGACACCTCGCCGAGCAGCATAACGTTTTTTTTCTGCTCCAATTTCAGTTCGGCAAACCGTGCATCCGCATCTTTGAGTCCAACCACGATGAAGTTGGCGCGTGGGAAACGATCCGCCATGGCAAGGAGCCACTCAATTCGCTTTCGCGGATCCGACGGACTGATCATCAGGAAAAAAGGCGCTGCTTTAAATTTCTTAACCCCTTTAGGAGCTGCGGATTTTTGAAGTCTGGCCCCTTCATAGGTGACTTCCTTGGGAAGCTGTGTGTTTAAAGCCCCAGCAACAGTAAACGTGGGCACTAAAAGTCCACTACATAAACTGAGTAGCCGCTTCAAACTAAAGAGCCGATGCCATAGTTTTCCTTTGATAGAAAGCGTGCCGCGATACAGCTCTGGCACTTTATCGTGAATAGTCATCACAAGTGGAATTGAACACCTATAAAAGGGCCGCCGATCGGGTATCCAAATCAGCTCCGGCTTTTCTTCAAAAAAATCCTTAGGCAGGCTTGGAAAACCAAATAAACATTTGAAATGGAAGTGAGTGTTTGAAATCGCAATGTGCCTCACGTTAGGGTACAGATCGTGAATGCGCTGACAGCGAGTGCGTGCTTGATAGTACAAATCCAGCTCTACGTCTTCACGCAACAAAAACTCATTCACCACTGCTTTGGTGTATTGAGTGACTCCGCTTTCAAAAGGCTCAAGCAGCGGCCTAAGATCGACGGCGAGACGAAGCATATTCGTAAGCGATCAAGAGAGTTGCTGTGAGAACAAGTGCTAGCAAGACATCCCCCACCATAGGCAAAGGCGATGCATACCCTATTTGATAAGAGAGATTGCTCACCGCAAGCACATAACCTTGGTGCGTAGCTGCATTGTATTCATACAGCTGACTTTGCAAAACTCGTAAGAACGCTTCACCCGCAGCTGTGTTGTCCGCAGCGATGTTTTCGTTTGTATTGGTGATCTCGAAGAGCAGATTTTGTTTTTCTTGGCGTTGTCCCGTGAGCGTGTGCCACGCACCTGCTTCTTCCAGGAAATCTGCGCGGAAACTAGGCTCCAAGGTCCATCCCAAAATCACGTCTGAAAAATGTTCTGACGCACGTTGAAGTTCATACGAAGAAGTCTCTGTTGGCCGCTGAGTTTGATCAATACCCACGGTAACAAACACGCGCACCGTGTTTCGTGGTTCAAAGTCTTTCCAATAAAGCCATGAGCAAAGTGAGGAGAGTACAAAAGCTCCCACTAAAATCCAAAGATAAATGTTTCGAAATTTCATGCGCTCACCTTACCATGTGCTTCATGCGTTTTCCAAGCCTTCTCCAAAAAGTGACGGAGCTCGCTACGGAAGCGTGCGGACGAAAATCCTACCACACTTTCCGCAACTTTTTCGGGATCCCACTTTTTCTTTTCAAATTTTTGAATCGTCTTCACCAGTGAATCAACGGTCTGTTCTTCAAAAAATAAACCTGAAACGCCATCCGTTACGGTTTCCAGTGCACCACCACGTCCGTACGCAATCACGGGAGTTCCGCACGCCATGGCTTCCAGTGGAACAATTCCAAAGTCTTCCTGCTGAGGAAAAATAAGTGCCTTTGCTTTTTGATAAGTGGCTTTCAGTTTTTCGTCCGAAATTTTGCCGAGGAACTCAATATCGGACCCCTTTGCCATACGTTTCAACTTTTTAAGGTCAGGCCCTTCACCAACTATTTTTAAAGGGATTCCCATTTTGATAGCTGCTTTCACGATCAAATCAAAACGCTTGTAAGGTATAAGACGCCCTACTGCCAAGTAGTAATCTTCATGCCCCTTGCCTACAGAAAAAGTGTGGAGGTCCACCGGTGGATGAATCACTTCGCTACTACGACCGTAGTATTTTTTCACTCGTTTTTGAATATAGTGCGAATTGGTGATGAACTCATCGACGCGATCAGCCGCCACGCGATCCCACAGACGAATGTGATGAAGCACCGGCTTATAAAGAGGTCTAAACAGTGAAAATGACTTGAACTGTTCTTGATATTGATGCGACTGATCCCACACGTAGCGCATGGGTGAATGGCAGTAACACACGTGCAAGGTTTCGGGTCGTGTAATAATTCCTTTGGCCGCTGAGTGACTGGATGAAATCACCAAATCAAATTCACTGAGGTCCATGCGCTCAAAGGCCAGAGGCATCCATGGTAAAAAAAGCCGATGAAGTTTGCGTGCAAAGGGCAAATAACGCAGCGCCGATTCACGAACTTCTGCTTTTTTAAACGCCGACAAAGCTTTCTTGTTGTAAAGCGAGGTATAAATGACCGCGTTTGGAAAAAGCTGATGCATTTCATAAACCACGCGCTCGGCACCGGCAAAAACCGTCAACCAGTCACACACGATAGCGATTTTCAACTTATCAAGCATCGCGAGCTATTGCATCACAGCCGCTTTTGCTTCGTCAAGAGTAGGATACGCATTCACTAGTTGGGTGAGACCCACAACTTGGAGAATATCGAGAATATTTTCGCGAGGGGCAGCCAAAACCACCTTCCCTCCGTTCCCAGAAACTTTGCTGTACCAATCAGTCATGTAACCAATGGATTTGCTGTTCATGTATTCAAGACCGGTTACATCAAACACCAGACTAAGTCCTTGGGGGTTCGCTTCAATCACTTGGTAGATGCTCTTGGCTTGCTCATCCACATTGCTTTCGTCGAGTTGACCCACGATGCGCACCAACTTAACCACCTTTCCAGCAGGAGCGTTGGCTACGTCTTCAATGGTGATTTGTACAGGTGTCATAAGGGTTTATTTGAGAACAATATGAGAAGGGTCCTTTTGCGCTGATGACAATACCGTGTCCTCTTCTCTTCGTAAATATTTTTTTACTTTTACTTTAATACCTCCATCCTGTCCGTCTTCAAAAACAATCTCATCCGTCCATTCTCCAATGATTTTGGGGAGTCCACGTCCACGGAATCCAAGATACTGGGCGGTCATCACTTGTCGACGTTCTTGGTAAAGGGCGGTGAGTTGCTGAGCGGTCATCTTTTCTTTCCCGGTACCGCTGTCTTCCACCCACACTTCAAGCGATTTGTTCTTTGTGCTGATCAAAGTTACTTTAATTCGTTGACCTGCTTCGCTACCGTGTTCAATGGCATTATTGCAGAGTTCATCCACTACGGCTTGAAAACGGTAGGCCCATTGAGTAGAGAAACCAGTCAAATTCTTGGTCAAATTTACTACAAAGTCGCGAATTCCAGACATAAAGTAAGCCTGGGTTGGAATAATAATAGTGATTTCGGTAGGTCGTTCATCCAAAGGAAGCGCCGACGCTTCAGCTGGACTCATTTGAGCTTGAGCCTGTTCTACTGTTTCTTCGAGTTGTTTTGGCGTAGAATCCATGTGACTGGAATTACTTCTATTCATTATATCATAACTTAGCCTGGAAAGAAAGCCCTTGCCCAACGCGAGTTTATAGGTATAATCAAGCCGTTTTAACCTCAGTCTGCAGCCTGATTCTGCTTCCTGCCCCACGGGGACTAACCAGAAAACGACGGCCGCAGGCGTTTAACCCTAAGGATCATGTCTGATCAAAAGACCCTTATGCGAGAGATGCTCGCAAATGCCGTACACTTTGGGCATAAAACTGCAAAGTGGAACCCTAAGATGGCCTCTTACCTTTTTGACAAAAGGAACGGAGTGCACATTTTCGACCTTAACAAGACTTATCAAGGTCTTATGGCTGCTACCGAATTCCTTGAAGCCGCAGCGGCTGCAGGAAAGACGGTTCTTTTCGTAAGCACCAAGCCACAAGCTACGGCGCTTCTTAAGGAACAAGCAGAAAAGAGCGGAATGCCTTATGTAACTTCTAAGTGGATTCCTGGACTCCTCACCAACTTCAAGACCATCCGTGCTCGTGTGAAATACCTCCACGATCTCAAGGACCAAAAGGAGACGGGTGAATTTGAAAAATACACTAAGAAAGAAGCTTCTGACCTCAACAAAGTAATAGAAAAGCTCGAAAAGGCGCTGGGGGGAGTTTCAAACCTCGAACGTCTTCCAGATGTTGTGTTCGTTCTCGACTGTGTACGTGATCGCATCGCGGTGCAAGAAGCACAAAAGATGAAGTGTACGGTGGTAGCTGTGGTAGACTCTAATGCAGATCCTGATGGAATCGCTTACGTCATCCCTGGAAACGACGATGCCGTTAAATCTGTGAAATTCCTTCTCGAACAAGTCGGAACTGCCGTTGCAAACGGAGTCCGCAAAGCTAAAAAGTAATATTCTCTAATCCACGCCTCCCATGGCTGACGCAACACCTGCAACAACCCCCGCTCCTTCGGCGCCCTCTGCTCAAAAGGACTGGCTCGCTTTTGCAACCTACTTCTTCCCTCTTGTGCTCATCTACACGATGATCAAGCACGGTAAAGAAGGGAACTACTTATATCACTCTAAAAATGCAGCAGGAGCTATCGTTATCGATATCATCTTGCAAATCATCACTCGTGTTCTTTGGTCTGTACTCGCCATGCCAATCCTGTCTCTAGTTTTAAACTTGGCTTTCCTCGCGCTCTTCATCCTCATGGTTTACGGTGGATGGCAAGCAGCAAATGGGAAAACACCTAAGCTTCCTGTGATCACTCAAATTGGACAAAAGATTCCTCTTGAAAAATGGTTCAACAAGGATGCGGCTCCTGCCAGCGCTAGCCCTGCCCCTGCAGAGCCCCCAGCTGTACCCGCTCAACCTGTTGCCGAGGCCTCTGCCCCTGCACCAGCACCAGAACCCACTCCAGCTCCAGCGGCACCGGCTGCTCCAGCTACCCCTGCAACTCCAACTCAAAATCCACCTTCTCAACCTCAAGCTTAATTTCTAAAAATTTAATCAAAAATGGCAGTATCACTAGAACAACTCAAACAACTCCGTGAACGAACCGGTGTATCTATGACCGCTTGTAAGAATGCGCTCGAAGAAGCCGGCGGAGACGAAGAAAAAGCAATTGAAATCCTTCGAAAGAAAGGAGAAACCAAGGCTGCAGAACGTGCAGACCGCGCAACCGCGAATGGAGTGGTGGCCGTCGTTGAAAAAGACAACAAGGCTGCCATGGTCGTTCTTGCTTGCGAAACGGACTTCGTGTCTAAAAATGCAGACTTCGTGAAGAAAGCTGAAGAGCTCGCTGAACGTCTCCTCACCGAAGGTGAAGATGCAGACCTCAGCAAGGACATCGCTGACATGAATATCCAACTTGGAGAAAAAATTGAGGTGAAGGAACGCAAAGTAGTGACAGGAAAGAAGCTCGGACGCTATGTTCATATGAACAATCGCATTGGAGTAGTCATCTCTACCAGCGGTGGAGACGACGAACTCGTTCGCGACATTGCTATGCACATCGCTGCAATGAAGCCAATGAACCTTTCTCCTGATGAAATCAGCGCTGCTCTTGTAGCTAAAGAAAAGGAAATCTGGCGTGAACAGCTCAAAAATGAAGGTAAGCCTGAACAAATCTGGGAAAAAATCATGGAAGGTAAAGAAAAGAAGTTCCGCGAAGAATTTGCGCTGCTCACTCAACCTTTTGTGAAGAACCCAGAACAACTCATCAAGGACCTGCTTGGCAGCGAAACCGTGGTTGAGTTCCACCGATTCGAGGTATAAATCAAACTTCCAGCCTTTCTCGGCCTGGAAACAAAATACACGGAAGCTTTCTGACGCCGTAAAGGCCCCCTAGGCGAAGGAAAGCTTCTCGGGTATACTCGCACCATGTGGACCCCTATTGAAGAAGCCATCGACGCGTTTAGAAGCGGTAAAATGCTCATCGTAGTAGACGATGAAGACCGCGAGAATGAAGGTGATTTGGTGATGGCCGCCGAAAAAGTGACTCCCGAGGCTGTGAACTTCATGATGAAAGAAGGACGTGGGCTGATTTGTGCACCTATTGAAGAAGATCGAGCGCAAAGCTTAAAGCTGAATCCCATGACGGGTGAAAACACGGATATGAGTCGCTGTAACTTTACGGTTTCCGTGGATTTGAAAGCGGGAACAACGACTGGAATTTCTGCTAAAGACCGCGCACTCACCCTTCGAGCCCTTGTGGATAAAAATAGCCAAGCCTCCGATTTCAACCGGCCGGGTCATGTCTTCCCTCTCATCGCTCGCAAAGGAGGAACTCTAGTGCGTGCTGGGCATACGGAAGCGGCGGTTGATTTAGCGAAGCTCGCTGGTCTTGCGCCTGCGGGTGTGATTTGTGAAATTGCAAAAGATGACGGAGAAATGGCTCGCCGCGACGACTTGAAACTCTTTGCTGAAAAGCATGGGTTGACGATGATCACCATCAAAGATTTGATCGCATACCGTCGGCTCAAGGAAAAGTTGGTGGAACGAGAAGTAGAAACCGACCTTGATACCGAATTTGGAACCTTCAAAATTATCATCTATAAAAACGCCATCGATAACCGTGAACATTTGATGCTCGTGAAAGGCGATGTGACTGGTAAAGAGAATGTCCTCGTACGTGCACACTCTGAGTGCATGACCGGAGATGTGTTTCACTCTGTGCACTGTGATTGCGGACCTCAACTAGAAGCAGCGATGAAAATGATTTCTGAAAAAGGTGAAGGAGTGATTTTGTACATGCGCCAAGAAGGACGTGGCATTGGGCTGGTGAACAAACTCAAGGCATACAAGTTGCAACGGGAAGGACTCGACACGGTGGAGGCGAATGAAAAGCTGGGCTTCAAGCCAGACCTGCGCGACTACGGAATTGGAGCGCAAATGCTGAAAGACATTGGACTCAACACTATTCAGCTCCTCACCAACAATCCTCAAAAAATTGTGGGCCTTGAAGGCCATGGACTTAAAGTTACGGAGCGTGTGCCACTAGAATGTGAAACTGGAAACTTGGCGAAGAAATATTTGAAAACTAAAAAAGATAAGCTTGGACACCTCCTCAAACACGTCTAAGCCAGCATGGGAAATGCGCCGTGCACTCCGCTTGGCTGAAAAGGGCCGTGGGTGGACCTTACCAAACCCAATGGTGGGTGCTGTTTTGATTAAAGATGGAAAACGCATTGGTGAAGGCTACCATACTCGTTATGGGGCTGATCACGCTGAGATAGAGGCCTTTAAGAGTTGCACGGATTCAGTCGAAGGTGCAACGCTGTACGTAACCCTGGAACCCTGCTGCCATCATGGGAAAACTCCTCCCTGTGTAGACGCGGTCATTGCAAGTGGCGTGAAGAAAGTGGTGGTCGCGAGCCAGGATCCTTCGGATAAAGTGAATGGCAAAGGAATCGCTAAATTGAGAGAAGCAGGTGTTGAAGTGGAGGTGGGTTTACTACGTGAAGAGGCTGAACTGCTCAATCGAGATTTCTACACCTATCATCAAAAAAAACGACCTTTCATAACCTTGAAAGCCGCCGTGAGTTTGGACGGAAAAATTGCGACCCAGAGAGGTTTAGAAACTCCCCTAACGGGTGAAGCGGCGCGCAAACAAGTCCATGTACTGCGCCATGAACACCACGCCATTTTGGTAGGAGCCGGCACGGTACTAGCAGATGACCCCCACTTGGGTGTGCGCAGCATTGAAGGGCGCGATCCACTCCGCATCATTTTGAAAGGAAAACGCAAGTTAGCTAAGACACTACAAGTTTTCCGTGACGAGAATGTTTTGGTTCTTGAAAATCAGGATATTGAATCGCTCATGGAGACTTTGTACGAAAGCAGAGTGCTTTCTGTTTTGGTGGAAGGCGGTCAGGAAGTATTTGCATCCTTTCTGGAAGCTGGGCTTGCTGATGAAATTCAACTCTTCCAAGCTCCTATTATACTGGGAGAAAAAGCACTCTCGCTTAGCGAAAAACCGCTTGAGCTAAGACTCAAAGATTCAAGAAAACTGGGTCAAGACTTGTGGCTCACTTTAAATTTGAAAGGAGCCAAGTAAACAACGCACCCCACTGCTCCAAACACCAAAAGCTCTACGATCACATGGGGGTAATTCAGCTCGGGGAAATACAAGATAACAAGGGACATCAGCAGAGCTGAGAATCCACTTTTTAGAAGTACAGGGAGTGAAATGATTTTGAAGACTGAGACTTTCAAATCTTTTTGTAAGAAAAGGAGCAAAAGGGCAGCATTGAAACTGGCGCTGATGAGATTCGCAAGGGCCAAGCCGTACACCGAGTAGTCAAAAATAAGTGTGAAGCTAAGACTGAGCGAAATATTGAGCACCATGGTAGCAATGGCAGTGGCCACGGGAGTTTTGGTGTCGGAAAGTGAGTAGAAAGCGCGAGACCACAGGGGTATGAGGCTTTGAGGAAGCGCTGACCAAATCAAAATGGCAAAGGTATGCTCGGTCATGAGCGCTGCGGTTTCGTCAAAAGCGCCGCCGCGAAGAATGAGTTCAATGAGAGGTTCACGCAGCAAGTACAGCCCAACCACCGCAGGAAACGACCAGAACCAAATGGTACTAAAGGAGCGTTTAAGGGTTTGATTGAACTCTGTTTTATCCTTAGACAGCGCTTGTTCTGCCAGGGTTGAGAAAATAGCCACTGAAAAGGAAACTGCCACCACTCCATTGGGGAAACTCTGGAGATTGAGGGCATAGCTATACACAGAAAGAGCTCCGAGGCTGAGCGTGGAAGCGAGGGCGAAATCTACGAACAAAATGATTTGGCTAGCAGACATACCTAGCACCCGTGGTGCAGCCAAAGTGAAGAATTCTTTAATAGGTTTAGTCCAGCGCGGCCGGCTTGGCTTGAACCGGAAACTTGTTTTAAGTGCACCTGGTACCTGGACCAAAAAGTGCAAGAAAGCGCCGGCCGCCACTCCCCACGCGAGCGCATAGACCCCATATTGTTTGCCAAAGAAAATTGCAGCCATAATGATCATGCCGTTGTACACAATGGGCGCAAGTGCCATGCCCAAGAATTTTTTATGTACATTTTCAACTCCTTGCAAAATTCCACTCAATCCTAAAAAAATCGGCGATAAAAGCAAAACACGCGTCAGATGAATCGCAAGCCTTTGCGTTTCCACTTCAAAACCAGGTGCTAAAAGAGGAATCACCCAAGGGGCTAACACAAAAAGAACGGCTCCAAAAACCAACAGGAGTGCGAACACTCCACTCAAAGTTTGGTTCACAAAGACATTCGCTTCCTGTGGTTTTTCTTTTTTGAGTCGCGTGTAGAGCGGAATAAAGGCTGCCGATAGAGCTCCTACAATCAATAAAGTGTAAAGCAAATCAGGAATACGAAACGCCAAATAGTAAGCATCCAAGGCGTAGATACCTCCTGCATCACCAATTCCAAAAATTTTTGCAAACACATAGTCTCTCAGCACTCCAAGCCCGCGACTCGCAACAGAAGAAATGGCTAGCAGAAGCGCTCCAAACCCAGCAGCGGACCACAGTTTTTTTTTCATGCGCACATTGTAGCAAAATTCTCACCGTTTCAGATTAGAGAGCCTTGATGCTTTTATAAATTTATGTTATAATAACCAGATTTCACTACGAAAATGAAAGTTCCTGAAAAACTCAACCGACTCCTAAACGTATCAAGCAAGGAGTGGCCACGTATCTGTATTGCGTGGGCCTTAACTCTGCTTGCTCGTATTGGGTTTATCATAGGAGGAAGCGTGATGCTGGCAGTATTCATCAGTCGAATTGGGATAGAGCTCTTGCCCGGACTTTTCCTTATAAATGCTTTGTTTATGATGACAGGAACCTTCCTGTTTAAAAAGTTGGTGCATAAAGTTCGTCGTGAAGTACTGATTTTATCAGTGGTGCTGGTTACAGCCGTCTCTCTTCTGGCTTCTATCTTCTTCTTGGAACGAGACACTTTGATGTTCTTTGTGTGCTTCCTTCTCGCCCAATCAGTAATGCTTTCACAGCTCAATATTTTGGTGTCTCTCTTCAACGAAGAGCTATTCACACCTCTTGAGAGCCAACGCACCTTCCCCATCATTGAATCTTCAGAAACGATTGGAGGTATTGTGGGAGGACTTAGTTTGAGTCTATTTGCCACCGATATCCCTACTTACAAGTTCATTCTACTCTGGATTCTTCTTTTACTAGCGATTGTGCCCATTGTTCTGCTTTTCAACGCTCGCACCATGGACGTACCTCGACTCGAAGAGGCAGAGCATGAAGACAGCTCGCATAAAAAAATGCGGGACAGCTTGAAGGAAATCCGTAAAATTCCTTTCTTAAAAACTTTGATGGTAGTGATCATGCTTCACTGGGCAATGATCAATGTAATTGAATTCCAATACACAAAAGCCGTTCAACAAGATGTGTATTCAGTAGAAGAAAACACTTTAGTGGAGCACAGCTCTAATGAGGTGGCATTGGCAGAAGAGGTCATCACAACGGAAGAAGAAAACTACCAACACCTGCTCGCTCAGAAGCTGGGTCTATTACACCTCATATTCAATAGTGCTGCACTGTTTATGCAGCTCATTTTTGCCAGCCGAATTCTCACCTTTTTGGGAATCACCTCCAGTATGCTCCTGCACCCTATTGTGACTTTCCTGAATATGATTTGGATGACTTTACGCTTCAACTTCTTCTCCGCGTCTATGGCTCGAGGTAGCTATGAGCTCAGTGGGATTTTGTTTAAAAATGCATACGACTCTTCTTATTACGCTATCCCTCATTCCATTCGCATGGACACTAAAGAGTGGATGCAAGGCGTGATGAAACCTCTAGGAGCGATGATAGGAACTATTCTTATGATCGTTCTTGCGTTTTTACTAAAAGACGAGGAACAAACATTGGCCTTAAATATCATGCTCATCACCATGAGCGTGGCGATGACCCTCTTGCTCTGGGGGCTTGGAAAAAAGTACACCCACATGTCTGAGCAAAACCTAAGCCACAAGATTGACCTGCCCACTCGTCTCAATGCTATAGAAATTTTAGCGCAAAAAGGTCACGAGAAGACGAGCGCCGCTCTACAAAAAATGCTTAAACGTGACAGTGAACCCGAAATCCTTAAAGAAAGTATTTTAAAAACCCTAGGACTTCAGGAAGACCTAGGCTCTATTTCGGCTATTTTAGAAATGCTCAGCCATAAAAATGAGCACCTTCGACTGGCTGCCGTAGAAGCGCTGGGCCATTTCCAAAAACTCAAAGAACACTTAATGGAACAAAGCTTTACACGTTACCGCGTACTGGAAAGTCTTAAAACTCGCCTAGAAAATGAACCCAACGAATCCATTCGTGAAAAACTGGTTTATGTTTTTTACAACCTTGCTCCTGACGCACTTACGGAATTCTTAATGCAGAATCTGCAAAAAGAAAACAAGCACCGTGCTGAGTTTATTCGAATGCTTCGACTCTTCCATGACTCCAATCTTCGTTTCTACCTGGAAGAATATCTGTCTGACAAAGATGCTCAAGTAAAAGCAGCAGCCATCGTAGCACTGTGGCAATTCAAACCTCTTCGCAATGAACTTCACCACCACCTTTCACAAATGCTCAAGAGTCCTAAAGAAAACGTGCTATGTGAAGGAATTGAAGCATGTGGAGCTGTAAAAGAAGCATCGTATCGTCAAGTCCTGAAGTCAAACTTGAAACATCCTTCTGAAAGGGTTCAAAAAGCCGCCATTCTGGCTTTAGCTCAAATGGAAGACGCCAGTATTGTACCTGTTTTGGTAGATGCGTTCAGTGACCCTGCACACGAATGGTTCACTAAGAGTTTCAATCTGTTGGTAAACCTTCCAAAACAATTTCGTGAAACGTTGCAGAATGCTTTGCAAAGACATATCACTGAAAAAATTGGCCATATCCTTTCAAAGGAACGTGGAAAGCAGCTTCAAGACCTTTCCAATGAAACTTTGGAGACACTTCATGCTCTGTACCAAAAAATCAATGCGCACCACGAGGTGCATAAGATTAAAAAGGTGCTTGCTTCTCAAGATAAAGCCTCTCTATAATACGGGAGATGTCTCTCCCACGCCGCTCCATCTTTGCATCAATATTTCTGTCGTTTCTTGTAGTGGGAAGTAGTTTTTACGGACTTTTATGGTTGCTGCAAACCTATACAGCGGTCGATGCATGGATACTCGAACTCTGCAGTTTTTTGAGCATGGCAATTGTGCTCTACTTGGTTCTCTACGTAAAAATGAAACACCCCTTGCAAAAAATTATTCGGGAGATGAAAGCACTGCTCACAGGGAAACCTTACCATCGAATTCTAACCGACCAAACCAATGAAATGGGCGTGCTGGCCCACTTCTTCAACGAAGTGACTCGCAACTTAGAAAGCATTTCAACCGATGTAAAAGCACACGCACGCATTCAAAAGGAATTGGATAGCGCTCAAGATATTCAACGTATGTTGATTCCAAAAACTGCTCCCGAAATCTCAGGCCTTAAAATCACCGCCAAAACTCGCCCAGCGTCCGAAATTGGTGGAGACACCTTTGATTTCTTCTTTAAGGACAATCGAAATATTTTTTACATTGGAGATTCTACTGGTCACGGTATACCCGCAGGTATTGTGATGGTGATGGTGGATGTGCTCCTTGAAACCTTTATTCACATGGAGAGCACACTGCGTGACATGGTGATAAAGCTCAACCACTATTTAAAACCACACTTAAAACCTAGCATGTTCATGACCATGGTACTGCTCGAGTGGATCCCCCACGAAAATAAACTTCATTGGGTAGGCGCAGGCCATGAGCACATCATCCATGTGAAAACCTTAAAAGGAGAAGTGGAGACCATTCAGTCTGGTGGACTCGCTGTGGGCATGCTCCCAGACATTGAAAAATTCGTTCAAGAAAAGGAGCTTATTCTAGAACCCGAAGACTTCATTGTTTTATATTCAGATGGAATCGTGGAAGCTAAAAATGTGGCAGGAGAGCTCTATACCCTGACACGGCTTGCTAAATTCTTAAAGGAACAAGTGAATACCGAAGTAAGCACTGATACGCTCTTCGAAAAAATAGCCATCGACGTAGGGCGTTTCATGGAAGGACAGGGACAACTCGACGACATGACGCTCATTGTAATGAAGCACACCGACAAAGTAGATACCAAAGACCACAGCACCGAGTGGCGCGGTTAACTTAAAAAGTGAGGCAGGATTTTGGGATCCCGCAGTTGTGGGATTTTTTTGATCAGTGGCAAGTCATCCAGGTTGTATTTTCCATAGTACATATCGCGCAAGTCTCCTCCGTTAGCTACAAAGTTTTGGACCTGCAAATAACCCGAAAAGTACAGTGAGTCTTTAGTAAATACTCCCGGCTTCGACGTAGCACCTAGACCACGTTTCACCTTAAGCACAGTCTGTAGCGCGCGATCCGCCGCCATCCCAAGCTTCAAACAGTAATCGTAGGTTTCAGCAAAGCTGTGCTTGCTAGCGTAGTCCACCACAAAAATAAGATAGGCGCTTCTAAAATGTTTTTCTGTAACCGAGCGCGAAACTTGCTCTTGGTTCCAAATCGCCAAGCCCTCTTGAGTCTCTAGGAAGTTTCCAAAGCCCCGGTTGAAAAGTCCATAAACTTGATGCTTTCCGTTCTCTGCCGTCAAAATATGCGTTTCAATTTCATGAGCTATCACCATGCGAAGTCGTTCTTCAGTAAAAGTAACGCCTTCACGTAGGAATAAGGTGCTCTCCTTCCCAGCCGAACAAGCACTCACCATCTGTCTGTTCACTTTAATCCGCCAGTGGTGAAGCCCATATTCCTGGAAGACCTTTTCAAACTCCACTATAGCCTCCGGTACCGAATAACTACGCTCTGAAGCTGGAAACTGCGCTGGTTTTCCTTCCAACTTTTTCTTTGCTTCGTGAATAAGTGATTCACTGGGCTTGCCGTATAGATCATAACTACGCTCGGTGAACGACTCGTGCCCACGCGCCTCCATAAGCAGAATCTTCTTCTCTTGTTCAGCAATTTTTCTTCTAAATAGCTCTGCCAAAGGCGTGTCGTCAAGCTGACTCTGGAGTTTCTTGAGCCGCTGTTTTAAAGCTGATGAATCGAAGCTAAGGTCTTTGTATTTAAAGTGAGGATTGTAGGACGTGTCTTGTATGAATTTCTCTCTTTCCTCCTTCAAGTTGGCGGGCTTCAAATTCGAGAGCAGCTGCATTTGTTTATCCACCGCGGTGAGCACTTGATCCACTTCAAAGAAAGGAATTTCATCCTCGTTCACCAGAGAGGGTAGTTTAACAATCTTATTTTTCTTTTTAAGCGGATCGATGAGGAAGCCCTGCAAGTCACGTTTTCCAATCACCATGTCGTAGTCTTTTCCAGAAAAATCCTCGGTGGTCACTAAGGTTTGAATGCGCTTATTGCCCAGCGAGAACTTGAGTTTGAGTTGACCTGCTTCCGTTTTTTCGTCCAAGCCAAGTTCATGCACCAAGCTCTCGTCCAAAATGCTTTGATCAACAATAGGGTTGATCGATGCCCACACGTGACGAACCTCATTGGCAGCAATGATTTTCACCTCCTCTTCTTGACCGATCACCTCCTTCTCTTGTTTGGCTTCCATACCTCCCTCCTTTTGTATTTTAAGACCAAAAAGTTCTTGAGCAATGCGCACCCCTTTTTCAGGCGTGGTGACTTTCACTCCTTGAATGCGTTCCAGACGACGACGGAGGGGCGCCAAGTTGGCGATTTGTACCGAGAGTCCGGCGCGAGCATTGATTTCAAGGAGCATGGGTCCGGCGTTGCGATCAATAGACAAATCCACCGCGCAGTACCCCAAGTTGGTCGCAAGTTGAATGCGGGCAGCGATGAGTAAAATTTCATCCCAGTACGGAATGGTGAAGCCGCGAATGGAACCCAAGCCGCCTGGCACTTCGTCTACGATTCGATTTTTATAAACAATGTGTGTGCAGGTTCCTTTAGCAATATCTATCCCCACGCCCACTGCTCCTTGATGCAAGTTGGCTTTTCCATCGGATTCCTTGGTGGGAAGTCGCAGCATCGCCATCACGGGAATGAGGTTGTGCACCACTACGCGAATATCTGGAAGGCCCTTGTAGCAAAACTTAGCCAGCCGGTCGTCACAAATAATGAGCTGTTCAAAAAATGCGTTGTCCTGCAGCTCGGAAATGCTAAAACGTCCTTCCAAAATATCATTGATGCTTTCTTTCATTTCAGCACGGCTGAGCAAATCCCCGCTCGCCTTCACAAAAGATTCACCCCTGGTATCGATGATCGGAATAATGCCTTCCCCACCGAAGCCCAAATTAGGCTTAAGTACAAAGCTCTTCGGCAGACTAGAAAAGTTAAAGCGCTCGAGTTCTTCAAAACTGTGAATCACGCTGTAAAGCCGAGGCACAGGGATACCGCGCGCCGACAAAAAGTGTTTTGTCTTAAGCTTATCGTCCGCCAGTCGAATCGCTTTTTTTTTGTTAAACGGGCGGATATAGAGCAGGTTCCGTGCGTTCATTCCCAAAATGCCAGGATTTTTAAAAAACATTATTCTTCAACGTGACGGATAATTTCTCTAAAACGAATGTACTCGGTGATTCGAAGGCCAGACCAACGGGCCAAAAACAAGTCCACTAGCAAGAAAAGTAAAATAACTTCAGGGTGGCCGAGCACCAAAACCTCCAACAGGCTCCACTGTGCAACCACATAACACAGCATGGCCACCACCAGCACTTCCAGACCAATGCGAAGGGCACTTTTCACTCCTTTTTCACTTTGAATAGTTACGAATTTTTCTACCATGGTAGCCACCACCAAAATCGGGAAGATGGCGAGCTCATCTATGCGTTGGTCAAAAAGTGTCCCAATTAAAAGTACAAGCAAAATCGCAAAACTGGAAAGCGTTAAGATCATGGCCATACGAGGAATGTAGAGCAGGCGATAATGATGTAGTGCATAACGTGCGACGGTAGCCACTGCGAAGAGAACGGAGAAAATAATAAGGCCGTACCAAAAATTAAGTGCAATGAACGAAAGCGACAAAATAGAAGGTGTATACACTCCCAAGGTATTGAGACCCACCACTTGTTTCATAAACGCAACCACGGTAGCAATAATGGGCAGCATGAGTACCAGCAAAATAGTGCTCGAAGGCACGCCACGCGCCATGAGTCCATTCACCAAAACCGACAAAATATTCCATGGTCTAATCTCTAAATCACCATCCACCACAAAATATTCAATACCCCGCTCCTCGAGAGTGCTTAAAAAGGTAGCCTCATCTTCTGCCTCTAGCAGCACCCAGAGTGCCTCCGAGCGCGTGAGAACAATTTGCTCAGGGTGAATGCTAGTGAAAACTCCCCGTGCAATATTTTTTACAGTGGAAAGATTGTGTTTAGAAGCATAGTAAATAGTCTTACCTTCAAAAAAGTCCTCGTTTGAAAGATTTTCCTTTAGCTGCGAGAGCACGGTGAGGCCGCTGCTTCCGTAGGTGTAAATCACAATGTCGGAAGCAGGTTCAAGATCAGAAATATGCTCGAGCAGCTGACGCCGCAGCTCCTCTTCCTCCAAAAACCCGGACCGCGAGGTGTAGGTTTGAATCACTTCAATATAAATACCCTGTTCTCGTGCCGTTTGGATTAAACCACTTATCTTCTCTTCTTCATCTGCCACATTGGTGATGAGTATGAAAGATTTTTTAAAGACATACACCGTTTGCTCAGCGGTAGCGCTGTGCCCTTCCAAATCCCTCACTGTTAAAGTCACGGTGTACTCCCCTGCTTGAGCAAACGAATGCACCACTTCCACTCCTTCTTGTCTATTTCCATCTCCAAAAGTCCACTCATAGGTGAGCGGACTCGTGTAACTGCTGGTTGTATCACCAGCGTTAAAAATGATGCTGCGATTCACCCCCACGCTGGTTTCTGAGTCCACTTCAGCGGTGATTCCTTGAACCGGAGCCTCCAACGCCACTTCAGCAAGCACAGGTGTTGTCATCAAAGTCACGGAAAAGAATGCAAGGAAAAGTCGACGGAACATAGGCGTGAGGGGCTAGTTGTTTTAATACTAGCAAAGGGGGCGCTTGTTCTCCACCCCAAAATCTGATATAATTATTAGATAAATAAAAACAAAATCCACGGTATGGCACACGCTCTCCTTCAAGGATTACAGAAATTTCGATTCCTCATCGTAGCTGCTCTTGTATTTGCGTTTCTATCCACGCCTTTCATCACCGAAGCGGGATCTAAGCAAAGCAGCGTGAGCGTTGTTGAAGCGGGAGATACCCTCGCAGGTCTTTCAAGCGACATTGTGCTCCAAGGAAGCAAATACCAAAACCTAGAAGTATCTCTTAAAAAACCGGACGGCAGTGTACTTTCTCTTGAAACCGTGACCAACGGCCAAGGAGAAGCCACTCTCACCGTTTCTGAATACCACCTTCGCATGGCTGGACTCTACCAAGTAGCAGCCCGTCAAAGTGACAAAGATGAATCTTACGGCAAATCAAAGAGCTTTGAAGTGTACGCAGGCACTGTTTCTGAAAGCAATTCAAGCGCTGAGCTCAGCAAAAAATCAGCTGCTCTTGGAGAAACCGTAGAGCTCGACGTGAGCCTTATGGATGCCTACGACAATCCAATCGATGGACATGTTCTAAAAGTCTTGGCGAGCAGCAGCTCCGTTTCTGTATATAGTCCCGAATACGCTACAGATGAAGAAGGACACCAAACTTTCTACCTAACTTCTAGCAAGAAAGGAGTTTATGACTTTAGTATTTTTGATTCTAGTATCAACAAGACTCTCAGCGCTCAACCTAAGCTCGCCTTCTCTGGAAGCAGTGATATAGGGGGAAGCGATGTACAACTTGCCGCTGCAAGTGGTGAGGTGGACGGATTCATTGTAGATGGCTTAGACGATTCAACCGTGGTGGGTGATGCTCAAAGCGTAACCATCAAGGCTGTAGACGAAGATGGGTTCACTGTTTCTGATTACACGGGAACCGTGCGTTTCTCTTCAAGTGATGACAGCGCTACCCTTCCCAACGACTACACTTTCCTTGCCGATGATCAAGGTGAACACACGTTCAGCCTCGCCGTTAAATTTGTAACTCCAGGTGAACAAACCTTGGAAGTCACCGACATTGAAGAATTCAATCTTCGAGGCGAAGCCACTACCGAAGTAACCACCGACGAAAACAGTGGCGTTGACTACGGTAGCGATTTCGAAAGTGATGACTTTGAACGAGATGGAGACTTCACCCTCATCAGCCCTGCCTCAGGAAGTTACTCTTCTGAAACTTTGGAAGTTCAAGGAGAAGCCGAATATGGATACACCGCGGTTATATATATGGACGAAGAAGAAATGGGACGAGTAGAAGTGGATTTCGACAATAGCTTCACCTACACCTTAGAAGACCTCAAAGACGGAACCTACGAACTGTATGTAGATATCGTAGAACTTGGTGATGGAGACCCTGGAGAAGAAGAAATCGTAGCAGTAGTGGAAACGTCAGACAGTGAAAAAATCACCATCGACACCACCGCTCCTGAATTGGTTTCGATTACATCCGACCCTGAAGATAACCTTGCTGCGGGCGACACCGTGACACTCACCGTACTCAGCGAAAAGGAACTTGAAGAAGCTTCGGTAGTGTTCGAAGAAGAGGTCTACACGCTTGAAGAAACCAGCACTTCTGGAAAATATCAGGTGGACTTGGTACTTCCCGAAGAAGAGGGTGAATACACCGTGGACATCATCTTGATGGATTCACTGGGAAATGAAGTGGAACATCGAGATCAACTCACTTTAAAAGTAGGAGCCGCTGAAGAAGTGGTGGTGGAAGAACCCGTTGAACCAGAAACCGTCGGGGTTGGAACCGTAACGGGTCTCACCGTGAGCAGCGCCCCTGAAACCATTTTGCTCAGCTGGGAAGCTGCCGAAAGTGAACTCACCCTCGCCTTCTACCGTGTTTACTACGGACCTTCTGCCGATGCGCTTTACGCCGTTTCAGAAACCTACGACTCTTCTACCAACTGGTCGATCTTGGACCTCACGGGTGAAGAACGTTACTACTTTGCTGTAGCAGCCGTAGACGTGGAAGGAAACGAAGGAGAGCTCAGCGAAGTAGCTATGGGAATTCCTGAAGCTTCAAGAGTGGCTCCTGATACGGATGCCGTGGATGACACCAGCGAAGTTCCTGCCATCACCGGCAGTGAGGATAATATACAAGAAACTCCTGAATCAGGGCCTGCACAAACTGCCCTCTTTATACTCAGCGCTCTTGGCGGAGCTGCTTACCTGGGAATGCGAAAACGTGCTGCAGTGGTAAAAAGTTTCTGATACAATCACTGAGATTGTATTAGACTCATGACTCCTCTGCTCTTCATTAAGCAAACACTCAACATACTTTTTGACCTCCTCTCGATGCTCATTTTGCTTCGAGTGATCTTGAGTTGGTTCCGCCACGATGCCGGAGGCCTTGTGCGGCTTTTATACCAAGCCACTGAGCCGATTTTGGCGCCGATCCGTCGGGTGATTCCTGCATTGGGTATGATCGATATCTCCCCACTCGTTGCGATGCTCATCATTGAAGTGGCGCGCACCTTGATTAATTCAACCTTATGATTCAAATCTACGACAGCTTACGAGGCGACAAAACCGAGCTGATCAAACAGCCCGGCGAAACCGTGAAAATGTATGTGTGCGGACCCACCGTGTACGACCTTGCCCACCTTGGACATGGACGAAGTGCAGTTGCCTTTGACGTGGTTCGTCGTTTTTTGGAATTCAGCGGATACAACGTTGTCTTCACTTTCAACACTACTGATATTGATGACAAAATGATTGAGCGCGCCGCCCGCGAAAAGATTACGGTGGACGAACTGGCCGCAAAAATCATCCCAGAATACAAGGCGGATTACGGCGCGCTAGGTGTGAAGGCGCCTACCCACAACCCTCGTGCAACCGAGTATGTGGACCCCATGATCGAACTCATTAAAACCCTCGAGGCTAAGGGCCACACGTATGTTTTGGAAGACGGAGTTTACTACGACATCACTACGTTTGCTGGCTACGGAAAACTCTCCCACCAAAATCTGGCAGAGCTGAATGCCGGAGCACGCGTGGAGGAACGAACCGACAAGCGTAATCACCAAGACTTTGTGCTGTGGAAATTCAAAAAAGAAGGGGAGCCTTTTTGGCCTAGTCCTTGGGGCGACGGCCGCCCAGGCTGGCACATTGAATGTAGCGCCATGAGCTCTCAGCTCCTTGGCGACACCTTTGATATTCATGGCGGAGGACTCGATCTCAAGTTCCCACATCACGAGTGTGAAATTGCGCAGAGCGAAGCCGCCACAGGCAAAACCTTCGCAAATATTTGGATGCACAACGGCTACATCACTGTGAACGCAGAAAAAATGAGCAAATCCCTCGGAAACTTCTTCACGCTTCGTGAAATCTTTAAGAGCTACCACCCCCGTGTGGTGCGTTTCTTCCTGCTCGGAACCCACTACCGCTCCCCCATTGAATACAGCATCGAAATGCTGGAACAAGCGCGCGCAGCCCTCAAAGGTCTCGATGATTTTTACTTAAAGCACCTCGACGGCAGCGACGAGTCTAAGGACGAAGTGGATACCGAGCTCCTCCGTGCCTTCAGCGAAAAAATGCAAAATGATTTTGATGTAGCTGGCGCCCTCGCCGAAGTTTATGAATGGATGAGCCGCGCCGACAAAAACATTCAAGGCACACTAGAACGCATCAACTTGGTGCTCCAAGTACTCCCTGTTGGCTTCGTGGTAACACCAGAACAACAAGCGCTTATTGAGGCTCGCGCAGAGGCTCGTGTTAATAAAGACTGGGCTAAATCTGATGCCCTCCGCGACGAACTAGCCGCTTCAGGCATTGAAGTGGAAGACAGCAAAGAAGGCAGCTTTGTGAAGCCTAAAATTTAAAGCAACTTCTGAATAATCTTATTCACGTCACCCGCTCCCATCACGAGCACAAGGTCTCCGTCGTTGAGCGTTTCTTCCAAGTACTCAGCCGTTGCATCCAGACCTTCCCCATTTCGAACATTGTCATGGTGGTGTTCAATGGCCTCCACCAGAGTATCCACTGAAACGGCGCGTTTGTCGGCATCGGTGTCGCGCGCTTCATAAATATTAGGAATGATCACTTCATCCGCATTTTCAAAACTTTCCGCAAAGGCCTCAAGCAATGCCGCCGTTCGACTGTACTGATGTGGCTGAAACACGGCCACAATCCGCGCCTCCGGATATTTTTCACGCGCTCCTTCTAGCGTTGCCTGAATCTCGCTAGGGTGATGCGCATAGTCGTCGTAAACCATTGCTCCCCCTACTGTATGGCCCTTAAACTCAAAGCGTCTCCACGCACCTTGGTATTCTTTCAAAGTGTCAGCAATCACGTCTTCACTCACGCCCAGCTTGCGCGCCATCTGCGCTGCGAGTCCCGCATTCATCAAGTTGTGCGCGCCCGGAAGTCCCATCTCGCCTTCATACTCGCCCACTTCATCCGGCCAAATCACCTCCCCGCTCTGAGCCGACAAATCTTCAAAAGCCATTTGGTAGTCGTCCCAGTCTTTAAAGTAATCCGTGTGGTCCAGTTCCATGTTGGTCACCCCCAAAAGGTCCGGCTCCAAACTCATAAAATTGCGGCGGTACTCACAGGCCTCCAGTACAAAAATATCACTCTCTCCCACTTTCACATTTCTATTCCCAAACTCCTTCAACTTGCTACCGAGTAAAACCGTGGGCGAATAACCTGCATTGTCCAGCATCAACCCGAGCATCGCCGTGGTCGTTGTTTTCCCATGCGTCCCTGCAATGGCAATCAAACGGTAGTCCTTGGTCACTTCACCGAGCGCCTGGAAATACGTCATCATAGGAATTTCTAGCTCCTTTGCCTTCAAAAGCTCAGGATTCACTGGCGGAATTGCCTCGCTGTAAATCACTAGCTCTGTTTCTTCCGGCAAATTCTCTGGGTAATGTCCGATGTTGACCTGAATTCCCTCGGCTTCTAGCTCGGCCGTGGTTGAACTCGCGGTGGAGTCGCTTCCACTCACCTCCTTTCCAAAGGCTTTCATAAGCCGCGCAAGGCCGCTCATTCCAATTCCGCCAATTCCTACAAAATATACGCTGTTCTGGTCTTCAAAAAAGGACATAAAGGGGTTAAACTAAATCGGCCTAAGTTTAACAAATATGGTCCAGGAAAGCCACGACAACCCGTTCCAATTGATGCGACTTGTGCTTGTGGTTGGTTTTTTCATTGTGGCTTACATGCTCTACAACCTCACGGTTTCTATCTACGAAAACTATCAAATTGAAAAACATATCGCCGAATTTGAAGTGCGAAACGCGGAACTCCGCGAGGAAAATGCTCAAAAACTATCTGACTTCCAATACTACACTTCTGAAGAATACGTAGAAAAAGTGGCAAAACAAAATCTAGGGCTCATCAACCCAGGTGAACAAGTGGTGGTGATTCCAGACGAAGACCTGATCGTACTTTCTGAAGACGAAGAAGAACAACGGGTGGCCGAACAAATTCGTGCTTCCTGGAGCAACCCAAAAAAATGGTGGAAGTTCTTCTTCAGCAGCAATCCATTTAAGTCCTAACCTTTTCACACATGAAAAAATCCCTCATCGCCCTCACTTTGCTCGTGTCCGCATGCAGCACTCAGCCAAGTGTGGACCCCGCAGGCACCTTACCTGAAGTAACAGGTGGACCTATTTACACTCTCTGGGCAGGTCAGGAGGAAATTCCTGGCATCCAAGGTAGCTATTGTGACGACACCATGTGCGTGGACAAAATGAGCCATGTAGAAATGATCAAAGAATCCATGATGAGTTACTACTCCATGAGCCCTTCAGAAGCCGACAACCTTATTTTCAAGGTTGAAGAACCCGCTTCACCAGTAAGTTTTCAGGTCTTCAGAGGCGAGGATGGAACGAACGTAATGGACTGCGAGTTCATTCCAGAAAAAATCAGTGAAACGGAGTACGCGATTGACCTCTGCGACAACCTTGAAGGGGACTACGTCTTATCAGGTTCAGCCTACTATCAAACGGGTGGAGACGGGATCTACTTCTATCCTATCTCAATCTCTCAGTGATTCAATCGAGAACAATCGTACTTGCCTTCTTAAAAAGGATTACATAGAATACCCTCCGCGGCTGGGTAGCTCAGTTGGTTAGAGCACGGGACTCATAAGCCCGGGGTCGGCAGTTCAA
>CAZUWE010000012.1:5455-36818 GCA_964624175.1 uncultured Candidatus Peribacteria bacterium | reverse complement strand
CCTGCCATTCTCTAATCACATGAAGCTAACTCCGCTAGCTCTTAAACACGGCGCGCGAGTAGCTTTCTTGAGTCAACTTGGGCTGTTTCAGCAGGAGCTTTTTTGGCTTCTTCTTGGGCACGATTGAATTCTATAAATCGCTCGCGAGCATCGTGGGCTGTTAGAAAAGCTTCGGCAGGATAGCCTTCAAAAAAATCGTTGAAGCGAGCGCTCAATGCTTCACTTCTTTGTAAAGCAGATACCCATTCATTTAATAGTTCAAGGAGGGGTTCGTCCTTAGGAAAGGCGCCTCCTTCTTGTCCTATAACTTCTTGAATGAGTAGGATTGCAATTCGTCCCGCAGGAGTCTTCTTTAGCTCCTCTATGCGAGCTTTAGTGAGTTTAAAAAGTTCTTTGTACCTGGGAATCATTTCACCTGCTTGGCGAGCACTCGCGCTGCTCAAACGAGTGGAGCGGTGGATAGTAGCTGCTTGTGCGGCTAGCGAAACAAGCCAAGTATCGGGTGTATTTTTAATGACTACATTAGCAACCATGCTTCCAATGGTTGCGGCCATAAAACCTGCGGGGACAATTATCGCAGCAGGCTCACCAACCGCCATTGCGCCGAAAGTAGAAAGTGCGGTTAGTGCACTGCCCCCTACATATGCTCTGGAGGCGTAGTCTTCCAAGCGTTCTTTTAAAGACATGGTGTTGCCGCGAGCCTCCCCGTAACGTGTGTCGCCGGAAAACATTTGTAACCACTCATCGTCAGTGAAGTTTTGGTCGGTGAGAGCTCGTTCAATCATTGCGACAGTCACCTCTGCCCACACTCCTCCAATCCAGCCTTCGCCCAAAGCGCTTTGAAGGTATCTACCCTCAAAAAAAGCATGCCCGGTGGGCTGAGAAAAACGTCCTCCTAAAGGTTGCGTTCCGTCGAGCACACGCACTTTTCCGTGCACCTCACTCACCGCGTTCGCTACGCAGCGGGCATCGGTTGGGGTGAGTTGGGCAAAGCGAGCGATGAACTCGGTGATATTACTAAAACGCAGAGCGTGGTCTTTTTCTAAAGCCATCAAAATAGCAGCGCGATTGGGAAGGTTGTCGTGGAGGCCATCAGTAGACCTTGCCACGATTCTTCGCAAAGCTGCTGTTTTTTGGCGTTGAGCAACGGCAAGCGCTTTAAGATCACCCGCACTGTCTCCCAATTCCCTTATATCGTACTCATTCAGTGTGGCTGTGAAATCTCTTCCGTGTAGAGCATCGATAATATCGTCGATTTCATAAAGATCTCCTGCGATCGCTACAAAGCGAGGTTCTTTAGGAGTGTCCACATGCTTAAGGTCGTCTGGCATATAGGTGAATCAATCCCTTGATTATACCTTACTTTACAGATTTAATCCATTAAAGAACCAACAAAAGCAAACCAGCTACAGTAACAGTGATACCTACTATTTGTTGGCGATTCACTTTTTCTTTATAAAAAAGTATGCCGGCGGTAGCCACCACAGCTGGAGTGGTGGAGGTGATTCCAGTCACCACGGCGCCGCTGGCCATTTGGAGAGCGTTGCTCATCAGTATGAGCCCTACGGCGTCACAGAGGCCAATGAGTCCAATGGGCCAGAGTCTTTTCAGCGGCTCTTTAGAGCTAAGGGAAACTTTGGGCAACAGAATAGGAAGCACTAGAAGTCCGGTGCACAGTTTAATTCCTCCACTGACCCACCATTCGCCATAGGCTTCTGCAGGTGTGCTGAGTAGAAAGTAAAAAACTCCCCAGGTGATCATGGAAAAGAAGGCGGCAATGCTTCCGCGATCCACCCAGCGTTTGCTACCTGCTTCTATCGCCACCAAAAAAAGTCCCACCACCACGGCTGCAATGCCGGCTAGTTGGAGAGTGCTGGGCAGCTGATTCAAAAATAGAAATGCAAATAAAACGGTTGGTACAGACCACGAGTAAGTGATGGGTAAACTCAGAGCCACCCCTTTGTGTCGAATGGCCTCATAAAATAAAATCATGCCGCCCACATTGAGCGCCGCTAGCAATAGAATCCAGCTGAGGCTGTTGAGGGAAATTTCGCTAATGTAGCCTGTCAAAAAACCTAAAACCAAAATACCCGCTCCTCCCAAAAACTGCCCCCAAAAAACCAGTTGCAAAGTGCTCAGTTTGCTCACTGCATGTTTAGCCACTAGATCGGCAACAGACCAGGCGGCGAGGGTCCCGAAGGCGAAGAGCTGTCCTAGCATGAAGCTACTATACACAACTAGAGCGCTCCTTGCTCGGTGAGGAATTTATGAATGGCTTCAACATTTGCGAGTGGAGAAAACCATCCAAATTCTCCTTCGTTCACTCGAATGCCCACCACCTCGCTTTCAGCGGAACTCAGCATTTTACGTGCTCCGTCGGGGGTCATGCTCATGTATAAGCTTTCCCCATTTTTATCGAGTAGGCCTGTTTTCTTTGCAAAGTCGTAAGCCTTTTGGCTGTCCGTAAAAACAAAGAACCAAGGCTTTTCTTCTAAGTATCCAATGAATGGCATGGGCTGTTCAGCAGCTGTGCTTGCGTCCACAATGAAGAGCCATTGATCCAGTTTGAAGAAAGCTGACCACAAATTCACCTGATGTTCACGTTCAGTGGGCTGTAAGGTGCTGCGGTCGAAAGCCAGGGTGGCTAAAGCGTCAAAGTCAGTCATTGGGGGAGTGCTAAGGGATTGCAGCTTAGCAAATTGCACTGCAGCATGAAAAGGGATTACAATGTGTTTATGAAACTTCAAACGGTGCTCGCAGTATTCGGGGGATTCTTAGTAGGAGCAGGTGCAGTGGGTGCGGCGCTTTACCATAGGCCCGACGAAGGTGGTGCCGAAGTGGGTGAGCCTCGTGAGGTAGTTGAAAATTCAGATGAGTTCATCCCCATCTACATCAGCACCATGACTCACATGGAAGGTGTCTTTAAAGATGATAAAAACCAGCAAGTTTATATGAAGCACGTGGAGGATCTCCGTTGGGCGATGGATCTTTTTGATGAGTATGGGGCAAAGCTCACCATTGAGAGTGGCGAATCCTTCGCAGTGGCGAATACCAAATGGGATCTCAACTTTTTGAAAGAAGTGGTGGATCGTGGTCATGGAGTCGGAACACATATTGATGCGGGACTCGGTGAAAGCAGCACAGCAAGTTTTACTGAAACCTTTAAAGAAGAAAAACAACTAGTGGACGACCTGGTGGGCGCTGAAAACAATAGGGGAGTGAGTGGAGGAACGAGCAATGTGGACTGGGTTATTGCGGCGAGTGATGCAGGCTTTGAGTTCATGGATGCCGTGACCGCGTTGGGATATCTTTCTATGGATGAATCGGAGCGGCCTGATGGCTGGACCGATGACTACATCCAAGATGTGGTTTACCATGACCCTATTCCTGTGGACTTTGCTGAGCGTATTTATCCCCTTATTTTAAAAGATGCCACGGATCTTGTGAGTGATGAGGATGGAGTCTTGGTTGTTTTGGCAGGGGATATTGGCGAGATTTCTAGCCTTGCCGAAGACCGCAAAACCTGCGGCACCAAATGTACTTTTGATGAAGATGACGTACAGGCATTTATAGATTCTATTGATCAAGCTATCGCAGTCCGAGACACGAGCAAATTCACACGCATCAATGTCCATATTCCTACTCGTGCACTCAGTAAAGAAAATGAAGATTTACTCCGTGAACTGCTCGCAAAAATTCAGGAATATGTAGATGCCGGAACGGTGAAATGGGCAACGCAACTTGAGGCCTATGAGGCTTTTATGGACACTCAACCATGAGACGTTTTTCCGCACTTTTTTCAATCTTTTTTTTATGTGTGTTTTCGTCGTGCAGTAGTAAGCAAGTGAGCATGGACGAGGGAGTGAGCGAGCAGCCTAATATCATTTTAGTGCTCACAGATGATCAGCGCAGTGACATGCTTCCATACATGCCCACTGTGACGCAAACCGCTGGATTAAGCTTTGAAAATGCGTACGTCACCACTTCGCTATGCTGTCCCTCGCGAACCTCCATTTTAACAGGTGAATACGCACACAATCACGGCGTACAAGACAACAAAGCACCCAAGGGAGGCTTCACGCGTTTTCGTGATGAAAAAGATGACACAACGTTGGCCACTGAGCTCCAAGCAGCCGGATACCAAACTGCCTTGGTTGGGAAATACTTAAATGACTATGGAGAGAATGGCGAGGCCTATGTGCCGGAAGGCTGGGATTGGTTTTATGCGATTGGTGGCAAGCCTGGCTACTACAATTATGATTTACTGCACTACCACGATGGCGAGAACGATGGATTTGTTCACTACGGAACTGGAGCCGAAGACTATTCAACAGACGTGCTCACAGCGAAAAGTTTAGACTTTATTGAGCAGGCGGAGCAGCCTTTCTTTTTGTACTACGCTCCCTTTGCACCTCACACGCCCAGCACAGCAGAGGCGGATCATGAAGGCGAGTTTGATGGCGATGTGAAGAGCCCTCTTTTTGGAGAAATGGTGGACAGTCTACAGAGTGTAGACGATGCCTTTGCGGAAATGCTGAGCCTTTTGGAAGAACAGGGTGAGCTTGAAAATACTTATATTTTCTTCATGAGCGATAATGGCTATCACTTGGGGGAAAATGGAATCAAGGATGGCAAAGATTCCCCCTACGAAGTGGCGAGCAATGTACCCTTAAAAGTATTTGGCCCGGGCATTGAAGCGGTGGAGAGTGAAGCATTGGTGCTCAACATTGACCTGTGCCCCACTTTTTTGGATTTGGCTGGGGCGGGCGAAATGCCCAAGGCTGATGGGCGCAGTTTTGCTGACCTTTTGCGCGGCGATACGTTAGAAAATTGGCGCACGGACTTTTTGCTTGAGGGTTGGAATAAGGGTGCGTACACGGCCTTGCACGAAATGGAGTGGGTTTATATAGATTATAAAAAGGGCACCGACGAGCTTTACAACCTGGCGAGCGACCCCGGAGAAACGCACAATTTGATTGAAGAGGCGGCGAATGCCGAGCGGCTTGAAACCATGAAAGACCGCCTCTCAGAACTGGTGGCCTGTAAGGAAGAAGCCTGTTGGTAAGTGGGCTTAGTGGCTTGACTGAGCCATAAAATAGGGTATAGTTCACGAGAATTAACTCAAAATATGGCACAGAAACCAATGGAAAACCAAGCTAGCGTGGAAGATTTAAATCAGTTATTGGGTGAGACGGTTACAGAAGTCTGCCAATCTTTGGATAAAAGGATAGCAGTTCCATTCGCTACTGCTTTGTTAGGTTTGACTCCCAATGAGGCCATGAGTGCTCTTTTGGGGTATCGAACGCTCCCTGCCGAGGCGATGACTCTCTTAACGGGTAATGTGGCTGCAAAAATAGGAGCACTTCAAGCTAAGGCTCAAGAGCTTATGGCGAAACGACGTGTGGAAACTGCTAATAGAAGGGCTGAGGGAGATATGGGCTCTGTTTTAGCTCATTTTCATGACCAACTCACTGCTAGAGGTTTGCCTATGGATTTACATGCAGCTTTAGTGGCCCACCCTGAGCCTCACCGTGCGATGGGTGCACTGGTACTCGGAAATGGTCCGGTCCCTGCTGATGTTCAAGCTGCTTACAAACGAACTGGCACTCTGCGTCCACAAGTTTTGCATGTAGCACGAAGTTCTTGGGAGATTGCGGTTCGACAACAAGCTTAAAGCTTCTTTGCAAAACCAAAAGTCCTCCCACTGGGAGGACTTTTTTGTAGTTCACGGTACTCGACAGGTAAACTAGTCTTGGTAGTACCACACGCTCGCGCTCACCGTCATGTCCACCATTCCGGTTTCTTCATCAAAGGTGCTGCTGTCTGGCCAGCTGTAAATGCTGAGCCCGTCTGCACTTCCCAGTTTGTAACCCAGCACTTCTTCATATACTTTTTTCTTTGCTTCAATCAGTTTGGTGAGGGTCTTTGCCACCGCTGATTCAGCGTTTGTGGTGTCATTTACGGTTGCTTCAAACCAGTTGTCAAAACCGGCCTCAAACATCATGTCTTCCACTTCAGTGAGGTCGCCGGTGTCGTTCAATTTAATGCGCACGGAAAGGCTGGCGTCATATAGGTTGGTGTATTCCCAGTCTGCATATGCGTAGATGCTGGTGCGTTTGAGGCTTCCATAACCGCTCAAAGTGCTTTGGAGAGAACGGTAAGCATCCCGCATTTCTTTAACGGCTTCCTGGCGAGTGGCAGCGTTATCCACTACGTAGGAACCATACACGTAAACGGCGTCTGCACTCACCTCAGTAGTGGTGCTTATGGTGAAGTAAGTTCCCGTGCTGCCATAGTAATCAGGAACCAGCATGGAGTCCTCTTCAACCGTTGTTAAGTCTTCAGTCGTGTCTGCAAAGGCAGCGGGTGCCATAAGAGAGAGCACGCATAAAGAGAGTAAAAGTTTCTTAAACATGAACGTGGGTTAAAAATCGCTTAAATCATAGAACATATTTAAATTCTTGGAAAGAAAAAGGACCTTCATATATACTCAGGGAAATTAACAACATCCTCCCATGCACACTGTATCTCGAATGATGGCAGCAGCTGTTTTGACTGTTGCGCTCAGCGCTACAGCATTGGCCGCTACTGCATGGCCTAGCAACTCAACGTTTGAAATTGGAGGTCAGGTGCGTGAACTCGTGAGTGGGATCGAACCCAGTGGACTCATGTGGCACAGTGGACGAAACCAACTCTTCATGGTGGGGGACGAGGGACAAATTGTGGCCATGGATAAGGATGGAAGCAACCCAACGGTGTGGAACGCAGGGGGAGACTTGGAGGACATCACCGTGCAAAGCACCAGCTCTAACTTTGTGTTTTTGGCAGATGAAGATGGAAAGATTGTGAAGTACGATCTGTCTCGCAGCCGCGCGGTGAAGAGCTGGGACGTGACTCGCTGGATGCCTGAAGTGAATGGAGCAGGAATGGAAGCGTTGACCTACGCAAATGGATACTTCTACGCAGGTTACCAAGCCAATGGAAAGATCTATGTGCTCGACTTGAGCCGCAGCACGCCACGCAAGGTTCGTGAAATCAATGCACCCAGCGGATACACCGACATTTCTGGTCTTCACTACCGTGATGGATACCTTTATGCGCTCTACAGCAACACCTTGTTCGTCATGACTACGGATGGCACGGTGAAGGAAACCTATTCAGTGCCTGGAAGCGACCAAGAAGGACTTGCGCTGGGAGCGGATTCAAATAATGATGGAGATGCGGATATGTACGTTGCCGAAGACAGCACTGGCAATTTGTACCAATACGACAACTTCCCAATCTACCGTTAAACCTATGCGTTTTTCGAGGGTACTCACTCTAGCTCTTTTGTTAAGTGCTTGCTCGCAGCCCGCGGAGCCGGTAGCTGGGCCCGCAGTGGTTCTACCGATTGATGAGTATTTTGAGCGCACGACCTACAAGGTTTTTGGTCAGTACGTTTCAGACCGCTTCACGGGCTACCATGCAGGAGATGACATTGAGTACACGGATACTGTGGAAGAAGTACCGGTGTATGCCATTGCTGATGGAGTGGTGATGCGTGAAGGTTGGGTGAGCGGCTACGGTGGCTTGCTCACCGTGAAGTTCATTATTGAGGACCGCGAGATTTACGCACTGTATGGACATATTAATTTGTCGTCTAGCAGCTTGTTGGTGGGACAGGAAGTGAAGCAGGGAGACTTTTTGGCGAACCTGGGCGAGGGCGAAAGCGAGGAAACCGACGGCGAACGAAAGCACCTGCACTTCGCCCTTTATGAAGGAGGCGATCTGCGCGTGAAAGGCTATGTAGACACGGAGGCGGAGCTGGCGGAATGGATAGATCCTAGCGCTTTCCTTTCTTCTTACCTCGATTGAAGAAGGCTGTGCTGATGAGCAAGGCGCCCACCAGGAAGAAAGTGATCACCTTCGCGCCAATGGACATGGACCATACGTCCACAAGCAGCAGGCGAAGCACCACAAAACCAATAAGTGCGCCGCCGGCGATGCGGCTGGCTTTTTCATTCTCCATGGCACCACGAATGTTGAAATAGAGTCCCGCGAGGGTGTATATGGCGAGGGCAACGGTGATGTGGAGGTTTGGGTTTTCAAGCAAAGCATCTGCGCTGAGCCACACGAGCTTCATGGCAAAAAGTCCGCTGACAGTAAAGTAGAGCTTTGCGATTTCGTCTTTGTTCCGCTTAAAGAGTACTCCCAAGCCCAAGGTGACCAGCACGAGACTCAGAAGGGCATAAAAATCTGTGTGCAGTAAAGTGCCTTCGGGCCATACCGTGGGGTCTGAGTTTAAAAGTACGGCAGGCACAAGCAAAGTAGGCAGCAAGCGGTTAACTAGTTTGTCTTTGAAAAGTACAGAGAGCAGGGCCATGAAAGGCACCATCACTGCCATATAAACTAAGTTTATTTGAGAGTTTTCGGTGTAGAAGATAGTGGCAGCTAATAGCGTTAGAGCAACTACTTGTGCGCACATGAGTCCCAAGAAAATGAAGAAAGTCTTTTTGCTGCGCAAAAAGTAGGCAAGTCCTAAAAGGACCACGCTTTGTGAAATGAGCGATAGGAAGTCGAGGTCTTGATAGAAGACCTCTCCCCAAGTGCTTGTGTTGTAATAAGGAGTCCCGTTGAGTGCAGCTGGGAAAAGAAATCCTGATAAATAGAGTGCCTGGCGAGGGTCTTTGGTGGCTAGCACGGGGAGCGCTAGCAAGCCTGCTGCACCCCATGTTAGAACTAAGGTGAGTGAGGAGCCGCTCCATTCAAACAGAGCTGCAAACATCAGCACAACCGCTGCCGTTACGTAATAAACGTATGTGATTTTTTCGGGCCTTTTCATACGTCTTAGTAGGGTATAACTAGCGACGATTAGAGCGACTCCCATTCCCGCGAATGCAATGCTTTCGTATTCAAAAGGCAGCATTTCATCCATCCAAAAAAGCAGTAAGAGGCCTGTGCCTATTGCAGTTGCCATATCTAAGCCTGTGGAGTGTTTTGCCTTCCAGACGCCTAGTAAGTTGCTGGCGTAAAATAACGTAATAAAGATAGAAGCAAGAATGAGTCCGATTGGTTTGTCACTCTCCACTGCATTGGAAGCACCACTGTAAAAGAAGACCAATAAAAAGCTGAGGAAGCTGAGCAGTTTCCAGCCGGTGCGTTGAGCAACGGTAAGGGCGCCGAGAGTGAGGACCAGCAAGTACGAAAAGAGTCCGAAGTAGTCGGGTGAGGGTGAGTTTACGAGTAAAGGTGCAACCCCTCCCATGGCTAGGCCCACAACAGAAAGAGCCAGACTCTTGTGACGAAGGCTGGAAATGCCCATGAAAGCCACGGCCGCGAACATGCCCAGCAGGGCAGTGAGCGGCGTGAAGAAGTCGTAGATAGTGCGTGCAGCGAAAAGAGACACCAGTACTGTAGCGGCGCCGAGCGCCAAGAAAACCGACCCCTGATCCTTGTATTTTCTAATGCGCCATTCCCCTCCACACATGAGTAGAGCGCCGGCGCCCACTCCAAGGGCTATACGGCCCATAGGCCCAATCCAGTTATTGATGAACGCGTACGAGGTAAGCCACGCAAAGGCAAGCAAAAGTAAGAAAGCTCCCAGTTTCATGGGCCAGTCGGTGCTCAGCCATTTTAGAAGCGCACTTGGTTTTGGCCGAGCCTGCTTATGCGCATGAGCATCTTTAGCTACCGTTCCTACTTGTTTGATTTGCTGACGTGTCTGTCGCTCGAGGGCTTTTTGATCTTTTTTATAAGCGGGGTCTAGCTCATTCAGGCGTGTTTGAAGTCCGTTTATACGAAAATGCGCTGCTATGGCGAGCACAAGCAACACTAGGACGAGTAGGTGTGATTCCATGGCGGGTGGCGTGAGGTTGCCCTATTTATACCCGTTCCATCAGAGAAGCTCAAGGCGTCACCACTTCTTGGGTTTGTACCACCGCTTCTTTATCAGGTGGAATTGAGTAGTAGTCGAAAAGGAATTCCATGATCTTGTGCAGCACTTGTCCTGAGGTTCCTTCGGCCCACTCTGTGGTGCGTGGTTTGTCCATTTTCACCAGTACCAGGAATTGTGCATCGTCGATGGGGCCATAACCCATGAAGGTGGTTTCAGTGGTTCCAGGTCCGCTGAGAGCCTTTCCCCCTTTGTATGTTTGCGCAGTTCCGGACTTTCCGGCGATATAGTGATCATCGAGCGCAATTTTGGATGTGTACTGTCCAACCACCGAGGTGAGCATGGCGGTCACCATTTCAGCTGTTTCTGGCTTGAGTACCTGTGCAACCACTTCAGGCTCGAATTCTTCAATGCTTCCATCGGAGTATTCAATTTTTTTAACGAGATAAGGTCGCATCATGGTTCCTTTGTTTGCTAGGGAAGTGTAGGCCTGAATGAGCTGCAAAGGAGTCATAGAAATACCCTGTCCGAACGACTTGGTAACCATTTCTGACTCCGTCCATCCGTCGTAGTGTTCGACGTCACCTTTTACTTCATCGTCGAGTCCAACGTCAGTTTTTTGGAGTAACCCGTAGGCTTTAATATATGAGTAGAAGAGCGAAGCTCCGAGCTTTTTAGAAATGAACGTCATACCAGTGTTGCAGGAGTGCTCGAGCACTTGGGTCATGCTTTCAATGCCATGGTACTGTTTGTTGAAGGTTTCGATGTAGTAGTCGTACTCCTGTGTGTATTGATTGAAGTCCACTCCAATCGGCCCACTGTCCATGAAGGTGGTTGAGGCAGTGATTTCACCGGCGTTGATGGCGGCAGCAGCCACAAGTGGTTTGAATACAGACCCTGGTTCATAGACCTCTTGAATAGTCTTATTTTTATACACTTCAGGTCCCCAAGTGTTTTTGTAAGAGTACCACTTGTCAGGTATTTCTGGGTCTTTGAAGATTTCGATCTTCGTGTCTGGGTCTACGGTCACGTAGTACCAATAACGAGGATTTTCTTCGGTTCCTGTCATGGGTACGATGTACTGTTTTTTATCCTCAGGAATTTCAATTTCAACTTTATCGAAGACATCTCCAAAGGTATTTGGGTTGAAAGAGGGGTATTGAGCCATAGCCAAAATGGCACCCGTTTGTGGGTTGATTACAATCACTTGGCCGCTGTCTGGACGATACTCTTCCACTCCAGCTTTCAAGAATTCTTCCACTTTGGTTTGAATCGCACGGTCGATGGTGAGCGTGATATCAGCTCCGTCCACTGCGTCTTCAATGATGCTATCTCCCACGGTGATTTGATTTCCGTTCGCGTCGATTTTTGAGGTGAAAATTCCGTCTTGTCCGCGGAGGATTTCGTCGAAGGTTCCTTCAACTCCATACTGTCCTCCATCTCCACTCACATACCCAAGTACTTGCGCAGCGAGGTCTTCTTCAGGGTAAAGACGGTAGTACTCATCCACTAAACGAATCCCCAAGTATTTGGGATTTGCCTGAGTGTCTGTTTTCTTAGCCTCTACTTTGGCGTCGATGATGTCTTGTTTTAAAATGGCCTCGATCTGTTCAGAAATCGCTGGGTCGAGTTTTCGGCGCAGCACCACATAGCGATTGTTTCCTTCAAGCACCGTTTCTAAGTCCTCTGTGTCCCAATCGAGCACGGCACCCAGTTCCTTGGCGGTGCTGCTTTTGTTGCTGATCTTGGCAGGGTAGGCGTAAATGTCCCCGTCGGTGGTCACTTCAATTCCGGTTAGGTCTAAGCCTTTCACTTCTTCTTGAGTACTGAGGTCTTGTCCCTCAAGTAGCAAAATGATGTCACGTTTTTCATCGCTCAAAGTGTTTTCCAAGTTTTCCTTATAGTCCGCGAAAAGCTCCTCATCTGTTTTGAGTTTCAATTTGCTGAGAGCCTCATTGCGTAGTACCTCGCTTTCCATTTTCATAACCGCACTGTACTCCTCGTCGTAGCGTTTTTGGTCGAGTTCCTTCTCGGTTTCCAAGTCAAAGAGCAGGGGGGCAAAGGTTTCCGCTACCAGGCTTGGGTCACTCTTGTCCACAATCATGGTGGGGTCGGCGTAGACCATGGCCAGAGTCGTGTTGGTGGCTAGGCTATAAGGTTCACCGGTGTGATAATCCTCCACCAAAATTTCTCCTCGTCGAGCGGGCAGGGTGGTGTATCCATACTGTTTGCTCTGCACAATTCCTTCATAGTAGCCATGCGCAATAACCTGCAAATAAAAGAGCCGAATGATGATCAGGCCGGTGACCAAATAAACGGCCAGGAAAAGCACACTTAAGCGACTGAGTTGCAGACGAGATTCCATAGTTTGAGTGGACTTCGATCTTACCGTTTGTTAGCATCACCGCGCAATATTATAACTATGCATCGAAAAACAACTCTTTCTAATGGCCTTCGCGTCATTACCGATCGTATTTCAGGCACCCAAGCGGTAACCTGTTTGGTACTTGTTAAGGCCGGCTCTCGCTACGAGCACAAGCAGATCAACGGAATCTCTCACTTCCTAGAGCACATGTTCTTCAAGGGCGCTTCTCGCTACAAGAATGCGAAGGCGGTTTCTGAAGCGATCGACGCCGTAGGAGGAGAGTTCAATGCATTCACTTCTAAAGAGTACGCAGGTTACTACGTGAAAATTGCGGCTCAGAATACCCGTCTTGCAATGGATGTGCTTGCGGACATGTTGCTCAACTCTCGTTTTGATCAAGAAGAAATCGAAAAAGAGCGAGGCGTAATTATGGAAGAATTCAACATGTATCAAGATACGCCCATGTACCAAGTGGCATGGAACTTTGAACGTGCCATGTTTGGAGACCAACCTCTCGGTTGGGATGAAGTGGGGACCAAAGACGTGATCAAGGCGCTTCAACGCAGCGACTTTGTGGAATATAAGGAATCACTTTATGTGCCCAATGCCATGGTGATTTCTCTTGCGGGAGCGGTGGATCACGATGAAGTCGTTGCCATGGTTCAAGAGCTTTTCCCAATGGAAGCAAAGGAAGCCACGCGCAAGATGCTTCCTTTTGAAGCAGGATTGTCAACGGTGGAACGCGTATCTCTTCAGACCAAGAAAACTGAGCAGGCACACGTGGTGTGTGGAGTGCCCGGATACCCTGAAGAACATCCAGATCACTATGTGCTCAAAGTGCTTTCTGCCATCTTGGGGGGAAACATGTCTAGCCGTATGTTTATTGCGGTGCGTGAAGAAAAAGGACTCGCATACTACATTTCTTGTGGAACCGAAGATTACCTCGATACCGGAACTTTCTATACCCGCGCGGGTGTGGACGTGAACCGAATCGATGATGCTATTAAAGCCATTGTGGAAGAATACAAAAAGATTGCGGGCGAGGTGGTACCAGAAAGTGAACTTAAGAAAGGGAAGGAGTTCCTCAAAGGAAAGCTCACACTTTCACTCGAAGATTCTGAACACGTGGCACAAATGCATGCACTCAACGAACTGCTCTACGATAAAATCAAAACGCTCGCGGATATTTCTGCAGGAATCGATAAAGTGACGGCAGAAGACGTTAGGCGTGTGGCGGCCGATATTCTCAAGCAAAACCTTTTGCAGATTTCTGTGATTGGTCCTTACGAAGATAAGTCGCGTTTTGAAAAACTTCTTTAATTACTAATTAACCAAAACTTTATGGCAATGGAACGTACCCTCGTACTCCTCAAACCAGACGCACTCCAACGTGGACTCGTTGGAAAAATCACCACTCGTTTCGAAGAAAAAGGTCTGAAACTTGTGGGATGCAAGATGATGGCCCTCGATGAAGCGATCCTCCGTGAACACTACGCACACATTGCCGATAAGCCTTTCTTTCCTGGAGTGGCAAAATTCATGAGCAGCTCACCCATCCTCGCGATGTGCTGGGAAGGGCTCGAAGCGGTTGAAGCGGTTCGTCTCATCACGGGAGCTACCAAGGCTCGCACCGCCGATGCAGGAACCATCCGTGGAGACTTCGCGATGAGCGTGTCTTGCAACGTGATTCACACGTCTGACTCGGTTGAGACCGCACTCAAAGAAGTGCCTCGATTCTTCAAGGCAGATGATCTCTTCGAATACTCAAAGAGTGAGTTCGAACACGTTTACAACGACGAAGAGCGTTAGGCTATTTTCGCTCGTTCAGTCATATAAATATCAAACCAAGCTCCTTTGTTGCATGCAGGTGTTTCGCCAAAATATTTTTGTCGATTTGAAGAGCTAGAGTGCCCAAGAATAACGGCGCTGGGGAAGCGCTGCTTCAGGAGCTCTAAATAGTCGCCGCCAATTTCTTTACCCCAAAACCAGTCGAGTAGAATAAGATCAAACTCTCCTTCTTCGGGAAGTTGGTCAGGCGTGATAGCGCTCACTACGGTGCCACGGTCTCCCACTTGATATTTCACTAAATCGATCACTTTTTGTAGATCTTCAATTACGAGCACTCTTGTGCCCTCAGGAAGATCGGGGATGGGATAAAAAATATCGGTGTTCAAGGGTAAGTCGAGTTGAGCCAGGAGCTTCAGCGCTTTAAGAAGCGCTTTACTGTCTTCCTTCATTTTATCAGCAACCTCGAAGACCTCATAATGCATTAATATATTGATTCGATTATTGATATCGTGAGTGTTAAAAACTCCTTCGGTAAAATAACCCGCTAGTATGTGCCAGACTCCTTGCAGTCCTTCTATAAAATCTTTTCTATCTTCAGGCTCACCTTCTTTGGGTAGGGCTATCCATGAATCAAGAATCTGTGCGATTGCTTGTGTGATGAGACCTATATGATTTTGAATGATTTGCTCATCACTCCCCGCAACATCTAAACGAGCTGGAGAAGCAGTTTCTTCAAGATTCATTCGAATTTCCTCCGTTGAATGGTATATTCGGTCCACACGCCCTTCAAGCATCTGCACATTACTGTGAACAATGCTTGCTGGGTTTTCATATACATCAAAAATTTCGCTCGGGTTCATGGACTCGGGTGTTTTAATGGCTTTAACCTTAACATAAATTATTTATTTGGCAATAGAATAGGGGATGCGCTATTTTATGAGCCCTAATTAAAGATATGGCAGCTTTCATGGGCGTGCTCAACGTGACACCAAATAGCTTCTCGGATGGAGGTCGTTTTAAGGAACAAGGGGGTGTGGATGATTTGGTGGAAGTGGCGCGAAGTATGGTAGAGGATGGAGCGGACGTTTTGGACATTGGAGGAGAGTCGACTGGCCCTGGCAGCACCGATGTCCCCCTTGAAGAAGAATTGGTGCGTGTAATCCCCGCTATTGAACGAGTGCGAGCTGCATTACCCACCACGCTTATTTCTATAGATACCTGGAAGAGCGAGGTAGCGGAGGCCGCTTTGAAAGCCGGAGCGAATTGGATCAATGACGTGACAGCCGGACGAGGGGATGAACGAATTTTTGAGGTGGCCGCGCGCTATGGAGTGCCCATGGTGTTGATGTACAGCAAGCAAAACAGTCCTCGTACGGACCGCGAAATGGTACACTACGAAGATGTAATGAAAACCGTGAAGGAGTTTTTGGCTGAGCGAATCGCGGTGGCGCGGAGCTACGGGGTGAAGGAAGTCATTGTGGATCCGGGCATGGGCGCCTTTGTGAGTGGCGAACCGGCGTACAGCTTTGAGCTCATTGAGCGCATCGAAGAGCTGCGAGAGTTGGGCTGTCCCATTTTGGTAGGAACTTCCCGCAAAGGGTTTTTGGGTGAAGACCGCTTAGGTATGACACTGTGGACCACGCTCGAACTCCAAGGCCGTGTGGATTATCTGCGTGTGCACGATGTGCTTGAGAACGCAACCGTTACAGGCTAAACTTAGCCCTATGTTTGTCTCCAAAGAATTCACTTTCGACGCGGCGCACTTCCTCACTAAGTACCAAGGCAAATGTGAGCGGCTGCATGGTCACACCTATCGACTTAGAGTGACCGTGGAGGGTCCGGTGGGGGACGATGGCATGGTGATGGACTTTGTGGAACTCAAAAAACTTGTGAGAGAAAAAGTGATCGATCGTTACGACCATCAGAATTTGAACGATTTTTTTGAAAATCCTTCAGCAGAGCTGGTGACGATGAAGATTTGGGAAGACCTTGTAGGAGAGCTACCTGTAAAGCTCAGTGAAATTACATTGTGGGAAACGGCCGATAGCTTTGTAACGTACCGCGGCTGATGCACGTCTTTTTAGGGCTCGGAACCAACTTGGGAGATCGAGAAATGAATCTGGTGACAGCCCGTGACTTGCTGATGAAGCATGATGTACTCGTGGTGGGCCAGTCTAGCGTACTTGAAACCGAGCCTCTGGGGGGACTGGACCAGCCCATGTATCTGAACCAGGTGGTGGAGTGTGTGACGGAGCTGCAGCCTAAAGAGCTTTTTATTGCCTGCAAAACTGTGGAGAAAGCAATGGGGCGCGAGACAAGTGTGCCGATAGGGAATGTGAGTTTTGGAATAGAAGAACAGGAACCCGCTGGGCCCCGCCCAGTATGGGAGAACCGCATCATTGATATAGACATTTTGTTTTACGAAGACTGGGTCCTCAATGACCCACTGTTGACCATTCCACACCCCCGGCTCACAGAGCGAGATTTTGTTATGAAAGGAGTTTTGGAACTATCTCCACGACTTGTCCATCCCGTTTTAAAAAAGCCGTTGAAAGAGCTTGTCGCTCAGGCATAATGCGGACATGAATTCTAGACAACGAGAACTCCGGCTCGATGCTCTGGAGCTCATTTCAAAAATGGGCGCCGGCAGCAGTGGACGAATGTTGTCTTCTATAGACCTGATAGAAGGCCTTTATTTTGGAGAGGAAAATGGACGTCAGATTTTTAAGCACAACCCTAAGGTGCCCCAGTGGGAAGAGCGTGACTACTTTGTCTTGTCTAAGATTGAGGCTTTGCCCGCCTTGCATGCAGTACTCAAAAAAGATGGCTACACTTTGCCTGAAGTGCTGCCATTTTTCCCGAACCGAAAGGTGCCAGGAGTTGAGGTGACAACAGAGGAGCAGGCCTATGGCCTCTGTACCGCGGTGGGGATGGCGCAGGCTATTCAAATCAGCCGCCTCAACCAACATGTGTTTTGTCTCGTGGGGGATTATGAGCTGGATCATGGGCAGGCTTGGGAAGCGATCATGGTGGCTGCGGAACGCAAACTTGACCGGCTCTGTTTGATTTTGGACGAGAACAACCCGAACGACTACTTGTGGCAGGAGCGTTTTGAATCTTTTGGGTGGAAAGTGATCAAGCTGCGTGACGCGCACGACCATGATGAAATTGTATACGGCTACATGAAGGCCCGCCTCACGCTCCGCAAGCCGACCTGCATTTGGGCGCCTACCAAAAAGTCGGCGGGTATTCCGTTTGCTGAACGAAAGCCAGAGTACGACGATGTGATTTTCTCGGATGCGGAACTTCAAGAAATTAAAACCCTGCTCGTATGATGCTCGACATAAAACTCACACAGCTCGGACTCAAAATAAAAAATTTGGTGGTGCTCGATCTCAGCTTTCCTGCGGGAAAATTTCCTGAATTCAAGAAGGCATACGAGCAGCGCTACATTCATCTGCCGGGCCGCGCCGAAATGGCGCTGGCTTTTGCCGGTGGACTCAGTGCGTTTGGGAAAGTGGTTTTGATTTACGGCGTGGACAACGACGAAGTGGAGGTGCCCGATCGTACGCTCAATATCAAGTTGGTGGAGGAGGGGCCCGAAGGTAAGTGGGAGATTTTCGAGGAAGAACTCAAGGCCTTTGGACCCGCAGTTTTGTTGATTCCGGAAGAGGTTTAAAGTACAGTTAGTTCACAAGCTCATGTCTTCACAAAAAAACCTCCGCATTTTCTCCGGCTCATCCAATCCAGCTTTGGCCACTGCGATCGCAAAAGCCATGAAGCTGCCGCTTTCGAAAATGCATATTTCCAGGTTTGCGTGTGGCGAGATTTATGCGAAGCCCGATGAGACCGTGCGTGGCATGGATGTGTTTGTGGTGCAAACTTGCACCGGCGATGTGAATCAAGATTACATGGAGCTCTTCATCATGATTGACTCCCTAAAACGCAGTTTTGCAAAGACTGTGCACGTAGTGGTCCCTCATTTTGGATACGCACGGCAGGACCGCGTGGCTTCTCCTCGTGAACCTATTTCAGCGAAGCTCATGGCTAGCCTCATTGCGGCGGCGGGGGCGGACCACGTGATTTCGATTCATTTCCACAGCGATCAAACTCAGGGGTTCTTCCCATTTCCCATGGATAACCTCAAGACCAAACGTCTGTTCGCGGACTACTTGAAGAAGAAAAAACTGAAGAATGCTGTGATTGTAGCGCCCGATGCCGGAGCCGCTAAAGAGGCCGGACGCCTCGCTGCTTTCCTGGATATGCCGCTTGCGATTCTCACCAAAGAACGTCCTGCCTTCAATGTGGCGGAAGTGACGAGCGTAGTGGGAGATGTGGAAGGAAAAACCTGTATCCTCGTTGACGACATGATTGATACTGCTGGATCGGTGTGTGCCGCACATGAAGCACTGATCAAAAAAGGAGCTAATAAAGACATCTACCTCATGGCCACTCATGGAGTGTTCTCAGGACCTGCAATAGACCGGCTCAAGAAGACTAAATTTAAAGAAGTGATTGTGACCGATACCATCCCTATGCCTAAAGAAAAACAATTCCCTGGCCTCACGGTGCTCAGCGTAGCTCCTATGCTCGCAAAAGTGATTCAATGTGTGCACGAAGACAAATCTGTAACCGATGTGCTATGAAGAAGATTTATATTGGCGCTGACCATGCCGGCTTTCATTTAAAAGAAACCCTTCGTGACTACATGAAGGAACTTGGAAATGAGGTCATCGACCTTGGAACGTTTAGTGAAGAATCCGTAGACTATCCAGATCTGGCCCGTGAAGTGGGTGAGAAGGTGCGTGAAAACCCTGGGAGCGAAGGAGTGCTGGTGTGTGGAACGGGGATTGGAGTGGCGATTGCTGCCAACAAACTCAAAGGTATTCGCGCGGCGAACGTGCACGACATCAATGAGGCGGAACTGTCTCGTAAACACAACAATGCCAATGTAGTGACCGTGGGAGCTCGTACGCTCGATGTTCAAACAGCAAAAGACATTGTGGAAACTTTTTTGAAGACCAATTTTGAGGGAGGCCGTCACGAAGCGCGCGTTGCAAAAATCACTGCTATTGAAGAACATGAATAACATAAAAATTGCACCATCGATTTTGTCTGCGGACTTTGGTCGGCTCAACGAAGAAATTGCCAGCGTCGAGCCTTTTTCAGACATAATTAGTGTGGACGTGATGGACGGTCATTTTGTTCCCAACATCACAGTGGGAATGCCGGTGCTGAGGTGCATAAAAACCAAACTGCCCATTGAATGCCACCTCATGATTGAACATCCCGAAAAATATATCGAGGAATTTGTGAACGCAGGGGCCAGCATTGTGTCGGTGCACTTTGAAGCCATGGGCGAAAACACTGCAGCGGTGCTCACACGGATTCGTGAACTCGGAGCGAAAGCGTCCCTTGCAATCAAACCAGCCACCGAGGTGATTGAAATTGAGAAGTACCTTCCGCTGATGGATGCTGCTGTGGTGATGAGTGTGGAGCCTGGTTTTGGAGGACAAGCATTTTTGCCCAGCGCTATTGAAAAAGTGCGTCGTCTGCGTGAACTAAAACCTGAGTTGGATATTATTGTGGATGGGGGAATCAATGCGGAGACCGCAAAACTCGTTAAAGAGGCTGGAGCGAATGTGCTCGTAGCAGGTTCTTACGTTTTCAAAGCAGCGGACCGCGCGGCTGCCATCGCGAGCCTACGCTAGCCGGGCACCGTTCTGAATAGGCTTTTCCACCGTGGGAATCACCACGTCGCCGTTTTCGTCGTAGAAGCCGGTAGTGAGTACCTCAGACATGAAAGGCCCCACTTGCTTAGGTGCAAAGTTGCACACGCAAAGCACGCGTTTCCCGATCAGGTCTTCTTTGGAGTAGTGCTTGGTTATTTGAGAGCTGGACCACTTAACGCCAAGCTCCGGTCCAAGGTCTATTTTTAGCTTGTAGGCGGGACGACGAGCCTCAGGAAAATCCAACACCTCTAAAACGGTTCCTACGCGGATTTCTACTTTTTCAAACTCGTCCCAACTTAGACTCATAGGTTCTTTTTTAATGGGACTTTTTTCATGGCCTTTTTGAATTCAGCCTCTTCACCTTTTTTGAAAATACGTTTGGGGATACACCATGCGCAACCTCCCTCAACAATTATTAAGTAACAGTCGGGGTACTCAACAAGTTCCAAAACGCTTGGCCACTTATATGCCGAAGATACTTTACTAGTGCTGCCCGCAACTCCCGTTGAGCTGATGCTTAGGGTTTGCTTTTCAAGAAATATCTTGTTCTCAGGGAGTTGGTGGTACCTTCTAAAATGCCTGCGTACGGCGCGTAGGTGGAGCGGTTTTAAGTAAGCCACAAAAATAATAACAATTACAAAGAAAACCAGAGTGTAAATGGCCCACCCCGTGAGCTGGTAAATGGCTACTGCTACAAGCAAATAGCTCCCCAAAAGCAGCTGACGTTTTAAGCGCAGACTTCGTTTTAAGCTACTGGATTTTTGATAAACCTCCATCGTCAAAAACACCAGCTCATCTACCGTATTGGTGAAGCTAAGTTTCATTAGGCGGCTCGGCTAATATCTACTCGAGCTAAGCCTGTTTCATTGTCTGCCCATTCACGAATGATCTTTTGCAGGCGAGTAATGTTTGAAAGATTTCCCACGCGTATCAAGATACGGTCTCCCTCTACTTCCATTTCACAGTGAATACGTTCACGAATATAAGCCACCGCTTTCATAATGTCTAAATTACCGTCCACTTCTAAAGCTAGGGCTTCTCCAGGCATTGCCGCACGGCCTTGTTGAAAACTATCCGTACGCTCTCTGGGAGTAACGCTGTTGTGATCCAAGCGATAAACTCCTCCACGAGGTGTCACGGTTTGGTCCGTTGATCGGTCGATCCATGTGTCCATGCAATGATTTTAAGGTTTTGGCAAAGAAAAGGCAAATCGCGCCAGGAGGACGCTCGCTCTGCTCGCTAAACGCTTCGCTTACGAACCTGGTTCGCTCCCATGACCTTTAGTGGAAATAAAAAATCCCACACAGGGTGGGCTTTCATTTCCATGGTGATCGCGGCAGGAGTCGAACCTGCGACCTTTGGCTCCGCAAACCAACGCTCTATCCAACTGAGCTACGCGACCACGTGGGGGCATCCTAAGCGAAAATGTCAATTTCTGCAAGCTGCATTTGCATTGGTCCCATCTGTGGTATGATTGGCCCATGGATACTGCGCCCGAATCCAACTCTGCCTCTGAGATCCCTAAGAAAGGAGACACATTCCAAGTTTTAGATACACCTGAGATTCGTGAGGCTGGTGGCTTAGCGGTTCACGATTACACCCAGGAAGGAATTCAGTTTAAGGTTGGGCCTAAACACATGGAAGAGAAATTGGTGAGATTGCCTGTGGGCACCACTATTCAAGCGACCCAACTATTTAAGAATGAGGAGGGTATTTGGGCTACCTTTGAATATCCTTACCAGGGGCCTAACCAGGCACCTAAAGTTTTGAGACTTTGCATACTTATAGAAGAGGTGCGCGGACTCTCTCGAGTGAAACACATGGAAAAAGTGCAGCAAAGTGCGGGTGCGGCTCTCGATGAACTGAGGAAGGAGATTGAAGCTTCCCGAGGACAAGCTTAAAGCTTATCTGCGCCGTGATCTTTAATTACACGCAGCATTTCGGAGTGCACGAGTCCATTGGAGCCCACAATATTGCGGAGCTTAGGGTTGAAGGTGCTGCCATCCATATTGGTTACCATTCCGCCTGCTTCTTCGAGGATGATTTTGCCGGCTGCCACATCCCAAGGCTGTAGATCATATTCCCAGAAGCCATCGAAGCGGCCACAGGCTACAAAACAAAGGTCCAGAGCAGCGGAACCGAAGCGGCGCACTCCTTGGCCGGCTGCGTAAAACTGGTCAAAAAGCTCCATCGTCTTCTTATAACGAGCCCCATTGCGCTCGTAGGGAAACCCGGTGGCTAGGAGGCTCTTTTTAAGGTCTCCAACCTGGGAAACCTTGATTGGCTTCATTCCAATGAAGGCTCCTTTGCCCTGTTGGCCCCAAAAAGTCTCTCCTAGGGCTGGAATTTCCACTACTCCAATAATAGGTTGGCCCTTGTGGACAACCGCAATGGACACTGCAAATAGGGGAAGTCCATGGGCAAAATTGGTGGTTCCGTCGATGGGGTCAATGATCCATTTGTAGTCGCCACTACCTTCTTTTAAACCTGATTCCTCGCTCAAAATAGAGTGATCGGGGAAGTGGGTGCTGATGGTTTTGACAATGAACTCGTCACAGACTTTGTCTACATCGGTTACCAGATCAATGTCGCTGGTCTTAGTGGACACACTAAAACCCTTTTTTTGATAGGTAAGTGCCATTTTTCCTGCATCGTAAGCAAGCTTTTTGGCGAATTGGAGGAGATGGTTTGGCATGGAATTTCTTTACTTTGCTCCATCATACTGGAAGGAGGCCGCCTGTGCAGGGGATACTGTTGACTAAAGCTAGAAAAATGTTATGATACTGATCTATGATCTTTCTTCAAGCCTTATACGGAGTTCTCTTGGCTGCCAAAATGCAGATCAACCTGGGGAAACACTCGAATAAATGGTATAGTGCCTTACTTTCTCAAGAGAGGCGCCACCGAAGTTTAAAAACTCGCTAATTATGAATAGAGGAAAAGGAGGATGGATGAAAGAACTGCACGCGTTGCCCGCGGCTGATCGGCTAGATGTGACTGCTCGTCTCAGACGACCAGGTGTCGCACCTGCTGTTAATGTCGTGGACTTGTTTAAAGGTAACTTTAAAAGTAGAGAAGTGCTGGAAGCTTGGGAAGGGCTTAGAACTGCTACCCTCACTCCTGAAATGGCTCGTGAAATCCAAGCTGCTCTACAGAGAAACCGATTTCAACTGCTGGGCCTGAGCGAACGTGCTTATAAAATGGATGATGTTTTGACACTGAATGGTCGAGCTAAACGTGCAGGGTATCCAGATATGGCTAGTGGCCTTTCTTCGGGTTCACCTACAGACATGAGTGGCAAAGCGGGTGATCGTTTACTCGCTGCTTCCTTTGGTATGGAAGGCGATCGTCTGCAAGTCACGACTGGTTTTTTACGCCAAATGGGAGGAAAAAATCGAGCAGATGGTTTTTGGGACGGAAATGACTTCCATTCAACCAGCCAAATGTCTCCATGGCTCTTTTGGATGGACAGAGGGCGGGGCGGGTTGCCTGATTGATTCTAAAAGCTTGGCGTGGTAAACTCCTTGGGCTTTATGCTACAAAAAAAGTTCAAACTCAGTTCAGCCATGCAGCCGAAAGGGGATCAGCCCCAGGCTATTGATAAACTTGTGGAAGGAATTGAAAAAGGGATAACCAACCAGGTTCTTTTGGGAGCCACGGGAACGGGAAAAACCTTCACGATTGGAAATGTAATCCAGCGCGTACAGCGGCCCACTTTGGTGCTCGCTCACAACAAGACACTTGCGGCGCAGCTGGCTACGGAGCTTCGGGAAATGTTCCCAGAAAATTCGGTTTGTTACTTTGTTTCGTACTACGACTACTACCAACCGGAAGCCTATTTGCCCAGCAGTGACACCTACATTGAAAAGGACGCGCAGATCAACGACGAGATCAATAAATACCGCCACAAGGCGACCGAAAGTTTGCTCACTCGCCGGGACGTGATTGTGGTGGCGTCTGTGTCTTGTATCTACGGACTGGGATCACCAAAAGAATATTTGGAAATGCGTATTGAGCTCAAGCCTGGCGACGTGATTCCTCGTGACGCGTTGCTTCGTCAGCTCACGGATTTGCAGTATGTGCGCGCGGCCATGGACTTTAAACAAGGAATGTTCCATGTGCTTGGGGATGTGCTCGAAGTGTTTCCTCCAGGAGGAGACACCGCTATTCGCTTTGAGTTCTGGGATGATGAAATTGAGAAAATCACGGAAGTGGAACCCTTCACGGGGGAAATCATGGGTGAGCTTGAGGAAGTGACCATTTTCCCGGCGAAGCACGCCGTGACCACTGAAGAAAAAATCAAAAACGCCGTTGAGCTCATTCGGATTGAACTCGATGACCGCGTGAAACAACTCGAGTCGATGGGGAAGATCGTAGAGGCACAGAGACTTCGAAGCCGTACCGAGTACGACATCGAAATTTTGCTCGAGACTGGCTACACGACTGGAATTGAAAACTACGTTCGTTACTTCAATGAAACGGGTCCAGGAGGAAGGCCAGCCACTTTGCTGGAGTATTTTCCCAAGGACTTTTTGATGGTGATCGATGAATCGCACATGTCTATTCCGCAGCTTGGGGCGATGCACAATGGAAATCTTTCCCGAAAGCAAACACTTATTGAGCACGGATTCCGACTCCCTTCCGCCCTCGACAACCGTCCCCTTAAATTCGAAGAATTTGAAGAATACATGCATGATGTGATCTATGTGTCAGCGACTCCTGGTAAGTACGAAATGGCAAAAAAAGAATCGCTAGTGGAACAAATCATTCGTCCTACGGGTCTAGTGGACCCAGAAATTTCTGTGCGACCCAAAGAAGGTCAAATCGATGATTTGCTAGAGGAAATTCAGGCGCGAACGAAGAAGGGCGATCGTGTGCTGGTGACAACACTCACTAAGCGCAGCGCCGAAGACCTTACTGAATACCTCACTGAAGCGGGGGTGAAAGTGCGCTACCTACACAGTGATATTGATACGCTCGAGCGTATTGAGATTCTGCGCGACTTGCGACTGGGAACTTTTGATGTGCTGGTGGGGATCAACCTGCTGCGTGAAGGACTTGACCTTCCAGAAGTGTCGCTCGTGGCGATTTTGGATGCAGACAAAGAAGGGTTCCTCCGAAGTACGCCGGCGCTCATTCAAACCATTGGACGCGCGGCTCGTAACGCAGACGGATTTGTGATCATGTACGCCACAAATATGACAGATGGAATGAAAGGCGCGATCGACGAAACCTATCGCCGCCGCGATATTCAAATGGCTTACAACGCTAAGCATGGCATTACTCCACAAACCATTAAGAAAGCGATTAAGGACATTGAAATGCATCGCAAGGAAGAAGAGAAAAAACAAGTGCGTCGCTACGACTCTAAAAAGGTGCCAAAAGAAGAACTCTTCAGGCTTATTGAAAATTTGGAAGCGGAGATGGACCTGGCGGCTCAAAATATGGAGTTTGAGAAGGCAGCGGTATTACGCGACGAGATAGAGGAAATGAGGGAAAAAATTCGCTAAAAAAAGATGGGTTTTTGCTCAGCTATGTACTATGATTGAGGTGTCTTTATGCAAAAAGATTTTTCTTCACGCCTCTTCCGTTTTGCTGCACGCTTAAGTGTGTGCTTTTTGCTCACAGCATTTGTATTCGCGAGTTTACTGACGCAAACCTGGTTAGTACCTGAAGCAGAGGCTTCACTCGCAAGTGGAGCGGTGATGGTCTACGACAGGCAGGATGTGACGGCAACCCCCAAATACAAAATTTGGGATGGCACGAGTTGGGGCAGTGAAGCCAGTGCTTCAACCGTGACCGGAGACATTCGGCATATGGTGGTGAAGTACGCTCCCACTCGCGACGAGGCAATAATGGTCGTTATCACAAGTACTGGTGCAATACAGGCCCAAATCTTTGATGGGACTAGCTGGGGGAGTGTGACCACCCTGGCCACCCATACGGATTCGGGCGGGCATACAGATTTACAATCTTACTACCGCGCTTTTGACGTGGAATACGAACAAATCTCTGGGGATGCAGTAGTGGTTTTTGGCGATGGCACGGCCGACCCAAACTACCGTGTTTGGAATGGTACAAGCTGGGGAACTTCTACAGATATAAATATCCCCACTACAGGGATCGTGAACTGGGTAGAAATAGCTTCCAAGCCAGGTGCAGATGATTTGGCTTTCATTGCCCTGGATGCCAATTCAGATACATATGGAATGCGTTGGGATGGTAGTGCCATGCAAAACATGGGGGCAATAACCGCTTGGGACACTACTGTGGCCAGTGCCACAAGAAAGGCTATAGATGTGGCTTTTGAAAAAACCTCTGGAGATATCCTATGGATATGGTCCAGTGGCGGGATTAATGGAGCTTACTACCGTACTTACAGCGGGGGCACACTTTCTGCACAAACCTTTTTTTCCAACGCCAATGCCGGAGGAATTGGACATTGGGTGAACTTGGCGGCTAATCCAACTAGCGGCTCGGATCAAATCATGTATGGAGTGCTCGATGCCGGAGCGGACTTAAACACCTTCATTTGGAGTGGAAGCGCTTGGAGCGCTGTGCATACAGAGCATAGTGCCACCACGGAAGACATCGTGGACATGAACTTTGATATTGAATTTGAAACTCATAGCAGCAATCCCAATGACGCGTGGCTTGTGTGGGGAGACAGTGCCACTGTTTCACGCAAGCTATGGGATGGTGGAACCTCCACCTGGGGAGCTGCAACCACTACTGGGGATGACACTGCGTTTGTGACGCTAGCAGCGCAGCCCAACACGGGTGCCTTCTTTGCTGGTGTTTACGAAGACGATACATCTGCTACCGATGACCTTCTCACCATGAACATGACCGGAGGCACCCAAACTTGGAATGCCATCGCTACTGTTTGGTCCGGACCCGTTCGTAGAAATTTGGGACTGACTTTGGTGGCTTTGGCAGGACAGCAGTACAACGCTTCAAGCGAGGCGATGATGGTTTACGATACCCAAAGCACTTCGACCTTACCCAAATATAAACTCTGGAATGGTAGCAGTTGGGGAAGTGAGGCAAGTGCCTCTGCCGTGACTGGAGAAATTCGACATATGGTGGTGGCTGGGTGTCCCACTCGTGATGAATATATTTTAGTTGTAGGTACCAGTACTGGACAAATTCAGGCGCAAGTGTGGAGTGGTAGTAGCTGGGGAACGGTGACAGTGCTGGGTACCAATGTAGATGCAAACGGGTCTGCTGACTTGCAGTCTTACTATCGTGCTTTTGATGTGGTTTATCAGTCTTCCGGGACCGCCTATGTCGTATATGGAGATGGAACGGCTGATCCGAACTACATTACATGGAACGGTACAACGTGGGGGACTCCGACGGACATCAACGCTCCAACTACAGGAATTGTGAACTGGATCGAACTGGCTAGCCAGAGTAACGGCGACAGCATGGGGATGATACTCTTGGACGCCAACGTAGACGTTTATGGAGTTCGTTGGAATGGAACCCTCTGGGATCCAATGGGGGTTGGGTCAGCTTGGGATACCACGGGTGCTATTGCTACAAAAAAATCTATCGATGTGGCGTTTGAAGCCAATTCGGGCGATCTGATGTGGATGTGGGCCGACGCCACCTCAACTGACCAATACTACCGAACGTATAGCGCCAGCACTCTTTCGGCAGTCACCTTACTCGATAACGCCAATGCCGGAGGAATTGGACATTGGGTGAACTTGGCGGCTAATCCAACTAGCGGCTCGGATCAAATCATGTATGGAGTGCTCGATGCCGGAGCGGACTTAAACACCTTCATTTGGAGTGGAAGCGCTTGGAGCGCTGTGCATACAGAGCATAGTGCCACCACGGAAGACATCGTGGACATGAACTTTGATATTGAATTTGAAACTCATAGCAGCAATCCCAATGACGCGTGGCTTGTGTGGGGAGACAGTGCCACTGTTTCACGCAAGCTATGGGATGGTGGAACCTCCACCTGGGGAGCTGCAACCACTACTGGGGATGACACTGCGTTTGTGACGCTAGCAGCGCAGCCCAACACGGGTGCCTTCTTTGCTGGTGTTTACGAAGACGATACATCTGCTACCGATGACCTTCTCACCATGAACATGACCGGAGGCACCCAAACTTGGAATGCCATCGCTACTGTTTGGTCCGGGCCCGTGCGAAGAAACTTGGGACTGTCCTTGATAGATATAGAGGCAAGTCCCTACAGAACGAGCGCATATGAGCAAGCTGCATATAGGTTTTATGCAAATACAAATTCAACGGATGTCGGTTCACCGTTGGCAAGTTTAGATACTCCAGCAACTTTATCTAGTGACACAGATCCATTTCGTGTGCGTATGCTAGTTCAAGTCACTGACAGGTTGTTATTCAGCAGTGATGAGACTTTTAAACTTCAGTACGTGGACAGGGGGTCGGGCACGTGTGCTAGTCCTACTGGTGGTACCCCCGCTTCTTATACCGACGTAAGTACAAGTACTTATATATCTTATTATAATAATGCTTCTGTTTCAGATGGAGCCAGTCTGACCAGCAACGTAAATGATCCGACGGACGGAGGGGCAACCTTGATACGTCAAACCTACGAAGAGGCTAACAACTTTACCAACAGTGTTGCCAATATTTCTACAAGTGAAGATGGAATGTGGGACTTTGCTTTGTACCCGAATGGAGCTCCGGCTGGTACAACATATTGTTTACGCATAGTGAAATCTTCAGGCACCACGCTTGACACCTATACTGCATATCCGACAATAAGCACTGTAAATACAACCCTGAGTTTTTCAATTTCAGATAATTCAATTGGTTTTGGAACCTTAACATCATCTGCGGCGCGCTTTGCGACTGGAGACCAGTTAGGTACGGGATCAGAAACTCAGGCACATACGCTTACTGGGTCCACCAACGCCAGTGGAGGCTATATCATCTACGTTCAAGGAAATACGCTCAGCTCAGGTGCCAACACTATTTTGGCAATTGGGGGAACCAATACTGCCTCCGCACCTGGCACCGAACAATTTGGACTACGTGCCACAGTTACTAGTGGTACCGGTATCGTCAGTACACCCTATGCAGCGAGTGGATTTGCATATGCTGCGACTTTGAGCGATTTTGATGAGTTAGCTACAGGTGGCGGCGACGGCTCTAGTACAATTTTTTCCGTGCGTTATTTAGCAAATATTGCTGTCGAGACAGATGCCGGCGCCTACTCTGCTACCTTGAATTACTCTATCATTGGGAATTTCTAGATGTACTTGAGGAAAAGCTCAATTTGGAGTACAATGATTAGAAATTTAAACAAAAAGCAATGTACAAAACGCCCATCAAACGCTATCTGTCTCTCCTTTTAATACCAGTACTCGCATTGAGTCTGTCGATGGGAGGTACAGGGTTTGTTCCTCGTGCTGAGGCCGCAGGACTTACAGCGCTTTCAGACACGATGTCGTCGTTAAAAATCAGCACAGCTTCATCGCATACATTGCGTTTCACTACTCCAACCGGAGCTACTGACAACACCGACACTATTATTATCACGTTCCCTTCGGATTTTAACTTTACCAGCAAAACCATTGGTACTGTGACCTTCACTCACGGAGCGACGACAGGGGCTGAAACCACTGAGACCTTAGCAGCATCGCCTTCTGCCACTGCATGGGGAGCTGTTTTTTCTGGAACTCAAAACCGAGTACTCACTCTTACCGCACCTTCCGACGGTACGGGAGCGGCTGCAGTAGCAGCAGGAGATAAAATTATTCTTACTTACGATAACACCAATTCCACCAATCCTAGTTCCGCCTCAACCTATACAATTTCTATTAGCGGAACCTTTGGAGACAGTGGGTCTATAATGGTGCAAACGCTTACCGACGACCAAGTGGTTGTATCGGCAACCGTTTCTCAAACTTTGACCTTCAGCATCTCAGACAACTCAATTGGGTTTGGGACGCTTTCGTCTTCAGCAGCACGTTATGCAACGGGTGACGAAGCTGGGAGTTCATCAGAAACTGAAGCACATTCACTTGCGGTAGCAACCAATGCTCCTAGTGGTTACACCACTACGGTTAAGGGAGCTACCCTTACATCAGGACTCAACACAATCACTGCGATAGGAGGAACCAATACAGCCTCATCGACAGGTAGTGAGCAGTTCGGTATTCGCTTAACTGCAAGTGGAGGAAGTGGTACGGTGACTGCTCCTTATGCCGCATCAGGATTCGCTTATGCTGCGGATGCAAGTACCACCAGCCAAGTTGCTTCTTCAAGTACAACTTCTGCTACAACAACCTACTCAGTGCGTTACCTGGCAAATATTGCGGGAAGTACAGAATCAGGTGCTTACTCAGCCACGCTCACATACGTGACTACGGCAAACTTCTAGTTTTAGGAGCTCTACATTTACTTATAGAGAGAAGTCCTCTACACTTCTCTCATCTATTCCCACGCCTAAATGTCTATTCAACGCTGCCTATCTTTTCTACTTATATTGGGCATCGCCGCAGGACTTTTTGGACATATTCCGTTAGCTGATGCATTAACTGTTTCACCCGTTAAGCTGGAGGTGCGTGGAGATGCCGGAGACACGGTGGGAAGCAGTTTTCAGCTCATCAACGAACAAGACAAAGAGGCAACATTTTATGTTTCTTATGCAAACTTTGAAGCACAGGGTGAGGATGGTACACCAGCTTTTGTTGACTCTGTAGATGGATTGGCCACGTGGATTAAACTGATACCTAGTGAGGTTAACTCAGTAACCCTGGCACCTGGTGCCACTCAAGATGTTTTCTTTGAGGTGCAAATTCCAGAAGACGCACAGCCAGGCGGGCACTTTGCCGCTATATTTTGGGGAACCAGCCCAGAGGCGGCTGAAGATCCTCAAGACCTGGGGCTTGGTGCTAAAGTGGGTATCCTAGTATTTTTATCTGTGAATGGACTCGTCAGCGAAGATGGGGGGCTTTTGGAGTTTGGCCTTGCGAATGAAGAAAAAGTATACAATCGTCTGCCCGTAGATTTTTATTATCGCTTTCAAAATGATGGAGGTGACAGGATGGTGCCCCAAGGTATGATTGCTATTAAGAATATGTTTGGGGTAGAAACTGATGAACTCTCTGCCAATCCAGCGGATAGTAACGTGCTCCCTCTTAGCGTGCGCCGCTTTGAAGTGAGATGGGGTGCCGATGCAAATGAAGAGAATCTAGGTTTTTGGGAGACTGCCAAAGAGCAGCTACACCAGTTTGCCTTCGGACATTATACGGCTGAGTTAACTCTAACTTATGGTAGCGAACAAAAGACGGTCGGTTCTGAAGTTGGGTTCTGGGTTTTCCCTTGGCAGCTTCTTCTTGTGCTCAGCAGTTCTGCACTGATTCTGCTCTTACTGGCGACATTTACGATTCGTCGCTACAATCGCTGGATCATTTCTCAGGCTATTGCGGCCCAAAAAAATAGCCAAACTAAAAAACCTTCTCCTAAAAAGAAGAAGTCATGAAACGATGGCTTTTAGTTTTATCTGCCTTAGCGTTGCTCGGTGTGCCGGGTACACTGTTTCTTGCAAATACTTTGATGGTCTCCAATGATGTGCGGGTTACTGCTGTGGTAGGGAGTCCA
>CAZUWE010000012.1:0-5355 GCA_964624175.1 uncultured Candidatus Peribacteria bacterium | reverse complement strand
CTCAAGGATATTTCGAGGGAGTTTATAGTGGTCTGGTTTTTGGCGAGCACGTGTTTAGTTTCCAAGCAGAGAGCTATGAGGGAGACGAGTCACGGTTAGTTTCATATGCCTACTCTGTTCAAAATGAGTCTCCTTTATACATTTCCTCGGTGCTTTTGCCCCCTATTTTTACTCCAGGCGACACAGGTGATTCCTTAACAGGCGTTGCCATTCCGGGCTCACAAATTGAAGTATATGGTGTTTCGCAAAATGGACAAAGCTTGGTTCTATTGGAAACCATTGAGGTTCCTGCAACCGGTGCTTACGACTACAGCGTGGATTTAAAAACCGGAATGTACTCGCAATACTATGTATCTTGTAACTTTAAAGGCCAGGCGTGTGGGTATAGCGGCATCGTTCCAGTACAAACCATCGGCTCTGAGTATGTAGTACCTACTAATATTTTTGCCGACTTCACCAGTGACGTAAAAGTGAATTACGTGGATTTTTCATTTATGCGTGCGGCCTTTTTGAGTGATGTCAGCATTCTTTTTTATGATTTGGACGAAGATGGGGTGTTAACCATGAAAGATTTTAGTCTTCTCAACTACCAATGGACGCAATAAAACGCCATCTCCGTTTATTGGTACTTAGCCTTCTGTGTCTTGGAACGACGAGTTCCTTAACAGAGGCGAACCACGATTATTTCACAGTAAATGTCTACCTGGACTCGGCGACAGAGGATGTGAATGCCTTTGAGGCTGAACTGAAGTATCCCGCCACCTGGGATATTGAAAGAATTAAATTCAAGGACTCAGACCTGATTTACTGGGTGCAGACTCCACAGGAAAACTTGAATGGAGTTATGGACTTTTCAGGAATATTTCCAGGAGGTGTACAGAACTTAAAAAACTACTCTTCTCCTCTAAAACTTTTTTCCGTTGAGTTCGCGGGGGATCTTGAGGATGCCACTCAAATAAATCTTATAGGGGAAAACATTTATCTCAACCATCCCATGGCGCTTGAAGCCACAGACGCCAGTATCAGTTTTGAGGTCGACTCAAGCGTGAGCCGTTCCTTCGAAACGGATGTATCACCTTTGAGTCACTTGGATTATGAGTTCACCGTAGACCCCATTAGTGGGCAAGATGCACTCGTGGTCAACACGTATCGAGGAGCCTTGGCTTCGTATAAATTTGAATTGCGTGAAGGCGACTTTGGGCAAGGCCTCTGGTCTCGTGTGAATGGAGTGGCACTGCTTAAAGACTTCAATTCAACTGTAAAACTTTTCATCACATCTCCAGATGGTGAGGAGCTCCGGTTGGTGTTGAGGAGCTCTATGACTAGATATATTTTAATCGGCTCTGGCGTGGTGCTGGGGACTGCATTTATTTTCTATCTATTCTTCCTAGCGTTTAGAGCTTTCCAGACGGATGATCTGGCTATCCACGCTGCACGTGAGCGGGCAAGATTGAAGTAGATAAAAACGTGCAGTCCGCTTAGGAGTAAGGCAAACCATATACTAATTCGGATGAGCCACAGTTGAGAGTTGCTGGACTTAAATTCATCTAGGCCTTCAAAAGTTATAGTCCAGGGGTGGCTTGCAACGTAAATGGTTTCTGTGGCGGTTCGTATTTTTGTTCTGCTTGAATCTTCCTTTTCAATATACTCATAGAGAAGAGCGTCACTACTTACTTCAGTACCATCGTAAATGGCAAAGTTTACACCTAGTGGACTGCCGCCAAAAAGACCAGTAATAAAATCTTCCGCCCAAAAAGAGGCAAATGCGTAACCGTCAATCGCCGATCGCCTTTCTTCAATTGTGCTTAAGGGCATGCCTTTTTTATAAATTGGGATATAAAAAACACTGGAAGTCCCCGATTTATCGCTAGAAGAACTAGCTCCAAAGAAAAGCCTCCCCGATAGTACGGCTCCTCCACTGTCACGTGAGGAATTCAACGCCTCTTTGCGGATGTCGACTGTCGACGAATCAGACCCGAGCAGCGCTAAGTTCCTTTCATCAGCGGGCTCAATGTATAGAATAGGAGTGTAGTATTCGCGAGTTCCTTCAGGCCGGATTGCATAGTTTGGGAAGCCTTCCGAGCGAATGAGTGCTTCATGCGCCTCCTTATCAGCGTCCCAGACCACGGGGGAGTATCCCACGGCTTTAATGCCCGGATATTTTTCTTCCAATTCTAATTGGGCAATGTAAGTGCCCCACTCTTCACGGGTTACGCCGGAGGAGGCCTGGAAAAGCCCCTGGATTCCCTCCAGGGATGTCGTTGCGATGTCCAACATTCTTAAAATACTATCTTCAATTTCCGTTATACGATTTTCAAATTCCAGTTCATTTGTTCGATTGATGTTAGTTTTAATCAAATACCAACAGAGAAAAACCAGCACGATGGGAAAAAGTATTGAAAAGCCATGTATGAACCAGTGACCGTGTGGCTGATTCTCAGGCTTTTTGTGCTCTTTAAGAAAGAAACAAAAAATGCATAGACCTGCTATGCCCAAAAGAGCCAAGGGAATTACTGTGTTAACTATCCTAAGATGCATTTTAGCTGTTGTGGCTTCGGCTACTTTTGCTTTGACACTGTCGTCCGTGAAGGTATTCCCAAAATGGTTCCAAGGGTTGAGTTTCTCTTTAGTGACTTTGTCATAGTAGTAGGCAGTAGTAGAGTCTTCATAGTTTACGAGCAAGCCCGTAACAGGCTCAACCCATATGGTTAATTGGGGCTCTAGGACAATCCCATATTTTTCAGGCACTCCCTCTAGGTGGTCCAACTCATTGGTCTGATCTATATTGACTCCTTCGTAATTTGTCTGATATTCGTAAACTTCCAAGTCATACAGTTTGCTTCGTCCCACATAAGACATGTGAGCGGGGCCATCGTAGTTCACATGCCAGTAAGTGAAGCCTTCCCCCGGCTTCAGGTTTTTTGGTGCAAAAAGATATCCTTCACGCTCCTCATCTCCTAGTTCAGCTATGTGCTTCCCGCTGGATGGATCTATCCCATAAATCCTTTGTAAGCTTATTATTCCTTCGCCTGTACTTGTCTGAGCAGAGAAAGAATTTTTAATTTCCATCCCTATACGAGTGCTGGAAAGTGCCTCATACTTAAAACTAGCCTCAGAATATTGCTGTCCTTGGTATTCGCCTTTGCTGGGGTCGTAAAAGTTGTCTACTGAGATGAGGTCAGCTTCGTATGAAAAGTCGTCGGGGATTTGAAGCAACAGATCCGCAATCCAAAAATGCCAAAGTGCTGCAAACATGGTCAGCAGGGCTGTCAGCGATAGCAGTATCTTTTGGTGCGTGGACATGACAGATTGCATGGCTTAGTCAGCATACCAGTTTTATTTTTTTCTACTAGAAAAGTGCTTGACGAACTAGATTCGAATTATGAAGTTTGATGGTTAAGACATCAGTCCCCATCGACTCAAAAGTCCTCGAAGCCGCTCGCCAATTGGCTTTTCACTCTCTAAGCGTTTGGCTTCTGCTATCACGTGCGCTCGCATGCTTGCAGCTGAAGCAGCAATGGAGTCTACCGTGCTGTGGAGCAAGCCTAGGTTGTCGGTGGTTGGAATGCTTAATGCTATGGTTCGCCCGGTGGGAACGAAAACGGCGCTTGCTCTGTTTGCGGGGTCTAACGCAGCCCACTGGAAAGCAAATGCCTTCGAATTGGTTCCTTCCTCCACATCTCCAAGCTTGGCAAGGGGATGAGAGTAGCCAGCCGCTACATTGTTTGCATTGAAAAACATTCCTTGTCCACTGAGCAACAGGGCGTGAGGTCCTTGTAGGCCAAGCTGACTGGGCTCAAAGGGCTTATTCACCGCAATGTTGTGAGAGCGAGCACCTCGCATTTTAGTCAGCGCGTCGAATTTCGAATCGGCTAAGGCCGCAAGCTCGTGAGGAGTAAACCCCTCCGATAGCGCAGCATCGTCCGTATTGTCTCCACTCAACAGCCGGCTAAAGATTTCAGCTGTGTTAATCAGTAAACGCTCAACATCTCGCGTCAAAATTCCGTTAACGGCATCTGGATCGTCTGGGTTATAGAATCTACTCAGAGAAGGGAGCAAATGTGCTCTTTGCTTTCCAACGGCCGTTACAATAAGTCCTGGCTCTACCGGCACGGGTGTCGCGTCACCAAACCAAGAGCGAATATTTGAGGCCTGCAGGTCAATGGGTTCACCCAAACGGTCCCCAAAGCGTTTATCAGAGTCAGCGCTGAGTCCATGCAGGCGAACTTTTAGAGGATCAGCACCCGCTAAATACAATGAGTTGTGAGGGGAGTTTTGTCCCTCTTCCGCTGAGTGAACTGTGAGACGCCTACCATCCCTTAAAGTGACGTTTTGAAGGTCACTACGGAAACGTTGCATGGTTCCCGCACCTACTCCTTTAAACAAGGGATGGTCTAAAGGGTCTTTTTTTTTGGGGGTGCCGCCTAATACGTCTTCACGACGGACATGGATGGTTTGTCCCCTACCATAACCTTCTTGCCCCCTTTTTTTACCACCAACGAGATCGTCTATAGCCATTTTGAAATGTTAATTGTTATTAGCGAACAGCCTCAGCGGCGGTCCTTTCCCATGTGCTTCGCGCGAATCTTACCTTAGTAAGAAACTCAGCTACAAGCCATTTTTCCACTGGAGGTGAGTACTTTGCGGTCAGCATCCGACAAGGATGGGAATGCTTCTGCTATGCGATCTTCCAGGGTTGGTATTTTTTGACTTAAGTGTTGTAGCCATCAAACATCAATTTTGTAAACAAAGTCAAATTTTGTTTGTCCGCTCAGATTAAAGGCATTTAAAAAAAGAAAAAGTAACTCAAAGTCAGAGTGAGCTCTAAGACCCTTGCTTTTTTTCCACAGATGAATACACTATCGGCGTTTAAGTTCGCATAAATGAGCCAAATCTACGTCATGAACAAGCCACAAGAGTCACAAAAATCGATCATGTACCGTGCCTTCAAGCACTACACCGAGATCACGTCTCGTGTGCTTGCGGCAACGGTTGGAAGCATTGTTGTACTTGGTACACCAACGTACTTTTTGGATAAATGGCTCGGAACGTTCCCTCTTATTTTTGGGGTAGCGCTCGTACTTTCATTGCCAATCTCACAGTTCATGACCATTAAGATCATGAAAACGTACTTGAACAATAATCCACAAGACTAATGACTGAAGAAACGCTCACCATCGACAGCATTGACATAGAAGTTGAGGAAGGTCACGCCGGTACTTCTGCCGACGCTGTGCATGAAGAGGAAACACACGAAGAAGGCGGACACGAAGAAGGAGGTATGCATATTCAGCTCGCAACCGAGCCCGCGTTTAAGATTGGGAACTTCACAGTGACCAATGCGATGACCGCAAC
>CAZUWE010000011.1:0-37407 GCA_964624175.1 uncultured Candidatus Peribacteria bacterium | reverse complement strand
GTTTAGACAAAAATGGCTGAAAAGTACAAGAGCCCACGACTCTGAACTTACCATGTATAGATGATACTCCACGATGCTAAGAATTGGCTTTCACAAGCCATAATTCATTAGTGAGCTTCGTGGTGTTAAAGAGCAGAGTGACGAGTGCATCTCGTGCAAAGAATAGCAAAATTTCGTAAGATGGAAAAGTTTAGATATACTTCGAGTATATAAACAGACAACGAATGAACACATTCCCTCAAAAACCATCATCAGGTTATAAACTGGAAGACCTAACCTCATTCTTACTTGAGTTACAAGAAATGGGATTGAATGTTTACCAAATGGGAGAATCCAAAATGCGGTTTGAAATCATCTTGAGTGAGGCCTATAGCATCGAATGTTCTTTCAATGACCTAAATAAAGAACCTAGATCTCAAGTACAGCTCAATCAATTTGGAGTCTTAAGAAATTATGCAGATGTAACAGACAAAATTCAGTTGGAGGAGGTGGTCTCAAAATTTATAAAACAAGTTTTAGGGGCCTTTCCAGCACCTTCTAGATCAGCACGATTAAAAACCGACGAACCTGCTACAAATTTTCAATCTATTGCCAATTTAATCGGCAGTTCAGAAATTACAGCTGTTTTTGATCCTTATCTTGATAACTCTTCCTTAGCAAATTTGATCAACATTTGTTCATACGGAAACGGTAAAATCGGCGATAACATACGGCTATTAGGCTCAAATCTAAAGGGAAGAGGTCCAAACCCTACTTTTACTCAAGCAGGAGCTTCTGCTTTTTTCGCTCAAAAGAATATTACAGGTACAGCTAAGGTCATGATGGAAAGCACTGAACACAGAAGATTTCTTCTTCTATCGGGAGGGAAAACATTGTTATTGGGACACTCCCTCAATTCCATTCATAAAAATGAAGCGATTAGAGTCGAGTCTGATATCGAAGATCTAGCCTTCTTCAACGAAAAATGGAATGGCGCGGAAGTATTATGAATCAGTAGAAGATTTTGGCTCCAAAAGTCACCATCATGAGTTTCTGCTTTGATTGACTAATAGGGATAGGAAACTATAATCACGCCAGTATCCCCACATTAAATGAAACTGGAGAAAACATTTCTGAAAGTCATAGGGCAATACAGTTTCAGGCCAAATCTAGTTTCTTTTTCAAGAATCGCTGATTTCGCCAGCGAGTTTGAAAGTGATTTTGAAGAATGGCGAGCGCCAAAGTCTTCTGAAATTACACTTTACTCTCCCGAGAAAAAGACTTTGCTCACCCTTGCTTACGACAACATCACTTATTCTTGTGAAGAGACTGATCAAAATGACCACGATATAGAAACGGGAGTCGGGTTAATTAAAAAAGCGTATGCTCACTACCTAGAAGAATTTAAGATCAGCGAAGTAAAACGAATGGGTTTCCGGGTAACAACGGTCTTCCAAACTGAATACAACTTCAAAGAACTATCAGATTTAATGTATAAAAAATTCTTCTCCGAAGAAACGCTAAGTTTTATGTGTCTAGAAGCAGAAGATCTCGCTTTCGTATTAGATGGAAAAAGGAATGGCTTTTTCAATAAAGTAAGACTGGGCCCATTAAGACTTGAGGAAGCGAAAAATAAGATACAAAACTCTTTCGAGTTCGATACCAAGATTTTCGGCGATGGTTCATTATTTATGGATATCGACGTATACCTAGAAAAAGATTCCATAAAAATGAGTGAATCTATCGAAGTAGTAGATAGGTTAAAAAAAGAGTACGACAACCTTAGCAACGGTTTTCTTTCTATTCTTGGAAACTAACCATGGACATACAAACAAGATCAGTATCACTCGTTTCAGCGGAAAAAACAGGTGAAACAACATCAGTAAAAATTGAGGAAAGCGTCTCTCGCCTAAAAACAGGTGAATCTGCAAGAGAGGAATATCAGAGGCCACAAGGACAGGCAAGCCAGTCCTATTCAACTAAATATATAAAGTTCAACCTAGACAAGACTTTGGGGAAACTGATTGAAGTCCTCAGAAGCTGGAGCGAATCATTTCAAGAAAGCAAAACAATCGTTGAGATTTTCAGGCTACAAAAGATTCTTGAGGAAAACGACCGATTCTATTACGCAGACAACAATGCAAGAATACTTATCACTCTACTTAAATTAATCTTCACTAATAACAACTGGTTAACAATTAAACAAGGTCAGTTAAATCAACTAATCGAAGCTTTAGAGGGATTCCAAGAAGGAACCTTGGACTCAAAAAAAATAGAGGTTTTCATCAATCAAATATTCAGAGCGAAGCTAGGAATTTTAGACACATAAATGAAACAACAAAAATCAAAATTGTTTCTGGACACCAGTGTTATTGTACACAGAGCTACAAGGTCAAAAAGATTTGTGGAGTCTCAAGTAGAAGAGTGGAATAAATCAGACATATACACGTCATACTATGTCCTTTATGAGTTCATAACAGGAATAATTCAAACAGGAATAGAATACTATTTATTCGTGAAGCTCTATGACAACGTTGCTGAAGCAAAGGTCGCTTGGAGCGACAATTTTAAGATCAGAACGCTTAAAAATACAGATCTGGTTGAAGCCGTGATGCTAACATTGGACAACAGCGTCCTGAAGAACACAAAAGAGGATTACCTAAACGGGATCGAAGGTACCATAATTTTTCTTTGGACAACTCTAAAAACTGACTTCAAAGGATTTGTCGGCCAGTTTGGCAATCACGAGATCTTTGATGTTGATCTGAGTTCTTCAGAAGATTTTCTGAAATTATCGGCTGTATTAAAAAGAAGCAAATTCATTGATCTCAGCGATTTTTGGGAAAATCACAAGGAGGAGTTAAAAATCATTAATGAACATTTCGAAAAAATACCTCGAGGGCTTGGCTCGTTAAAAGGTTTTTTTGAAAATCTTAAAAAGATTGAGGCGGATAAAAAAGAAGCTGGTAAACAAACAGTAGCTCGATTTTCAGGTGACGCACTAATAGCAGTTGAAGCATCAAAAAACATGAAAATTTTGGCTTTTGACAACTCATTTGGACACCTATGTCCAGCTCTAAAGAAAGAGTTCCAAATCCTTCAAAAAAAGCCGTTACAAAGCTAAGAAGGTTCATGTAAACTACTCCCGTCGCTCGAACCATCATCAAATACAACTCCGCAAGAGTTTTGCTCGTCTTACCCAAATTTGGGCAAAGACGGGCCACTAGCCAAATTCGGCTGCTCTTGCGAGTAAGTGGTTTGGGCGACCTAGTGGCCCCTTTTTGTTTTTTAACCCAAATCACTATGTCAGAAGTTCCTCCTATCCTTAAAACCAAGAAAGGTTGGTGCGCTATCCTTTTCGGTGCGTGGGTTCTAGCAGGCTTGATTGTCTCTGTTTCTGAACCGACAACACCACCTGTTGAACCAATCCAAGATGAAAACACGGCAACAACCGACCCTGTTCCCGTTGTAGAGGAGCCCGTCCAATTCATCTCAACCGAAGCACAAGTGGAAAAAGCCTTAGAAGACCTCTTAGGAGCCACAACAATCGACGACATGGACCGATTCATTTCACTCACATTTGAAGAGTCCTACGGAGAAAAAATGGTCACCATCGACTACAACGGAGATTCAAGCCTAACGACAAACCTCACCCGCGTTGGCCTTTTGGACGATGCAAAAAGGTTTTTTGAGGAAGTCGCTCCTAAATTTGACCCAGAAATCAAAGGGATCACGTTAGCACCCTATCTTGAACTAGTGGACGCTTACGGAAACACTTCAAATCAGTATGTGATGCTCATCGACCTACACCGAGACACTTGGGAGAAAATCCAATGGGACAATTTCACAATCAACAACTTCCCAACTGTCGCGGATATATTCTGGGAAAGCCCCATCTTTGCGGAATAACAAGAGCACGTCTTTTTTATTAGACAAAATTAGCGAGTTTTTTTTGCTAACCTTATTTATAAAACGAGCACTTTACAATACTTAACATTTTTCAAAATACACGTTTGACTTTTCACGGGCTAAAACTAAAATGCGAGGTGTGTTCGTCAAAGAGCACAAAAGCAGCGTGAGCGTTCATTCGGCTCATGTCCCCCAGAGTAAGGTCCGTTCTAACATGACTTCAAAAATCCGCCGTTCGGACTCTTGTACAAGGGGCATCATCCTAATGACTGCTTTTTATGCAAGCTCATGTCCAAACTCTTTCTAGGCTTTTACCTGAGGAAGAAATTCAAGAACTTTTAGCTAGTGGCTCAATACCAGCAAACGAAACCCCCTTGTGGGAACATTGGCCCGAATTTGCCGAATGGTATTTAGATAAAGGCCGTAGCGAAGAAACAGTACGAAGAGTTAGAGACTCTGCCCGTTTCTTCATAAGAAACACACCGTTAAAAACAATCGAATCATGCAACGATCATATCGTGCTAGAAAAAGCTCTACGCCAAGTGAAAAAAGATAGAGGAGTTCAGCACATAACCTTGAACACCTATCTTAAAAGTTTACGGACTTATTTCTACTGGCTGGCGGATTACAAATACATCCACGAAAACAATCTTGAGAAAATCAAACTTTGGAAAGAAAAGATAAACGAACAGTACACTTACAGTCATGATCAAGTTGAAAGGATTAAGGTGCACACCCACTATCGAAAACAAACGACCATGCAACGATACAGAAACGACTTATTTATCGGCTTAATAGCTCTGATAGGTGCTAGGCCTGTGGAACTACTCCACATAAAAATCTCCGATATCAAGGAAGAAAAGGGACAGCTGGTTTTAAGGCTTCAGGGGGCGAAACAAAAGGGATATGTTCGGCCTTATCTTCTGGAAAACGACATAAAAGATTCATTCCTAGCTTACATAAATTACTTAGAAAAAATTGGCCGAAAAGAAGAGTACCTTTTTGTTTCTTCGTCAAAGAAAGGCCGTTGGACAGACAAAGGGATGCGTTGCTTATTCCGAGATTTATCAAAAGAACTGGGCTTCAGGGTCACTGCCTATGCTTTTAGGCATTACGTCCCAACGGTCCTTGACGAAGAAGGGATGGATCTTAGGGAGATAGCTACGTACATGGGCCATACTCGCATTTCTACAACTCTTAGATACATACAAAGAAACCCAAGCCAAACGCAAGCAGCGAGCCATATCATGGAAAGGGTTTTAAGTAGAAACTTATCTAGAAACTTGGGGTTCAATTCTTCGAAAAAACGCCTACGCTGCCACATCGAGAGTAAGCCAAAAAGGAGTCTCAACAAGATTCTGTGCTAGCAATTCGGACATCAAAGTAGAGGCATCTTCTTTCCTAATTTCATCAACACTCATTAACAGCTTATCATCTAGCATGTACCAAAATGAAAATTTCTGAAAATTGTCTTGGGTTAAATGGCCTTTATTGCTTCTTGTAATAGCTATAAGTTCTTGGATCCCAAGATAAGTAAACGGATGCCTATCATGAAGAGCCTGTCGAATCTCAAATTCATTGGACCACTGCTTTTCCTCAATCGGCAGTTGGTCCCAGAAATGATTCACTAAAATGGGCTTTTCCTTAAGCCATTTCCTAACGTGTTTACTCATGTTCTCTAGCTCAGCACCAGAATCCTTCCTGCCAGACCAAGATTGGTACAATACGTAAAAGAAGTTCTTCTCTTCAAGAAGCAGGTTTCTCCCGGATCCAATCATTGACCTTAACTGATTGAAAAGTACTTCAATATCACGATCAACATCGCTGGCAAAACCAACTCGTAATTTAGCAAAGGCATTAGTTAATTCAGAGTGTATACCTGAACCACGCCTACGATTCACAAAACCACTCAAGAAAATAAACCTGGATTCAAATTTATTAGACTCATCTACGACAAATTCATGAAAAAAAGCATACACACGAGACAAAACATCAGCTTTTGTCAGTTCCAACAAACACAAAATCAAAACCTCATAGGCATAAACAAAACCGTCATAAATGTCATCAAAAGATAGATCTCTAGGGTATGGCTCAACACTTCGATTTTTGATATGCGCAAATCTACTCTTCCAACGACTCATTAAGTCGTAAAAAAGTTCTGGATTAGTTACCTGCATATGACGCAAAAAATAGATGTAATCCTTGAAATCCTTGTCCTCAAGCGAATCAATCATCGTCAACTTCTTGTCAGAGTGCTCCAAATAAATCCGATAAAGTCTCCTTTTCCCATCAAGATTCTGTCCAGACTGCAAGGTGAAATAATCACGAAGATAGTCAGGATGAGATGTAGTGCCACTACGGGGTTCCATTCTTCCTGAATATCTGTCGTTATTATTAAAAATTTCAACATAATGGAAGGCGCAAAGCTGAAGTAACTTAAGCAGCTCTTCACGTTGATACAAATCAAGCTCTACACCAGATTCCACTTCAAACCAATTCACAAAAGACTTATATTTTTTCTTCACCTCATCCTTTCTAAAATAACTAGAAATTGACCCTGAAAAATAATCCAATTTCTCATACATAAAATCGTAGAAACGAGGATATTTCAAACTTATCAGTTCCAAAGCTAACAGGTCTGACAGTGGAAGATGTCCAGCCAACGGATAGTAGTTAAGCCTAGAGAAGGCCTCTGTTTTATAGAAAGCAGAATCGAAGACTCGATTTATGAATCGTAAAGATTTCCCACTTAACAAATCAAGCACGACTTCCAACCGATCAGCTGAGTCATCGTTAAAGGAGCTCTCATTCAAGTGCACATACCTAACATCATTCATTCGATCCAACGTCTCTTTATAGGGTTTATCAAATAATGTCCTCAATTGGTCCAATAGCCCCGCCCTCAAAGTATCACTATCAGGAACGGGTACATGAAAGAAATCTGTAACAGATTTTGAGCCATTAGAGAAAAATCCATGTGCAACATCAAGCATATCGCAACACTCAGCCTTTGCTCTCTCGGAAAGCTCTTGCCAAGAGATAGGAAGGATAAAAACAACTTTAACTGGCATTCCTGAATTTCCTATATTCTTAAACCGTTCAATGATCTCAATTACTCTGTAGATCTCTCCCGGCTTGGCACGTTCAATTTCATCAATCACGACTATCCACAGGCCTTCCTTAAAAGCATCAACTCCACCAAATATTTTATTAACTTCTGTATCTACATACTTATTATCACCCGAATAGAATTCGCCAAATGTACGTGTTTTACTCCTAAAAAAAGCCTTATTGCGTGAAAATAGAAACCGAACAGTCGTATGTAACCAATCTCCATTAGACTCTCTCAAAACTTCTTCCAGCCCAAAGGCTGCATGCGCAAGCTTCATGACAGGGTATCTACCACTAAGCGTATCAAGCCATCTCGACATAAATAGTTTAGAGAAATCATTTTCTGCATTTGATTCAGTCAAAGACACGTAGGTATAAAGAAAGGTGGAATTATCAAGGCTTTCTAAAGCCATTCTTATCAAAGACGATTTTCCAGCTCCCATAGGGGCTGTCACACACAAAACGCTCACATTTCTACCCAAATTTTCAATAATATGAGAAAGCCTCTCTCCTATCGAAGCGAGACCGTATAAATCCTCAGATTTACCAACCGCTCCATAGGCATGGACTAACTCAGGAAATCCAGCCGGCTTCAAGTAAAGTTTATAAAAAAAATGGAGAGTAAAACTGATAACGGCCACGCAAACCGCATCCAAAAAATAAAGCGCGTAAGCTGGATAGTAGGACCCCGGAAGTAGCACACCATGTAGTAATTTGAAAAGAATTGACGACATCAGACCTAAGATGATTGCAACTCGAAGGAAATAAACAAAGCTGGGACGTTCATAAATTTTCTGGACCCTCAAAATTTTAGCGAGATCAAAAAACCAAGCGAGCATGCCAACTATAGCCACAAATGAAATGACCGAAATCAAGTACCAAAGAAGCGGATTTTTCAATGTCAAAATCCACTCTAAATAATGGAACTGCCCATAATAGAAAAAGAATCCACATGAAAGAATAGTAACAAGGTAAACACAGAGGAATATCACGCGGTTCTTCACATCAAGTGAGGCCCACAGATCTAAACACAGGTAGGACTTTAATTCTGGGAATATTTTCTCTTTAAGAAGACTCACAAATTTTCAAAAAAGTATGAAAGGTGAAGAGGATAGTACTAAAGCGCAATAAAAGGAAGGTCTAGACAATGACCTCTCCCTCAATTCAAACTATGCATTTCCGCTGCCTTGCTCATTTGATGAGTTGAACAGGAAAGATAGATGGTCGTCGTAGTGATCTTTGAGTGTCCCATGATCTTAGACAAAGTATAAATGTCTACTCCGCCTTCCAACATGAGGCGCGCGAAAGCATGTCTGAGAGTGTGAGCGGAAAAATCCAGACGAGTTTTTGCCCTCAAACGAGTCATTAAATTGTTGACACATCGAGAGCCTAATGGCTGGTCTTTCTGAACAGATGTTAGGAAAAAGATGCTCTGCTTATTCAGTCGTTTTCGATCTTTCAAGTACTCCTCAAGAATAGCCTGAAGTCTAGTGTTTATTGGGACGACTCGATCCTTCGCCCCCTTCCCTTGATTAATAAAGATGGATTTATTTTTTAGGTCCACATCGCTCAACTTCAACAAAAGAACTTCCTTTCGCCTAAGCCCAGCAAGAAGCATGATCCCAACAAGGGCTCTGTTTCGATATCTTTCGAACGTATAGGCGTATTTCATGTGAAAAGCGGTGTCGAGTACCAAGATGGCTTCCGCGTGCGTGAGCGTGCGAGGAATACGCATTTCCATTCTTGGCTTCTCCATGTTCTCTACAAAGTTTTCAGCGATGTACCCCTCAGAGACCATCCACTTGAAAACCATGTTGAAGTATTTGAGGTACGAACGAAAAGTTGTTGAACTCCATTTGCGCTCTAAACGACCTTTGAAGAACCATGATTCTAGAAGTTCCCTACTGAGTTCGTTCGGGTACACGACTGGATTTTCGGATAAGAAGAAATCCCAAGTGACTTTATAAGCATGAACAGTATAGGGAGAATAATTACGTATCACCTCGCAGTACTGAAGGTAACGATCTAGAAGTTGACGAAGAGTGTATTGACTGGCTTCCATAAATTTATGGTTAAGAGTAATGCCAGATGCACCCAATCACACAAAAAAACTCACTAAAGTGAATACTAAAAATGGAGCCACGAACGGGAATTGAACCCGTGACCTCGTCCTTACCATGGACGCGCTCTACCAACTGAGCTATCGCGGCACTTAAACGAATTGTGGGCCTGACCCCAGAGACACTTCCGCGAGGGTATGTGTTCTGGACACTGTGCAAAACCTTTGCTATCCTCTTGTGTTAGCCAATCTTAGCATTTCGGCCAGAGGAGTACATCCTTACCATGGTGGTGCTCTACCACTGAGCTACGATGGCACCTTAAAAGGAGCGCAGCTATATAAGCAGATCTGCATTTTTTGCGCTAGTCTTTTTTTGGGTGAAAAATTTCTCCACAAACAACAAAGGACGACCTTGCACCGTGGATCCGGACGTAATTGGAGCGGTGGGACACACCGTGCGCTCGAAGGCGCCCAAAGTCCGTCGTGATGGATCTCACGAATGCTGCCGACCTTTTGTCGTCAAGGATTTTAAACGAAGAGTAGACAACCGTCAAGACAATCTAGTGGATGTGTAGACAAGCTAGGTCTTGAGCAGCTTAGTGTCTTCTTCATTCGGGAGCTCGAGGCTCCACCATCCTTAGGGTCCGTTTATAAGGGAAAGGACTGAAGATGGCTTCCGCCATCGCTAGGTAAGACGATGGCAGAAGTTATTTCTTACAAGTTTTTATTCGTAGAACACGTACCAGGTTCGTCGAGCGATCACCGCCACCTCAGCGCGAGTGATGTTATCCTCCGGTTTGAAGAGTTCAACCCCATATTCGTCGTAACCTTCGATGATATTGTTGTCCACAGCCACCATGATGGCATAGGAGTACCAGGCGCTGCTTTCCACATCTTCAAAGTCACTATCAGCATCCTCGTCATCGAGGCCTGCCTCCCCTGCAATGCGCATGAGAATAGCTGTGGCTTCCGCGCGAGAGATGGGGTCATTGGGACGGAAGAATCCATCGTCGTACCCTTCTAGGTAACCTTCAGCCGTTGCATACGTGATGTAGGAGTAGAACCAATCCGACTCATCCACATCCGGATAGTTCACGCTGGAATCAGCCGTTACGGTGAGCTCCGCGTTGAGAAGTGCAATTTTCACAAACTCTGCACGAGTGATATCTCGATCAGGTTCGTAGTTACCATCAATTCCTTCTACCACACCTGCGTCTTCAAGCATGCAAATGGACGCTTCTGCCCAGTGGTTTTCAGTGTCGTCAAAAGGATTTTCGCAGTCTGCTTCGTAGTCAGGGTAGTTCGCAAGCACATCATCTGCATCGGTAGGATCGGTTCCCATTTCTACCTCGGTGCCATCCATAGCTCCATCATCGTCAGAGTCGCTATCACTGTCGCTCGTACCCTGCACGGTTTCTTGCAAAGAGCTGAGTCCGTCCCCATCAGAATCAGTAGTGATCACTGTGGTGGTATCAATCTCTATACTTGAGTCCAGAACCCAAACCTGACTAGCGGTGGCGTTGACCTCCATCCCCGTTCCATCTGATGGGTAATCTTGAGTTACTCGTAGGCGAACGAAGTAAAGATCGTCTGAGGTATCTATATCAACCAAAGCCCAATCACTTGGCGCATCCCAAGTGAGTTCAAAATTTTCGTCACTGCTATTACTTAAATCGTTCCCAGCACCCTCTGTAGAAAGGCTAGTCCATGCTCCATTCCAGTACTCTACCGTGTAGGACCCCTGTGACATCATTTCCATCACATTGAATCCGTCCAAAGTGCCATCAATGTTCATTTGAAGACCATCAAACTTATCTGCATATCCCACATAGAAGTTATCGTCTAGTTCAGCTGGAATGATCACATCCTCGGCATCTTCATTCGCAGCAGCATCCGTTTGATCAAAATAAAACCCTCCTAAAATATCTGCATTGAACCCAATAACCGAGTCCGGGGTCTCAGGAGTGATTACAGTGGAAGCACCTGCTTGAGGCGCAAAGCTGCTAAGCAGCACGCTTGAGAGTAAAAAAGTCGTAAGTAAGTTTTTCATAAAGTAGGTTAAATGGCTGACGCCAGGTATGACGAACTTTATAAGAAAACCTTACTACCATTTGTCTAGACTATCAGCAAAATGGCTGCCTTTAACCAAAAAGTGAGCTGAGAAACCGCTGTCCAAACAAAGGACATACCGAAGATACGCTCAAAAAAGTAGAGATCCAGCACCATAAGCACAATGAAATACGGCAAACTTTTTCTCAGAAAGGTCTCGTAAGCCTGGTGAAAGCGCTTAGGAATGAGGATTCCAATGAATTTTGATCCATCCAGAGGAGGGATGGGGAGCATATTAAAAAGAAAAAGCACAATGCTCAGATCCAGCACCGCTTCTCCAAGCAGAAATAAAGGAGAGCTGTGGTCAAAATAGCTATAAGGGATAGCTCCAATGAAGGCCAAGAGTAGATTAGCCAGCGGCCCCGCCAATGCGGTTAATGCCTGGTCCCGCATGGGTTTTTCAAAGTTTTGTGGGTTCACGGGAACAGGTTTGCCCCATCCAATGCCTGCAATGAAGAGCATCAAGGTTCCCAAAATGTCGATATGCGCCAGCGGATTGAGCGTGAGCCTTCCTTCTCGCTTCGCAGTGGGGTCCCCCAACCTGTTAGCGACCCATGCATGACTGGCCTCATGAACCGTTAAAATAATGACAAGCGCGGCGAGATAATAGAAGGAAAGAAACATACTCGCAGTGTATCATCAAAAATTGGCTTGCAAAAAGCCCTTTTGTCTATTAAGATTCCGTGGCTATGTCTAAAGTTTGCCAATTAACAGGTGCGCGACCAAAGAGTGGACACAAGGTGTCACACTCAAACCGCAAGTCGAATCGACGTTTCTTGCCTAACTTGGTTAAGAAGACCGTTATCGACCCACAGACCGGAGCTAAGGTATCTCTTAAGATCACCGCTCGCGCTCTACGCACACTCGCGAAGAACCCAGCAAAATTTGCGGGACAAATTCATGCAATCGCAAAAAAAAGCTTGAAGAAAAAAGCAAAATAAAATATAGTTTCGTTGCGTTCAGAATAAGCACCAAAAAAAGCTCCCAAAACTTCGGGGCTTTTTTTGGATCTTGAGCCTGATTTACAGGAAAAAATTTGCGCCTAAGACGCTTTTCCGGTAAACCGTGTGAGCTCTCACGGAAGGGTCGCATAGTGGCCTAGTGCGCTCGCTTGGAAAGCGGGTAAACTCGCAAGGGTTTCGGGAGTTCGAATCTCCCCCCTTCCGCCAGGAATTCGGAAAGACAGCCGGCCTTTAGGTCGGGTGGCTTTGCGATCTCTGCGCAGCAGAGGGGCGGGGAGGTTTTATAGCGAGCGAAGCGAGCGTCATCTCCCCCTTCCGCCAGGAATCGGTTTTTAGTCTAGTCTGTCTGCCTCGATCTAGCAGCCCAGGCCCAGACTTCGTAGTCGTCACATACAAGAAGCTGTGCTTGTACCAATGCTTCTTAGCGAATGCAACCGCTTGGCCTCGCAGCCACGTACATGCAGCGCAAACCGCCTGAAGTTGAATGATCAGTGGGAGGCAGCTCTCTTAGGGAGAGCCCATCAACAGACCCTGCGATACGTTTAGAGATGTCCAAACTATCCCCTCCCGAATAAACCCAATGCCATGTCCTCCTATTTTCAACAAGTCCAGCCCTTGTAAGTTCCTTCATGTGTGTCGAGGTGATCAAACTGCCTCCCCTGCCTTTCGCTTGGGTTAAGGCATTGCGATCTTGATATTCATTACCAAACATCAAGGCAGCAGCTCTAGGGCCATAGCATAGATCTCTAGGCGACAGTGGCGCCTCTGGGGAACACTCAGCCATAACAAAAACCCCACTAGGATCCGTTACGCCTCGTGCTGCCATAGCAATTTCCACAATTGTAGGTCTATCTAAACCTATAAAACAAGGAAGAGCGCCCCGACGTTCAGAATCTAGTGCCCATTCCAAGAGTTCTGGATCTAAGAGCCATTCCGCAACCTCCTCTCTGGGGGTTTCAGCTTCACTGTACAGTCCAAGACCGAGGTGCTGGTTAAAACGAGCGAGAAGCTTTGCACGAATTTCTAGCAGGTCTGGCGTAAGTGGATTTTCATTAAGTCCAGCATCTCCCTGGTCCTGGCTAAGGCCTGAAGGCTCACGGTCCGATTGTCTTGATATATGCATATAGGATATTACGGTTGATGCATCACTGTACAATTAACCGAAATAAATGCAAGCCCTGAAGTGAGAAGCCCCACCTCTCACCAGCCAAGTTTCACTTTCGCCATCTTTATAAAGAGTATTTTTAGATGGGTTGTCGCACTACTTTTGGAAGCTTGCGAAGGTATCTTCTACCGGCTGTCTATACACAACCATTACTCCCCAGTTAGAAGTCTCTACCACAAAATCCTCAGGGATTTGAAAAGAAACAGTGTCGTCAATTTTAACTCTTTGGAACCCTTCCTCTGGACGAACGTTCACAGTATGCACAGTAGGCTCTTCAGTAGTTTCCTCTTGGACCTGAGTCTCTCCGTCAGTTAAAGGCTTGCTCTGCACGGGTTGTTCTTGTGCGGTGCAAGCACTGAGACTGAGTAGAGCAGCGAGTAAAAGAAATTTCATAGTTTTAGTAAAAGCAGACCCTAACAAATATGCTTCATCTCATCATCTCCGCCAGCTTTCGCAGAGTATTCACGTTCCGCGCGGTCATGTTTTTGTAGAGCTTACTACCAATGAATTTCTTCATGCCCGTTTTATTGATCTGGCGGCGGTCCACATTCCAAACAATCGCGCCCGGCAAGTACATGAGCACGTCCACTCCCTCTTTGGGTTCGATGAGCTTCAAGGAATCTTTACTATCAAAGTCTTCCCACAGAAATAAAACGTCCGTTTTTTGGTCACCAGCATTCTCCCACTCCGTAGGGACCTTTTGGGCGAGCATTAAAATATTATCGGCATCACGTACGACTATTTTAATAGCGAGACCAAAGGTTTTCTCGAGGTACTTTTCGATTTTGCCATTCATTCTCTGGGCATCCTTTTCCTTGCTCTCAAAAATCACATTTCCGCTGTTGATATAGGTTTTCACGTTTTCATAACCAAGTTCCTCAAAAGCCTCGCGGAGTTTAGACATCTCCACCTTGGCTTTCCCACCCACATTGATTCCCCGAAGGAGAGCGACGTACTTCATGATTTTATTTTACATCCAAAGCCAGAGCGGTTAAAATATAATAAATTATTAAATTATTAATTATGAACGTCGTTAAGGTTACCACGAGCGGGCAAATCACCATCCCTGCCGAGATACGCAAAAAGTTTAAGACGAAGATCTTCGTCTGCGAACTTACTGACGAAGGATTCCTTTTCCGACCTGTAGAGCTACAAAAGTCTAAGCCTAAAAAGTACAAATACACGATGGATGAATTTAAAGCTTGGAGCTTCAAGGATACAAAATGCAAAGACCGTAATCTTGCAGATAAGATTGATGAAATTGTTTACACTCTTTAAAAATGTACCTCGTAGACTCCAGCCTCATAATCGCAAAGTTCCGTGAGAACGAAGAAAAACATGAAAGTGCAAACCAGTTCATTGCTCAACTAGGCGAGTTCGTGATCACTGATTACATACTTGGAGAAGTTGCCACTGTGCTACAAATCAGATCTGGGAAAAAGGCTGCCCTGGAGGCAATCGACTTTTTGATTTCAACAAAGGGGGTTTTACACACACGTTTAACTCAAGAAGAACTAGAGATGACCTTAGACCTATTTATGAAACAAGAAGAAGACATTTCTTTTGTAGATGCCAGCATTCTCATACTAAGTAAAGAGAGGAAGTACAATATGGCCACCTTAGATAAAGGCTTAATCGAATCGGCAAAAAAGCGCTTTCCAAAAAAGCACTAAAAAACCCCGCTTTCACGGAGCCTTTAGCTAAGGTTGGACCTTAGGAGGGAAGATTATTCAGCGTCTTCCATTTCTGAATCTTCAGTCTCTGAAGATTCATCTTCCATAGATGAATCTTCTACTGAAGAATCGTCTTCTTCTTCCATAGAGTCACCATCAGTAGTGGTGTCATCGGTGGTAGAATCAGTGTTGCATCCAGCAAGCATCAAAGCAAGAACTCCGAAGCTAGCGAGAAGCATTTGCATGAAGCTTTTCATATGCAAATTTGTTAAGAATAAATACTGCATAGCAGTCTAGTGTGGAGCCCTCAACCTGTAAATAGATTGAAGTTGCCTAGAACTTAAAATTGACGGCTATTATATCTGTACCCTATGCTCTACCCATGCAAAAGTCTCTGGTTAAAAACAAACGAGCATTCTTCGATTACGAGATCCTGGAGCGGTTTACCGCTGGTATTGTGCTTTTGGGACACGAAGTAAAATCGCTAAAAAGTGGTGGGGGACACTTTACAGGCACCTACATCACGGAAAGACGTGGTGAACTCTTTTTGGAACACTTCCACATCCCCCTCTACAAAAAGACAACTTTGGAAAACTACGAACCGGAGCGGTCTAGAAAACTGCTGGTGAAACGCGCTGAAATCAACAAAATCGCTAGCAGTCTGCACACCGAAGGTGTTACCATCGTGCCACTGGAATGCGGCTTGCAGAACGGAAAAATCAAGATCGACTTTGCGCTCGTACGAGGTAAGAAGAAATACGACAAACGCGAGTCGCTCAAGAAGAAAGACACCGCACGCCGCATCCAAAGCGCCTTGAAAGACTACTAAATCCTTTTTCCCTTCCCGCCTATGCACGCCATTACCTCCACGCTTATTCAAGAATTGCACAGTTTTGCTAAACAAAATAGCTATACCCGCGTGGTGGTGGGGCTGAGTGGCGGGCTGGATTCCACGGTAGCGCTCTGCATTGCCATTCGCGCCTTCGGGGCCAAGAACGTGACAGCACTCATTATGCCAGAAATGGGCGTATCGCCTTATGAAGAAACCGAGCACGCCAAACTCATTGCCGAGCATTTTGAATGCACCGTGGCGTACGAACCCATCAATAACTTCCTAGTGGATTATCAATTTGTGAGCTGGGAACGCGAGCCAAGCGTGTTTGAGCACTTAAAAGCACGCGTGCGCGCCATGCTGCTGCAAGATTACGCAGAGTGCACCGGCAGCATGATACTCGGCACTGCGAATAAGAGCGACCTCAGCTTGGGACTGGGCCTTAAAGACGGCGAGTTCATTGGAGCGCTCCACATTCTTGGTGATCTCTATAAAACCGATGTGGTAGAAATGGCCCGCGCAATGGGACTACCTCCCGAACTCACAGATGCTCCTTTCACTCGCGGCCTGTGGCCCAAACAAACCGATGAAGATGAGCTCAGCGGCAGCTGGGGACAAATCGACGATATCCTTCGTCAACTGGAAGACAAAGTGGACCCGGACACCATGATTGAAAAAGGAATGGACGCCTTGCTGGTTCACAAGCTAGTACGCCTACTTCAACAAAACGAAACACTCGCAAAGTCCGTGCCCACCGTGCACATTGGCCGTGTTTCAGAGGCCATTAAAAAAGCCCAAAAGGCTGAGGCTGAAAGCATTCGCTAGCCTAGCGCATCGAAATGAGCTCCTTCTTTTCGCGCCTCATCTTGAAGCACAGAAGCAAGCCAAGGGTAAGGATCCTGCTCCCCTGCAGCGGTGTCGATTTCGAAGTGAATGTGAGGTCCCGTGGCTCCTCCGGTGTGACCCACGTAGCCGAGCACTTGGCCTTTTTTGATGCTAGTGTTCTTAGGCGGTCCTGCTTTTACTAAATGCATCATGGTGGCCACCACTCCATCTGGTCTGCGAACTTTTATGTAGTGACCAGCTCCAGTTTTTCTTCCTGTTTTTGGATCCACGCTTTCTTGAAAGGCTGAGGTGATAACGATACAGTCGGTGGTGGCGATAATAGGAGTTCCTTCTGGAGCTGGGACGTCCACTCCGTGATGCATTTTTTCTTCACCGGTGACTGGGTGTTTTCGCATCCCACGTAAACTACTCACATCAACGGCGCCGCTGTAGCCTTTAGGAAACGAAAAGAAGGGTGCATCCGGCCACAGCGCATCCAAAAACTCACCCGCCCACTCTTTGGCTTTTTCAGCTGTTTTTTTAACTTTGCTCGAGGCACCGTCCACCGCATCGTGAGCAGCGTCCACTGCCTGCTTGGCCTTATCTTTAGCCTCATCAGGTGTGAATCCAAATTTTTCCTTGAGCCACGCGGAAATACTAGCGAAACTTTCTTCAATCCACTTGGCGGCATCGCCCCAAGCTCCTGAAAGACCACTCAAAAATCCGGTAGTACTACCTTCCGCATGAGTTCCTTCTTGACCTGCGGTAGCGGTAGCTGCGGCAGCACCTGAACTTAGCTGGGCATCGAGTTCACGGCCTGCCTGAGCACTGCGCTGACGTTCTTCAAGCCTAGCTAAGTTTTGATCCACTTGGCGAACTTGCCCCTCACGAGTTGCTTCCGCGCTCACCGGGCCCTCCGTAGGCTTGCTACGAGTGGTATCAACAGTCTCCGGTGCTTTTTCGGGAGTAGACATAGATTAAAAGCTTAAACCAAACTCTTTCGCGACACCTCGCACCTTCCCCACATACCCTGGATCCTCTGCGTAACCAGCAGCTTTTACTTCCTCAAGAAAGCGTAGCGGGTCGTCTTTGAATTCAAAGGCTTTTTTGTAAATGGAGTTGGTGGTCAGTCGTTCTCCATAAGCCATAAAACTTTCGCGGAGTGAGCCGAACTTCATGTAGGATTTATTTTTCACAAGACCAAAGGCATTGAAGGATCGCTTCACAAGGTCGCTGGTTCCAAACCCAGTTTCTAAACAACTTTGCGCCACGCATACCTCGTAAGGAACACCGTACTTTGCCTCGACTTCTTTGGCGAGCTCCACAGCAATCAAAAAGTAGTTCTTACGAGCGTCCGCCGTTTCCGTTATGCCAAATTCTTTAAGCAAAGATTGGATGTTTTCTAGCAGTGTTTTACCAATGGATTGCCTCGGCTTTTCTTTTGCATCGGGCTTGGCTTTACCTTTTGTCCCTTCATTTTCATCTTCACCATTCCAGGCGTTTTTAAGGAAATTCCAAAGCTTCATTGGCCCCATAGAAAAGGCAAAACCCATCGTGGCCATAACCGCCTTCCATGTGCTTCCACTACTTAGCTTGATTGCATTGTAAAAAGTACTGATGCTATCCGAGAAGCTTTGTTCTTCCGCATTAGGCTCTTCTTCCGTGTCACTCACATCAGGGCTAGGCACTGGCGGTGGAGTTTCCTCGCCGGACTGAGTTTCTTGTGCAGGCGCTGGTTTACTGGCTGAATCGATGTCTTGCCGCAGTTCAATGCGGTCTCCATGCGCCGCTTCAGTTGCCTTCAAAGCGTCTTTTGCAGCCCCATCGGGCGCAGGAGCAGGAGCGGCCTGGGGCGTCGCACTTGGCGTTTCCGTTTTAGGAGCTTCTACTACCATTATCCAATCAGGTTAGATCCATCGCCGTTCCAAGGCTGAGTGGCACCAGGACGAATCACCACATTTATTTTGTCGGCAGGAATGACTTGTGTGCGTCTTTTCCTTACACCGCTTCCATCTGAATTCGCAGAAGGCTGGCTAAGGTTATCGATGGTGTAATTTCCATTGGCATCCGGTCCCACCGCGTTGATGGCAATGGCTTGGTGACGACCTGTAAATCCATTCCCATTTTCAAAAATAAAACTGTCCCCGGGCATGATTTTCAAGCCCTGTCGGGTTCCTCGTTTGCTCCACCCCTCGTACCCATCGCAGAAAATGCGCTCCTTTTCGTTGTAGACTCCACCCAGACCCGCTTTGTTGAAAACAGAATCACACCACGCGGAACAGTGATTTCCATCCTTGGTGAAACAATTCATATCAGTTGAGTAGGCAAAAAGAGTGGCTTGAACGATTCGAGTGGGCAGGTCTTGAATGGCAAGCACTTCTTCCCACGACTTCACCGTGAGTCCTTCGGTGGGCTTTGAAGGGTGCGTAAGGGTCTCACCGGAGCTACCCGGGCTGGTTCTTGAACTTGTTTTTTTATCCTTAGCTTCTTCTTTCTCCTCTTCTTTCTCCTCTTCTTTCTCCTCTTCTTTCTCATCACTCTTGAGCCAGTCGGGCAACATTTTTTTAAAACCAGCAAAAAGCTTATCAAAAGACTGGGCAATCTTACTCCATCCTCCCGAGAGCCACGCCCCTATAGCAGCAAAGGACCACTCTTTTGGGAGCCATCCAGTTTCCTCTTTAGGCTTTTCGTCTGTAGAAGGTGTCTCATCTGTATCCGTATCTGTACTCGACGCATCAGCATCTGAACCCCTGTCTGTTTCAGGATCAGCACCTTCTTCAGGGGCTGGAGCGGTTTCGCGTTTTTGTCTTGCAGCAATATCTTCTGCCAGTTTCACACGCTCGCCATGAGTGTTTTCCACATCCTGAAGGTCCTCTGGTTTGGAGGTTTCAGGCGCAGCGGGAGGAGCAGCTTCCTGAGTCGCTTCGGGCTTATCTTTTGGTGCATCCACTCTCATAACCTTAATTTAATCTTATGATTATACCATTTTTATGGTTTTTTTTCTAGGTCTTAGCTAAGATGCGAGCAAGGCTAGCAAAACCTTGTCTGATTCACTCACGTGAGTGAATCCAAAAACATTAAAACAATCTGTAAATGACCGTAAATCCCCTGATCTTCCGTGCCTACGACATTCGTGGAATTGCGCACCTGCCTGCGACTCAAAGCAGTCCAGACCTCACTCCCGAGACCATAAATTTGATTGGGAAAGCATCCGGAACCTATTTTAAGCGACATTTTGGGACGAATTTGGCTCTTGGATACGACTGCCGGCAGAGCAATCCAGAACTTGCGGACGCTTTTATTGAGGGCGTGCTCAGCACTGGATGCAATGTAACTGTGCTGGGCATGGTGTACACGCCCCTGCTTTACTTCGCAGTATGCCGCTTTGGTTTTGACGGCGGTGCTAGCATCACGGCGAGCCACAACCCCAAGCAGTACAACGGAGTTAAGCTGGTTGCAAAAGGTGCACACTCGATTTGCGGAGATGAACTTCAGGAAGTGCTCAAGCTCATTCAAGCAAATGATTTTGACGTGGGACAAGGCAAGCGCGAAGAGCTCAATGCCTTCCCCGCCTACATCGAAAAACTGCTTTCTATTGTGCATTTGCAGCGGCCTCTCAAGATTGTGGTGGACAGTGGAAACGGTGCGACCGGGCCCTACGTGAAGCCATTTTTTGAAGCGCTGGGCTGTGAAGTGATTCCGCTTTTCACCGAGCCAGATGGCACTTTTCCCAACCATGAGGCCAATCCCGAAGAAATTGAAAACATGCGCGATCTCATCGCGGCGGTGAAAGAGCATAAAGCGGACATTGGCCTGGGTTTTGATGGCGATGGAGACCGCGTGGGCGTGGTGGACGAAACAGGTCATCACTACCAAGCAGACTTGCTACTACTGCAAGTAGCTCGTGATTTGCTCACGCGTCAGCCCGGAGCCAAAGTGGTCTTTGATGTGAAGGTTTCTCAAGTGCTCATCGACGATATTAAGAAGCATGGTGGCGAGCCCGTGATGGCCAAAACCGGACACTCTTTCATTGAAAAAACTATGCTGGAACAGAACGCGCCACTGGGAGGTGAAATAAGCGGCCACCTCTTTTTTGCCGAAAATTATTACGGTTTCGACGACGCTTTCCTTGGGGCGGCGCGCCTCCTCGAGATTTTATCTCGCAGCACCGAACCGTTCTCCGCGCTCTTCAAAGACGTGCCACAGACCGCTAGCACACCGGAGTTCAAATCTCCCTGTCCCGACGATAAGAAGTTCTCCATCGTGGCGCAAATCGCCCAAAATTTAGGCGCAAAATATCCAGCCATCACCATCGATGGCATCCGAGTGAACTTTGACGCCGAAAGTTGGGGTGCCGTCCGCTGCAGCAACACCTCACCCAACCTCACCCTTCGCTTTGAAGCACCCAACGAAAGCCGCCTTAAAGAGATCGTAAACCTCATGCTAGAAGAGCTGGAAAAGTATCCAGAAATTGACCTTTGGTGGGCAAAGCAGTTTAAATAGAGCCATATGGATCTTTTGCCGCTCATCATAGGAATCGTATTTGCTCTCTTTCTTTTGATTTTCCTTGGGTACAGCAGCATAACCATTAAGCATGCGGCTCGTTTTCGTTACTTAAGCAAACGCACCGTGTACCTCACGGTTTTCTACGTTAGCTCCAGCGCTGTGCTCATCACAGTGGCGCTGATTTTATACGGCATTATTCTCTTCAATTAGTTGAATAGGCCGGACTCCACCTCGAAGATTGGCAGCTGGCTAGCCGGTTCGTATTCAAGGATGAAAGAGTTGTATATTGAATAGGGCTTATAACCTTCTTCTTCTACCAAATAGCCGGAAAGCTGTTGACCATCACCGCATTCTTGAATGTTGTTATAATCAATCACTCCTCCGGATATAGCATAGCAAAGTCGGTACTGACGAATTGCATTCAAGTCATATTCTTTTGCAGTATCTTCGCTCGTAGTGGTCGTCCCATCTCCCAAGTCATAATAACCATCTCCGTCACTATCTACAGATCCATTCACTGTATTTCGTGATACCAAGGAACCTTTCAAGTAGAGCTGGTTGAGTAGAGTTTCCATGCGTAAATCTTCATTGGTCCATACGGGCCTTCCATCAGAATCGATGGTTCCGCTGTTGCTGAACAAGCTTCCGTCTAAGAAGAAATTCACCCAAAGATCAGTAACCGATGGATCTACGTACACATTTCCTCCAACTCCATTCTTTTTGAACACAATTATTCCCATGCGGCCGGTATCGATATTGGAGTCAATGTACACATTTCCACCAACCACCACCAGGGTCTTGTCAGAGCCAGTGAAGCCCTCAATAGTCACATCACCTTGAGCGTAATACAATCGTCCATTCATCAGACTGACCATAGATCCCGTTGTTCCGGTATTGGTGAAAGTTCCAGCTCCAGCTGTTTGCCCTAAGGTGTAGCGTGCAACTTGGGCATACATCTTATTACGAAGATTGATGGTTTCAGTTGTTCCCAGCACGGATAAAACCGTCCCATTTTCATCGGACATTTCTTCAAGCACGTCATCTGCGTCGATTACAGAGTTGATCGCACCAATCACCAGCATGCTTTCTGGGTCTGCATGTGGGTCCATATGTGGAAGGTATTCAGTGTAGTAACAGGATTCCTCCCCAAGCGTGTATTCAGTGGCAGTATCGCATACCCACTGTTCCGCACGAGGGTCGCTGTAGCTATTGCTCGAGTCAGTACAGGCACCGTAACCAGCAGTTCCACACATAGATGTGTAGCTGCTCTTTTGAGAGTACCCTATCGCATAACTTGTTTCGTATGTGTTGTACCAAATACTTGCACTCTTATTATCTGTTATATAGGTGGATTCGAATGTTGTTGGCGATCCGTTGGTGTCGATCAACAAATAAGTGTCTTCTGAGGCGGATGCTCCATTCACATCTACCTGGTTAGTCACGGAATACGGTGGTTTAGCAAAACCTGTTCGAGTGCGGAAGGCGTCTGATGTGTCCGACATGGTGGCCACGGTTGTAAGCATCATGGATTTATTAGGATCCGATGAAATACTGGTGTGTGAAGCCCCATCATAATCAGCTGTGTACTGGCTGATTTGGTAGCGTGGACGGAAGCTCAAATTGGCTTCCCCAGAGTCGTAGATATATTCCCAACTATCGCTATCAATTGCTTCAAATTGTCCAGCAGTGGTAGCCATATCCAGTGCACGATCAGCCACTAAAGTAAGATCGATTTGAACACTTTCAATCTCATATTTATTCCGGTCACTTTGTCGGTCGGGAAACACGGTATCTTTATCTGGAACTGAGCTTGACCCATCCGGACAGTCTGCAACACCACTGGGCGAACCTGATCCGGTACCCTGGTCAGGATAAATCCAGCGACATCCGTCTCGATCTGAGTAGTACTCAATAGTACCGTCATAGCCCTCATTGAGTCCCAAGACATTGGACGTGGGAGCACCTCCAAACACAAAGGTATTCCAGCTTACAGAATCATCTGAGGTGTCGGAAGGCGTACCATTGTCTTCTGTCATCGCACACATATGAGAAAGATCGGTGTCACTACATCCTAAGTAAGTATTGTAAGGACGAACATCGATTGCATCCCCAGAGTTTTCAATTTGGTTAAAATACACTTGTGAATCGGCCGTGGCGATCGGTGTAATAAGCAAAGTATCGATATCTGATTCATCTAAATAACGGCGTGCAACAGGATCGTAGAATTGAACGCTAATTCGCCATGACTCAGCTCCATCTGCGACAGGAGCATTGCTGGCGTCCACCATGAGGGGGGTATTGCTTGTGTCATTTGCATAAATATTCACATACGTTTGAATTTGCTGCGCGGGTAATTCTTGCATGAGCCCGTTGAATGAGATGAAACTGTTAAAGTAATCACTCCATGCATAGCCACTCACTTCCCCCGTGCTCATATTTGTATAAACCTGGTAATCTGCCGGATCAATGGTGGTACCATCTACGAGAGTACATCCACTGGAGCAGTCCCAGCTGAAATCCACCAAGCTTTGCGTCAGTGGTACTGCAGAATTCGTGATTTTTGCTTGGCCGCTCCAGAGTCCGGTAGCGGGGTCGATTTTCACATAGCGCAAACTGCTGTAGTCGAAGTCCAAGCGGAATGTAGTTCCACTGACAAGCGTATTCGTGTAAAAACCCATGTCCTGCCCAGATAAAAAGTATCCGTTTTCGTCCACACATCCTTGAGTAGAATCGCTCACGCTGTCAAAATCCATCTCCCCTTCTATGGTGATAGAAGTGTGAATATCAGGATATAGATCTGCTACACCATAAATGTATCCACAGTTGTCGTTGGAATCGAAACCGTCTCCCGGGTTGTCCCCCAAGCCTAAATCGATCCCACTGCTTGGGCTCAGTGAAATTCCCTGAGCATTTTGAACCAAAATTGGCACAACGAGCAGGGCCAATAACAAGGCATAAAACGGTTTTTTCATAAAGTGCGTGGAGTAGAGTGTCTCCAGTCTAGCAAACCGAGTGCATAGCTGCAATTTTTATTCTTCCTCGCCGTCAGAGTCCTTTTTCTTCTTCGTTCCTTGAGCGGCCTTCAGCTCTGCGGCATGCTCAGAAGAAGTGGGTTTTTCCCACACGGCAAACTTACACTTAGGATATTTGTTACATCCGTAGAAAGGTTTTCCTCCCCGACGCGTGTGGCGCTCTACGAGTTCTCCTTTCCCACACTCAGGACACTTAACCCCAATGGTCTTTAAAATGGTCTCGCTGGTCTTGCACTTTGGATAATCTGTACAAGCCAGGTACTCACCAAACCGTCCAGTTTTTACTTCCATAGGTTTGCCACATTTGGGACACTTCTTGCCGCCCAACTTTTTCTGAAGTTCTTCTACTTCTTTCTCCTTAGCTTCATCTACTTTTCCAGTTGCCTCGTCTAGCGGCTTAGCATTTTTACATTCTGGGAAGTTGGTACAAGAAAGGAATTTCCCGTAGCGTCCAAATTTGATCATCATTGGTTTGCCACACAGATCACAAATTTCATCAGTCTTCTCGGTGATAACATCCTCTTTCTTGATGTTTTCATTTTTGTCCTCCACTAGCTTGTGGAAAGGCTCATAAAAGTCTCGGATTTCTTCCTGCCACTTCTCTTTTCCTTCTTCAACCTCATCGAGCATTTCTTCCATGCGCGCGGTGAATTGATAGTCGAGTACCTTTGGAAAGTGTTCCACCAAAAAGTCATTCACCAAGGTACCAATTTCAGTGGGCTTGAGTTGCTTGGCATCTTTTTCCAGATACCCACGAGTGAGCACCGTTGAAATGGTGGGTGCGTAAGTTGAAGGACGTCCAATGCCTTCCGCTTCAAGCTTCTTCACAAGGCTGGCTTCCGTATAACGAGCCGGTGGCTTAGTGAAGTGCTGCTCAGGTACTAGCTTCTTAAGCTTAGGATGCTCGCCTTCACTGAGCTCGGGCAAAATACCCTCCTCTTCTTCCTCTTCATCGTCCATTCCTTCCATGTACACTTGCATGAATCCACTGAAACGAATGGTTTGTCCAGTTGCGCGGAATGTATAGTCATTCGCTTCAATGTCCACACCCACTTGGTCGAGCACGGCAGGCGCCATTTGGCACGCGAGGGTTCGTTTCCAAATCAGTTCATAGAGCTTGAGCTCGTCCTTTGAAAGGAACTTCTTAATAGAATCTGGCGTGCGTGCGAGGTCGGACGGACGAATAGCTTCGTGCGCTTCTTGCGCGCCTTTCTTGCCTTTGTAGAAACGTGGCTCAGAGAGTCCATATTCTTTTCCAAATTCCTTAGCGATCACTTCTTGCGCCTGTTTGAGCGCGATTTGTGAAATGTTCACAGAATCTGTACGCATGTAGGTAATAAGTCCTTCGTGTCCGGTGTCGAGCTCCACACCTTCATAGAGATGCTGCGCCACCATCATGGTTTTCTTAACAGAAAATCCAAGCTTGCGTGCGGCTTCTTGTTGCAAAGTTGAGGTAGTGAAAGGCGCCGCAGGGTTGCGGTTCACTTCTTTCTTTTCTACGCTCGTTACTTTATACGTTGCGCCATCCAGATCATTGAGCACTTTTCTAGATTCCGTTTCGTTGCCTACCTTAATCGCTTCACCTTTGTGTTTAGTGAGCTTTGCAAGAAAAGCATCCTTGCTCTTTTCGGGCGTCATTTCCGCTGTGATGCTCCAGTATTCTTCGGGTTTAAATGCTTGGATTTCTCGTTCTCGTTCAACCACAAGTCTAACCGCAACACTTTGCACGCGTCCGGCGCTGAGTCCGTACTTAATCTTCTTCCACAAAAGTGGCGAAAGTTCGTAACCCACCAATCGATCCAAAATACGACGTGCCTGCTGTGCATCCACCAAGTGTTTATCAATGGTGCGAGGGTGCTCAATGGCGTCGATAATGGCGGGCTTGGTGATTTCATGGAAAACAATTCGTTTCAAATCTTTATGCTTTTCAAGTTCGAGCGCCTCCACTAAATGCCATCCAATCGCCTCCCCTTCGCGGTCCTCGTCAGTCGCGATGTACACGGTGGTTCCTTTCTTTATTTTAGACTTCAGTCCACTGATCACTTTCTGCTTCTCTTTGGGAATGATGTATTTGGGTTCGAAGTTGTGTTTGGTGTCGATACCCATTTTGGTTTTTGGGAGATCACGAACATGCCCCATCGAAGCCATGACTGTGTAGTCAGACCCCAAATATTTGGAGATGGTTTTGATCTTCCCCGGTGATTCTACGATGACTAAATTTTTTGCTGGCATGCGGGCATACCATAGGGATTATAGGCCTGCTTTGTCAAATCGAGCCTCCCATTTTTTACTTGTGAAAACGCATTGCGGCCTTATAATAAGCCGTGATTTATCTCTAACTCCACCGCCATGACAAAAGGTGACCTTATCAACATTGCTGCACAAAGTGCAGGAATCACCAAGAAGGCAGCAACTCAAGCTCTTGATGCTGTTCTCGAAGCTGTAACCAAGAGCCTTTCAAAGGGACAAAGCGTTACCCTCACCGGATTCGGAACTTTCCGCGTTTCAAAGCGCGCTTCTCGAACCGGAGTTAATCCTCGCAATCCAAGCCAAAAGATCAAGATCCCGGCAATGGTTCTTCCTGCTTTCAAGGCTGGAAAGTCTCTCAAGGACGCCGTTCGCTAGTTCTAAACCAAGCCTACTAGAAAGCCCTGCCTCGCGGCGGGGCTTTTATTTAAATTGAATGGCTGGTCAGCCAGGGGAGAACTTGCTAAAATCCATGCAAATGGAAAACCTCGAATCACTCAAATCAGCGGCTTTAAAAGCGATTGGCTCTGCGGAGTCGCTTGAAAGCCTGAAGGAAACAGAACGTCAGTATTTGGGAAAAAGTGGGCTCGTAACGGAGCTACTTAAAGGTGTGAAAGACCTCTCTATTGAAGAAAAACAAAAAACAGGAAAGGCGATCAACGAGCTTAAAGTAGAACTGGAAGCAGCGTTCGAAAGCCGTGGACGAGAAATTGAGCGTGCTGTTATTGATGCAGCGCTGCAAAACGAGTGGCTAGATCTGACAGCTCCCGGAGCTGCCTACCCTATAGGTCACATCCATCCAATACCTCAAACTCAAATGGAAGTGGAACGAATCTTTCAGCAAATGGGATTCACCGTGGTGGATGGGCCTGAAATTGAAAGTGAATACTATAACTTTGAAGGACTCAACATTCCTTCGTACCACCCTGCACGCGACATGCAGGACACATTCTTTATAGACAAAGCTCCAGATGCAGAAGAAGGTAAACTCGTGCTACGAACTCACACTTCACCCAACCAAGTGCGTGCGATGCGAAAATATGGAGCGCCCTTACGCATCATTGTGCCCGGTCGTGTGTTCCGAAACGAGGCCACCGATGCTTCACATGAGCACACTTTTGACCAAGTGGAAGGGCTTCTCATCGATACCGATATTTCTATCGCAAATTTAAAGGCCGTTATGCAAGATTTTCTGAGCCGCCTCTTTAAGCGCGAGATGAAAGTTCGCTTCCGCCCAGGTTACTTTCCTTTTGTGGAGCCGGGTATCGAGCTAGACATGTCCTGTGTATTTTGTGGCGGAGACGGATGCCGCGTGTGCAAAAAAACAGGTTGGATCGAGTTCATGGGCGCCGGGATGGTGCACCCCAACGTGCTCAAAGCCGGCGGTATCGACAGTAAGAAGTACCAAGGATGGGCCTTTGGGTTCGGCCTCACCCGCCTTGTGATGATGAAGTACGGAATCGACGACATTCGCCATTTGCAAAGTGGTGACCTCCGCTTTAACCAGCAATTTTAAATGAACATTTCTCTCAACTGGATTCGGGACTTTGTTGAATTGCCTAAAGTTTCTCCGCAGAATCTTGGCTGGGCTGTGACCGTGCACACCGCTGAAGTAGAAGCCGTGATCGACGAAGCACAAGCCTATGAAAACATGGTGGTTGGAAAAGTGCTCAGCGTGTCTAAACACCCTGGCGCCGACCGCCTCAACTTAGTGCAAACAGATCTTGGCAGCGGAAAAATCGTGCAAATTGTTTGTGGCGGACAAAACCTATATGAAGGAATGCTAGTAGCTGTAGCAATGCCCGGCGCCTGGGTGAAATGGCACGGTGAAGGAGATGCAGTAGAGCTGGGCGAAACCAAAATTCGTGGCGAACTCAGTTATGGAATGATCTGCGCAGGTGAAGAAATTGACCTTCCCTCAGACAATTTGCCCGGACAAAGTGAAGTGCGCATTCATGACCTTTCAGCCAGCAAAGCAAAGGTAGGAACGCCGCTCGCCAAAGTGCTCGGCAAAGACGATACCCTTCTTGAAATAGACAACAAATCTCTCACCCACCGTCCTGACCTGTGGGGGCACTACGGAATGGCACGAGAAATCTCAGCGATCTTTGGAAAACCCCTCAAAAAGTTAGACCCGCTCTTAAAGTACAAACCTGGAACCACTAAAGAAAAAGTGTCTATTAAAATTGAGGACAATAAACTGTGTCCTCGGTTTTCTGCGGCCATCGTTACGGGCATTGAAATTGAAGAATCCCCTCAATGGATGAAGGCACGTCTACAGGCCGCTGGCATGAATCCTCACAACAATGTTGTCGACATCACCAATTACGTGATGCTGGAACTCGGACAGCCCATGCATGCTTACGACCGCGCGGTAGTTGGAGACGATGGCTTCACTGTGCGCTATGCAAAGAAAGGTGAAAAACTTGTGACACTCGACGAGACCGAACAAAAACTCACGGAAGAAGATCCTCTTGTTTGCAACAAGTCAGGTGAGCCTATGGGTCTTGCTGGAATCAAAGGAGGGCTCAAGTCCGGAATCAGTGACTCAACCAGTGAAATCATTTTGGAATGCGCTGCATTCGATCCTATCGCGGTTCGCAAAGCCTCGCTTCGTCACGTACGAACCGACGCCTCTCAACGCTTTGAAAAGAGCCTCGATCCTACCATGACAGAAGTGGCTTTGAAGCGTGCAATCAACCTGTTGCAAGAGCTCTGCCCAACCGCAAAAGTAGTGAGCGCCATCACCACCGTTGGCGCATGGAAGCCTAAGAAAATTGAGATCACCGTGAGTCCTGATGATATCAACAGCAAGATTGGGGCAAAGGTGTCTACCAAAGAAATGGTGCGTATTTTAAAGGCCCTGGAATTCGGCGTAAAAACCGTTGGGAAGAATTTGAAAGTGACCGTGCCTTCGCACCGTGCCACTCGCGACGTAAACATTGCCGAAGACATTGTGGAAGAAGTTGCGCGCATCTATGGCTACGATAAAATTGAGCCTGTGCAGCCCCTGCAGCCCATGCGGCTTCCTCTCGAAAATGAGGAGCGTATGTACAAGCATCTCACCCGCAGCATCTTTGCGTATGGACTGGGCTTCACGGAAGTCGTGAACTACTCTTTCTATAGTAAAGACCGCTTCGAAAAGTGTGGAATTCCTGAGGAAGGTCATATTCGTATTTTGAACTACCTTTCGGAAGACCAAACGCACATGCGTCGCTCCCTGGTTCCCAACATGCTTGCAAACATTGCGACTAACGAACGAAGCTTCGACACCATTAAGATTTTCGAGCTAGGCCATACCTACGATGAAGAAAAGGGCCAATTCATGCCACGTGAAGAAAAACACCTCGGAGCCATGGTGGCCATGGACAGTGAACCTTTTTACGCGATCAAGGGAGCATTGGAAAGCTACTTAAAAACCTTCGGCGTAACGGGCTATCAATTGCATGAATCCAAATACCCAGCGCCCTGTGCGCACCCAAAAAAGTGCATGGACATCGTGGTGCGCGGCCAGACCCTTGGCCAAGTCTTCACGGTGCACCCCGGCACGCTCAAAGCCTACGATATACGCAAAAATGTGGGTGCTTTCGAGCTGCGTTTCAGCCCACTCGTTCAAAATGGACGCGGCGAAAAACGCTTCAAGCCACTCGCTAAGTTCCCCTCTATGAGCTTCGATGTATCTGTGCTTGTGGATAAGAAGTCCAAAGTAGCCGATCTCGAAAAAGCCATTCGCAGCGCAGATAGCGAAAAACTCATTGAAAGCATCGCTCTCTTCGATATCTACGAAGGCAAAAACATCCCCGAAGACAAGAAGTCTCTTTCGTATTCTATCGAAATTCGCCACCCTGAAAGAACGCTTACAGAAAAGGAATTCCAGGCAATGCAGGCCTCTGCGTTCCTTGCCATAGAAAAGTTTGGTGGTACAATACGCGGGCGCTAAGAGTTGATGTAAGAAACAGATCAATTCTTTCTTATACCTAAGAGCCCTTAATCAAAAGCATGAAAAACTGGACTAAGAAACATATTCGTCGCGGCTGGGAAAAGTTAAAACCTCGCCCCGAACACAGCAAAAAGGAGCGCACCCTCCGCTGGGCTATTGTAGCCTTTCTTGGATTCTTTCTCGCGTGCACAGCCTTCACGATTGTATACGCTTTTTGGATTCTAATCACGTTCAACCCTTCAAAGGTTGGCCCCAAGGATTCAACTCAAATTTTGGACCGCGAAGGAAATCTACTTTACACCATTCATGGAGAAGAAAACCGTGAGTCTTTGGCGTCTCTAGAAGATATTTCTCCTTCACTTATCGATGCAACTCTCGCGATTGAGGATGATGAATTTTACGAGCACATTGGTATCGATATTCCTGCACTTTTTAAGGCCGTGCTTTCAGAGTTTGGGATTGGAACTCCTCGAGGAGGATCCACCATCACCCAGCAGCTCGCCCGCAACGCCCTCCTTGATCTTGATCACAGCTACATTCGTAAATTCCGCGAAATCGTCATCGCATTGGTGATGGAACTCAAGTTCAGCAAGGACGACATTTTGCTGATGTACCTCAACGAAATCCCTTATGGAAATAATGCCTATGGTATCGAGCTCGCTGCCAAACGTTACTTTGAAAAAGATGCCAAGGATCTGACTTTAGCGGAGTCTGCCGTGCTAGCCGGAATCCCAAACAAGCCAACCCGTTACTCTCCTTACGGTAACTATAAATACTCAGTGCTTGCAATTGAACTCACAGAAGAAGCGCTGCAAGGGCGAACGATTACAGGAGAAGAAGATTTAGAATGGGATGAATTCACACGTGGACTTTTGGGAACCACCTTCACCATGCCCGATGGGAGCACCTTCTATATAAAGGGCCGCAGCGACTTGGTGCTCGACCGTATGCTCGAACTCGATATGATTTCGCAAACCGAATACGACAGTGCGCTTGCTGAAATTCAAACCATGGAGTTCACGGACTACAATGAACTCGATACGGCTGAGCATTTTGTGCTTTGGGTGAAGCAACAACTCGAAGAAAAATATGGAGTGGATGTGGTGGAAGGAGGAGGTCTTAAGGTGTACACCACCCTCGATCCTGAGTTCCAAAAGGCCGCTGAGGACGCGCTGGAAGAAGGCCGTGAAAACCTCACCAACCGTGGAGCCAGCAACGGAGCTCTCGTGACCGTTCAGCCTCAAACGGGGCAGATTTTGGCTATGGTGGGATCGGTGGACTTCAACGATCAAGATATCGACGGACAGGTGAACATGATCACCAGCTACCGTCAACCAGGATCTTCATTCAAGCCATTTGTATACTCCCTCGCGCTGCTAAACCAGTACACCGCAGCCACTGTATTCTACGATGTACGTACTCACTTTGGATCCTACGTTCCGGACAACTGGGAGGGCGGATTCAAGGGGCCTATGACCATGCGTTACGCGCTTGGACAGTCTCGTAACATTCCTGCTGTGAAGGCCTACTTCCTTGCGGGTGAAGAAGAGGCAATCATCGACTACGCAAAGAAATTCGGACTCGGCGTAAGCTACGATCCTGACCATGCTTATGGAGCCAGCCTCGCACTGGGAACTGCCGAAGTAACACCGCTTGAAATGGCTGAGGCCTACAGCGTGTTCGCCAACAATGGAGTGCACGTAGAACCAAGTGCCATCCTAAAAATTGAGACAACCGACGGAAAAGTGCTTGAGCAATGGGACGAAGCAGAGGTAGAAAAAACCAAGATCCTAGACCCACAAGTGGCCTACATCATCAACGATATTTTGTCTGACCCTAACGCCGGACTTGGACCCAATATTTACCTTTCTGCCATCGATAACGCAGCAAAGACCGGAACCTCGAATGTACCCAACACCAACCTCCCAAATAACAACTGGATTGCAGCGTACACCCCCACCCTAGTGACCATTGGTTGGGCGGGAAATGCAGATGGTAGCGCGCTGGGATCCAACGGAGAATCGTACAGCACCATTGCACCTATTTGGAAAAACTACATGAGCAAAGTGCTCAACCGTTTGGAACCCACCGAATGGCAACGTCCAAGTGGAATCAAAGAAATTGCCGTTAGCAAGGCCAGCGGCAAGCTACCTAGCGACAGCACTCCCGCCGACATGGTGGCAACTGAAATTTTTGCTGACTTTGCGGTGCCCACCGAAATCGATGATTCTTACGTAAAAGTCAAAATTGAGACGGTAACGGGTCGTCTGGCAACCGAATACTCACCTGAAGATGTTGTAGAAGAAAAGAGTTTCCGTGTACACAAAGAAGCTTGGAGCAACTGGCAAGACGACATCGATGCTTGGGCGGCCACACAAGAAGGCCAGGAGCAACCTCCAACCGAGTCTGCAAGTGATATCCACAACGCAGAAACCGCTTCCAATATTCCTGAAGTGGCCATCACCAGCCCTTCCAGCCTTTCATCTATTTCTCGTGAGGAACGCACTCATGACGTTGAGGTTGAAGTCCTCGATAACGGAAATGGTGTGGACCGCGTGGAATACTACTTAGATGGCGACCTCAGCTACACCGCTCCGACCTATCCTTACGACGGAGTGGTTCGTCTACCCATCACCATTCGCAGTGGTAGCGTGGTAGAAGTGACCGCAAAAGTCATCGACCAATACGGCTACTCATCTGAAAGTACCATCCAGCTTCGCGTCACTGACGGCGGAGACGATGATGATGACGATGACGATTCAAGCTCAGATTCAGGAGCGGTGGAGGACGTCATCGATGCACTTAAAACCAGCGCCGAACCGACTCGACGTCCATGGTAGGAGTTTCAAACTACTCTGGCAATAAGCAGGCCATCCCCTACAGGTATTTCAACTACCTTAAGCTCAGCATTGGAATGGGTGCTTTCGATAAACTCTTGCATCTTACCAAAACGATGAGAAAGCACGTTGTCTACCACAATCATTGCTCCGCTTTTCATGCGAGGGAAAATCGCATTGAAGTAGGATTGATGTTCCTGCTTGGTGGCATCGAAAAAGGCGAAGTCAACTTGCTCAGGGAGAGAAGGATCTTGCGTAAAAATCTCTGGGGCGTGGCCTTTTAACTGAAAAATACGGTGGGTCATGCCCGCTTCTTCAATGTTCTTCTGTGCACGTGAAAAGCGCTCATCGTGGGATTCAATGGTCCACAACTGCCCACGTTGATTCTTTTCTAAGGCAGAGGCAATCCAGAGGGCGCTGTACCCCACGCTGGTCCCAATTTCGAGCGCGACATCTGGCTCCAGCACCCGCACAAGCCAATGCAGCATGTGCCCCGTTTTGGGTCCCACAATCCATACATCTTTTTCGCTAGATTCTGCTTCAATCCTTTTTAAAACGTGCTCGAGCATAAGAAATAATATCGTCAGATTCGTACATAAAAATACCTTCCTCCTCGTCCACAAGAAAGGGAACTTGTTGCTTACCGCCCAGTTCTAAAAGCTGAAGTGACCCGTCGGTACCCCGTTCCGCGTCGATTTCATCGTAGTCGATGCCCATGTCCGCAAAGGCACGGCGCACTTTTTCACAAAAGGGACAGTGCTCGTAGGTGTAGAGTTTAAGCATTTTGTAAAAAGGTTAAAAGCTGGGAAAAGGCCTTTCCACGGTGACTGAGTGAATTTTTCTCAGCGCTTGAAAGTCCCGCATATACAGTATCATAGCCCTCAGGTTTGAAGACAGACGAAAGCGGGATACCTGCCCTGATGGGAGCTGCAGGCGCGCGAGTGAGCTCGCCCAGTGTCTCGCCCATAAAGGTGTGCTCGCCTTTGGGTCCGCAGTACGCAGCCACGCACACAAACTTCGCGCGCCGGTTGTCTTCCTTTTCCATGCGCTTCAAAAAGTATTCGAGCCATTCTTCATCGCTTGCCTTCTCCCCAGCACCCCAGCGCCTAGTCTTTACACCCAGTTCATTCGCGAGCGCTTCTACAAAAAGTCCGCTGTCGTCAGCAACCGCAGGCAGGCCACTTAGCTCGCTGTAAAAACGGGCTTTCCCCAGCGCGTTTTCTTCAAAGGTACCTCCATCCTCTGGAAAATCCTCCGTGATACCAATGTCTGCAAGTGAAACAAAGTCAGCTCCGCTAGCTTCGAGCATCTCGCGAATCTCTTCAAACTTTCCCGGATTTTTGGTGGCAATGAGTAGCTTCATATACTGCACAGCCGAGTGTACAATGCCAGCAATGACAAAGAAAGTCCTCAGTTTCGGCACGCTCGGCCTTGGCCTCACCCTGCTCTTTGCCTTCATTGCAGAGCTCTACCGCTTCAAAGGCTTTTTGGTGATCGACCTATTTATTCCCTTGTTTTGTGCAAGCTGGGTGACATGGAAACTTTTAAAACGTGAATCTATTCGCTGGCCCTCCACCCTCTTTCCAGCGGCACTTTTTGTGCTCATTGGCCTCTCGTCACTCCTCATTCACTCACAAGGGATGAGTACGGGCGAGGTGGTTCAGGCTGCTTTTTATGGAGCCCGCTGGGCAAGTTTTTACTTCCTCAGCATCATTGTTTTCAACCAAACCACCGAGCAAAAACGCCTCACCCTGCACATGGTTTTTGCTTTCGCGGTAGCCCTTTCCCTGGCTGGCTTCATTCAGCTTAAAGTGATGCCCGACTTCACCAGCATGGAGCTTATTGGCTGGGACCCTCACCAAGGACGTCTGCTCTCTACCTGGTTCGATCCAAACTTTGTAGGTGGCTTTCTCGCGTTCATCTTACCCCTCATGCTAGGCACCGCCTGGGATCACAAAAAGGATCGTAGATGGCTGCTACCACTCGCAGGCCTCATAGCTATTGCGCTGGTACTCACCCTTTCTCGCAGCGCCTACCTCGCCCTCATGGTGGGACTCTTTGTGTTTGGGCTGTTTCGCTCCATTAAAACACTGGGCGTCCTCGCCCTAGTTTTTACGCTCATGGTGGTGCTCATGGGTCCCGTACAGGACCGCTTCCTCAGCTTGGTAGATAATTTGGAGTCTGTTTTTGTGGACGACTATACCCTCCCAGATGCCTCCGCTCGCCTCCGCTTTGCATCTTGGGATGAAGCCTGGCAGCTCTTCCTCGATGAGCCACTCATAGGACAGGGCTACAACCGTTACAAATATTCTGCGCTCGAATTGGGCACGCTCAAAGATCTAAACATCCACTCCGCTAGCGGCGGTGACTCAAGCCTTCTCAATGTCCTGGCCATGACGGGACTGCTCGGTTTTGTGGCTTTCTTTGGTCTCTACATCCTCCTCGCCAAAGAGGCTTGGGCACTACGAAAGACGGGCTACGGCCTTGGCTTCCTCTCCTCGCTCTGCGGACTCTTCGTTCACGCAATTTTTGTGAACAGTTTGCTCTTTCCACTCTTCATGGCGCCATTCTGGATCATGGCTGGGCTACTTTCTTCAAAAAAAGTGTCATGATAGCAGGGCCCTCAGTGCCTGTATGGCCAAGTCTTGATCTATAAAAAAGGGGCTTGTTGAGAAAGTGATCAGATTTGCCTTTTCCGCCTGTTTTAAGACGAACCGCTTGGTTTTTTCAAAAGATATGTAGGCCATATCTGGCGCAAAGAAATCTAGATCGATGTTGAGGATTTTATTACCACGGCTGGCAAAGCTTTCGTCTTCCATAGCGGCCTCGCTAGTCACGAATTGCACATCCCCTACAAGGCCCTCTTTTTGAGCAGGAATGATATAGTTGCCTACATTGAGCACCTCATTCGTGTAGCGGAAAACGTCCTCCAAGCTGCCGCCTTCAAAGAGCTGCTCTGGCACGCGCGCATCCTTGTGCGCGTCGATGTGAACCAGGCTGGCCCCACTCTGTAAAACACCGTTCTTGAGCGCCTCGTACCAAAAGTAAAAGACTTGATTGTGGTTATCCACCACAATGACCGGAACGCCGTGCCACATGGACTTCACATAGTGCTTCAGCCCCTTGCACTGTTGCAGCACATCGAACTCATCGCGGTCCGAAAAAACCACTTCGTCACCTTGCTGAACATCATCCAAAGTTCCCTCAATCACGCTGGGCACGTAGAGCCGTGGCTCGGGCCCGCGGTCTTCATACGAAAAGGCATTGTTACCACGCTTCCCCGTTAAATAAAAAGGCTGCTCGTACATTAGAATTTGATTTTTTGACGGGTTTCTTTAAAGCCGCCGCGATGGCTCTTTTCGTCCATCATCTTGTCCTTGGCCTTGCGGCTGCGGCGTTTCTTTTGCTTTCGGAGTTTGAAAATTTTCTGCGCGATTTCGGATTTCTTTCCAAGGATCTTTTCTTCCACTTTGAGGATGAGGAGCCGGTACGCAGACTGTCGATTCCCTTCGCGTTCGCGGTGGTCGTTCACCTTCACCTCCACTCCCGTTGGAATATGAACCAGGCGCACGGTGCTCGCCGTTTTATTCACCTTCTGCCCACCGGCTCCACTGCCGCGCACAAACTGCTCCTCAATGTCTTCAGGAAAAATCCGCAGCTTGGCTGCCTTTTCTTCAAACTTCTGGTGCAGGGGTACAGGAAATTCCATTAGTACCCTTTATTTTCCACGATTTTCTCCAAAAGTTCCAGTGGGTACACTGGCTTCTTCTCCGCCAGCCCTTGGTGGTACAGCACCGTTGAAGGCGTGAGCGCAGGGAGTGTGTTCACTTCGATTAAAATAATATCTCCGGTGTCTATTTGTACGAACGCATCCATGCGGCAATAGCCCGTAATGCCGAGCACTTCGCCCACTCGCTCTATGGATTTCTTCACCCGTGCGAGTACCTTTTCACTCACGTAGTTCTCGGGCGGCGGCGTCATATTCACTCCCGTTCCTCCTTGGAATTTTTCTTCCACCGACAGCACCTCTCCCTCTGCTACCGTGAGGCTGGGGCTGAGCGCGTGAAGCTTATTCCCCTCTTGAATCACTCCCACGGTCACTTCCACCCACCCTTTTTTGCGGCGCCATTTGAGGCGGTTTCCTTTCACACGTACGGTGTCCACTTCAATGAACTGCTCGAAGAGAATTTTATCCATGATTTGCAGCGGCATCTCAATGGG
>CAZUWE010000010.1:37904-43064 GCA_964624175.1 uncultured Candidatus Peribacteria bacterium | reverse complement strand
CGTCTAAGAATCTCTCGGTCCCTATAAGTAAGCACTAGCTCTCGTTGAAACTGAGCAGCAAGCAATTGATAATCGTTGGGAGGCAGCTCTGCTTGTGAACGATCTAAATCGTAGTGATAGGTGAGCACTCTTTTGCGCGCACCTGATAAGCGTGGCACATGTAAACTTGCTTCAAATGTTCGTGGGCCATCCACTTTACAAGCAAGTTGCGACCACTCTCCGGCAACAAAAGGGTAAGCCGACACAGTTGTAGAGCCTTCTTGAAATAAACGGTCAACATTTAAGAGCTCTTTTTGATAAACAAAAGGATCTAGCAAATAAACTGCACCATCTCCTTGATATAAAACCACCCAATGAGGTCTTTCTAAGGCAGTGGTATAAGAAATCGCATTTGGGTCATACCCCTCTTGAACCATATTTCTAACGAGTTCTCTACACTGATACACGCAATTTCCACCTAGAGTAGAAGGGTAGCTTTGGCCTGCCGCAAGTAAAATTTTGCCAAAAGAATTATATGGGATCGTTCCGTGGATACGTTCTAAAATTTCTCCGAGCTGTGCCTCCTGATTCAGCATGATTCGTATTATAATATAAATTATATTTACGTCAACTACCCACCCATAGACACTCCCCGGGCGAGACAGTAAAATGTAAGCCGCTTTTAACCTACGCTATGGCTCAAATCCTTCCGAGAAGATCTCCCAATCCTTTAGTGACCCTGCTGGTGCTCGCGCTCCTGATTTCTGGAATTTACACCATTTGGAACAGCGGCAGCCGCAGTACGATTGAACAAGTGCCAATCAGTGAATTCGTTCAAGACATTGAAAACGGTACCGTGAAGAGTGTTGAAGTGCGCGACACTCGCATGGATTATGTGCTCAGCGACGACACTAAAAAGTATGCTTATAAAGAAGCTGGAGAAACCGTATCGGAACTCCTCGACCAAGTGGATCCTGCCGTGGTGCAAAATGTAGAAATTGAGGTAGTCGATACCTCTGGGAAAGGCGTTTGGCTCAACATCGCTCTGGCCATCATTCCTTTCATGCTCATCATTGGGTTCCTTTACTTCATGATGCGCGGTGCTCAAAGCAGCAACAACCAGGCGATGTCCTTTGGAAAATCCAACGCACGCCTGCACGATAAAGAAAAAGAGAAAACCACTTTTGACGACGTGGCTGGAGTGCGCGAGGCTAAGGAGGAACTCGTTGAAATCGTGGACTTTTTGAAGAGTCCCAGCAAGTACACCGCTATGGGAGCCAAAATTCCTAAGGGAGTGATGCTGGTGGGAGGACCTGGAACAGGAAAAACCCTGCTCGCCCGCGCCGTTGCCGGTGAAGCCAACGTGCCTTTCTTTTCTATCAGCGGATCTGAGTTCGTAGAAATGTTCGTGGGAGTGGGAGCCAGCCGTGTGCGTGACCTCTTTAAGAAAGCGAAACGCAACGCGCCTTGTATCATCTTCATTGATGAAATCGATGCCGTTGGACGCCAGCGTGGAACTGGTCTTGGAGGTGGACACGACGAACGCGAGCAAACACTCAACCAAATCCTAACCGAGATGGATGGGTTTGAAACAAACACATCTGTGATTGTGATGGCTGCAACCAACCGTCCTGACGTACTCGATCCTGCTCTACTCCGTCCCGGACGTTTCGACCGCAGAGTGGTAGTGGATGCACCTACTTTGGAAGACCGCGAGCAAATCCTTAAAGTACACGCAAAGAACAAGCCACTCGCGAAAGGCGTGAACCTTGGTCATATCGCTAAACAAACGCCTGGATTCTCCGGAGCTGATCTTGAAAATCTCATGAACGAGGCTGCTATTCTCGCTGCCAAAAAAGATCAAAAAGAAATCACCCAGCACGACATTGAAATGTCTGTCGAAAAGGTTCAAATGGGGCCTGAGCGCAAGTCACACGTACTTTCAAAGAAGGAAAAGGAAGTCACCGCCTACCACGAAACGGGTCACGCGATTGTGGGCCACCTCATGGAAGACTGCGATCCACTCCGAAAGATCACCATCATCTCTCGTGGAATGTCGCTCGGGTCAACCTGGTTCGTGCCCGACGAAGACAAGCACATGTACACTCAACAAAAGTTCGAACACGAAATGGCTTCCCTACTCGGAGGCTACGTGGCCGAAGAAATGATCTACGGCCAAGTCTCAACGGGTCCTTCCAACGACCTTGAACGCGCTAGCGCTATGGCGCGCCGCATGGTGACGGAATATGGAATGAGCGCCAAGATCGGCCCCACCGTCTTTGGCGAAAAGAGCCACGAAGTGTTCCTGGGTCGCGACTACGGTCATGCCAAGAATTACTCGGAGGAAATCGCCGCTCAAATCGATAAAGAGGTAGAGAGCTTCATCCAAAAAGCCTACAAGACGGCAAAGGAAACGCTCACCAAGCACCGCAAGGAGCTGGAGCGCATTGCCAAGACCCTCATCGACAAAGAGACCCTCTCTCGTGAGGAATTCATTGAGGTCTTTGAGGGCAAGAAAATAGCAAAGACTAAAGCTTAACTCGCTGTCATATTTTAGAGGCCTGCTTCGTTTTACTCATCAACAGCCCTAACAACTCACGGTTATGAAAAAGCTATTCTTGCTCCTCTGTCTGTTTCTGCACGCCTGTAGCGCTCCTTCTCTTGAAACGAACGAGAATTCCGGCGTGGCTCAGGAAACGGATAAATCAGAGAACCCTCATGCGGTGATTTATGTAGCTATCTCCAGCCACAACGAAGAGCCCAGCATCAATCAGCCCGACTATACCGAGAGCAAAGCTTTTTTTGAGAAACACCGAGCGGCTCTAGTGGACTGGGCCACCATGCTGCACGAGGAGGGTGTTCAGTACAACTGGCAAACTGATTGGAACTTTTTAAAGGCAATTGAGCAGTACGATGAGGGCAGCCCCGAAACCAACGGCAAGAATGTAGCCGTGTGGATGGAGGAAGATTTGGGTTTTGAAACCAATCCTCATGCCCATGAAAGCAAGTACAGCTACGCGGATGTGGCCTACCTAATGGAATCGATTGGCCTCCACCCTGCCGCCATTGTGGGAGGTTTTTTAGCCGCTCCCATTAGTGACTCGAAAGTGGACTACGTGAACTCCCCAATTGAAGGAAGGATGTACGATACCACTTGGACGGCAGAAGCCAGCTGGGGTGGAGGAACGGGACTGCACATCGATGAAACCGGCCTTTGGACCTCTGGGATTTGGCGCCCCGCAAGTGCCGACGACTTTTTCACGGATGATCCCGACTCCATTCCTAATATCGGAAACTACAGCAGCGATTGGGAGGGCTTAGAAAAACTGATTGAGATGAATGAGAACGGAGAGCTCGACCCCACTAAGATGTACACCATCACCATTATGAACGATCAAAAAAACTATGTCGAAGATGGATATATCGAAGCATTTCGTTCCGAGATTGAAAGATTCCAACCTTATGCAGAGGATGGAACCATTGCCTGGGTGACTTTAAGCCAAATGCTTGAAATATGGGAGGAGGATTACAATTCAGAACCAAATATTCTTCACTATGATGAAGAATCTGCAAAATCAGTATTCGACGAGTCGAGCAGCACCCTGCCTTCAAACAAGCCCGCAGGTATGGGCCCCTCAGATTTAAAGTCATCAAACAAGCCTTTCAAGAAAAACCTCTAACGGTTATACTCTGGCCATGAGCCAAGTAGGAATTGGACAACTCAAGCACGCTAAACCTGTTAAGACGGCTGCAAAACCAGCCCCTAAGCTTCACGCGCGCCCCCAACCGGTGGCTAAGCCTGACGAAGCGGCTCAAGAAGGGCAGCTTTCGGTGGATATTTTGCAGCGCGAAGATCAAATGATTGTGGTCTGCCCCATCGCTGGGGTGGAAAAATCCGATATTAAAGTAGCTATTCAAGACGATGTGCTCACCATTCGTGGGGAGCGCAAACCCATTGAGGGCCTCAATCAAAAGGAAGCGCTGGTGCGTGAACTCTTTTGGGGAAACTTCTCTCGCTCTATTGTGCTGCCCGATCACATTGATCGAAAAGGCATCAATGCGCGTGTACACGAACATATGCTCATCATCACCATTCCTAAGACGGAAGATTTTAAAACCCGCATCATTCATATAGAAGAAGGCGGACTAGCTGCATGAACCAACCTGTACGCAAAGCGGTGATTTTAGCAGCGGGCCTTGGGACTCGGTTTTTTCCTATGACCAAGGTGATTCCAAAGCCTATGCTTCCGATCCTTAATAAACCTGTGATTCAATACCTGGTGGAGGAAGTACTCAACAGCGGGATTGAAGAAATCATCATTGTGACGGGATTTGGTAAACGCAGCATCGAAGAGCATTTCGATCCTAATTACGAACTGGAACAGGACCTGATTCAACGCGGAAAGGGTGAACTCCTTCGTGAACTTCATGAAATAGAAGAAAAGATGCACCTGGCCTACGTCCCTCAACTGGAAGCTAAAGGAGATGGTCATGCCTTGCTCTGCGCCCGCGATTTTGTGGGAGATGAGCCTTTTGCCGTGCTGTTTGGAGACGATATTATAGATGGTCCCCGACCTGCCCTGGCTCAACTCCTCGAGGTTTATAATGAAAAAGGCAGCTCCGTCCTATGCACGGAGCGTGTGCCTAAGGAAAGAATCAGTAGTTATGGCGTGATCCAACCAGGTGTTCAAAATGGTCGTCAGATTGAAATCACTGGCCTTGTGGAAAAACCCAAAGCCGAGGAAGCTCCTTCAAACCTGGGAATCATTGGAAAATACATCTGTACACCGGATGTAATGGAGGCCCTCACCCGCAGCCAATCGGGCACCGCTGACGGCGAAATCCGCCTCATCGACGGCTTCCGCACCCTGCTTTCTGAGGGAAAATCGCTCTATGCCCTAGAGGTGGAAGGCACCCGTTACGACACCGGCACGCCATGGGGTCTTTTGGAGGCAAATATTGCTTTTGCGCAGAAGGATGCGGAATTCAAGGAGCGCATGACCGAATTCACCAAGAAACAGGTTTAATAGTCCAACACAATCCCCCGCTTTGCCAAGCTTACCGTCCTTGAGGGAAGTCTGTTTTTTTGCTATAATGACAAGATACTTCAAAACAAAAACAAAACATGTACGACGATCTTCTCAAACAGGCAGACAGCCTCAAACTCGCTGGCCGCCACGA
>CAZUWE010000010.1:34002-37804 GCA_964624175.1 uncultured Candidatus Peribacteria bacterium | reverse complement strand
GCCCTTGAACCCAACAATGAAAAGGCTAAGGACTGCCTCGAAACGGCGAAATTCTTCCAACGCGAGTTCAAGAAACTAAAAGAGGAGAAATAGTCACGTTCCAAGGATTCTGTCAACTTGTCAAAACCTAGTATTTGACGTGGCCAACAGTGCTCAGTAGTATGGGGGTTGCTTTTAATTTCACATGAATCAGTCACCAAAGACAATTCGCGCCTGCCACCTCACAAAGTATTCCTTTGTGCTTTGGACTATGCGAGGAGTTTCTAGGTAATTGATTTATATCAAATTGAAACCTCACTCCTCGCCCCAGCGAGGCGTTTTATTTTTTACCCCAAATGTATGACAGCAAACCGTAGTCCAACTGGGCTTACAGACATAATACAGGATTTCTTGAACGAATACCTTCCAGGTAGAAAGGTAGAAGAGCTCATAGGAACCCAATCCGGCGAGGAATTGATTGACACCATCTTAGTTGAACTCAATCGCAGCGGATTCTTAGATCGAGTAAAACTGGTTACTGATGGCCTTTACTCGTAATAAAACTTGCCCTTCCACATTCTACTAACAAATAACCCCCAACTATGAATGCACAACCCGAAAGTTTAGAAACACTCCAAGCGGAATATGCTGATATGGAGACCCAACCTAAAAACGAAGATCTCCTTCGTCGATCTGTTAGATTAAACCATCGCTTACTTGCAAGTGTAACAACTTCTGATGGTCCTGAGTTCCAAATGGCAAGCGAACTTTATGATCAAATACAAGCATTCACTCAGCAAATCGTGGATGCAATGACACAGAGCCGCTTGGCTCATCGCACGGTTCGCCGACAAGCAATTCGAGACGAAAATGCTCGTCGCGCAAACACACCGTATGCCAACGCTCATGGCAACCGTAGTTCTAGCTACCGTCACGTGCGCGATGAGGCTCGTCGTAACTTCCTGACAGCCTAATTGACATTAAGTAAAAAATACGTACGATAGGTAGGCTCCTTGTGACCGCGAGTGTTTCGAGCGGCACGCAGTACCGCAAGGTCTACGTACGCGAAGAAAAACTTGAGGAAAGTCCGAGCAAGGCAGGCAGAAAAGCCGCTAACGGCGGCCGCAGCGCGATCTAAAAAACGCACTGTAGGGAAAGTGCCACAGAGACGCACCAATATGAAACGCCCCCTCTGGTTAGCAGCAATGCAGACCACGGGGAGCCCTTCCGAGAGGAAGATGGCTAGGTAAACCCTTTTCCTTGCAAGGTGGGAATGGAGTGTGGGACAAGGCTCGCCTGAAGCCCCCATGCGCCCACTGCTTGAGCCCGCCAGCAATGGCTGGCCCAGAGAGATGGTCACGAGTGCAGAACAACCGTTTTGCACTACAGAACTCGGCTTATATGGAGCAACATCAAAAGGCTCTCCCCGACGGGAGAGCCTTTTGTTTTTAAGTTTTAATTAAGCACTTGAGGCCATTCGCTCAAGGTGAGCGTGCTGCCCGCTGAAAGGGTGGACCAAGAGAGGTTTCCGTTTGAATTAGCCAAGTGAGCGTATCTGCTCACACCGCTAGGAACCGTGAAGCTTCCCTCTCCCCACACCACGTATTTAGTGCTTCCACTCGCCATAATAACTTGATACACATGCTGATCCTCTTGCGAGAGATCGGTGATTTGGACAAATGGGAGCAGCTCCTGCGCAACAAATTGGTAGCTGTACGCAGCGGGCTCCCATGTTCCATCTTCATCAATGAGTCCGGTGGCACGAATACCTTCGTTGTTTGGGTCGTCGCTGTAAATAGGTGTGTGGTAGTAAACCGCAGAGTCCCCAGCACCATATGCCATGAACATCAGTCGCACCATGGCGGCGGCTTTTTCATAGGAGTTCATAACCTCGTGACGCTCGTAGTCGGGCGCATCCGAGAATCCAAACTCGGTGAGAACCATAAGGTTTGAGTCTTCCCACATTCCCTCGGCTTCAAATTCATTGCGCGCGTCTTGGTAACGGCTGTCAGAATCGTAGTAATGATAGTTCTGGTAAATGACATCGCTAGAGCTCAGTGGCACTGCAGGCGTATCCAGAGCAGCCGTGAAGCCCTTCCACCAATCCCAGGTCATTTCGCTATTGATCATAATAGATGGGGTGTACCAAACGGTTTCGCGTCCACGGGCAGCAAGCACACCCGTAATCGTATCCACTGCGTAAGCGGAAATCATGGCCTGCTCTTCCACGGTGAACTCTGGATGAGTCACCCAGTGGAAAAGTTCATTTCCGGCCTCAATGTATGCGGGCAATCCGGCGGGAGTGATCGCATCTATATACGTAGCCACGTAATCAATGTAGGCCTTGCAGTCCTCCGTTAAAGTTTCCACAGGATTGTCCGGGTCGGTTCCACACGAAGCGAACATCGTGTTAAGTAGTGTATCCACCACTTGAATACCTGCCTCGTTGTACTGTGCTCGAACGGCCGCAATAGCAGCGGGGTCACGGTAGTGTCCATCACCCAGTTCAACCGTTCCCATGGTAGTATCTCCATCTCCCACTTGTCTCACGGCTTGAACCCCGAGCGCCTCGTAGTCGTCCAAGTAATCGAGCTGCGTTAAGTTGAGGAAGTTGAGCCCCAATTGAACAATTGGGGTTTGCGCAATCCCGGTGGGAGGCGTCACGTTGATGCGAGCCAGTGCATCGATGTGAGAAGAGCCTTGTGTGAGTACAAAAGGAAACGAGTCCATTCCTTCAAAACCAGTCGTAGGTCGATAAGTCCACCCCGTTGATGTTCGGGTGAGACTACCATGTGAAGGTGAACTCCACGAATTCACTGTCCAGCTCTGCCCGCTAGCATCCGTCGTGGGAACTTTAATAGAAACACTTTGATCTTTAACCGTAGCCACCGTGATTTCAGGGGCCTGAGGAACTCGTGTCACATTGACCGTGATCGTTCCAGAAGCGGTGCGAGCTCCGTCACTCACATTGAAATTAAAACTGGTGGTGCCTTCGTAACCGCTGGTGGGCGTGAAGGTTATCTCATTCCCACTCACAGAGCTTACGGTTCCAAAAGCAGAACCGTTTCGCACGGAGTATGTGAGCGGATCACCATCCACATCCGTGGCCTGCAAAGTGATGGTCACCGGAGTTAAATTGTCAGTAGTGACGGTTTGGCTGGTGGGAACCGGCGCATCGTTGATCGAGTTAACGGTGAGTGAAACTTTTGCAGTCGCTGAGCCGCTGCTTGAACCTGTCACTTTAAAGTAAAATGAATCCTCACCATAGTAGTTGGCGCTTGGACTATAAATCGCTAAATTTCCATTCAAAGTCACCTGCCCATTGCTGGGCGGGGTGCTGATGCTGTAGGTCACGGTTTCGTTACGATTGCCTCCACCACGCAGCGTAATGGTCTTGGGGCTGTCCTCGTTGAGCGAGTACGAAGCCGAAACGGCATTGGCCGCCATGGCGGTTTGTATAAAGAGTAGGTTTAAAATCAAACCTACGGCTAAAAACCGCTTTATAGAAGTAATGACGTACGTGGAGGGGGTTAACATGCGTGAGGGTTAAAACTGTATCAACGTATCAAAACGATAGCGATAAATAAATGCCGCCACCAAGCAATCTCCTTGCCGCATAAAAAACTATTTTTTATCAAACCCTATCCCCCCAGACTGGCATTTTTTAAGTTTAAAGATAGAATAGCTGCATGAAGCGTTCCGAGATCACCTTTGGCCTACTGAAAATTCCCGTGGATTTCACGATGGTGGTGCTCGGTTTCCTCTTGGGGTACAAACTCCGTCTCATGGGTGACCTCATTCCGGGTCGCGAACTGGAAGTGAT
>CAZUWE010000010.1:0-33902 GCA_964624175.1 uncultured Candidatus Peribacteria bacterium | reverse complement strand
CTTTTCATTCATCGAATTGAACGCTTGCTTCTCAACGCCAACATTGGGCGACGGCGAGTGCTACTGCTGGGTGCTAACAAAATCACGGATCGCCTTGCTCACAAAATGCAAAACGACCCTCACTACACGGTAGTGGGCTACCTCACAGAAGGCAGTGCCCGCATTGAAAGCGCAAAAATGCTTGGGAACCTTAAAGAGCTTGGCCGTATCGTGCGAAAATACAAGGTTGAAAGTGTAGTACAAACCAGCCAAGATCTAACCCATTTGCAAGATCATGAAATTCTTCAATTCTGCCAACAGCACCATTTGGAGTACCGTTTTGTACCCGACATTCTCGCCGTGGAACGTAGCAATATTGAAATAGAAACGCTCGGTGGCTACCCACTCATCCACCTCAAAACCACTTCTCTCGATGGCTGGGGACGTATTTATAAACGCAGCGTTGATATAGTGCTCAGTACTGTTGGTCTTTTGATGCTTTCCCCTCTTTTTGCGCTCATAGCTATTGGGATCAAACTAGACTCTAAGGGCCCGGTATTCTTCAGAAAGCTCGAAGATGGAACCCCTGCTTATCGCATTGGACAAATGGGAGAAAAATTCACTTTCTACAAGTTCCGCACCATGCAGCACAACACCCATCATTTGCGCTACGGAGAACTGGCAGAAAAAAACCACCGCAAGGGGCCTTTGATGAAGATCAAGAACGACCCTCGTGTGACTCGTTTTGGGAAATTCCTGCGCAAGACCAGCATCGATGAACTCCCCAACCTGTGGAATGTACTTAAAGGCGACATGAGCCTGGTGGGACCTCGCCCGCACCTGCCTGAAGAGGTAGAAAAATACGAGCGTCACCACCACTTTTTACTCACCATCAAACCAGGGATCACGGGGCTCAGCCAAATCAGCGGCCGTAGCGACTTGGACTTTGAAGAAGAAGTGCGTCTAGATACCACTTATATAAAACACTGGACTCCATTCACAGACCTTAAGATTTTATTCAAAACGCTCTGGGTGGTTCTGCGTGGGAAAGCTGCTGACTAAAAGAGGGCGGTAGGCGTTGGCACAGCGAAACCAGCTCCAATATGGATGCTTTAGGACAAGTCAGCACGGAGATTGGAAAGAAAATCCTAGGAAACGAAGTCACTGCACCCAGAGAAGTAAAAGTTCCCCAAGGGGCACTCATCAAACGAGGGAATCGAGTTCCAATCACTCCTTTATTCGGGGTTGTCGTGCCTTTTACAGCTTAAGTGGATGAAGTGAAAGCAACCTATGCCATCGTTCGTGTCATAGGAGATGGCGTACACAAGATCCTTCTGCCCAACCACCACTTGGCCCCAAAGGTTAATTAAGGGTCGCATACAAGACTTTTTTATGCTATCCTACCTGCACACTCAAATTAACTATGTCAGTAGTATCTTTCCTAAATAAACTGCTTGGCGATCACCAAAGCAAAGATATCAAACGAATTCGTAAGGTTGTTGAAAAGATTAATGAGATAGAGCTGAAGTATCAAAGTGAACTCACTGAAGCCGACATCCCTAAAAAAACAGCTGAATTTAAGGACCGCATAGCCAATGGTGAAACCTTAGATCAAATCCTACCTGAAGCATTTGCACTTCTTAAAAATGCGTGCCGCCACTTGGTTGGTAAAACATGGCAGGTGCGCGGCTTTGACTACACCTGGGATATGGTGCCTTTCGATGTACAAATGATTGGAGGCATCGTGCTTCATGAAGGAAAGATCTCTGAAATGAAAACGGGAGAAGGAAAAACGTTTGTATGTACCTTCCCTGTTTATCTCAACGCACTTGAAGGCAAAGGCGTGCATGTGGTGACCGTGAACGACTACCTCGCTCAGCGTGATGCCGAGTGGATGGGGGGACTCTATCGCTTCATGGGGCTCACGGTGGGAACCGTTTTACATGGACAAAATCGTGAAGATAAAAAAGCTGCTTACGCGGCCGACATCACCTACGGAACCAACAACGAATTTGGATTCGACTACCTACGCGACAACATGGCACCCAGCCTAGAAGCCTTGGTGCAACGCGACCTACACTACGCCATTGTGGATGAAGTGGACAGTATTCTTATCGACGAAGCCCGCACCCCGCTCATCATTTCTGCTCCTGCAGAAGAATCGACTGAAAAGTATGCACAGTACAGCAAGTTTGTGAGCTTCCTAACTGAAAACGTGCACTACAACGTGGATGAAAAAGAACGCAACGTGGCTCTCACTGAAGAGGGAATTAAAAAGATGGAAGAACTCATGGGTGTGGACAATATTTACACTGAAAAAGGCTTCGAAGAGGTGCACCACATTGAGCAAGCACTGCGTGCACATGCCGTGTACAAAGCCGATGTGGATTACCTCGTGAAAGACGGTCAAATTCTGATTGTGGACGAATTCACAGGACGTCTCATGCCAGGCCGCCGCTTTGGACAGGGGCTCCACCAAGCCATCGAAGCGAAGGAAGGTGTGGCCATTAAACGTGAAAGCCGAACTCTGGCGACCATCACCTTCCAAAACTACTTCCGCCTCTACAAAAAGCTTGCGGGAATGGCTGGAACGGCAAAGACCGAAGAAGAAGAGTTCCAAACCATCTACAACTTGGACGTGTACGAAATTCCTACTCATAGGCCCGTGGCGCGTATCGACAAACCTGATTCTATTTATAAGAACACCAATGCAAAATTTCGTGCCATCGCCAAGCGCGTGAAAGAAATGAATGAACGCGGACAGCCCGTGCTCGTTGGAACCGTTTCCGTGGAAAAATCAGAGGCACTGTCAAAGCTATTCAAGCAAGAAGGCGTGAGCCACAATGTCCTCAATGCTAAGTTCCATGAGCAAGAAGCCGAAATCATCGCAAAGGCAGGAGAAAAAGGCGCGGTGACCATTGCGACCAATATGGCGGGGCGTGGAACGGACATCAAACTGGGTGAAGGCGTGAAGGAACTGGGAGGTCTCTGCGTGATTGGAAGTGAACGCCACGAAGCGAGACGTATAGACAACCAGCTCCGTGGACGATCCGGACGCCAGGGAGACCCTGGATTTACGCAATTCTATGTGGCAATGGACGATGACCTTATGCGTATTTTTGGAGGAGACCGCATGATTGGACTCATGGAAAAACTTGGTCTCCCCGAAGACGTGCCCATTGAAAACGGCATCATCAGTCGCAGCATTGAAAGCGCACAAACCAAGGTAGAAGGAAAGAACTTCGATATTCGTAAGCACTTGGTGGAATACGATAGCGTGCTCAACATGCACCGCGATATTATTTACAAGCGTCGTCGAGCTTTGCTAGAAAACGTGAATCTCAAAAACGACGTGATCGTGCTGATTGAACAAGCTGCCGAGCGCATTGTGTTAAACCATGCCGGCGACACCAAGGAAATTTTTGAAAGCGTGAGTGCTCTGCACCGCGACCCAAAGACTCCCCTAGCGCGCGAAAGCCTCGAGGGACTCGAACAAGAAGCGATGATTGAGAAGATCAAAAATTATCTGCTCGACGAGTACTTAGAAAAAGAAAAGGCGCTGCCATCGCCAGACATCATGCGAAAGGCAGAACGCGCCGTAAGCTTGCGCACAATGGATATGCTGTGGATGCGTCACATCGATGAACTCAAGGATTTGCGAGACGCCGTTTCTCTCAGTGGATACGGGCAGCGCAACCCCCTCATTGAGTACCAAAACAAGGCTTTTGAACTCTTTGAAGAGCTCATTCAAAAGATAGATGAAAACACAGTCCGCAGCCTCTTCCATGTGAAGATCAACGTACAAATTGTGAAGAAGCCCGAGCCATCTGCCGAGACCAGCAACCCTGTTGGGCCCACTCAAACGAACGATAAAGAGATCGACTCAAACACCGAAGAGTCTTTTGCAGCCACAAAGAAAGGCACCATAGATATGGAAGACATTGGTCGCAATGACCCTTGCCCCTGTGGAAGCGGACAAAAGTTTAAGAAGTGCCACGGCGCTTCTTGAGGTAAATATCCATTTGCTTCCTCACATAACTCAATGGCGTGAAGGCTTTGATGCGGGTAGCCGTTAAATGACGCATTCCCTCTTCACTGAGCCACATTTTTCGGTCTCTTCGCAAGGTGAGTCCTAAATGGTCTCCATCATCGTCGTGAAACTCCATGATGTCGCATTCTTTTCTAAACCACTCATCATCCCCCACCAGGGCTAAAAAGAACACGAGCTCCTCTAACTCATTGAAGGCAGGAATTTTAAAAGGATCCAGCTCAGGGTCAGGATTCATCATCGAAACTCGGATTTCTTTAAAAACGTTTCGTGCTTCTTTTAAAACACGCTCCGTGAATTGATCGGCCCGTGAGGATTGAAGCAGTTGAAATTGAAAAGTCATTTCTTTTTTAAAGCCTTACTAAGGTTCTCTTGCACTCTATAGTCTACAATTTTCTTAATGAGTTTTAAAGGCAGGGCTTGATTAAAAGGGAATTGAATAGATCCTTTACCCGTTTTGTAGTCAGCCAGCTCTTTCTTAAAAACCACATTGGTTACCGGCAGCGCGTAGAGGCCAAGATGTTCCGCGCATCCTGAAAAGTACACCAGTGGCTTCCCTGCCAGCTTATACCCTGGCATCCCGTAACTTATTTTTTCTTCCGCTTCCGGCGCCGCCTCTAGAATGATTTTGCGAACGGTTTTAAGTCGTTCTTGCACGGGAGGCGTGAAGCTCGCAATGTAGGCGTCGACGGTTTTAACTTTGGTGTTCATCATAGGGAAAGAGTAGCACTAAAAACTCGAAACATATATAATATTCACGTATCAACCCGACTAACAGAACCATCTCCGTTCCATGACTGGCAGAATTATTAATACAGAAATTTTTCTGACAAATACCTGAACTTTTTATTAAGCCACTTGTCAAAAAGTATATATGCCTTTATAAAAGATACAGATGAACACAAGCAGCCACACTGACAGCAAGAAGAAGCCTCTCTAACAGGGGGTGTATTTCTGCTGACAAGCTGCTACAATCACCTCCTTCTCAGGAGGCTTTTTTAGAACTTTACTTATATGTTACAACAAGAAGAACACCAATACGACGAAGGCCTGCAGGCCTTGGAACAAGCCGAGTGGGTCGTAACCAAGTTGGGTGGACTCAACGCGTGTGACTTTCAAGGTAACTTTGACCGCATCACTGCAAAGAATGCAGCGGGTAAAAAACAGGTGGTGGTGATTTCAGTGTTGCGAACCAAAGACTTCAACACAACGACGCATGTAAATAAACTGCTCAAGGTCCTCAAAGACAAACCAGAAGGCTATCAAGGTCTCGCTCACACACAACTTGAGGAAATTGCTGACGTACTAAGAGGTATTTTGGCAGCAAATGTTGAGCCTCAATTTCAAGGCGCTTTGATGCCCATTTTAGATCGTTATGTAAGCAACTTTGCTAGATACATAGATAGTGCCACCGACTTCACTATTGTTGAGCAAGGCACTGATTTCTTGATGGAAAAAGGAAGTGAATTGAACTCCCTAACTGGTTGGGGGGAAGATCTGGTGGACGAGCTTTACAAAGCCTATTTCGTAGCAAAAGGCCGCGGGGCTGCTGAGCTTAAAATCGACCGGGCCAAAATCTATGAAGATCCTGACTCCATTCGCGACCTATACCACTCGGCCGTGGGCGACGTGATGAGAACTTCTGACCTTATCATTGCTGGAGGATACGAGGCCGTGCTGGGACGAACTCGCAGTTACTCAGATCCTCGTGCCGCACAAATCACTGAGGCACTCGCCTACCATGGAGCAAATGTGGTGATGGCAGTCGAAAAAGAACAAGCCATCCTCACCGCTGATCCGCGCATCATCCCAGACGCTCCAATGATTAAAATCATGAGCAGTAAATTTGCCGCCGAAGTGTTTGGAATTTTTGGAGCGGAAGCGGGCGCTCTCCATCACCTGGTTGTTCCCATTTTGAATGGAAGCAAAGCAAAGATTGTGGTTTTGAATCCTGAACGTCCACAAGATGGGACCACCTGTATTTACAAAGAAGCGGTCATGCCACCCACCACCATTGTGGCTAAAAAAACGGTGCCAGTGATCCGCGTGTATGGCCCAATGAGTAACGAAAAAGGAATCGCACAAAAAGTGATGGCTGCACTCAGTAAACACAGCTTGGATCAAATTTATACAGCTGAAAACGAAATCCGCGTTACGCTTAGTGCTAGTGGAGATATCGAAAAAATCAGCTTCAACGATAGTGATGTTGGCTCGGGCTATTCGCACACCCTCGACCCTCGCGATGTAGTGATTTGTATTTCAACTCACGACGAAATCGTACGCGGCGCTAGCGTGCTTAAAGATAAAGGAATAAAAATCAACGCCTCTAACTACATGGCTGAAGTGGGCAATGCTCCCGATGTGAATGTGAGCTCCTATGTAATGTCCGCCAATTATTCGACAGCAGCTGTGCACGCGCTGCATAATACTTTTGTTACCACCTATGCAGCCTAAAGACGCCTTTGCCATCGCCGCCGAGTACGGAACTCCTCTCTACGTTTATTATGAGGAAAAGCTGAAGCAATTCGCTGGAGAAGTCCTCTCCTTCAAAGCACCATTTGGCTTGCAAGTCAGCTACGCAATGAAGGCAAACCCCCATCGACGTATTATTGAGCTTTTTTATAAAATGGGCGTCCACATTGATGCGAGCAGTGAATATGAAGCAAGACTCGCACTAGAATATGGCGTTGCAGCTGAAGACATCCTCCTCACCTCTCAAGAGTTTCCTCGTGAACTTCGCACACTAATTGAAAAGGGTATACAGTTCAACGCGTGCTCACTGCATCAGCTCGAAGAGTATGGAAAACAGTTCCCGAATACCGAAGTGAGCCTTCGAATCAATCCAGGTGAAGGCAGCGGAGCCTTTGCAAAAACAAATGTGGGGGGCAAACTTTCTAGCTTCGGCATTTGGCATGAAGATCTCGGCCTCGCTCACGACCTCATTCAAAAATACGATCTCACTGTAAGGCGCATTCATAGTCACATTGGCTCTGGTGCCGACCCAGAGGTATGGAAACGCACCACTGAGTTTATGCTGAGCTTCCTGGAACAGTTCCCCACCGCTACGATTCTTAATTTAGGGGGTGGATTTAAAGTCGCTCGTTACGAAGGTGAAAAAACTACTGACCTGCAAGCAACCAGCATCCGCGTGAGCGAGGCTCTTCAAGAGTTCGCCAGAAAAACGAGCCGTGAAATTAAACTCGAGATCGAACCTGGCACCTACCTAACTGCCAATGCTGGTGCCATTCTTGCTCGCATCCAAGACATGACCTCCACTGGCTCCGATGGCTATAAATTCATCAAGCTGGACTGTGGAATGACTGAAATCATCCGCCCTTCGTACTACGGCGCGCAGCATCGAATGACTGTGCTTTCCAAGGACCCTCGTGCGGAGCAAGAAGAATACATCGTGGTGGGTCACTGTTGTGAAAGTGGAGATCTCCTCACGCCTGAAGTAGGCAATGGCGACGTACCAAAACCAAGGCTGCTCCAAAAAGCTGAGATCGGTGACTTATTCTTAATTGAAGGTTGTGGCGCCTACTGTGCGAGCATGAGCGCTAAAGGCTACAATTCGTTTCCCAACACTCCTGAAGTTTTTATAGAGAGAGAGGATTTCTAGTATACTTGACCAACTGTTCAAGATACTGAGTATGATTTGAGACATCTATGCGTAAAAAAGCAGCGATTTCTTCATAAAGAGATTCACCAGCTAGAATCCTGTTTTTAAGGTCAGGGGGGAGCCTGTTAGTGTCCCTCTCGAGCTTGATACGTCTTTTCCTCAAAATATATTCCTTGAGCTCGTGAACTAATTTTTCCTTCTGTAAGAAGTCCCAACCAAGCTCCCTCGCAATTGCTTCTGAGGTGTCGTAACCGAGACGAGTACGCGCGAGTACTGTAGAACTAAGTCTTTTTATATGACTATCAAATTCTTCTGCAATAATTTTGAGTCGGACTCCATGACTACGCCTGGCCAGATCTACCACCTCTCCAAACTTTCTTTGTTCATCTATATTATTCATCACCACCTCCACGCGAGGTCTTTTAAGACGACTAATCTCTCTACCCATTGTTTAAATGAAATATGAGTAGATATTATTACACCTATTAAAATTTAGTCAACCACCCTGCAAGCTATCTCACAAAATCTCGTCAGCTCCGATGTCTAATTTTGAAGCACTGCCTGAACGCGTAACATTGTTTCTTTTGTCACCGTCAAAGTCTGTACTTACGCTTAAAATTGGCTGTGCTGCATTTTGTGCAAGTGAACCTGTGAGGATGTGTAAGTCATTGCTACTTGGATTCGTAAACTTGGGGTCTCCTTCAACAGAGTGGGCTTCAAGTCCCAGTTCTTTTAAGGAATCCAGATCTAGCACATCCACATAGCCTGCCGATCCTGAATTTTCTCCGTCCGCACTAATGGTTTCCGTGGTCTCCACATAAGCTAATTCAGTCGTTGAGCTATAAAAAAGATTATAGTCTGAGCTTAGGTCCACCTGCGCCACTGAGGTTCCTGTTTCATTTATAGCTTCATAATAGAGTGCATACTGTCCATCCATTGCATAGAAAATATTGTTCTTCAAGTCTGCCGTGCCATCTAAGTACACAGCATATTTATTGTTGTAGAAACTGTTGTAGTAAAGCTTGAGATCAGATTGGTACGAGTGAATGGCTTTGCCAGTTTGGCCTAAGATGAAATTATTCAGCACAGTAGCACTCGGAACTTGACTCAGATAAATTGCGGTTGAGCTTCCAGAGGTGAACGTGTTCTTTTCTACTTTTACCGAATCTGACGAGGTGATGCTCAAGGCTGTACCATTTTCAACCATAAAGGTGTTTCCAGACAATTCGATAGAATCCAGATTGCTGAGAGACATTCCATCTTTCAAGGAGAGATTTTGCAAAGACAAGGCCTTTAACTTTCCAGCTGACACGGAAATAACATTCGTCGAAGATGAAGATGATCCTAAAGATGCACCACCCGTGCTGCCAGCAATGGTCAAACTAGTGCTCAAAGCGGCGTTTAAATTTAAACTACCACTCAGTTCACCTCCTAAACAAACAGCCTGAATTCCACTCTCACTCTCAAGTCTATTTTGAACCGCTGAAAGTGTCTTGTAAGGGTTAGCCAAGGATCCGTCGCCCTTTATAGTTCCACTTGAACTTACATAAACCGTATTCGTAGGCATGTTAGCACATGAAAGTTTCTGCGAACTTTCAGTCCCTCTTAAACGACCTTGAAGGTCTAAACCAGAGGAGCTAACGGCTACTAAGCCAAAAACTCCGAGTAGGAGAATTCCGGAGAAAATAAACAGGTTTCGTTTGGTCATGGGTGGAAGATTAAAGGTTTTTAGAAAGTGAAGTTTTAATAATTTTATTCATCTCTCACAAACACATCTCTGGGTTTACTTCCTTGTGCAGGGCCGATCACGCCAGCCTGTTCAAGGAGATCAATGATACGGGCTGCACGAGAGTAACCGATGCGGAGGTAGCGCTGCAATGAAGAAGTCGATGCAGCCTTGCGGTTCTTCTTCAAACAGTCGATGGCCATCTGCACGAGCTCTTCGTCACTCTTCCCTTCTTCAGGGATATTGGGCACGCCTTGAACAGTTTGCTTCGCGGTTTCTTTTGAAGTGATGTCAGTGTTGTAGTGAGGTTCGTGCGTGAGTTTGAGGCGGTTCGTTACTTTCTCAATTTCTTTCGATGAAATATAAATTCCCTGAATACGCACTGGCTTACCCATAGTTCCGCTGAGGTAGAGCATGTCTCCCATTCCGAGCAGGTCTTCCGCTCCATTGGTATCGAGGATGGTTCGGCTGTCCACTCCGGACGCCACCGTGAAGGCAATACGTGCTGGGATGTTGGCCTTTATAAGACCCGTGATAACGTCCACGGAAGGGCGCTGAGTAGCGACAATGAGATGCATTCCAACGGCACGAGCCATCTGAGCAATGCGGCAAATAGACGCTTCCACTTCTTTCTGTGCTTGCATCATGAGGTCGGCCAATTCGTCGATCACAATCACAATCTTTGGCATCTTTTCTGCGGTCTTGCGGTCAGCGTTGTAGTCCGCAATATTGCGGTGACCAGCCTCCGCACAAACCTTATAACGACGGTTCATTTCAGCTACTGCCCAGCGCAGCGCCGTGGCCGCTTTTTCAGGATCGGTAATCACCGGCGTAAGGAGGTGCGGCAATCCGTTGTAGGTAGAGAGCTCCACCTGCTTGGGGTCGATCATGATAAACTTTAGTTCTTTTGGAGAATTGTTATAGAGGAAAGAAATGAGGAAGCTATTGAGCCCTACTGATTTTCCGGCTCCAGTCGCTCCGGCGATGAGCAGGTGTGGCATCTTTGCAAGGTCCGCCACCATCGACTTACCAGACACGTCTCGTCCAAGTGCAATTTTAAGACCAGATTTTTCTTTGCTGTATTCGGTGGTTTCCATCATTTCACGCATGTGCACCGTGGCACGGCTTGAGCTTGGAATTTCAATTCCCACGAGCGACTTTCCCGGGATTGGCGCTTCAATACGAACCGCAGGAGCCGCCAGTGCCAACGCGATGTCGTTCTTAAGCGATGTAATTTTAGAAAGTTTTACTCCATCGGCGGGACGCAGTGTGTACTGAACTACGGTGGGCCCCACATGCACTTCATTCATCGACACTTCAATTCCAAATTGCTCAAGCTTGGTTTTAATAAGATCCGCCTTTCGCTTAAGCTCGCTTTCATTGATTTCAAAGCTCTCCTTCCCCACTTCAAGCAAATCCATTGGAGGATAATTCCATTCTACCGCGTCCTCTTCCTCTTCACGCTTTTTCTTCTTATCCACCACAATCACTTCCTCTTCATCGTCCTCTGCTTCCATCACAGGCACAGATTCTTCGTCTTCCTTCTCCTCACCCTTCGCGATGCGATCCTCTACTTCCTTTAGACTGAGCTCTTTAATGGTCATGCTGAGTAGTTCCTCCGCCTTAGATTGAACGGGCTCAGGGCTCACTATGCGGAGCTCATCTTCCTCTTCTTCTGCGTCTTTTATGTTGAATTCTGGAGTGGCTACATCAATGACCTTACGCACCATCTTGGACGAAGGCGTGAGCAGACGCGCAATGGCCCCAAGGCTGATCTGCAAAGTGAGCAAAATCCCAATTAGAAAAGTTGCAAGGAGCAAAATGTAAGCCCCTCCTCTGTCCAAAGCTGCTATGAAAATGAAACTGGAAACAAAGCCAATATAACCTCCCCCTTCTCCCCGTTGAGCGGTTTCAAGCAGCTCCGCTTCAGGCACGGACATGTGAATAAACCCAAGGATTGAAACCGCCAAACAGAAAATTCCCGTCATGCGGGCCAGTCCCCAGGTGATTTTTTTAGAGAAGAATACGGAGGCTCCCATAAAGAGCAGCACAAAAGGCACCGCCTCAAGCCCCACACCAAACATGGGACGGAGACCGGAAACCCACAGATCACCCAGGAAGCCGAGTTGTTGATTCAGTGACAACCAAGTTAAAGCCGCCAACGCCAAATAGGCCACAGCCCAAATTTCACGCATGATGTGGCTTTCCACTTCAAAGTTCAAAATCGGTGCAGATTTTCGTCGACGAGTAGTGCGTCTTCTAGCCATTCATAAACAAATAAATCGGCCCTCATCCTAGCAAAAACTTTACAGGTTCACAAGAACCTTTTCGTAGTCTAAACTACGCTCATGCTTAAAAAGTTCCTCGCCCTGGCTTTAGCCGGCTTCACTTTCCTGCAACTGACCCTTTTTTTAGCCGAAAAGTACTGGTTTTTCGAACTCTTTGTTCATTACGCCCACTACTACGCTTTGCTAGGAACCGCGCTCGCTCTGCTCGCACTCAAGTCTCGTCACCATGCCTTCGCGCTCCTCTTCCTTAGCTTCACCAGCATCCACTTGGGGACGCTATCACCCTACTTGGTAAAAACTGCTCAACCCAGCACCGAACTGCCCGCTCTCACGGTGCTTTCTAGTAATTTTTACTTCCTAAATACCGATTTTGAAGACCTCAAAGCGGTGGTGGACGAGGAGCAGCCCGATCTTTTTATGATTCACGAAGCCGGATCACAATGGAGTGAAGGCTTGAACCCTTTCACAAAGGATTATCCCTATTATGAATTCTCTCGGGAGCCTGGCGTTCATGGCATCATTTTGGCCAGCAAAATACCCGGCACTTTCCGTGAAGTTCCCCTAGGTAGCGAATTTGGCCTCGAATTTATTCCTGAGGATGGCAGCTACCGAGTCCTTGGTGTGCACCCCGCTGCTCCCCTTAAATCTGAGTGGGCTGCTGAACGAAACGCACAATTCAAGGACCTCACCGACTACGTAAACTCGAGTGATGTGCCCACCCTAATCATGGGAGATTTCAACTGTACCCCCTGGTCTCCTTACCTCGCCCGACTCATGGAGCAAACCCAGCTGAGCGATGCTCGCTTAGGCTTTGGCCTCATTCCCACCTGGCACGCTCATAGTCTCATATTTAAACTTCCCATCGATCACGCGCTGGTGAAGGGATGGGAAGTCTTGGATTTCCACAGAACGGATGCAATCGATTCGGACCACTTTCCTATAGTAGTGGAATTGAGGAAGTAACTTTAAATACTATTTAAAATCCACTAGCATTCGTCCCCACATGTTCAAGTATTGAATCTGTTCTTGAGTGCTATCTGTGAAGTACCCATTGATGGTGTTGAAGTAAATTCGCACTTTCATTTGTCGATTTTCTGCTTCGATCATGAGGGTATCTGGATCAAGATTGGTCGTGGATCCACCGAGACTTTCGCGTAGGCCGGCCTCGAAGCCAGCAAGATCGTAGTTCAAAGTATTGGTTCCATCGCTAATAGTGAGCTGCATGGCAGAATCCACATTTAGAGTGAGTGTGGTACCGTTATCAAAACTCAGTTCACGAGCCTGCATTGGGTAATTGGGATCGTAGCTTAGATCCACTTCAGCCATGGCATCAAATCCACTCACGTTGAAGGTAGAGAGGTAAGCCGTTGAATAGTCGACGTAGCTGGTGTCTACATAACCATAGTAGCCCCATGGTTGATAGCTGAGTCCAATCGCTTGCATAAATTCTGTCGGAATATCACGGTAGGTTTCTAGGTCTGCGTCCCATGTCAAATCCACATCTGTCCATGCTTGGAGATCTGCCAAACGATCGTGGCTGTAAATGTATTCCACCGTTGAGCTGATGTTCACCAAGGTGTCTTCGTCCACGCTCGCAGGATCCACGGCCACCAAACGACCCTCTTGTAGGGCTCCAATTTCGGTGAGCATTTTTTCAAGACGACTTTCTTGGGAACGAAGCGGAATCTCCGTTGCGCTCAAAGGCCCAGCCGACACCACAAAGGCCACGATCGCCAGAGGGATAAGCATCATTTGAAGACGCTGTCGTTTCACAAAGCCAAAGTAAACAGCAAGTGCGGTGACACACATTCCCAAAAGCACTCCAAGGTAGCGTAGATCAGTTAGGCCATACTGCCCAATGCGCATGCCGAGTGCCCAAAAGTAAACTGCCATGAAAGGAAGTAGCGCCACAAAGAACCAACGTTGCCAGGTTTTTCGCCAGGGATAAGAGAACAAGTAGAAGCCAAACACAACCATAGAAAGGTACATGACTGGATAAGCCACTTGCCCAGAAGGCCATTGCCAAGTCACTAAAATCTTAAGCACATACACACTGAGAATCACAAAGTACAAGAGTGAAATGGGCGTGAGCAGGTAGAAGCTAAGGGGCGCAAAAAACTGAGGATAGTCATTTTTCTTCTCTAGATCTTCCCAATCCTGTGGCAGGCCCACGTGCACAAACAAAGGCAATACAAAGAAGAAACTGAAGTACATAACTGTCTCAGACCAACGGTAATCGATGTCCACCATGAAAAGGCTGCGGATGCTTTCAATAGCAAGGGCGAGTGAAATAGCCAAAATTCCACTGCAAGCAAATCCAAGCACTAGTACAAAGAAGATCTGAGCGCAGTAGTTCCAAAAGCCGTTGTTCTGGTTCTTACGCCAGAGTGGTAACACAAACATCAAGCTATAAAAGGAAAATCCCCAAAGCAAAAGCTGTTCCATGTCTTCTTCGGGCAGTGCATCCGCGGTGGTAAAGTAAAGGATCAAACCAGCCGCCACTCCCGCAAGCAACCACCAACGACGTTTTAAGAACAAAGTCACGGCCGTGAAGATGGGTAAAATCACCCACAAAATTAAGATCACGCGGTCGATGTACGCTTGGTAGTCGTCATAATAGTAACCATAGTATCCATAGGGGTCTGTACTCCATAAGCTGAACATCATCAGGGTGAAGGCCAGCACAATCGTTGCAATGCTCACCGGATACTGGTGAAAGGTATCGCGGGTGCGAACCAGCAAAGAACTAAAGAATTTTTTGAGCTTGTTCATGGGGGCGCGGTTAATTGGCCCCATCATACTAGCTTTTGACTCGAGGCTCAATTCCTGCTTCACTAACGCCATGATTAAGACACGTTTTGCCCCTTCTCCAACTGGATACCTTCACGTGGGAGGCCTTCGCACCGCTCTCTACGCTTATCTATTCGCACGCCAAAACAAAGGTGTGTTTGCACTTCGTATTGAAGACACCGACCAGAAGCGTTATGTGGAAGGAGCGGTGGAAAGTCTACAAAATGCTCTAAAGTACTTTGATTTGAATTGGGATGAAGGGCCGATTTTCCAATCGCAGCGCACTGAGATTTATATGAAGTACGCGAAGCAGCTCGTGGAGTCTGACCATGCATATCCTTGCTTCTGCACGCCAGAGAGACTCGAGGAAATGCGCAAGGAACAAGAAGCCAAAAAGCAAGCGCCTAAGTACGATCGCCTCTGCCTCAACCTTTCTAAAGAAGAAGTGAAAGCCCGCAGTGAAGCGGGAGAACCTTATGTGATCCGCCAACGAATCCCTCAGGAAGTGATTGAGTTCCACGACCACGTGCGTGGCGACCTCAGTTTCCATGGAAAAGATGTGGACGATCAAGTGCTCATCAAATCAGATGGCTTCCCCACCTACCACCTGGCAAATGTAGTGGATGACCATGAAATGGAAGTGACTCACGTGATCCGTGGAGAAGAATGGCTCCCCTCAACGCCTAAACACATTTGGCTGTATAATGCCTTTGGCTGGAAGGCCCCTGAGTTTGCCCACCTTCCCCTTTTGCTCAACCCCGACCGAAGTAAGCTGAGTAAGCGCCAAGGAGACGTGGCCGCCGAGGACTATATAAAGAAGGGCTACCTCAAAGAAGCCATGATCAACTTCATTGCTTTCTTGGGGTGGAATCCTGGAACCGAAGAAGAGTTCTTCACGCTCGATCAACTGGTGGAACGCTTCAGCCTCGACCGCGTGCAAAAAGCCGGTGCGGTGTTCAACCTTGAAAAGCTCGACTTCCTGAACGGTCACTACATTCGGGCAAAATCAGTGGACGAACTAGCTGAACTGGTGAAGCCTTGGCTCGAAGAAACGGACTGGCATAAGAATACAGCGGTGGCAGATGCCGATTTCAAACGCTTTCTCGCTTCGGTACAGCTCCGCATGAAGACTTTGGTGGATGCGGCACCCATGCTGAAACCCTTTATGCTGAGTGAGCTAGACTACGATATGAATCTTTTCCTCAACGAAAAAATGAAAGTAGATAAGGCCATGACCGTGCTGGCACTTGAAAACTCCATCCCTGCTCTAGAAACTTTGGATGACTATTCAAACGAAGAGGCTATTAAAGAATGCCTCATGAAAGTGATTGAAAAACTGGGGGTTAAAAATGGACAACTCCTCTGGCCACTACGCGTGGCGCTCACCAATGAGCAGTACTCTCCAGGTACCTTTGAACTCCTCCATTTAATGGGCAAAGAGCTCAGTCTAAAACGCCTCAAAGGGGCACTTGACAAAATCAAGTAGACGCTCTATTGTGATATAAGGCTTTTAACCCAAAGCTCTATGTCATCCGCCCCAAGCGGCGCCCCCAGTGGCGCACCCACCGAATCGCCAGAAGAAAAGAAACTCGCTAAAGCGATTGAGATCATTTGTAAAGTGGCCAAGGAAGGAGAAAAGTCCGGTTTTGCCGTAGATACCGTTGCCGAAGCGGCTTATTTCTTTAGAACTTCTGTGCTCACCGCCCCCTTTAGGATGGCGTGGAACACGATGCCAGCACTCATGCAGCGTGAATTTGCTGCAGCCAACCAAACAGCAGCAGGGAAATTCTTGATGGACTACCTCCCAATGCTGAACCTTCGTTTCTACTTCACTCCAGGTCTTCTGGTAGCTGGGTTAGCGGAATGTGGAATCGTTTCCTTTAAGATGAACTCTGAAGAAGAAGCTGCCATGACAGCTGAGATTGGAGAAGACGCTTCAGAAGAAGCCAAAGTGGCTTACCACAGCAATGTGGAAGAAAAAGTAATTAAAGGAATCACCATGCCTTTCGAAGGTGGTGTCAGCTTTGTGGCCGGTACAGCCGGATCCGTAGTGGGAACCGTAGTGCCTGAGGCAAAACCCGTGGTTATGATAGCCAAAGGAGCCGATGTGGTGAACAACGCTAAGAATGGTTATTTCGTTCAAGTTCGAGAACGTGTTCACGCCCTCGAGCTCGAAGCCGCTAAAGCTAAGGCAGAAGCCGAAAAGAATGCGGCTGAAGTTCCAGCCGAACAAGAAACAGAACACCACCAGATTGCTCAAGCAGATCCAGAAGCCGTTGAAGATCATCCTCATGTTGATCACGGAGGCAAGATTCCTCCTCTCACTTTCGACCCCAATACGACCGATGGATCGTACTATGGTCCTGTAGTGAAGCCGGCGAACAACAACGATGACTACGACGAGGCGGCCGCGGCATAAAAGCCACCCTCTAGACAAAATCACTGGAATAAATTGCTAAAAAGCGGTAGTATTTAAAATGCTCTTTAAAGGAAAAGAATGAATTTTCATGACCTCAGAATCATTGTCGGGCAAATCAAAAAGACCATGAATTGTCCTAAGTGCAACGGAAAGTACTCGGACATCGATATTGAGGTGATCGGCAGCGTGGGTGAAGATCAAACCTTCTTCCATGCGTTCTGCCCCGATTGCGACACCGAGTCCGTGATTCATGTGAATCTACAAATCGAGTCCATGGACGAACCCGTTCGTCTTGGTACTGCGCCTCGCATGGAGCACATCACTTCTAATGAGGTGCTCGACATGCACAACTTCCTAAAGACCTTCAACGGAAACTTTGGGGATATGTTCAAAGAACAGAATCAAAATACCTAATGCGCCAACTCTCCACGCTCCTCCTCGCCGCCCTCCTTCTGCTTTCTGGTTGTGACAAAGTAAACAAAGCCACTCAGGAAACTTTAGAAGCCGCAGAGAATTTAAAACAGGAGGCTGTGGACATTAAAGAAGGTGTGGAAGAAACCGTGGACCAAGTGAACAAGGCCAAGGACTCTGTTATCAACGCTACCGATGCTGTGAATCAAGCCATCACGGACGTGAAATCCATTGGAAACTGATGGAAGCTTTCCTCCAACAAATTTGGGTACGTGCGAAACAAAATCCGAAGCGGATTGTTTTTGCGGAGGGCAATGAACCTCGTGTTAAAGAAGCTATTGAAATGATTGAGCGTGAAGGGCTGGCCTTGCCGGTGACTTTTGAGAATCCGGCTGCAAACCCACACTATGAAGACTTTGTAAAAAAATTCATGGAACTGCGCGGCGCTTCGGAAGACGAAGCTCGTAGCAAAATGGCCAACCCCCACTACTTTGCCACCATGATGGTACACGAGGGTCTAGCGGATGGGATGATTGCCGGACCTACTGCGGCCTCCCGTGAGCGCATTTTGCCTGCACTCGAAATCATAAAAACCAAGGAGAAGTTCCACAAAGTGAGCGGCTTCTTTTTTATGGTGCTACCAGAGTCGGTGAACGCAGATGCAGCCAACGGTGGCATTCTGCTCTTTGCCGACTGCGCTCTCAATATTGACCCCGATGTGCCTACCCTGGCAGACATCGCCATCGATAGCGCCGAAACTGCTAAACGCTTTGGTGTAGATCCCGTGGTTGCGCTGCTCTCTTTTTCTACGGCCGGCTCCACTGAACACCCACTGACAAAAAAAGTTCACGATGCAGCTGAACTTGTAAAATCACGCCGTCCAGACCTGGCAGTAGAGGGCGAAATGCAGGTGGATGCGGCACTGATTGATAGCATTGGTTCTCTTAAAGACCCAGGCTCGCCTGTGGCTGGCAAAGCCAACGTACTGATTTTCCCAAATCTAGAAGCGGGAAATATTGGTTATAAGTTGGTGGAACGCCTCGCTGGTGCCAAGGCTATTGGACCTATTTTGCAGGGTCTGCGTCTGCCAGTGAACGAGGTTTCCCGTGGGTCCAGCGCCGAAGATATAGTGAATCTGGCGGCGATCACCACGGTAGAAGCGAACAACGAAGGATTTAATTTGACAAAGTAAATTGCCCCAGTAATCTTAGGGTTACTATGACACTTCAATCTTCCCTTTTCGGAAATCTTGCAGCCCCTGCTGCATTGAATGTGTCTGTCCTCGCAGTCGTGATTATTCACTAGCGCGGGGTTTTTAATTTAAACATTAAACCCTGCAACCCAACTGCGGGGATTTTTTTAACCCACTTTTTATGGAGCGAAGTATGGAAGAACAATTTCCTGGCCTTTACCCACCTAGGCGTCGACGAGCTTTGCTAGAAAAACCTCAAGCACTTGAGGAAGATCCAGAGGCAGAAAGAGCAAAGCGTATAGCCAAGCTAAGAGAAACACTCCCAGGACTTTTTAAATTTTGATAAAAATGAATCTGTTATCAAAAGAACATTTCGAAACAATAGTAGTAGGTGGCGGACCCAAAGGCCTCATGTTGCAACGTGAGGCAGAAGCGGCAGGCATGGACTCACTTCTTTTAGAGGCAGGCGACTGTGGACGCACGTGGAACGACGCTCATATGAACAAACGCATGCCCATCACCCCTTCTGATCTAGAGCTCAGTAATTTGTCTGGCGAAGGCTTTCAAGACTTCTTGCGTGGGCTCAGCCCTGCTCAGGTTCGCAGAAATCCTTTGCTCGAGGGCAGGGTCCCCACAGTGGGTCACTTGCGCGCTTACTTAAGAAAAGTGAAATCTAAAGTAAATGCTGCCGTGTCTGACTGTTTTGTGAGCGATATTCACCCAATCAAAGAAGGCTGCGGCTACTTACTGGAAACAAGCAAAGGAATGCGGCGAGCAAACAATGTGGTTTTATCGACCGGATTGGTGGGTTACGGGAAAACGGAGTTCCAAAGGGATCCCACAGGACTACTTGGGCAAACTCACTTGGTTCAACATCAACCAGTATCTTTGCGTCACGAAAGAGACATGGCTGCTTGGCTTGCAGGCGCACGAAGTGTTGCGATTATTGGGGCTGGACCTGCTGCCTACAGCAGTTTAACCACCTTTAAGAACTTAAAAATCGGGGCAAAAGTTCATTTGATCGAAGATGGAGATATAGAGGAAAAGTTGAGTGGAAGAAAAGGCGCTCCAAATCGAGAGTTTAAAGAGTTGGCTGAGCGTTTTTTACCAGGTATTTTAGGAAGTGGCCTAGACATAACTTTCCACAATCGCACAAAAGTAGGACGAGCGGATGAAGTGACCGGTGGAATAGAACTTTCTTTATCAGCCAGCACAAGTTTAGAAGTGGATCGTGTTTTACTTTGTACTGGATTTGCTTACGATTTTGCTCGTCTTCCCTTTGCACAAAGACTTCTCGCGCAAGGCGTCGAGTTAAAGAACGGCTTCCCTGTAATCAACGGCTCTCATCAGTTGATGGGAGACAAGGGACCTCTGAATATTTATATGCTGGGCGTGGGGGCCTCTCATTTGGGGCATGACCAAATACCGCTTCGATCCACACCTGAGGCTGTTCAAAGAATCTTAAGTTCCATACAAGTAGCGGAGGTTCACCCTAATCATTCCGCTCAAAAATCTGTCCACCCTTGCGCCACTTACTAAAGGCACGTCGGAAAGACATGGTTGAGAGATGGTAGCGTAAAATCACTAGGCGGCGAAGAAACCAAGCACCAAACCCAGAGATTAAAAAAGGACCGACTTTAAAGAGAGCAAATTTTCCCCCTAGTGGCAAAATTATCCAGGCATCGCCAGGCCGGTAAGACTTCAGGGATTCCTTTTTGAGCGAGCGAATAATATTTTCGGCCACTGCATTTCCTTCTTCCCACGCGAGGTGCGCAAGCATGGGGACGCGAGACCCAACTCTATCTGGATCTTCAAAAAATGCGTTATCTCCCGCAGCAAAAATGTGCGGCCATGCTTGGGACTCAAGTGCAGGGGTGACTGCAATTGCTCCCCCTTTTTTTGCATCACCAAGTGACTGTTCAATCACAGGATGAATTTTCACTCCTGCGGTCCAAATGAGCATGCTTGATGCCAAGCTCTTTTGTTTCTTTTTTGAGTCGAGCATCACTACGTTTTCAGCCGTAACTTTAGTGATTCTATATCCACGGTAGACGCATACTCCCATGCGTTCCAAACGCTCTAAAATACGTTCCGTACCCTTGTCATCTAGCCCACCCAAATCTTGTCCACTTTGAATCAGTTGGACATGAACTTTTGAACGAGGAAATTTGTACTTTTTACACAGCTTTTTTAGTGAGGCATGCAGTTCACTGGCCATCTCAACACCAGTCGCTCCGCCTCCCCCGATTGTGATGTACAGAGGTCTCTGTTTTTTCTTTTTCCACTGCTCGTAAAAAAGGTGATCGAGTGCACAGTTTATAGCAAGGGCTTCGTGCACCGATTTAAGAGGATAGGCATGTTTTTCAATGCCCGGCACTTTGAAAAAATTCGTGATGCTTCCCATGGCAACCACCAGAAAATCATACTTAAGTGCTTTAGATTTTTTGAGTAAAATGGTTTTCTTTTTTGGTTCGATTTTCACTACGCTATCTTGCAAAAATTGCACGCGGTCGGGATCGATCAAGCTCATTATGGGCGTGGCCACAGTTGACTTGAGCTGCACCATACACTCCTCGGTAATTTCCTTATTGAAAGCCGTTGCCACTTCGTATAAATCGGCACGCAAAACGTGCACATCACTTTGGTCCACGAGAGTAATCCGCAAACCTGCTGGAGCTTTCTTTGCGAGTCTTTGAGCGCAGTGAAGGCCAGCAACTCCCGCCCCCAAAATGACGACGTGTTTTACCATTTAAGTTGCTTTACTTCCTTAGGATCGTCTCCCATTTCTGTAATGTACTTTTGGTGATCCACAATTTTTTGCTTCAACATTTTTATAATGCCGTCCTTCTTTTTTGCCACGGCTTTATTGTGCTTCGCTGCTCGAGTAACCATGTCCATGGTGAGGTGATAGAAATCCACTTCATTCGTTACCTTCAAATCAAATGGAGTGGTTGTACTTCCACGTTCTTGGTAGCCGTGGATACTAAATCGTTGAGGGTTCACAAACGGCCATAGAATTTGTTCCATGTCGTTGGTGTAGCCATGGTAGTTGATCACCACAGGTTTATCTTTAGTGAAATATTTCTCCACACTTTCAGCTGTGATGCATGCATGACTTACTTTGCAATAATCACCCATGCACATACCCGTGAGCTCGGAAATATTCACGTAACGAATCTTCATTTCGGGGACGAGTTCTTTGCAGAGTTTCACGGCGTGGAGCGCTTCTTGTGTCATGTAATCACCTGCGGAAGCGAGCACTACATCGGGATTTTTGCTGGCTTCTTTCCCACCTACCCAGTCCCAAATTCCAATTCCTTTCTTTGCTTGTTCACGAGCTTCTTGCAGCGTCAGCCACTGTGGCACTTCACGCTTGTCCGCCACAATCACACTAATGGTGTTGGGACGTTGGAATGCCTCTTCAAGCGAAGCCAAGAAACTGTTCGCGTCAGCAGGATAATAAATCTGGCAAAATTCACCGTGCTTTTGCAAAACATTGCTCACAAAACTTGGATTTTGGTGCGAGTACCCATTGTGCTCTTGCCTCCATCCCACGCTTCCCAAGTGGTACACGAGCGGTGGCACGGGCTTTCGCCAATTCACTTTGAAGCTTTGTTTTAGGAATTTTGCATACTGATCCACCATGCTAGCGATGATGGTGAGGAACGCCTCGTAACTCGAGAAAAATCCAAATCGCCCCGTGAGTGTGTATCCCATCATCCAGCCCTGGAGCGTGTGCTCCGAAAGCATTTCAAGGATGCGCCCGTCGGGCTGCATTTTTTCGTCGTTTTTATTCAACGGCCACATAAAGCCTCGCCCACTCGCTTCGAACACCGACTTAAACAAATTGGACTCTAGTTCGTCGGGGCAGAAAATGCGGAAATTATTTGGGTTGAGTCGAATGAGTTCTCGCAAAAACTCTCCACCCACGGGTGTGCTTCCGGACTGTAAAGAGCCGCGCTTATTCACGCGTAGCGCCATCTTTCCGAGCGCCGGAATTTTGAGCGGCTTCATCATATTTCCACCAATGGCATGCTTACACATTCCAAGGCGTTTCCCTCCCGTCGGTACGAACTCTACGACTTCTTTTTTAGGACGACCCTGTGCGTCCACCAGCTCCTGAATTTTATAAATTTTTAGCCACTGCTCAATGGCCTTGAGTGCCATGGGATCTTGTTTAGGATGATCCACCGGAACTCCGTGTGCATGGAAAGAACCTTCCACACTGTGTCCATGGAACTTTTGAATTCCCTTCCAGCCCTTCGGAGAGCGCAGCAAAATCACGGGCCATTTGGGTTTCAAAAGTGGCTTCTTGCTTGCACGTGCTTTCTTTTGATTCTTGCGAATGATTTGGTAAGCAGCCTCCATTGCTGCCATCATTTTCTTCTCCAAATTGGGCGCCTCCACAATGAAAGGCTCGTAGCCGTAACCCACAAAAAGTGAGCGGAGCTCTTTGTCATCCATCCGACCAAAAATCGTTGGATTGGAAATTTTATAACCATTGATGTGCACAATGGGCAGCACCGCTCCACTCGTGCGAGGGTTCAAAAATTTATTGCTATGCCAAGCTGCCGCAATCGGTCCACTTTCCGCCTCTCCATCTCCCACAACCACCGCGGTGATCAAGTTAGGATTGTCCATCACCGACCCATACGCAGTTGCAAGACTATAACCCAATTCTCCTCCTTCTAAAATGGAGCCAGGCACTCCTGGGGTTACGTGGCTTGGAAACAAAGTATGTGGCCAAGAAAAGTCGTGAATGAGCTGTCCCATTCCCTTCGCGTCGCGAGGAAACTCTGGATAGAACTCACCCATCGTTTTTTCTGCAAACAAGTTCGCTAAAATCGCTGGCGCTCCGTGGCCAGGCCCCGTGACCAGCATCATTTCGCAGTCATGTTTCCACACCAAGTAATTCAAATTCGCATAAATAAAATTCAGTCCGGGCACCGTTCCCCAGTGTCCCAAGATGCGTTCTTTGATGTGCTCGGGCGTGAGTTTCTCTTTAAGAAAATAATTGTCTTTCAAGTAAAGCTGCGCGGCTCCAATATAATCCGTGTAACGCAAATAAAGTTTCATCCAATGAAGCGCTTGTGTGTCCGTTTTGGTCATGGCGTGAGGTAAGCTGAAAAAATTCTACTACGCCTTCTTCAGAATACCAAAAGATTAACGCCAGCGAGGGTAACGAGGCATAGGCTGAAGCGCCACAGCACCAGGAAAATCCACCTTTATCTCGAGAGGCTCTCCCCACTCTGCCGTGCGCTCCACGCGAAGCCAACCTCGTTTCACATTATAAAAAATTTGAATGCCAGGAATTCGCACCGCCTCAGTTGGCAGTGTAAATTCAGTATCTCTTTCATCAAAATCTGGGTAGGTCTGGCCATTGGTGGACAAACTGCCATCCCTCGAAAAAGTAAAAACTTGCTCCACCCCCGCTCCCAATACTCGGACCACGCCATCACGTACATAATTTTGAGGTCCTACCGTTATTCGTGCATCCAGTTCACGGAGGGTGAACTCAGTAATAAGCGGCCACGGAGCGGGCTGGGGAGCTTGTATCATGAATGAAGTTAAGAAAAGATTCTAAAGCTTGTTTTTTCAAATGGAAAGGAAAATGGTATGGTAAACATTGTATGGCAATACTCGTCATCAACGCCGGCTCCTCTTCCCTCCGCTTTGCGCTTTTTGATGGGAAGTTTAAACGGCTCTACAAGGGCCACATCGACGGCATAGGCCAAAAGACCTGTGCCTTCCGCCGCACCTTTGACGACGGCCGCGAGGAAAAAAACACCGTTCATGCCAAGAACCACCAAGAGGCCATGGACTATGGGCTGAGGCGCCTGATGCTAGATGGAGCTGTGAAGAACTTAAATGAAATCAACAAGGTGGGTCACCGCGTGGTGCACGGCGGAGAGCGCTTCCACAAAGCCACCAAGCTCACACCAAAAACCATTGCTGAAATCAAGAAGCTTTCAAGCCTCGCGCCCTTGCACAATCCAGCAAATCTCAGCGCCATTGAGGCCTGCAAAAAACTGCTACCCAAAGCCAAACATGTTGCTGTATTCGACACTGCTTTTCATCAAACCTTGCCCCCAAAAGCCTTCCTCTACGGCCTGCCCTTTTCACTCTACAAAAAGAAGCAAATCCGCCGCTACGGCTTCCACGGCACCAGCCACCAATACGTGGCGCAGCAGGCCGCGGAGTTCCTGAATAACAAACACGCCAGTCTCATCACCTGTCACATCGGCAATGGTGTGAGCGTCTGCGCCATCAAAGATGGCCGCTCCCTCGACACCTCCATGGGTTTCACTCCTTTAGAAGGACCTATGATGGGCACTCGCAGCGGAACCATCGATCCCGCCATCGTCTTCCACCTCCTGCAAAAAAACTCCGCCGAAGACGTGCATCAGCTCCTTGAAAAAGAATCTGGCTTCAAGGGACTTTCCGAGCTCGGATCTGATGTGCGCACTCTGTGGGCCAATAAACGCAGCCCGGGAACTAAACGCACATTCGAAGTCTTCAGCTACCAAATGGCTAAAATTATTTACAGCTACTTTGCTGCGCTCGGAGGTCCTCCCGATGCCATCGTCTTCACGGCCGGAATCGGTGAAAACGCTTTCTACCTGCGTGAGCAAATTTGCAGCTACTTCAAATCCTTTGGCCTCAAGCTCGACCCCCGTGCCAACAAAAAAAATGCGGTGCAAATTTCGCACCGCAATTCTTTTATGAATGTGCTCGTCATTCCTACGAACGAGGAATTACAAATAGCAAAACAAGTTTAGCTGGCTTCAGATTAAATAATGGCTCTCAAAAGAGTCCCATCTGTTTCGACGAGCTTGCCACTCGCAAAACGCCCATGAAAAAACCAGTGGGAAATTAGCAAGAGGTCACCTGGTTGCCAAGCATGCAGATAGACAGGAGGAGCGTTCCTACCATAATAAGATTTCAACAACCTTAGGCTCTCTGCTTGAAAGCCAACCATCCTTTCGGGATCTTTCAGAATCACATCTGTCAAGCCTGCTGTATGGCCCAATACTTCGAGTAGCTTAGCCTCGTCCTTGGCACTCTCTGCCGCCTTGGCTGCACTTAAGATACTACCAAATCCTCTATGTACGGAGAAATTTTTAAAAAGATCGATATAACCTGAGACACTGGGCTGGAACAGTGCGTGATTAACTGACAAGCATGGCTCAAAGGTAGCAAGCCCCGTAAGCCAGGATCCTGGATCAACATCAGCTGAACAGTGAAGTGCCAAAATACTAGATCTAGGGACATCCATGCCATCCGTATGAAATGGCAACAAGCCTTGTCTATCAACTGTCTCCCACCCACTCGGCAATAATGCCGCTGGTGGAGTCCAGTCTACACCCCTAAGCAAAACAGCTTTTTTACGAAGAAAGCCAGCCAACTTAGTGCGGTCACTCTCGAGTGAATCCAGAAACTTTCTATGATCTCCCACATACTCGACTGCAACCGCGCTTTTCCTTGGCATCACAGGAGTAAATACCTCGGAGAGATCCAGATCCAAACCGTTTTGCTTGGCAGTCATAACCCTTGAGACGATTGCAGCAAATTGACGTCTAATGGCAGGATCAAAGTTTTCATCCACATTATCAGGCAACGGATCGTCATAAGGGTGATCTGCAGATATCAATCGCCTCAAATGACCTTGAACCTCCAAAGTGACGCTCACCAACGGATCATCAATTAAATCCAGTGCTTGAAATGAATCTTCTGATTCGTACATGTTTAATTTCCGAAGCTCAGTTCGTAGAGCGCTTGTGTCGTTAAGAGCACAATCACATCGCGGTCTTTATCTACGTAAAAGTCCACCATATCCCCCTTGAGGTCTTCAAATACGTACTGAGCATTGTATGTGAGGTCGTCGTTCTTAGTACTCTTGTCGTAAATGAAGATTCGATTGGCTTTAGGATTGAGCACGTAGATCTGATTCATACCGAGTTCGGTGTAAACCATGGTCGCTCCTTCCATTGAGTTGAGAGGTGCCTTCTTGATTCCGTATTCAACCAAGCTTCCGCTGAGGTACTTAACCAAAGATCCATCGCTACCCAGAATCCAAACACTTCCATCCACAGCCATAGAAACAGCCTTTGAAAGGTCAATTTCGCTCGAGAAGTAGCCTGCTGCGCTTCCGTATCCATCGGTACCACGTTGGTAGCGCCAGATTTGGTTCGATGCAGGATCCAAGATATAAACCTTGTTTGAATAGGTTGCGATATCCACTCCGGTGTGCCAGGTTACATCCGCCGTATCAGCGAGTTGAGCATTGCCATCAGTGTATTCAACCAAGTTTCCTCCAGCGGTGGTCATCACAATGCTGTCGTAGTCATCAAAGAATTCTCCCGCATTCACTTTATCCGTAGCATCCAACAGATCTGGATCCTCCACTTGATCGAGCAAAATTTGGTACGCATTTTGAGCAGTGTATGCCACAATGCGATCTCCATAAGGTTCCACTCCAATGAGTGGCACTCCAGAAAGTTTATCGCTGAGATCCGCTACCAAACGCACTTCGTCGCTCACATCTTGCACGTTATCAATGGCGTCGCGTTCCTTCTCAATTTCATCGAGTAATTGGCTAGCCTCCCCCCCGCTGTACCCAGAATCGAGCACTTCTACGGCGAGGTCTTCAGCCTGGTCGAGCAATTCATTTGCCTTTGCTTTATCAAAAGCTCCCTGAGTTTCTGCTTGAATGATGTTCTCTTCAGCCAAAGCCAGTTTGTCAGCCATTTCTTGCATGACACGTTGCTTACCAAGGAAGGTATTGAGAAGGAAAATTCCCAAAACCAACACGGCAGCAATGCTTCCCATCGCAATCAGCAGCTTCTTCTTATCCCAGGCACGAACACGATCCATAAAAGCCCAGCTTTCTTGGCGAGCCGCGAACTTTCGCAGAGCTTCAAGCCCTTTATTTACCTTATTAGCCTTAGGGCGATCTTCTTCTTCGTTCATACGTGAGTGCACAGGATGCCGAGGCGCTTCTTCCTCTTCATCGGCTTCTACCACCATGCCATGTTCGTCCTGAGTAACGGTGGCCATAATAGATTCGGTCTTTTCTAAAACTTCAAACGACAAGAGTGTCATTTGCTCTTCCATATCATTCTGTAGAAGGTCGTCGAGTTCTCGCATAGCTTCGCTGAGCGGTTGCTCAGAGAAAATCTTAGAAAGATCGTTGGGGGTTACGTATTGAATAAGAGGTCCCGTCACAAAAACAGTGCTATCCCCTACCTCCAGCCCTCCACTGGCAATATTTTGGAAAAGCTCTTCCTTATTCTTTTCGTCATACAGTCCTTCAGTAATAGAGCTCACGTGGCGCTTGCGGATCAAATAACCCGCTGCCTCCCCACGTTGAGAAAGGTAAAGCGCATCCTTTTGAATCACTCCAATAATAACGTTCACATTGGGAATGAATTTGAGCCCAAGTTCCTTCTCTTTTTCATTGATCATTCCATTGATCTCACGCAGAGCCGCTTCAAAACGGTCGTAAGGGTCTCCTGATAGGTCATCCAAGAAGTGGTCTTGCAGAAGCTGGAAGGCCTCCTTAGCCACTTCCGTGCCGGGAACTTGAGTGCTGTTGATTGAGATAAGGAGGAAAAGAGCGATTTTATCTTTTCCAAGACCATCATCCCATTCAGTGTAATAGTGCTCGGTGAAACCAACTGGCTTTCGTCCGAGGACAAGGGATTCTTGTTGAAGCTGTAGGAACATAATGAATCGATTCTTAGGATTACTCTACAAAGTTTGAACCTGATTGGCAAGACTTGAAGGGGTGATTCTACTTAAAAAATAAGCTTTAAGCAAATAGTGTGCTTGACTTTACCCCTTGCGCTGCCTACAATCACCCAGCTAAATTACTCTTATGCTAGGAAAACTTAAAAGACGCAAACGAGCTCGAACCCATGGCTTCCTGAAGCGCATGTCTACTAAAAATGGACAGAAGGTTTTGAATCGCCGACGTGCAAAGGGACGCCACAAACTCACGGTATCCGTACGTCGTGCTGAAACGAAATAAACGCATCCAGGGTAAGTCACTCATTCAGGCCCTTTTAAAGGAAGGAAAATCTAGCTCCTTTCCTTTTTTTATCCTGATTAAACAGGAAAATGGCTTGGATCGAACCCGCTTCGCCGTAATAGTGAGCAAAAAACTGGAAAAATCTGCCGTAAAACGGAATCGCAAGCGCCGCCAAATCTACGAGATCATCCGAATTCTTGATAAAGAAAGTCTCGTGCCAGCCGAGCCCAAGTTTGATATAGTGCTCATCGCACGCAAACCCGTTCCTCAGGCAAGTTATGACGACCTGAACAGGAACCTGCGAGACATCCTCACCCAGCTCTAATGAAAAAATTCAATATCCTGCCCTACCTGTTCGTTTTCCTGGTGACGTTCATGATTTTACAGTATTTCCAGGGAAACCGAGGGGATGCCGTGTTGGACAGCGGGAATGTGGGGATAAAAACAATGAAAACAGAGTATGCGACCGGAAAAGACATCCGGGTGATCCTTCAAAATAATACCACTGAAGCCATTGATATTACCTGGCCTTGTGTGGACAGCCCGGAGGGTAAGTTCTTGCAAGCACCTTTCACTGTTGAGCGATACGAAAACGAGGGTTTTGTACCCGTTAGCAGCGAGCATCTACCTGAATGTACCGAGGACCAAACCCTCACCATCCAGGCGGGTGAAAAAGAAACGGTTAGCCTCATTCAATACAGCTATTCGTACTTTGGCGAGGTAGGACGTTACAAACTTCGGTTGGAGCTACCTGACCCCAGTAATACCTACCCTGAAATGACTGTGGTCTACAGCACTCCTGAATTCCAAATCCATGAACCTGGGGTCATCACAAAAATGTGGCGCACCATTATTTATCAACCTCTCTTAAATGTTCTTGTTGCGATTCTGATTTACCTACCAGGACATCCATTGGGATGGGCAGTGATTTTGCTCACCCTCGCGATTCGAACTGTGCTCCTCATTCCTTCTCAAAAGAGCATGAAGGCGCAGCGCCGCATGCAAGAGATTCAACCTCGCCTGGAGGAACTCAAGAAAACCTATGCCAACGACCAAGCGCGCTTGGCGCAAGAAACCATGATCCTTTGGAAGGAAGCCAAGGTAAACCCTCTCTCGAGCTGTTTACCACTCCTAATTCAGCTTCCTATTTTGATTGCTCTCTACAGTGTGATTTCAGGAGGACTTTCGCCTGACCGAACTATTTTGATCTACGATTTCTTACCTGACTTCGCACTTCACGAAATAGACCCCACTTTCTTTGGGTTCAACCTGTTAACACGAAGCGCCATTGTGATGCCCATCATTGTGGGAGGTCTGCAATTCATTCAAATGACCTTGATGACCTACAAGCGTAAGAAACAGAAAGGAGAAAAAGAGGAGAAAAAAGCTCCAAATGAGATGGAAATGGCAAACAAGATGATGAAGTACATTATGCCTGTTATGATAGCTATTTTCTCTGCTAGACTGCCTGCTGCCGTGGGAATTTACTGGGCTACTTCAACTTCCTATGGCATCCTCCAACAACTTGTGGTAAATAAAGGAGGCTCAAAAACTCCGTCCCCTACGGACGACGTTCAAATCAGAGTCATTAATCGTCACAATGGAAAAGCAAATTAAAAAGCTCGTATCTGAATTTCTTGTAAAGCTCGGTATCGATTTCACCGACATTGAGGTCGAGGAAACAGAGCCCAATAACTTTCGAGTCAACTCAGTATCTGAAGAACCTAGCCTTTTGATTGGGCACCACGGAGAGAACCTCCTAGCCATGCAAAAGATTTTGACAGTGATTTTTCACAAGCAATTCGGTGAAGACATCACTGTGGCCTTTGACGTAGACAACTACCGCAAACGCCAAGAAGAAAATGTACTCACCATCGCTGAACAAAAGATGAAAGAGGTGGAGACCACCAAAGTTCAGGCAGCCCTCCCTCCTATGTCTCCTTACTTCCGCAGACTCGTGCACATGATGATCAAAAACAAAGGATACAACAATTTGGTCACCGAAAGTGTCGGTGAAGGAAACTACCGTCAGGTAGTGATTAAGTATAAAGCGTAACTCTCGGCCACCGCCGAGTGCCCAATGAAACCCCTCGCTCTACTGAGCACCATTCTCATCTCCATCTTACTAGCCCCCGGCGTTACCTCCGGAGCTTTAAGCAGTTGGTACACCGATGTGCCTGAAAAGGACGCCTACTACGACGGCATCTATTACATGACTCAAGCGGGTTACGTGAGCGGCTACGAAGACAATACCTTTCGTTCTGAAAACGATGTGAGCCGTGTAGAAGCTTTAAAGATGATTTTGGAAGCGAGCGAAGTGGAACTGGGATGGGAAGAAACCGCTGGTTTCCCTGACATGGAAGCAGATGCTTGGTACATGGATTATGTGAACACCGCCGTGAACAAAGGCATTATGACAGGAAACGATGATGGCACTCTGGCACCTCTCAGTACGGTGAACCGAGCCGAGGCGCTTAAAATGCTGATCTTGGCAAACGATATGAAATCGGAACTCCCTGGAGTGGCAAACGACTACTGGTACAGCGCCTACATGGCTTATGGGGAAGAACACGCACTGATTGTTCCCGATGCCAGCGGCGACTACCTACCAGCAGATCCTCTCAGCCGAGGTGAACTCGCCGATCTGCTTTACCGTTTCAAAACGGAACCTTATCAGGCAGGGGCCGAGTACGGAATTGCTTCTTACTACGGTTACAGTTACGACGGTCACAACACGGCTTCGGGTAAAGCTCTTGAAGCCTATGGCTACCAAGCCGCTCACAAAACCCTGCCCTTTGGCACCATTGTTCGCGTAACCAACCTGGAAAACAACACTTATGTAGACGTTGAAGTAGTGGATCGAGGACCGTACACCACGGGCTATGTGATTGACTTAACTCCAGCAGCCTTTGAAGAGCTGGCAAGTCTCTCTTCAGGGATTTTGAATGTTAGAGTTGAGGTTTTGAAAAGGGAATAAAAAATCCCCCGTCGGCATACATGAACTTTAATGCCTCCTGTGTATTTTTTATTCCCTTTTCAGACCCGTGGGTTTACAATAATCCCCGATGGTAGACCCCCTCCTGCGAACAGTCCGTCCTTTCAAGTGGAAACGCAGCCGCAAGCCACTTTCCCTTGAGATTCGAAACACCTATCGAGTTTTGATGGGTGCTCTGTTGTTCTTGGGAATTGCCACCACAAGCAGCTACCTGTACATGAATAGCCGTGCACCTGCTCGTGGATACGAGCTCAAGGAACTTCAAACCAACTACGAATCCTTGCAGTCAGATCTTAGAAAATTAGACCGACAAGTAGTGGAAGCCCAGTCCTTCATCAACTTGGAACAGAACACGGTTATTCGAAAAATGCACGTAGCTGAAAACCACGATCTTTCCTATGTAGAAGGCGGCAGTTTAGCCGAAAACCCCGACACTCCTTCGAGAGCCAATGATTGATTCTCTCCTAAAAATCCTCGATCAGCAGTTCCCAGACCCTCAACCACCGCTTCGCCACCGAAGCGTTTTTGAACTCTTGGTTGCGGTGATTTTATCGGCACAGTGTACCGATGAACGTGTGAACCAAATTACCCCCGGAATTTTTCCAGCAGATCGGCCCTGCACTCCTGAGGATATTTTGGCGCTGGGACTCGAAGAGCTCCGTAAACGCATCTACTCGTGTACCTACGCCAATGCCAAGTCCAAAAATATTACAGAAACAGCGCGCATTTTAAGTGAGAAAGGTTTTGTACCTAGTGAGTTTGAAGAACTCGTCAAACTTCCCGGCGTGGGGGCAAAAACCGCTCAAGTGATCCAGTCACAGTGGTTCCACAAAGCTGCCTTTCCTGTGGATACACATGTGCACCGCGTGTGCAATCGACTCGGCATTGCAAACTCAGGCACGAACCGCGACAAGACCGAGCGCCAAGTAAAAGCAGCTGTACCACCGGAACATTGGTCGAAGCTGCATTTGCAGTTGATTTATCATGGACGAAAAACCTGCACGGCCTATAAGCCTAAGTGCGGCAGCTGCCCGCTCTTTGAGATATGCCAATGGCCAAACAAAGAACTACTTGCGGGTCTTTCGGTGGCTGCGCTTCCAAAGCCAAATTCCAAGAAGAATCAGCGCAAGGGGCCATCCAAAGATAACTAGGTAAATTCCCGCATCAGCAAAGTCCTGTAGGAATACCATCCAATCACTGAGGGCTTCTCGGAAGGTGCTAAGAGGACGCCAAGTTTCTTGAGTCGCCTCTACACTTTCATCTTCAGTGAGAGTAAGCGAAATAGTTGAGTAGTCCACATTGGTATCGTAGTACTTGAGCTGCCCTTCCAAGCTTTCAATTTCATAACGAACGTTAGAAAGGTAGTCTGTAACCTGTAAAATCTCCTCCACCGTTACTGCTTTATCCAAAATTGCTAAGTATTGAGCCTCCTCTTCTTTCAAGTTATTGAGTCGCGTTTCCAGATCCATGTACACCTCGGTGATGTTATCTGCGTTGGTGTACTCGCTCTCGACATATACCGCCATTTCTTTGAGTCCTGCAAGCGCGGCATCGAATTGATCTGAAGGCACACGAACCGTGAGCGTACCATAGTACGAGTTGTCATAACGAGTGATGTTTGAGTTGGTCACTTCACCCCCCCACGCATTCACCTGTTCTTTAATGGCATCTACACTTTCTCGCACATCCTCCATGTGCAGGCTGAGCGTTCCCGTCTTGACCACTTTTTGCTCTGCGTCCGCCATGTATCCACTTTCGCTGCCCATCATGCTGCGGTCCGCCATGGAGTACTCTTCAGCCTCATCGTAGTCCATGCCCATACTAGGCATTGGCGTGGGAACACTCGAGTCGTTACCTCCAAAACGGCTACAACCACTCAAAACAAGGAGCGCAAGAAGTAGAGAAGCGAATTTTTTCATATGGCGTGGTGAAGTGAATTGATTTTAACTCAACTCTGACTTCCCTCCAATTGAACTTTATCCACACTTTGCACTTTGGGATAATTAATCCGTCGAGTCGAGCTTTTTTAAAAGCCACCTGAAGGTGGTTTTAATGTGGTGATCCCACGGAGAATCGAACTCCGATTTACAGGATGAAAACCTGTTGTCCTGACCGTTAGACGATGGGACCGCACTAAAAAGGGCAAAGCTAGTATACGAAGATACAGGTTGAAGTCAAACCATTTGAAGACTTAAGGTATAAACCAACCTAAAAAGACCACTATAGGAAGAGCCAAATTACAGGTTAGCTGATCTGAAAAACACCACAGTATTTCGATTTTGCAAGGCGATGCGCTTCCCAACCTGATAACAGGTTACTATAATCGAGCTAGTTTAACCCTTAACCAAATCGTTTATGGCTTACTCAGTCACAAACAGCAAAGGTCAAACCTACTTCCTTCATGG
>CAZUWE010000009.1:0-54411 GCA_964624175.1 uncultured Candidatus Peribacteria bacterium | reverse complement strand
ACATTTTTGACGCGCAGTTTCCGTGTGACGAATTTGGAAGTGTTTGGAATAGCGCATTGGCCTTTTGCCATTCAAGCTTCAGCGGTGCTCCTCAAGTATTTGCTCGACACTCAAAAAGAAGGCCTTGGACATATCGATCGAATCACGGCATACCACCGCGAAAGCTTCATGCCGCTGGACGAGGCGACCATCCGAAATCTGGAACTCTTTTCAACACTGCGTGGGGAGCAAGAAACTGGTACCTTGCTATCTATTTTGGACGACACAAAAACCTCGATGGGTGGACGACTGCTGCGTCGCTGGATTGCGGAGCCACTGCTCAAACGCGACACCATTGAAGGTCGCCATGAGGCTGTAGAAAATTTGCTGAAGGATGAAGACATGCGCCACTCGCTGGAAGACCAATTGGACGGGCTGGGCGATTTGGAAAGACTGATGGGTCGACTCAGTGGGAGTGTGGGGAATGCGCGAGATTTAGTGGGGCTTGCTGATGCACTCGAGCGGCTTCCTCACGTGCAAAACACCCTAGGCGGAGCTCAGGCGCTTTTGTTGCAAAAACTGCGTGATCGGCTGCATCCGCTCGACGAACTCGTCGCTCTCATCAAAAGTGCGATTGTCGATGAGCCACCCCTCCGCCTCACTGAAGGAGGTCTCATAAAGTCCGGTTTTCACCCGGGCCTCGACGAACTGCACACCCTGATGCGAGACGCCAAGTCTGCACTCCGCCGCATTGAAGAACAAGAAATCGCTGCTACCGGAATTAGCACGCTCAAAGTAAGTTTCAATCGCGTGTTTGGTTACTACATTGAAGTCAGCAAAGGGAAGGTGGATCAGGTGCCTGCGCACTACATTCGAAAACAAACGCTCACGAACGGTGAACGCTACATCACGCCCGAGTTAAAAGAATACGAAGATAAAGTGCTGACCGCGGAAGAACGCAGCAAGGCACTGGAGTACGAACTTTTTCTGAATGTTCGTGAAGATGCCCTTAAGAAAATTCACTTCATCAAAGAAAACGCCAATGTGCTCGCGAAGCTAGATGTGCTACTTTCCTTTGCCAGCGTAGCGCGTCGAAACCGGTACTGCCGCCCCGAGTTCGCCCGCGAAAATATTTTAGAAATCAAAGCAGGTCGCCACCCGGTGGTGGAAAAGCAGACCTTTGAGCAATCGTTTGTACCGAACTCTTCTGCCTTCGAAGCAGACATGAACGAAGTGCACCTCATCACGGGCCCAAACATGAGTGGAAAGTCGACCTACCTCCGCCAAGTGGCGCTGATTGTGCTCATGTCTCAAATTGGATCTTTTGTGCCGGCTGAATCAGTGCGTATGCGTGTCTTTGACCGTATCTTCACCCGCGTGGGAGCCAGCGACAACCTCATGCGTGGACAGTCTACCTTCATGGTGGAGATGCAAGAATCTGCCTACATTTTGAATCACGCCACCGCTCGCAGTCTCATTATTTTGGACGAAGTGGGGCGTGGAACCAGCACCTACGATGGACTCAGCCTTGCGTGGGCAATTTTGGAACACCTGCATGACTCTGTCCGCGGATTCACGCTCTTTGCAACGCACTACCACGAGCTGATTCAGCTCGCCGAAAAGCTGCCGCGCGCAAAGAATTTCTGCGTGGATGTCCAAGAGACGGCGCGCGGCGTTCTCTTTCTGCATCAAATCAAGGAAGGCGGCATTGATCAAAGCTACGGAATTGAAGTGGCTCGCCTGGCTGGCCTCCCCGAACCACTCATTGAGCGCGCCAAAGAGCTTCTCCACAATCTTGAAAACGAAAAAATCCAAACCGGGAAAAAAGTTCCCGAGAACCAGCTCGACCTCTTTGCACGTCCTCACGCTTCTATAAAAGAGCCTGGCAAAGTCACGCACCCTGCGCTCGAGCGTCTTAAATCCATGGATCTCAATAGCATGACACCGCTGGACGCCATGAACGCGCTCAACGAGCTCAAACAGATCAAAAATTACTGAGCAGCTTTTTTTAAACGGCCAACTACAATGGCTCGACCTGGTACTTGGTTCAGTTGCTCTAAAGTCCAAGGAGTCGAGGCAACTAGATTGCCAAATTCGCTACGAGCGCTTGTTTCCAAGTCACCTGCCTGAGTCCATTTAGAAGGAGGTACTATATCAGCAAAAACTAAATCAGTTTGTTTACGAAGAATAGTGGCCAAAAAATTGAGCACATCTTCTACTTGAAAGCCTTTCCCTGCAAGTGGGAAGTAGTGAGGGGTCACATAATCATCCTGACGAATAAGACCCTCGGTTGAGGGGGACCTTTGTAGCTTGGTTGGAAGGGAAAGACCTGTATTTACTATACTAACTGTGGTTGGACAGTTGTTAAAAAAATCAGGCTTTGTGTTTCTACTTAAGGGTGTATCAATAAAATGTGCTCTTGATTGCAGTCCCATACGGCGAACAAGGCTCTTCCCTACGCTGGCCATCTCACCAGCTGAGTACACGTCGTTTAAAAAGATTTTTCTGAGGCCTCCTGCATGCGCTAGCGTTACTGGTACTAAAGAATCACCAGAATATAAATCCAGGATCGCATCGGTCTTGCCAAGTAAACCACTGAGTGCTTTTACAATAGCAAAGTAGGCTGGACGACTAACACGAGCAAAGCTATCTTCACTAGCACGCAAGGAATCAGCCATCTGCCGATCATATCCACGAGTAGCCCACAAGGCATTCTCAGCTTCTTTTTGACAGCGGTCGAATGAGGTTTTAAGGTCTGCTTTTTGATTTGACATATAAACTTAATCCTAAGATCAAGACGTGTAATAAATAGTAACATTGTTTTAATGTATGTCAACACATTGGTACTTTGCAAAAAAGTTTAGGTTTTGATACAAAGAAGGTCCATGAAATTCCTCTCCGCCGCCCAAGGAAAAGCCTATAAAGCTGCCCTTAAACATCGCTATAAAGCTGTTGCCTTCGACATTGATGGCACGCTCACGGAGTTTTCACGATGGACGGTGCCGGAAAGCCTCTGCACGGTTCTTAACAATCTTCCACCTGAGGTGCCCCTTGCCTTATGTACAGGCCGGTCTAAACCTGATATTGATAAAAAAATCGATCACATTTTTAAGAACTCATCAAATCCTGAGGTTCAACGCAAACGCTGGCATCTCTTGGCAGAAAATGGGGGAGCAGGTTACAGCTGGAATCCTCGGAAAAAAGATTACGACTGTTTTATGGAAGTAGCCTGGCCCAACTCGGTGATCACTCCTGAAACTTTAGCGGCTTTCATCACCGATAAATTGGGCTGGAATGCCATCCCACTCATTAAGCCCCACTCCATGGTGGTACGTTTTCACGACTGGGTCTACGTCCTTCCTCGTATCACCCATCTAGTGTCACATCGAACTGCTCAAAAGCTCAAAAAACTGATGAAATCCATGGGCTTAGAGGATGTGCTTGAAGTCCAAGACTCAGGAGTCGGAAACTTAATCCTTCCAAGAGAAAGCGGTAAAGGAAAAGCCATTGCTCGCTGGGCTAAGCACATCAAAATCCCCCTTAAAGACATTCTGGTGATCGGAGATCAAGCTCAGAGCGGTGGCAACGATGAAGAGTTCCTCTGTGGCCTTTACGGTACCGCCTTCACCGTGGGCCGCCAAACCGACAAACTCTGCCCACTTCCCGTGCTTGATGAAAAAGGCCGAAAACTCTGGGGGCCACGAGGGACAGAGTGGCTACTCAGGAAGTTGTTCTAGAATCTTTCTAAATTACTAGTTCCTTGAGAGAGAATAAAAAGCTTCCTGTGTAGGGAGGGGGTTCCCCAGATGTGTCTCGTATACATCTCTAGCAACTTTAGCTATTCCTATCGAAGCAAGACTAGGGAATTTACAGGCTAGTTCTAAAACCTGTTCTTTACTGAATGGCCTTACTATAAACGCACTACCTCCAAACACTAAACCTCTAGATTGATCATTATAGTCGGTGTGACTTGTAGAGATGACAACACCAAGTTCCACTTTTGCGCGTACGTCTAAGCGTAAAGCCTCAAGGATCTTGTCAAACTTACGTAAGTGTCTATCTGGTAAAACATCCAGACCGTCAACGATTAAAGCATTTCTTCCCTTGCCAACGAAAGCCTTCGCAAGTTTTCTGGCAAAAACGGTGGGATCAAAAAAAACCGCCGACTCGATAGCATCCCCTGTTTGCTCATATGCCCAGCCTCGAAAGACCTCTGTTGGATCCTTATCTACAAACGAACTCGCTCTAAAAGTAGATGTCTTACACCCATCTGTGGTTAGAATCTCATTCACCTTACCCATTGCTAAGCTTCTCCCAGATTTCTGCGGTCCAACGACTTGCATAGTTGTGAGGCTTGCTGCGAGTCCAGTAGCGCGGAAGGTTTTAAGATCGAACGCTTTGCGAACGGCAAGATCTAGATCAGGTCGATCAATGTAGTTTCGAGATTCTAAGGTAATACTTCCAGGCGGGTCGCACTCCGGGAAAGCGACTATTTTATCCGCTTCTTTAAATTCAACATCACGTTCTACACAAAACCCTTGAACAGCTTTTAATATCGCTTGATAGAGAGAAAAGTCACAAGCTCTTTTCCCATTGAGTGCATCAAGAATAGTGCCGTAAGGCCTGCGAGCCCTAGCCGCCAAATAAGTCATAGGCACATGACAAAGTGATAAATACTCCCGGATTTGTTCGGTCTCGTCTGCCGCGAGCAATCTAGGAAATTCCTTGGCGGGTTGATGATTATAAAGAGCATAGGGGATGTCAAAATAATCGATTGATCGAAAAATATTTAGATAAGTTTTGTGCCTGACTTGTTTGCCCCTTAATATCAAAGATAAGTTGCTGGGTGTGAGATTACATAAATCCGCCAAATCATTCTGGCTTAAATCTATCAAACCTAAACAAGAAGAAACCTTCTCACGCTCCATTTCTGTAAGGCCTCTAGGGAAGCCCGCCTGCTTAGCCAGCGCCTTAGCCCGCTTAACTTCCTGGATGGCAAATGAACGGTCCATACGTGCCTGCAGTGTTTTCATTTTGTAAATACTTGAAAAGAAAATAAATCTTACATTTAGTCAAAGTTTTATCAATTTTTTTAGAGCAGTTAATTTTAAGTTTGACAATTTCCAGGTTAAAAACTACTATAAATCTGCCCTCCACACTTGGGCAGCAGTAGCTATTTTGGCACAATATGCTCGTACAAACGCTTCAAAAATTCGGTCTGGATGATAAAGAGATCACCACCTACCTTCGGCTTTTGAAATACGGAGCCCTCCGTGCCAGCGCCTTGGCTTACCTTTTGGCTCAACCTCGAACCTCTGCTCAGCACATTCTTGAACGACTCGAAAAACAGAGTCTGGTTGTTAAAACTCGTGACCGAAACACGTTTCTGTACTCAGCCGTTCATCCGGAAGAACTCATGGAGCAGCTGGAAATCCGTCGCCGACAGAAAAATTATGAGTTTCAAAAGCTCGAAAATGATCTGGAAGTTGTGATGCCTCAGCTCCTCGGAATGATGCAGACAAACCGTCATATTCCTAATGTCCAGTTTTTTCGGGGTAGGGCAGGAGTACACCAGGTCCTCTTTGATACGCTCAACTCTAAAACCGAACTCAAGGGCTTTGTGAATGTGGACGCCATGAATAAACATGTGAAGGACATCAACGATGAATACGTAGAAGCTCGCGAAAAAACCAACATAAAAAAACGTGGGCTTATTTTAGATACGCCCTACGCTCGAAAAGACCGAGAAAGCGGCAATTATTCGCCAAAATCCTATATTGGCTGGAAGTGGATCAATAAAGATCTCTACCCCTTCAGCATCGAAATGAACATCTACGACGGCAAGGTCTCCTACCTCACGTACGTTGAAAATGACCTGATTGGAGTGATTATTGAGAACGACTACATCTACCAAATGCACGATTCCATGTGGAATCTGATCTGGGACAGTTTGCCGCCGGTTAACCCCAAGGATACAAAGCAGTAAAGTAGATTCGTATTTCAATCAAGCCGTCCGGCTTAAGGTTCTGTCCTTAAGGAAGAGCGGCTTTCTTTGTAAGCCAATCTACTTTCCATCCTCTTTTTTGCGTAGAAAGATAAAAGATATAAGTTTTGTCCATCAATGAAAGCAAAATTGTCTCGCATCCACTGAGTCTATTCTGCAAAGGGCCCTAATTAAACCCTCGCTTAAACGCTAAATCCGTTATTATGTGTTGTTAGACCGCCAACAACACATACTCTGCAAAAGCGCTTGCCACCGCCTAAATCTCATGTTAATCTCCGCGTGCTTTTTATTCTGTCTTTCAGATGCAAGCCATCTGGAGGTTTACCCCAAACAGGACTATGAAATATGAACTCATGGTTATCCTGAGTCCGAAGCAAACGGATAAGGAAATCGAAAAAAACCTTAAGGAAATCAAGACAATCGTTACCGAAAATGGTTACGATATTGTTGATGAAGACCTTTGGGGAATGCGCGAAATGGCGTATCCCGTTAAGGGAAGCAGCAAGGGTTACTACGCAGTGTACAACTTCGTAGGTGAACCTGAAGGCCTCCCTGAAATTCAAAAAGACCTCCGCCTTCAAGCGGGAGTTTTGCGATACATGGCAGTAAAAATGCCGAACGACTACGTTCTTATGCGTTACGATCAGCTTTCAACCACCGGAAACGCAGCTAAACTCAGCTCACCTGCTGAAGAGCTCACCAAGAAAGTACGCGGGAAGAAGACTGCAAAGAGCGAAGACACTCCTCAAGAAACTGAGAAACTCGATGCAAGCCTCAAGGCTATCATCGAAGACAAAGACCTTTAATTTTAACCTTACCTACTTCCTATGCGAAGCGTAAACAAAGTGATTCTTATCGGAAATCTCACTCGAGATCCCGAACTCAAGACGACTACAAGCGGCCAATCAATTGTGACCCTTGGACTCGCAACCAACCGACAATGGACAACTTCTAGCCGTGAAAAGCGCAGCTCAGCTGAGTTCCACGAATGTGTGGCTTGGGCTAAGCTCGCTGAAATCTGCCGTGACCACCTCCGAAAGGGGATGCTCGTGTACGTTGAGGGGTACCTCAAGACTCGAAGCTGGGACATGGAAGATGGAACCCGACGTTTCCGAACTGAAATCGTTCTCCAAGACATGATCATCCTCGAAAAACGAAAGGGTGAAGACGGAATGGACTACGTACCTGAAAACGGAGACATGATGAACGGTGGAGACCAAGGATCTGACATGGGTGGAATGATGGCTGACGAAGGAAGCGCCCCAGCTAGCTCTGGAGACCTCCAAGCGAGCATCGATGATGACAATATGTTTTAACCTGAAAAAACTAATTTATGACGAAAAAAGTTAAAGTACAAAAGACCGCTCGACCCGCACTTCCCGCGTTCATCGATTACAAGGACATCGCTACGCTCCGTGCGTACCTGTCCGTATTCGGACGCATTGTGCCTCGCTACTACACTGGAGTGAGCCTCAAGCAACAAAAACAGCTTTCTCAAGCCATCAAACGTGCTCGAGAAATGGCGCTCATCCCTTACACGAGCAAGTACTAAAAATCGTTTCAACGATCAAATTCAAAGGGCCTCCCATGTGGGGGTCTTTTGTTTTTCTTATTTTCTGCCCGGGCATAACCTGTAATTTATCCAAATCCTGAGTCCGGTAGAAGATAAACTCGCCGCTGCGCTACGTGCATTGTGAAAAACCTGATTTTGTGATAAAATAATTAGATAAAAATAAAAATAAATCCCGTATGGCAAAACAAAAGGATCAAAATCCTGTTCCCACTAACGCGTTTGAAGACGTGATTTTGGGCTGGGTTGCTCCTGAACATCTGCGTTATGAACGCGGAACGGGGTGGTTTATTGGACTTTTCCTGGTTAGCGCAGCGCTGGTTGCCTATGGATACTGGAGTGGATCTCTCAGCATGATGGTTCTCTTCGTGGTGATGCCACTGGTGCTTGTTTTGGAACACCAACGAAAACCCAAGGCAGTGGAAGTCATTTTTTCTGCCTACGGAATTAAGTTTGGAGTACTGGAGATGCCTTACAGTAGTCTGAAATCCTTTGCCGTGCTGCACCGCCCGCCTCACACCGATGAACTCCATCTGATGACCAAACGTAAATCCCACCCTGAAGTGGTGGTGCCGCTCATGGGCATGAATCCTAGCTTGATTCGTAATTTCCTCGTGACTCAACTTCCCGAGATGGAAGGCAAACAGCTGAGTTTCGTAGATATGCTCGTTCGTATCCTTCGCCTCAACTAAGCAATGACTGAAAAATACACACCAGAACAGGGATTCAACGCTCAACTGGAGGCACAACAAGCCGCTTCTCAGAAGGCCTTGGAGCTCACCGTGGATCAGAAGCTCGCATGGAGCCTTCGTGCAAACAACGACTATGCAACAGCTGCTGAAAGCCGTATGAAGGCAGATCTCAACCGCCTAAATGCAGAGACCAAAAATGAAATTAAACGCATCCGAGACCTTCAAGAAGGTGAGATGGATGATTTAATGCAAACCCAACTGCTCAAGGTTTACGAGGTAGTGATTGCTTCGATTCAAGAGCGTACTCGCCTAGCGATGGACCTCGCCGTTATCGAAGCCCCTCGAGGTACAGCAGACCAGCAAATTTCTACTGAATCTGAGATCGACCCCCTCGCTACTTTCAGCCGAGTGATTGCACATACAGACGTTCAAGCTTTGGTTTTCCAAGCGCTCGGTACGGTTGATCCACAGATGCAAGATCGATATTTGGAAGCCGTGGGACGAAAGTTCAATCCTGACTTCTTTGAAATTCTCAAAAAAGTGGATGATCAAAAAGATTTCGAAGAGAAAGATTGGGAACTTTTGGTGACGGAGGCCGCGAACGTAGGTAAAAATCCTGATGCCATTCAAGATAGCCAGCTCGCCATTGTGTTCGCAGCCCTTAAGCCAGATATGCGTTTGGAACTTGTTCAGCGTCTCGCCGATGCCAATATCCCTAATTTTGGAGAAATTTTATTGCAAATGGTGGCTTCTACCTATGTGTCACCTTTACAAGCCACTACTGTTTTGAATAAGCGAATCGCAGCTTTGGAAAAGGAAGAAGAAATCGCTAAACATCGGGACAAAAAAGATATTGAAGCGGAGCTAGAAAAACTCCAAAAGTTACTGGCTCAAATCAACGGTGAACCGATGAAACGCCAGATTGAATTCGTGCTGGATAGACAAGAAGATGTCAGCGACTTCTACCGAACTCGCACCTATGGGCACAAAAATCGTGCACGTGACCTACTTTCCGCGAAAGGGATTGGAGGACTCTTCCTTTCTGCAAACGGAGCGCTCACCATTTTTGCCAATGTGGCCATGAATTCCACCGATCCTTTCAGTATACCATTCAACACAATGGTATGGGCTGGAGCCGCCCAAATGGCGATTGGTATGGAAGTAACCGATGGACATGGAGGTTTATTTGATAGTCCCACAGAACGAATCAGCAAGTGGACCAAGAATCAACATGAAACTGCTGATGACCATCGCGATGATCTTGAGCGCGCTTTTGATGCTCGCATGACCCGCGATTACCGAGAAGCTGAACTGTACGCGCGTTACGCTGAACGCATTGTGACCGTTTATAAAGCTAAAAAACTCAAGGCCCCTGACCAAGATGTACACGTTCACTTGCGCGATATTGGGCTCACTAGCCGTGAAGACTTGCCTCCTCACCTAAGAGATCTTTGGGACAACCAGCCTGCTCTTGAAAGCTTCCTTTCAAAGACCGTGACTCAGTTCTCGCTGATTCATGGAGACGAGGGGATCAAGCTCACTGAGTGGGATACTCAACGAAAATACCTAGATGATCTTCGCAAGAAAGCAGGAGCAACTGCGATAGCTTACGTCGACTTACCCGCCTTTGAATACAAAGCCTAACCATGTTTCTAGAAAACCAAAATCAATTCCGTGACCAAATGCAAATGCCAGGAGTAACCCTGGAGCCTGCCTATGCTCAGGCATACAGCGAATGGAGTGATGACAATAAAAATGTCCTTCATACCATGGATGCTGAAAGCAAGGTTCAAAGCTTTGCAGAGCATGTAGACGCTGATGTTAATACACGTCTGCTCAGTCTTATTGAAGCGCAAAATTTAGATGAAGAAACTAAAAAAGAACGCAAAACTTTAGCTCAACGTGGACAACTTTTGTTGGTTAGTACAGACGAAGGAAAAACCTTTGATAAGTACCTCACTCCTGAAGAAGCTAAAACCGCTCAGGCAAGCAGCTACACTTTATATTCACCCACTTTCCGAAGCACCACTAATAATCTTACTGAAGTGGTTCAAGAGCAAACCCTGCTCAACTGGGTTAAAAGAACCGAAGAAGTGTACAGCGAACTCAATAAAGAAGGAGGAAGCATTTGGCGAGTCGAGGATGCAACGCTAAAGGATGGAAAAGTACATCTGGAAATTGCTCGTACGGCTCGTAATCCAGAGGATGAAGCCACACGATTTGCTTTAGAAATTGAAGTGGACCAAGCACCCAACTTGCCAATGGTCTATGACAAGCTTTCTAAAGAGGGAGAGGTGAAACGAGAAGTGCCTGAAACTCAGCTCGACACTGAATTTGGGGTCGCTCAAGAAGACCCTACTTTGCAAATGCCAGATCAGAAAACCGTTGAAATAAGTGCGGTGATAGAAAGCGACGATGCTGCAAAAAAAGCGATTCAAGCGCAAGTGACCGCTGGACTGTCTACCTGGGCCGCCCTCGAAGCCATTGATCATGCGAGTGCGGAACAAAAGGCTGCACTGAATGCAGAAATGGCACGTGCCATTATGGAAAGACCTTTGGCGGAGCAAATGGCAACTGCTCCTGTTCAAAATGTAATGGCAGCCAAAGCAGCTATGAACGCTCGCTTCGCTCGCCAAACCCAAGTCATCGAAAAGGCCAAGCAGCATGAAGTAGCACGAAGAGAAAATATTAAAAAAGCAGGGAAATTTATAAATACCCTTGTTAAGCAAGAACAAAAAGCTAAGAAACAGCGTTTCAGCGACGATCAAAAACGAATCGCAAAGCGAACAGGGATCGGAGTTGGAGTAGGCGCTGCCTTTGCTGGTGCAGCAGGAGCGGCTGTGGTTGGAGTATCCCTTGGAATCACTACTGAAGCGATAGCGTATGTCACTCATCTCACATTATTCTCATGAATTTAGTGCTTAAAACCCTATTCCGGATCCTAAAAAGCAAACACTGCATGTTTGTGCTTGTAGCGGTGGTGGCAGCATTCTGCTTACCTGAACTTGCGCATGCAGATGCTAGTGAAACCAAAGAAACCGTGGAACAATCCGTGGCCTCTATGCTCTCGATTGGAATGCAATTTCTCAGCGCGCTGCTCTGGCCTTTCCTTGTGGTGATTGGAGACCTTATGGACACGGATCTCATTGTGGGGCCGGGTATGGAAGAGCGGTTGAAAGGAATTTGGATACCTGTGCGTGACTTAGTGAACATCGCGTTTGTGTTGGTACTCCTAGTGGTTGCTTTCTACAACGTTCTGGGTATTGGAGGAGGAGAAGGGGATCTGGCTATTAAAACAGCCCTTCCTAAGATTGTACTCGGACTAGTGATTGTGAACTTCACCTTCACCGCAGGACGCGTGGCGCTGGATCTTGCAAACGTAGCAACTACCGCTGCCTTTGCCCTACCTGAACTCGCTGCAGGAGATGAAACCCCATACGACTTCAGTGCAGTTAAACAGGACTTTAAGATTAAAGTTTGTTACAAAACCTACAATGAGACCGACAACACCTACACGTCGTGGGAAGATCCCGAAGAAGGTTCTGGTGATGAAGAAGTACCGATTTATACCAAACTCTTCTGTGCGAAAGGGGACGATGGAAAATACGACGAACTGGACGGAACGCTAGAAGCTAAGTACTTCACGGATCTCAATGCCAACAACATTGGGCTTGTGATGGCCGTTAATATGGGAGGTCTCAGCAACTTGTCCCTTCTTAAAGAAGACGGACTCGACAGCTTCACAGATCTTTCTATAAGCTTGATGTTCTCCATTGTTATGTTCCTAGTATTTGCGATTTCATACTTGGTGCTGGGAATTGTACTGGTGGTACGTCTCATTGTGCTGTGGATCGCCTTGGCGCTCTCGCCGGTGGCGGTACTTGTGTACGTGGTTCCACAAATCAAAGAATGGGCAGGAGGAGGTGGAGATTTTGCTCAAAAAGTGATTAAGCACCTCGTGGCGCCTATCATCATTGGAGCCACCATGAGCCTTGGATACATCATGATTTCTGCTTGGGATGGGCTCGCTGGAAACTCGGCCCTCAGCAGTGGATTTAAAGTAAACGAAGTGATTTCAACTGAGTTCCTCATTGCAGGAGTGGACGACCTACCTCAATTCATTATCGCCATTGCCAGCGTGGCCATTGTGTGGACTGGAGTGTTCGCCGCCGCTAGTGACACCTACGCGAGCTTTGCAACTGATGCTATTAAAGGCTTTGGAGAAAAAGTCGGAGAGTTCTTCTACAAGTTGCCTCTTTCTGTGGGAACGGTACCTATTGGAGTGGAAGGAGAGCCTAAAGAACCTCGAGTATCACCTATGGCACTCAAGATGTGGGCCGACAACTTCCTTGGGGATGTGAACAATGGACAGCTTGCACAAAGCCAGCTCTCTGAGTTGTCTGAAAAGGGAGTGACCTTCTTTGGGATGCCGCTAACCTCAGGAAGCACTCGCAACCGAAACCCAGCAGCCAATCTGCGACGGCTACAAGAACTCACTCAGGGTAACCCCACCATTGACTACACTCGTGCCAATGAAATTGCACTTAGCTTAGCCGATGTGATTCAAGGCGGAACGCTGGAAGGAACCGAAAAGAGCCAATTTGTACAGAGGGTTCAAGCCTTGGCTCAACAGTATGCACGTGGTGAAGGTGACTTAACTCCTCTCCGTGACATTATGAATAGACCCAATACCAGCTACCAACAATTTGGGTTTGCTTCCCAAGCTGAGCTCGATGCCTTTAGAGCCAATATCGATCCGGCACGTGCTCGTTGGAGTGCTACGAACGCACCAAACACCGTGCAGAACAATAGGCAAACCATCACCACGATTGTTAACAATATTTCTCCAACAGGTGCGGTGGCGACGAGCATGACTCCAGTACAAACGGCTATGCCTGCGAACGCGAGCGTAAGCACGTTGATGAATGCAAATGCTAGTACTCCAGGAAGTTTAGCCGCTGCTAGAGCTGCGGTGACTGCTTTCCAGGCTAATCAAAACCCAACCACCTTGGGAGCTGCACGCACCGCTGTGTCAGGTGCACTCGCTCAAGCCCAAACCTTACAACGAGATGTGAATGCAATAACGCCTCCTTCACCTTTAGTGCCAAACATGAATACCGTGGTCACTCAACTTCAACAAATGGAAGCTCAGCTGAACGGACTCAATATATAAACACCTAACTTTACAAAAATAAAACTTGATGGTACAATCACCCTCCTACGGTCAGAGACCATGGACCAAGTGATTGTGAGGGGAGAGTCCGCCCAGGCAGACGCCTGAGATACTCCCTCCTCTCGCCCCGAGAGGGCACCATCACCCCCAAGCCATGAGAATCTGCAACCTCTCCAGCTCGGTACCGTACAAAAAAAATCCCTTCCTGGGACGGGAACTGATTTGTCATATGGCTCCTGCAACGCCTGGTGGTCCTGGCGAAGGAGGAGAACGACACGAAGAAGCTCAAGTGGTTAGGGATTTAAAGGAAGCGGTTCCTGGAGCCAGCACCGAATACAACCACAACGAGCGTTATGAAATCTACGGTCACTGGACCGCATTGATGGGAGAGTTCCAAGGTATTCAAAACCACATCAATGAGCTTCAACGCCAAAATAAGGAGCTCCAAAATGATAAGATTTTCAACAAACCAGAATTCCGTGCTCAATACAAGGAAAATCTAAAGCGAAACTACGAGCAACTTCGGGCCATTTTGCCCACCTTGCCTAACGTCGCTCAAGCAACCAAGCGCGACATCATCCGAGCTTCTCAAGAAATTCAAAATGAAAATCGCGGTACGCTGTTGCGAGCCAATGAAGCAGTGGTTCAAGCCCTTTTGGAACAACGAAGACAAAAGCTTGAGCAAATTGGGGATGTGATGCGGGAAAATTTGGTTAGTCGCCTCCGTCACCTACGCCGCCAATGGACAGAACAACCACCCAACGGATATGCAGATGTAAGAGATTCGTGGATCAGCTACACCGAGCAACTCGAGCGAACGCTCATGAGCCAAGACCTGGCTGCTCTTGATAACGGGCGGATAGATTTCCCCAATGGAAACACAGTCTATGAAGACGCTAAAAAATGGTGGAATGTAGTGAACCAGCTCGAAGATTCCTACGCTGACTTTGTCCGCTATGGTGAAGGACGTGCAGTGACTGCAGAAGGTCAATTTGAAGACCTCACCGACGCTGCGCTTCAAGCAGAGTTTGAAACCCTCAAAACACAAGTGGCTCACGACTTTGATGCGGCCGCAATTGCTCACTTTAAGGAGAGCGTTGGAAAACTCATGAGTGAAGCAGAAAACGTACGTGAAGAAATTCAGTACCGTATGGACAACGATCCTGGACAAAGAAAGTTTTGGGAAGATCAAATGAAGCTTTTGGAGGACAAGGTAAAGCAACTTAAGGAACATCAAAATATTGAAGAAGCCATTCAAAACGCCTTGCATGGAACTCGTACCATCGCCACTTATAAGGCTCCCAATGGAGAAGGTGGAACGATTGATGTGCCAGAAGGAATCGAAGGCCAGCTTCAGTTTTTGAGAAAAGCACCCATGACCAACGATGCGCGCCGGTCAGCAGCACGTTTGCTTTCGGAAGGAATGAAGGAGGTTGCCAACAAAATTAGAGGTTACAAAGATTTTGATGAAGTGCAACTCACGGAAACACTTGAAAACATGCGTCTCTTTAGAGAAAGCATAGACTCAGGTGACGGAGAGGTGACCAAAGAGATCATCTTCATCAATCCTTTTGAAACCATGAGCCAATTCTGGCACACGGTAACCGAAACGGTGAAAGGTAACGTAGAAACACAAGCGGGACGTGGAGCGGGTTACTTCACAAAAGAAGCAACGGAAATCCTCACCAAGATTCCAAACCCCACCAATAACCAAATCATCAAGTCGCTCACCGAGCTCAATCCAAACGGAGCACAGCACGCCGAGCACAAAGAACATGGTCGTGTGAGTGATATTGAAAAAGGATACGAAGCTTTCAACACGGAGCACTTGGGTCACGTGGCTGCCGAAACCATAGACCGATTTGAATTCAAGGCCTGTCTCAACTTGCTGGCTAAACGTGGACGTGTTGACTTCTACGCACCTTGGCTCTTTAAACAGCTCAATCGTTGGCAAAAGACAATCAAGATTCCTGAAGATAAGTACTGGCACCAAAAAAATCTGACGGCATCTGAAGAAATGATGCGCCAGGCGTATATTTATATCTACCGTGACTCGGAAGCGTTCAAGAGCATGAAGAACCAAAACGCTTCTGCCTATGAAAGCAAGATGGGTGAATACTCCAAAGGATGGGGAAGCATTGCCGCAGAGCCGGGTGCGCTCGTGAACGAAGCGGAGCGTATCTTGAAGCAGTATGAAAGTGACCACGACCAGGGTAAGCACTTTTCAACCGCCGATCCTATTAAATTCGAATCGATTATTCGTTACGCGGTGGATCAAGGAAAAATGAAAGCGGAAGCTCGTATGCGCCTTATGGTGCGAGGACTTGCCACTGGGCTCTTACCGTTCGATCGTGGAGTGAACATCACGGACAAAAACAATACCTATCCTCCATTCGACTGGTTTGATACGGGTCATGGACGTGGAGACAAGCCAACCATCGATGATATTAAGGAGCTCGATGCCTACGCAAAGGATCCTGTGATGTGGGATTACTACATGCACAAACGAGTGATGTACAACGAACAGGTTTACCAACGTTTGGACAAGACGCTGACGCAAGGATCTCACCGTGTAGACCACGACGATGCACCTATGCTCGCAGGTTACCTCTCGCTAGGTACCGTGAAGGATATGCTCACACAGAAGACATCTGGAGGTTACGGTATGCCTAAGACCGGTTTGCTATCCCTCGCAACGGGTAATGAATTCTGGCTCGACATGTATGCGGAACTTTATGCAGGCCGTGATCAAAAAATCAACAATCGAGAGATTGTGAGGTTCGCTTCTCAATTCCTTATGTACGAAGGTATTTTGAACCGTCGTGCTTATAAGACCACGAACATGTTCCGTATGGAACCTTCGGATGCTGAGCAAAAACCACGTACCACGGGTAACTACGCAAAAGTATTCGGAAGGGCCGAACAGGGAACGGGAAACTTGATCAAAGGGGTGGCCAACCACCTTGCTATGCTGGATTTCGACGCCGATTATCCGTTGATCAGACGAATGATCAACAACCAAATAACGGATGATACACAAGCTGCTTCTATTGCAAAGAAACTGGACGACACTTATGGAGTTTGGAAGGGAGATCCTCCCAAAACTATCAACGACCTTTACGAACGTATTGCCCCCTACTTAGAGTATGCCGTTCAAAACCCAACCAACCTTGAAAGGATGGTGGCAAACTTGCGTGGTCAGCACGTGGCAGGAGGACACACACGTCACGAAGCCGACATTCTTGGACCTGGACAGCACGATTTCGATGAAGTTCGTGCGACCGCTCGCCGTCGTTCAGAAGGAGAGGATGTGGATGGACATCACGGACACCACGATCACGGACATGGAGGTCATGGGCATGGAGGTCATGGGCACGGTGGACACGGACATGGTGAACACGCCGCTGAAGGGCACGATGGAGACCATGGTGGCGGTGGTCACGGTGATGACCACGGATCGCACGGTTCAACACCGGTCGGCGGAGGACCTACTGCTCACGGATCAACCCATGGGGGTGGGCACTAAGCCTGTTCAGGCAAGCGTCGCTCACGGATTTCTTCCGTCACACTGGTCACAAAGTCAGCAAGTGAAACAGTGTCTTGTTTCTTAGTGTGGTAGTTACGAGCGGCCACTGTTTTGTCGGCCACTTCTTGTTCTCCCACCACCAGCATCCAAGGCACTTTCATCTTCTCCGCGCCGCGGATTTTTTTACCAAGACTTTCTGCGCTGTCGTCCACTTCTACGCGAACGTTGTGAGCCTTGAGAGCGGCTGCAACTTCATTGGCGTAGTCGAGGAATTTGTCAGACACAGGAAGCACGGCTACCTGTTTAGGAGCAAGCCAAGTTGGGAAAGCTCCGGCAAAGTGTTCAATCAAGAATCCAATGAAACGTTCATGTGATCCCAGTGGTGCACGGTGCACACAGAGCGGCGTCTTTTCTTTGCCGTCGCTGTCTACGTAGGTGAGGTCAAAGCGCTTAGGCACCGCGAAGTCGAGCTGGTTCGTTGCCAGTGTAAATTCACGTCCAATCGCAGACCATACTTCTACGTCGATCTTGGGTCCGTAGAATGCCGCTTCTCCTGCTGCTTCCACAAAATCAATACCTGCTTTGATCATCGCACTGCGTACGAGTTCTTCCGTTTGAATCCACAGTTCTGGCTCGTTCACATACTTCTTTCCAAGACCCTCTTTGTCGTGCAAGCTAAGACGCATCACCATTTTCTTGATGCCGAAAATCTTTGAATATTCCTTGTAAATTTCCATTACTTTGATGAACTCACTTTCGAATTGCTCCGGAGTGCAGTAAATATGTGCATCGTTCATACAAAGGGAACGCACACGCATCAGTCCAAACAGTGCTCCGCTGTCTTCATAACGATAGCAGTGTCCAAATTCCGCGAAGCGAATCGGCAGGTCGCGATACGAACGTCCCTTGCTCTTATAAATAATGTGGTGGTGCGGACAGTTCATCGGTTTGAGGTAGTACTCCTCGTTGTCCATCACCATCGGAGGGAACATCGTGTCCGCGTAGTAAGGCAAGTGCCCAGATTTGTGGTAAAGCCCCCCCTTAGTGATGTGGGGCGTGCGCACTCGGCTGTAACCTCCGTCGAATTCCACTTGCTTCCCAAGCTTCTCAATCTCTTCCACTAAAATAGATCCATTGGGTAGCCAGAGGGGAAGCCCCGCTCCCACCTCATCACTGAGCGTAAAGAGTTCAAGCTCTTTTCCAAGTTTTCGGTGGTCACGTTTTTCCGCTTCTGCAAGCATCGCCAAATGTTCAGCGAGCTCCGCCTCCGTTTCAAAGGCAAGCCCGTAAATACGAGTGAGCTGAGGATTCTTCTCGTTCCCTCGCCAGTAAGCTCCTGCAATCTTTGTGAGCTTGAAAGCCTTGGGGTCCACTTCTTCCTTCATGTTTTCCGCGTGTCCTCCACGGCACAGATCCCAATAATTTCCAGATTTGTAGAAGGTGAGCGTCTGGCCTTCACTTGCAAATTCATCAATGAGCTCACACTTAAATTCGTTGCCCTCAAATTCTTTCTTTGCTTCCGCTGGAGTCAACTCGTGGCGTTCAAAAGTAGTCCACGTAGGTAGAATTTGACGCATCTTCTTCTCGATCTTTGGCAAATCTTCTTGAGTGATGGGCTGACTGAATTCAAAGTCGAAATAGAATCCGTTATCGATGGCAGGTCCAATGGTACGTTTGGTGTCGGGCCACATTTCCATCACGGCCGCTGCCAAAAGATGGGCCAGCGAGTGCCGCATGTGATTGAGCTTTTCCTTTTTGTCGGCGGATTCTTGATGCATAAAGTGGGCTGATAGGTGAAATTAGACTAATCGAGAAGCCATTAAAAGACAAATTTTAATTATAGGAAGCCCGGACTCTTTTGCTGAATCCAAACGATAAAGACGAATCCACTAGTGGCTTGCTATAGAAAAAGGCTCCTTCGGGAGCCCTTTTCAATTTCAGAGGTGGACCAGCACGCCCTGCTGTGCAAATGTGCAAAACTTTGTGCCCGGGCATAACCCGTAAATTTGTTATGGGCTGGAAAACTCGCTAGACTGCCCTTGATGAAACTCAAATGGCTTAAGCTAGAACATTTTCGCAATTACGACGACCTGGAAATCAACCTTGATTCGCCCGTAACCGCTCTAGTAGGGCTCAATGCCCAGGGAAAGACCAATCTGTTGGAGAGCATTGCTTTTATGGCGCTGGGGAAATCCTTCAGGGCCAGTAAAGCCCTGGAAACTTTGAAGTGGGATCGGCCGCACGGGCGCATTCGTGCCTGTGTGGAAAGGAAAGGGAAAGAAACGCAGCTCGAGATTTTTTTGCAACGCAGCCCAGAGACCAAAAAAGTGAAGAAGCAGTCAAAGTGGACAACCCCAAAAAACTTCCTTGGTACGCTCCGCGCCGTGCTCTTTACGCCAGATCACCTAGATCTAATAACGGGTAGTCCGCAGGCACGCCGGCAGTACCTAGATCGCCTCCTCATTCAAGTGGACAAGGACTATATCGAGGCGCTCACCAACTACCAGCGCATCCTAAATCATCGCAACGCGCTCCTCAAGCGCATTCAATTTGGTCGCTCTCAAGAGTGGGAACTGGATCTGTGGGACGCTCGCCTTATTGAAGAGGCTGCAAAAATCTGGACCCGTCGTGAGGCTTTTTTAGATTTTTTAAAGGCCGCACTCGACGAGGACTACGCATCCATTGCGGGTACAGGTAAAACCTTGCATCTCGAATCGCGCATCAATAAAGACCGGTATGAAGAGCGACTCATTGCGCACCGAAACAGCGATATTCAAAACGGCTCCACTTCGGTGGGCCCTCACCGAGATGATTTTACCCTGTTCCTCGAAGACAAGGAATTAGCCGAATGCGGCTCCCGTGGGGAGCAACGTAGCGCCGTGTTGGTGCTAAAAATTGCCGAACTCAACTACATCGAAGAGAAAACAGGAGAGAAGCCACTGCTCCTACTCGACGACGTTTTTTCAGAGCTAGACGCTAAACGCCAGGCTAAACTCAGTGAACTGCTCAAAGAATATCAGTGCATTTTGACTACAACCTCCGTGGACCATGTGGCTAAGCTCCCGCATGTGCGCATTTTTGAGGTGCATCAAGGTGAGGTACAAAATACTTAAGAATTTTGTCTGGACACCACGGCCAAAATCCTTACCATGCTTTAAGACATTTTAACGCCGTTTTGTTTATGAAATTGCTCCGCACGCTACTTCCTTACCTCCGTATGGGTGTCGCTTTGGCAGCCGTGTATTTTTTGGCATCGTTTGCTCCCCACTTGATGGAGTTCTTAGAAGGTAGCAGTGAAGCTGAAATGACCATGATATTTTTTGAAACGGCGCTGCTCTTCTCTCTAAGCTTTCTTGTTTTTTATGTATCCTCCGGCACCTCTCTACCTCCATTTGTGACCGCCATTTTCTTTGGAATAGCAGGTAAGCCCCTTTTGGAAACGATCATTCATCACCACGCTCTGCTGGGTGCCTTGGTGGGGGCGGGAGCCACACTCATCTTATTTGGTGGCGGACTTGAAACACCTTTCACTAATTTCAAAAAACTCTTTTGGAAGATCTTGGCGCTTTCTTTTCCTGGGTTGATATTTACAGCATTCGCTTTTTCGTACTCCACCGGGTTCTTGGGTTCACTCACGGGCTCAGCGCTATCTATCACGGCCTTGGTTTTACTGGGAGCCGTTTTGGCTTCTACGGACCCGGCAGCAATCATTCCGGTGCTTAAAAAACTTCGTTTCCAAAATCGAGAAACCAAGGACATCATTGTGTCGGAGAGTGCCCTCACAGATGTGAGCGGAACGCTGGTTACTGTGACGTTCTTAGCACTTCTGGGTGCAGGAGCAAGCTTTGCTTCAATCAGCGGTGCTTATACGGGCCTTTTATCTTCCACAACAGGAGTATTTTTGGCTGAGCAGTTGATCTATGGAGTGGTGTTTGGACTATTGGGCTATGGGCTCTTGGAGGCCCTCATTCGTTTCAAGACCCGTCACGAACAAGAATTCGAAGTGGATGCGGCATTTTTCCTATGTGTACCTTTGATTATATTTGCGGTAGCTTTGGCTTTTGGGGGAAGTGGATACCTCGCTGCCTTTGTGGCCGGGCTGCTCTTTAGCATTACTGAACATTTGCACGAATCGGAACGCTTTTTTAATCACACCATCGAAGGTTTCATGAAGCCGATGATTTTCCTTCTGTTAGGTGCTTTGGTGGAGTTTGACAGTCTCATGGAATTCGCAGGGATTGGAATCCTGGCGGCTTTGGTGTTTATGTTTGTAATTCGTCCCATCAGCGTATTTTTAGTTTTGACCCCTGTGTCTCTTTTTAGTAAAAGCAAACTTTCGGTTCGTGAAATGCTCTTCATCTCTTTTGTTCGAGAAACTGGAGCTATTCCTGCTGTGCTTTTAGTGACCATCGTGACCATGGATATACCAGGAATGGAAGGCTTCTTGGCGGTGGGCATGTGGGTGATTTTACTCACGCTCATCATTGAACCGCCGTTGACACCTATGGTTGCTAAACTTTTAAAAGTAGCCACACCGATCGAAGATGCATCTCCGCTCGATTTGAGCGAAGCTGGAGTTCCATCAGTGGTGCTGGGCACCCGTGGACACTCATTCCTGAAACGTTTGAAGTTTGTTACCGACTGGGCGGTTCGTCATAACTTAAAAGGTGTGGTGGTACTTCTTTGTTTGGAGGATAAGTACAGCAAAGAGCTGGAGTCAGAGATTAAAGAACAGGCCGAAAAGGAATTCCAGATCATCAACAAGCAGTTGAAAAAGAGCAAAAAAACACCGTTGGCGTTCACGTTTATTTCTCAGAAAGGCTTCTTGCAAAAGAATATCAATAAACTCGCCGACGAACGGGATTCTTCTACCGTTGCCATTTTTGTTGGACGGAAGATGCTCGATTTCCGCTTGGATCAAATTAAACAACTACAAGTACCCCTCTATTTCTTGGACTAGAGGCTTGTTTAAATTGGGTTTTTGTGTTATAATAACTAGATACACACGCTTAACCGAACCTGATGCGTATCTTGTTAACCATACTCATGGCCTGCATCCCAGCCATTATCTGGGGATTCATCTTTTACCGGAAAGATCCGGTGTTTAGGCCCAAGGCTAAACAGACCTTTCTACTAGGTATGGCTTCGGTGACGCCGATTTTGTTCTATAAGTGGAGCTGGCAGTACCTTCCGCAAATCAATGTATTCAACTACACCAGCAGCTTTCAAGCTGACGTTTTTGATTTCACACCTTATCTGTATTTGCCAGTGGGAACTCTACTGGCCTTTGTGTTTGTGGGAGTGATTGAAGAGTATATGAAACACCTAGTGGTTCGCCATGCAGACCGTGGATTCTTCCGCAATATCGATGATGCCATTGAATTCTCTATTATCTCGGCGCTTGGATTCGCCTTCATCGAAAACGTGCTCTACTTCTATTACATTTGGACCTATCAAGGCACTGAGATCTTCCTGGTTTCCTTTGTGTTCCGATCAGTATTCTCAACTTTTGCACACATCCTCTTCTCTGGAATCTTCGGTTACTACTACGGAGTGGCGTACTTTGCCGAGCCCATTTGGTCTGAAGAAGTTCGCAAAGGTAGACACAAGCTCTACCAATGGTTCCATAAGATCATGCACTTTAGAGGAGACCGTGTCTTTGCTCGAGAAAAGGTCACTGAAGGATTGTTTCTTGCGGTGTGCTTGCATGGTGCCTTCAACATCATGCTCGAAATGAATCTGACCTTCTTTATGATCCCCTTCCTGGTGTTCGGATACTCCTTCCTCGACTATCTTTTCAAGCGAAAGGAAAACCTCAAGGCATATGGATACCTAGTGGGAGAAGAATCGGATTCTCATGTTCATAAATCTCTGCTCGACGCAGCTATGAAAAAGAAAGCCGTGATCAAAGGTGAGATCGCCAACATCTTACGGTCTTAGAAAACTTAAAGTCCCTCTCCTGAAGGGAGGAGGAGTTTCTTAAAGCCAACTTAGGGAGTTTGAAGATTGCCAGGTCTACACCCTTGCGTAATCTGATTTTTGCTGCTAAAATCCTTGCACCGCAAAAAATTTAAATTTAGCTTTTTACGTATGCAAGCGTCCACCATCAAGGTCAAGGGAGCCCGAATGCACAATTTGAAGAACATCGACGTGGAAATTCCGCGCGACAAGCTCACTGTAATCACCGGTCTTTCAGGATCTGGAAAATCAACGCTCGCATTCGACACCATTTATGCTGAGGGGCAACGCCGTTATGTGGAATCACTTTCTACCTATGCTCGCCAATTCCTGGGAGTTATGGAAAAGCCAGACGTGGAGAGCATTGATGGACTTTCGCCTGCTATTTCCATCGACCAAAAAACAGCACCACGTAACCCACGTTCAACGGTAGGGACCGTAACTGAAATTTACGATCACCTTCGTCTTTTGTTCGCTCGCGTGGGAGTGCCTCACTGTCCCGTGTGTCGTAAGCCCATTGTGCGTCAAACCGCTTCTCAAATTGTGGACCACATCATGGCCATGGAGGAAGGACGACGTCTTTTGCTGCTTGCACCTGTAGTTAAGGGACGTAAGGGAGAGCATGCTGCCGTGTTCGAAAAAATTAAGAAAGAAGGATTCGTGCGTGTGCGCGTGGATGGGGAAGTATATAGCGTGGTGGAATTGCCTGAGCTCGATAAAAATAAGTCTCATGACGTGGAAATTGTGGTGGATCGTATTGCTGTTAAGAAATTCAAAAAAGAGTACAAGGAACTTTCTACTGGAGAAAAAGTGGAAGTGCCCAATCCTGACCTCACTCGCCTCGCGGACTCCGTAGAAATGACGCTGCGCCATGGGGAAGGACTCATGATGGTGATGGACAATGAAACCAGTGAAGTCCAGAAATTTTCAGAGACCTTTGCATGTGAAGACCATCCTGAAGTCAGCATCACCGAAATTGAGCCACGAAACTTTTCATTCAACAGCCCCCACGGAGCTTGTGAGGAGTGTCATGGACTTGGAACCAAACTGGAAATCGACCCTGAGCTCGTGATTCCTAATAAGAAACTCAGCCTTTCGGAAGGGGCTATTTTGCCTTGGTCCGCTACCAGCTCACACCTCACATGGTACAACAATATTTTGGAGGAAGTGGCTAAGAAATTCCGTTTCTCAGTGGATTCACCGGTAGAGGATTTGACCGATGCACAAATGGAGAAAGTGATGTACGGAACCGGTGAAGAAAAATATACGGTGAAGATGACCTCAGGTGATGGCTATTCAAAAGGAGAGTTTCAAACCAAGTTCGAAGGAGTGATCCCCAATTTGGAGCGTCGCTTTCTCGAAACCGACTCTGACTATGTGCGTGGAAAAATTGAACAATTCATGCGTGTACTGCCTTGTCCTAAGTGTGAAGGAAAGCGCCTCAAGCCTGAGATGCTGGCCGTAACCATTGAAGAAAAGTCCATTGCGGACGTGACCGGGCTTTCTATTGCTGAGGCCGAAGAATTTTTCAAGAATCTGAAGCTTTCGCAAATGCAAAAGACCATCGCTGAACCTATTTTGCGTGAGGTGCACTCACGGCTGGGCTTCCTCAACCATGTGGGAGTTTCTTACCTGACCTTGGACCGAGCCGCAAACACACTTTCGGGAGGAGAGGCTCAGCGTATTCGTCTGGCTACTCAGATTGGATCTCACCTGGTGGGTGTGCTTTATGTGCTAGACGAGCCTTCGATTGGTCTTCACCAAAACGACAATGAAAAACTCATTCAAACGCTGACCACCTTGCGCGACATTGGAAACACCGTGATTGTTGTGGAACACGATGTGGATACTATGCTGAGTGCCGACTACATTTTGGACATTGGGCCGGGCGCGGGGAAGCACGGAGGAAATGTGATCGCTGCTGGAACTCCTAAAGAAATCATGGCAGACAAAAAGTCCGTGACCGGCCAGTACTTGTCTGGGAAGAAAGAAATTCCTGTGCCAAAGACTCGCCGCAAAGGGAACGGGAAATCGCTCGAAGTACTGGGTGCGACGGAGCACAACCTTAAAGATGTAGATGTTAAATTTCCACTCGGAACTCTCACCTGTGTAACGGGTGTATCGGGCTCTGGAAAATCTACCTTGGTGAACGAAATTTTGGTGAAGAAAGTAGCAGCCGTGATCAATCGCAATAAAGCCCTCGCTGGCGCTCACCGCGAGATCCGTGGAATCGAACATCTCGATAAAATCATTAATATCGATCAATCACCGATTGGACGAACGCCTCGCTCTAATCCAGCGACTTACACCGGTGTATTCACCGATGTGCGCGAACTCTTTGCACAAACGCCTGAAGCGCGTCTTCGTGGGTACAAGGCAGGTCGTTTTTCTTTCAATGTGAAGGGAGGACGCTGTGAAGTGTGTGAAGGAGACGGACTCCGAAAAATTGAAATGCACTTCCTGCCAGATATTTACGTGCCTTGTGAGTCATGTAAGGGACGCCGCTACAACCGCGAGGCGCTTGAGGTAACCTACCGTGGTAAAAACATTGCCGACGTGCTCGATATGACGGTGGACGAATGTCTCGAGTTCTTTGATGCCATTCCTTCCATTAAATCAAAGATGGAAACCCTTTCTAAGGTGGGACTTGGATACATCCACTTAGGCCAATCTGCCACCACGCTCTCGGGAGGAGAAGCCCAGCGTATTAAACTTTCGACAGAGCTTTCTAAGCGCTCAACCGGAAAGACGCTCTACATTCTCGATGAGCCCACGACTGGTCTTCACTTCGACGATGTAAAAAAACTTGTAGAAGTTCTTCAGCAGTTGGTTGAAACAGGGAACACCATTATTGTGATTGAACACAACCTCGACCTTATTAAATGCGCGGACCACATTATTGATATGGGGCCTGATGGAGGAAATGGCGGGGGAGAGGTAGTGGCTTCGGGAACACCCGAAGAAGTCTCGAAGCACAAAACTTCCTACACCGGAAAGTGGCTTAAAAAGATGGGGATTTAAGCGAAGTGCTTCTTTTCACAATGTATGGCAAGGAAGGATGCATAAAGTTTACACTAGCTATATCAGTTGGTTGAACCCACTGAAAGTTTTGATGTTCATCACTCAGCACAGGCGTAAAGTCTGCCCCTCGGCTCAAGAAGTAAACAAAGAAAAGCAGGCGCTGTCTCAGGCGATCGGTGGTGATTCGTACGTCTTCAAGTATTAAATCTTGAGAGTTTAAGAGCTTGTCTGTTTCCTGGTTGAATTCGTCGACCGCAGTTTCTTCAAAACGAACCTCTCCTTCATGCTTTCCTCCTGGAAATTCCCAGGTATTTGCTCCGAAACCAGAATTAGCTGCTCTTTGAACTAGGAGTATCCCTTTAGGTGACTGATAAACCACGTAAGCCCCACGAGTGGGCGGAGCGACCCTAAAAGCTTGCGCCATAAACTTAGCATGGCGTAAGGCATTCTCAACCTGCTTGGGTGTCTCTACATCAACGAGTAGACTGCTTTCTGAATTGTAGTCGAATCTCAAGGCTATCTTTTAAATATCTGAAACGTAGTGATCTAGGTCTTCAATATTCACATCCAACTCATCCGCCAAAAGAAGCTTGAAAGTTCCTAGTTCAAAGACGGGAATATCTTTTGTATCGATGTGATATTGCAAACCGCCACGTTCGTAAACAGTGATCATAAGATCTCTCGTTTGACATGACCCATGGCAACCAATTCGAATATTTGCTTTTGGTGTACCATCTTGTTCCAGATTCCCTATCGCTCCAATAACGGCTTCTAGAAGACCATCCATGCTTTCGGGGGAGGCAATGTATTTCATGTGGCTTAAACGATCTTCCATGACTAGAAAACTGACTGCCACAGGGTCGTGACCTTCGAAGGCATTGGGATCTTCATAGACAGCATCATCAAGGTCCACGCCGTAACAGCCTAAGGTCGCCCTACGCACACGCTTTTTTGTTACACTCCCCACACTTTGTAATGCTTCATCGGGTAAAATTCCATCCGTAGCTTGTAACCAACGTTCCCAGTCCGCAGGGTCTTGGCTTGTTGGATTAAAATCCACTGGATACTCAATTTCTCCTGACGGTCGTGGGTTTCTAGTCATGTGAGTATTATACAATAAAATTAAAAACAATCAAGCGCCCCCTTAATTAAACTTGTTAAAGTTTACTTAAATTAAACAAGATTAAATTAATTTTAATAAATAACCTTAAAATTATATATATCATCATTATTTTTAACTTAGCAATTCATATTTAACAAAACTGAAGAAAAACATTGCAAAGCAAAATTAGAGAGCATAAAGTATGGCCAAGTTAAACATAACTAAGTCGATGATTAAGCGGCTCCTCACGCCCGAAGAAGTCGCGGAAGCCCTGCAGCTCCATCACTTGACCGTACTAAAGTTTATACGAGCCAAGAAGCTGAAGAGCGTTAAGTTTGGCCGAGTCTATCGCATTAGTGAAGATGATCTGAACGATTTTCTACAAAAACAAATAAGTTAAAGAGTCTTCCTTTTTCCCCTCTCCACGCCATGTTATTCAATTGCTTCTCCTGCGGCAGGCTGATCTCCCTTAGAAAGGATCTTTGTCCCTACTGCATGGTCGACCTTGGTCTCGCCCGCGAAAGCGTCGCCGTAGATCCCAAGAAAAAACCAGCCCTTGCCCGAAAAAAACACACGTTCTTCTCCCTGCTCTCTCGTTAAAAAATAAAAATCACAGTAAAATTGAGAGGAGGGATACGTACATAAAGGCTCTAGTACGGAACTCTCCTCTCAATTTTAGTTACATTGGCGGTCATAGACCTTAGACACCCCGGTCAAAATGCTTGGGAAGTCTTTGGTATTGGTTTCGGCAGTGATTTGGTTCAAATACTCCAAGATGCCTTGCATATCAGTGGCCGCCACCGCTCCACCTTCTCCATAGAGCAGGCGGTACTTTGCCATACGCTCAGCACTCTCAGCTTCAATCTTCGAGCGGGTGTTCTCTTGAGACAGTACTTCGAGCGCAGTTCCAAAAGTAAACACTTCGTCAGAATCTGATAGGTCGCCAATGGTGGCAGGGGAGACATCCTCACTTTTTTCTAAATTGATGAGGTTTTTATAGTATTCCCACGTGTTGATCATACTTCTTCCTGTATCACGGAGCTGGTCGCCGGCTTCATCAAGATCGTTGTCCACCTGAATATTGTCTTTAAACGAAAGTGGCTCGGGTTTTTCAATATCTATACTCAGCTCTTTTATGGTCTTCACAAAATCCTCCCAAGTGCTAGTGAGCTCAGCAAATCCACCTTCATCACATTGAGAGTATTTTTCTAAACGATCTTCATACTTAACCACCCAGCTGGCGTAGTAATCGTTGAATACACTTTTACTCACACGTTTTTCTTTAGTCACAAAAAGCTCCTGCATGTCTGTCTTCAGTTGGTCCAAAATGGCGTCGTTGAGCTCGTCGTACTGCTCCGCTTCTTGTTCATCGATTACATCGGAACGAACCTTTCGCACATTGAGCACAAAGTACTGCTCCATCAAAATACGTTGGTATTCTTTCTTATAAGCACTGGTGTCCGCACAGCTAAACGCAGCGGTGCGGAAGTTTTCGCGCAAGGTATCCAGTTCGTCATCTAGTTTCATAACGTCGCTAAATTGGCAGTAACCAGCGGTGAAGGCGGCACGAATGGTCATGAAGCGAGTCCCTTCTCCACGCACGCCCACAATAAAGTCATAGTAATCCCCCGGGCAAGCTTGAACATCTATGGTTTCTTCCGCCTCAACTGTGAGTAGGGGGACGGCTAAGCCCAGAGTGAAGAGCACCGTGAATAGAGTGAATTTAATAGGTTTCATTCGCAGTATCCCTTAGTGAGTAAGTTGGCCAAAGGAGCGTCTTCGGTCAGGTAGCTGGCCTGAAGACCTTCTTGGAAGGTTTGGAAGTAAAGCAACATAGAGTAAAGCTCTTGGGACACCTGTCCGTACAGTTCACTAGTTGATTGAGAATAGCTCTCCATTTTGAACTCTTCAAAAGCGGTTTGTATCTCTGCAGCGGTTTCATCAGCCGCCTCTTCACATTGATTGAGCAGATCATCAATAGCGCGTTCAGTCTTGCTGGTTTCATGCAAATTAAGAATGCTCTGACAGTCTTGTTCAGCCTTGGTTTTTCCAAGCGTGGTTTTAGTCCCACCGGGTAAAGGAAGACCTGCAATGCCAAAGAGTTTTGTCTTAAATTCATTGATGTCTTCATTGGCGATATCATCTGTATCGTCACCAGGGTCTAAATCTATTGGCTTTTTAATTGCATACACATTTAAATCCAAATTGATCATCTTACCGGCGTCCTTACAAGTGGCATCTTCAAACCAGTTCATGGTGATTTTGCTGGGCACCAAACTCTTGCTCATGGTTTCTTCCAAGCGCTCTTTGATGAATTGAATATGGCAGGCGATACAGTTCTCGGTTTCTTCGTAGCGTTCCGTATCCACTTCCGCGTCGTCGCTTTCACTCACAAACTTAACTTCAATACAGTAAACGTCGTTACAAGGTAAGTTGCGAGTCCAATTGCTCTTATTAAAATCTTCAAAAGAACTAAGTAGATCGTCGAGTTTTTCAAATGCAGAGCCTAAATCCACTTTGTAAGGATTGCTCTCCGCCTCTCCACCACCAGAGTCCACACTTGAATCGTCATCATCGTCGCCGGAATTCACTACATCAGGAGAACTCTCCTCATCGTCGTCACCAATGTTGTAATCGATGTTGCTGCTTCCCTCGTCTTCAGGTAGTGCGTCACTCGTGTCTGGAGGTGCTTCTTCATAGGCTGTGAGTGCATTGGCCAAATCCTCGTCGCCGTAACATACGTAGGGGTTCACGGGTTCTTCTTCAGCTAAATCAACCGTGTCTGTCTGCTCTGGAGTTTTAAAGAGCACGGGTTCTTCCTCTTCCGAAGCGGTTTCCACATCCTCATCTCCACTGCGATCGGGATAGGTGATGAAGTCACCAAACATCAAGTAGTGAATGAGGTCTAGGTCGTACAATATATCAATATTGGCCGAGTCACTGAGGTCGTTGTTAAAGAACATCTCACTAGCCAAGGCTTCGTAACCAAGTCGTCTATTTTCCTGTTGAAAAGCTAGCTCTGCATCAAAGGCATCACTAAGGACGTTGTATTCGTTCAGTAAGAACTCACTGGTGAGACGAGTTTCCAACTCCCCCTGTGAAGGAGGAGCTTCGTATTCTTCGTAATACCACCGCAAGTACTCTTCAGTATTTTCACCAAAGTCGTTGCTTGCTAGGAATTCTTCCATGTCCGCGTCTGCCTGCGCTTGCGCGTCGGCTAATTGCTGTGCATTTTCGGCAATTTCCGCTTCCTGGGCCTCGGTTTGTTTCTTTTCAATAATCTCCTTAGCACTTCCACGCAGCACAATGCTTTCAATTTCATCTTCGGTGTAGCCATAACGATTGGCGATTTCTTCAATAGCGTCGTCGGTGGGACCGTCGTTCACATTTTGTAACATGAACAAGTACAAGTTGGAAAAAGGTGCTTCAGTGCTTGCCAGATTCTCAAGTTCTTTAGTGTCGCGTTTGTCGTCGAAGTTTACTCCTGCTTCTTCAAAAATAGACTCCAGCAAATCGCCATTGTCATCTCCAGCCAGCATGGCTTGGCTTACCGCCATACCACCGGTAAGGCTGATCATCATCCCGATAGTGAATAAAAGGGTTTTCTTCATTTACATTGAGCGGTGCTGGCACCGTTGAATTTAGAGGGATACTTTTCAATAACGTCGCGCACACTTGCTAAGTTGCCACGATAGTCATCCAAGTTCTGAATGAGTGCGAGCATCTCTTCATGCACGGGATATACAATTTGAACCTGATTGTAGACAGCCAAGGTCAAATCGATGGTGTCTTCGGCAAGCAAGGTTTGGGTGTCCACTAGAGAGCGTTGAGCGGAAGCCTCTTCAAATGCATCTTCCAAAGTAATAGGGTTGCTGCTGTCATCCTCTGCCGTACCAAAGTTCAATTTATCTTTGTTCTTTTGTAAGAAAACCTCGAACTCTTCTAAGTTGTAATTAAGGTAAGCTGCTAAACAGAAAGTAGAAACATTGTCTTCACAATTGGGCTCGGTGCTACCCTCTAAATCGGGTGGATAACTCACATAACCCAGCGTGGCATAGTCTGGATCCAATAGTTGCTCCAGAAATATATTTACAATTCCATTGTTTTCTAAGTGGAAACGCTTAACGCCTTCAGTGAGGGTAAGTCCATCGTATATGCTGTCACCAACCCCGAACGAGTTGCTCGTCAGCAGAGGCCCGTAGGTGCGGGGGAAGAGAAAGCCCACCACGAAGGCGAGCATGAACCATTTAAACCATCTTACTGAACTATGCATTGGCGTGCGTAACAGGGTAAAGCATTGTTGAATTGATTGAAGAAAGCAGGAAACACAGTATTGAATTCATCCGCAAAATCTTCCAAATCTTGATTCGTGGCTTTGAGGCCATCAATCACCGCAAAAGTCCGTTTGCTATTAGCAGAGAGAATAACCTGTTTTTGCAGCAGTACCTCCGCAACATCCATATATTGATCCCGTATATAAGCACAGTAGGTTGCCGCTTGGGTGCTTTCTTCTAAACGTTCGTTGGCCGTGATATTTAAATTCCTTTCATAAGCTTTTTGCAGGGAAGATTGTACAAAGCGGAAGTACTTTTCAGCGGCTTTGATTTGAGTACTAGAGGGTTTATCGATTTTAAAGTATTGATCAAGGAAATCTTGATAAGTGTCCACAATCACTTGGGAATCCACCATGGTTTCGTAACCACAGGCATAGTCCACACCGTCGGTCACAGTAACCACTGTTTCTCCGTCACTTTCTTCAGCAAGGGCGTAGAAGAGCCCGTTGAAAGTGAGCACAAGCGCGCAGCACAGAATGAATAGTCGATTTTCAAGTTTATTCTTCAATGGGGAGGGTGTTACTTACTCCAAAGATTTCTCCGGCGTCGTTGCGGATTATAGCAAATACTTCGTCGCCAGGTCGAAGGTCAGCGTTGTAATCGATGTTTGAATTACATGGGCAGGCCATACAAACTTCACGGACGGCATAGATTCCTGGCGCCACTCCATCGAGTGAGCCATCTCCAAAGTCATCATCACCATCGAGAGGATCGCTGCTGCGCCCCACTTCACTTCCATCATCCACCCCTCCGCTGTCGGTATCGGGATTGTAAGGGTCCGTGCCATACTTAGCTTCTTCGTCGTAGTTGATGAGTCCATCCCCGTCGCTATCCAGGTCGAAACAGTTGTAAGCTTTGAGCACGCGCACAGACATTTCCACGAACTCGTAACGGGTGAGTTTGTGCATTGGATCCGTTGCTTCATCTTCCGTGAGAATATAGTTTTCTTCTCCAGCCGTAGCCTCGCCAGTCATGTAAGGTGTCAGATCTTGAGCGACTTCCATGTAAGGTTCATACCAAGGTTCTCCGAACAAGTTTTCAGGGAGTTCAATGATGCCTTCAGAGTCAAGGGCCTCGAGCACAATCTTAGTAGCTTCCGCGCGCGTGATGGTGCTATTTGGTTTGAATGGAGCCACGCCCGCACTGTTCACTTCACCCAGGTAACCCGTAATGAGGTCGCTGAGGAAGGATTCTTTGGTGTAGGGGAAGTACCAAGCACCCGTGTCCAAAATATCGCTAAACACCGCAGGGTCTACGTAGGCTTCATCTCGAGGAACGATACAAAGGATTCCGAGGATGATCTTAGTGAATTCAGCTCGAGTAATGGACTGGTCGGGTTTGAAGTATTTATCCTCACCAACGGTGTATCCTTCGAGCACACCTCGCTCTACGAGCTCGGCGATGTCTTGGTAGAGGGGATCATCGTTTTCGATGTCTTCAAAGTAAAGTCGGTAGTCCGCACTCAGCGACTCGCCCTGCCCAAGCAAGGTAGAAGAGGGGAGGTCGATGTCATCGGTGGTCACTAAGTAGGTGTCTTCCGGTGTTCCAGGCCAAATTTCAAGTTCGAGTTCATCCCCGTCGTAGACTTCAATAATCAGATAGTCATCCAGAGAATCGGCTTCGCGCTTCACAAGCGTATAGCGATCGTCGAACACAGTGATGTTTCCACTTTGCGTCACAATGAGGTCTAGGTTTCCAAGATCATCGTGCGCCACCAGTGAAGTATCGGTGAACTCGTAGCCATCTTCTCCGCTCACAGGATACACGGTCACACCGGTGTACTGAGAAAGGTCGAGCGTATCGAGAGGATCATTTGTCTTTAAGATGAAACGATCACTATCACTCACAAATACAAAGCTTCCCATCACCATTCCTAGGCTCTTTTCGTAAACCGCCAGGCGAGAAGGCCAGTCAGCATCGGACGTAAGCACCGCTGCGTCGTAGGCGTCGTCATACACCATCACTTGCTTGGTCTTTGGATTGAATTCAGCGATGGTGTTTCCTTCTGCGTCGAACACAGATAGCAAGTCGGAGGGGATCATCTCTTCATGGATTTCTCCGCTGTCATCCGTGGAGTAACCCGTTCCAATTTCATTTAAAGCCCCTTCGCGGTCACGCACCAAGTGGTAGGGGAACTCGGCGCTGAGCGGCTCGGTGACTCCATGTACGGCCTCACTCGTTGCCTCAGTGAGGGTGATTTCGGGTACATAGACTTCCACTGCAATTTCGCGCTGCGCCACGTTGCCAGCGGCATCCGTGAGGTACACCGTTACGTTTCGATCGTTTAAGTCTTCATAAGGCCCAATTTGCGCAGTGAGGCCAATCACTTCTTCATCATTATCGCTGATGCCATCGCCATTGCTATCCACTCCGCTATCCAAATCCCAGTAAGCATCTACGATCTCGCTGTCGCTATCAAAGGAGCCTTCCGCAGAGAGTTCTTTAGTGGAGAAGATCGCAATCTCAACTGCGCCGTCACCGTCCGTGTCAGCACCACCATCGTCCACGAGCACATAGGGCTCACTGTCGTCCGCACAGATCTGAGGGTTGAGCAGAATATTGTCAGAAAGGGTTCCAAGGCCGCCCCCACTGTACACACTTCGACTTACGCTGTAGTAAGCTCCATTTTCAAGCTGAATATTTGCCGTAGGACTGCTGGTGCTAAGAAGCCGATCCATTGCAAAGACTTCCTCTTTATCAAGGTCAAACTCGCTGCCATCGCTGGTGAGCAGCACTGCGTCGGCACCGGTGCTTTCAAGCACGAGCAACTCCTCTGGCAAAATCGTCATTCCCTCTTCTGCATCCTGTTCTTCCACTGTTTCGGTCTCGTCGATCCAGTAAACTGATCCGTTTTCTACGCGATAAACATTGTCAGGTCCTTGCGCAAAGGTAAGCACTGTATTGGCTGGTACTTCCATAGAAGTATCACCTGTTTTATTTGTGATCTTGATTAAACTATCTTCAAGCGTTTGGAAGGTAACAGCATTGCTTTCAGTGATCTCACCATTTGATGAAATCAGTGTTCGTTTATACCCATTTTGGAGTTTCACCTTTCCGCTCAAGTTATCGATCCACAAACGACTTGTGCGCAACTCGCCTAAGCCCTTTCCACTTTCGTCGGTGAAAGGAGTAGCTTCATTTTCTTCATCGGCCAAAAGTAGCAAACGTTTCAAGTTCTCCTCAGGCTCGGCCTGCTGTGCATCCAGAGAGTCGTACAACATCACTTCGTAACCCATTGCCTCATTCGCTTCACTGAATGAGAAACTTGCTTCCTCAAAGTCATTCTTACCGCGCTTGAGGTTCTGTACGCTTCCATAAGCGGGGGACAGTTCGGCTACGCTGCTTTCCATAGGATCACTATTCACATAGCTCAGGTCAGGACTTTCGGTGTAGTTCTCTTTGAAGTAGATATCACCACCCATTGAATAGACCACGTCTTCGTCACCGTCGTCGTCTAGATCGATGAACAGGATGCTGGAGGCTTCATCGGCTTCTTGTGTGTAGTCAATAAGACGCTCATTGATTCCTAGCTCTTCATTGTAAATGTAGAGACCTTCATTGTAAGCCTGTGCCTGAGTTCCAAAGTTGAGTCCTTCCCAGGCTTCCTGAGAAGAATTTTCGGCAGCGAGTTCAAGTTCATCTAGGTCATCGTCTTGAGTGGCGAATTCTTCTGGCACCCATGAAGCAGCAGGGTCGTAGTTGGTTTCTGTGCTGCTCGCGAGCATGGTGTCTGGCTGCAAGTTTTCTAGTGCCAAGTAGCGCTGGAATCCATCGTCGTCCATTCCACGAAGGGCAATGGTCCCTTGTTCCAAATCATTCGTGTACGCAATCATGCTATCGCGCACACGCACCAAATCTTCTAGTGGTGTGCCTTCAATGCTAGCCAAGAAATCTTGATCCAGGTCAGGGGCATTTCGAATTTCGTCGTAGCGGTGCAGGCGAGGGTCATCCAGTGCCAAGATTTCTTCGGTTGCTGTCAAAGTCACGTTTTCTGGCATGCTCGCTTCCCATGCATCCACTTGGCTTTGCAAAGTGTTCATCACTTCTTTAAGTGCAACGAGATTTTGCATCACAAGAGGCTCGTCTTTATACGCTGCTGCCACTTGCATGGCTTCTTCAAAGGAAGTGGGTTCGCCAACGTCTTCCAATTCATCCGAAGGATCTTCAAGTTCAACGTCCACATCCGCACCGCCATCTGCGTCTCCATCGAAACCGGCATCTTCACCCGAGAAGTCTGCACTGCCTTCCACATCTGCATCCACTTCTACCTCTAGGTCTTGTTCACCTAAAGTATCAAACAAATCTTGGATTTGATTTTGTAATTGTTCAAAAGGTTTATTGAAGCCTTCTTGCACCATGTCGGTGACCATGGCGTTGCTTTCTTCCCCAAAGTCCGCCACGAGGTCATAAAGTACACTCACATCCACTGAAAGATTTAGATAAGTGTTGAGCTGAATTTCTTTCACAAAGTTGTAGTTGAACTCAGGCCATTCCACTGAAATGGCGAGATCAAATGGCAACACAATACCTCCAGGTCGCTCGGTGATTTCTTCGATCTTGGACTTAAGCGTGAGCTCGTTAGTAGGCACAAATCCGGAGCGGATCAAACAGATGATTTTCAAGATATTGCTGGCAATATTGAGGCTGGCTTGCAGGGTAGGATCGAGCTCGGGCAGGGCAGGGGGAGGTGGCAAGCTTGGGAGGTTCGGCAAAGTGAGTGGTGGCAAGGCCGGCGCTTCAAAATTAAAGTCAAAAGTAGGCAAGGTGGGGATCTCTAGATCTAGATCCAAATTAGCATCGAGTTTAATAGCAGCATCCGGCAAGGTTATACGAGGCAGCTCAGGAATATTGAGTCGCTCTGGCACAAAGTTGATATCGGGCCAAATAATGTCGATGCCACCTTGAATGTTGGATACATCAATCGTGATGTCTGGGAGTTTAGGTAGCTCAACCACAGGGAAATCGGGAATGAAAACAAAGAGACTGAAGAGCAGTTGCAGTCCGCTGTAACGCTGATTGGTACATTTGTCACACGAATCCATAAGGTCTGCAGAAAGATCGATGAGCACTTGCCATCCGTCCACGATTTTTTGCAGGTCTACAATGAGTTGGCCCCACGCCTCAATACGCTGAGCATTTTCAGTAAGGTACCCTGCGGTTTGATTCAAAATGGTATCGATGTAACAAATCACCGATTGTGCGTAATACGCTTGAAGATCGCGAATGGCCAAGATGTCTTCAGGAATTTCTGAATAGCTTTGTAGAATAGAAAGGTTGGTTTCAACCGCTGTGATGGCTTCGTTGATGGTGGTCTCAAGTTCGTCGTAGACTTGGCGTTGAACAGCAGTCATTTGTTCTAACGCAGCTTCCGTTCCAAACTGAGCTTTGAAACGAGCCCACTCTTGTTTGGTATCTTCCACCCAATCTTCTCCATCTCGCATGACGATTTCAATTTCTTCAGGAGTCAGGGCAGGGTAGCGGATGGTTACTGGCTCTGGCTCAATATCAATCAAAGGTAACGCGTGCGCCATGTTGAGCCATTTTTCAAGCCCCAGCATTCCTCCCGTCATTTGGTCGATCTTATTTTCTTGATCTAGGTCCACGGCGTTTTTTTCTTGGTTTTCTACGATGTTTTGTTTAATGCCCGTGAACTCGGTGGTGAAACTCTTTGGATCTGGATAAATGAATGTAATGTCGGGCAGGTCGAGCACTTTAAAGAACTCTTCTTTTTGGGCCTTCCACCATTCTGTGAATATGCTTGGGAAGCCCGGCACTTGAATATTAGTATTCGCCGATACAGGCGGTTTGTAAGATGTGAAAACTTCACTTTCAAGTCCTGTAGTGCCCGCTTCAACTGAAAGAGTGTTGCCAACGTTGAAGGCAGCATCGCCACTGCTTCCAGTAACATAGGAAGTGGCTTTGGACATCACATCTGAAATAAATCCGTTGATGGCATCACAAACGCCGAGCCATTGCAGTAAAGGAATGTTGAATGCAAAACAGTTATTGAGGCCGGCTCCTCCGTAAGGTCCCACACAAATTCCAAGCCCCAGACCAAGCGTGGTGGTGGGTGCTAGATAAAGACGCATCACATTGGCTGCGTAACACATTTGACCCGTACACACCACAGGTAAATATGGCAAAATTCCAAAGATCGGAGTACCTGGGTCGTACCCAACGGTCGCTCCCGTGATGGGCATGTGGTAGGTGCCTGGCGCCAAGAAAGCAATGCTGCCTGGGAAGGCTATACAACCTCCATTACAGGTGAGTTCGCCCACGATGGCCTCTACTTTATCGGTGATTGCGGTGACTTGATCATCTAGGAGTGAAACGCTTGCTTCTAAGTCCACACCCTCTCCATCCACCACCGCATCTATATCTAGGGTGGAGTCGAGCAAAACAGCTCCGGTAGAAATCCAGTTGTCCACGGTATCGCGCAGACCGTCGTTGTCGGCGTCCTCATCACTGTCAGACAGCTCTTCTGTTGAGTAGTATCCATCCCCATCGACGTCTTTAGCACCCATCACTTCTTTCATGGCATCGTAGCCGCTGGTGGGGACAGGAAAGCCTTTCTCCTCGTCCATATCGGACATGAAATCCGCAATACCGTCTTCATCGGCGTCCTCAAATGGATTGGCTACCGTGGTGTCGTACTCTTCTTCGTAAAGAGCAGGTGAGTAAGCTTTCTCCTGATAGTTGATGTGACGATAACTGCGACCGCCAATACCCAGGAATCCTTCTTCAGATACTTCCGTGATGTACCCATCGGAGTAGAACACCAACAGTTCTCCAGATGCGTTGTTAGCAGGGCTCACTCCAATATCCATGTAGTTGTCGTCCTTATAGTCAGCTGAAAAGTCATTACCGAGCATTACGCTGAGTGCAGGGAGGGAATCCACTGAAACATCGTAGCTCAGAGTGATGCTCTCTCCATTCGCAAGGCTGAAAGGTCCATAGATGAAAGGACGAGTGCTATCACCCGCTTGGGCCACCACGGAACTATTGGCTGAACTGCAACTGCTACACACCAAGCTGTCACTTTCAAAGGTAAAGTAGTCGCCCACCTTGTCTGCCAAGTAAAGATCCGAGTAGGCTTCGCCTGAAATGTTTTTCATGGTGATGGTGTAGGTGAGCACATCGCCCACTTCCACACTTCCACTACTTGGATCGTTTACCGTCTTAGTTATGCTGAACCGATCTTCAATTCCATTGTCGTCTGCGTATTCAAAGGCTTCACTTACTTTGTGCTCAACATCCGTCGAAGTATTTGCAAAATCTTCATCCACGCCCACGCTGGCAAGGAAAGCACTCACATTGCTGTTCAACGTTTCCGTGTCACTGTAGTCGTCGCTGGCAAGGCTGAGCGACACGCTTCCACTGGGCAAGTCATCATAGCGAATGGCGAGGTCTGCATAGAGATTTTCAGAGGCATCGGTGTTGAGCCCAAAGTCCTTCACTTCTTGTACGTCCTGCAAGGTGCCTTCTGAGTTCCAAACAGTGTAGAGCACCATATTCTCATCCACAATCACAAGGTCATCGTAGTCATCGTTGTTGAGGTCACCCACTTCCACTTGGGTGGGGGTGCCTGCAATGCCAGTGAGACCCAGATTTTGAGCGACAAATCCGCCTCCAATATTTTGGTAGAGGTAGAGACAGATTTCTCCTTCAAAACACGACTCTTTCGTTGCAATGATCAAGTCTTCCAAACCGTCATTATTGAAGTCGCCCTTATCGATGGAAGAAATTCCATTTTCAATAAAGAGCAGTTCACCACGATTTTCAAGACGCACCGGCGCTTCAGCATTCTGCAGCACCTCTATGCGGCCATCTTCATACGCGGTGAGCACATCAGGCATGTCATCTCCGTTGTAGTCCAAATCCATCAGCGTCAGGATTTCATCATTTGAAGTAGACACTTGAGTTCCAATATCGGTAGTGAAACCAAGTTCACCCACGTCGCCTTCCGTAGGTAGGCTGATGGTGGGATCTCCCAGGACCACACCCACTTCAGAAGGGTAGTAAAGATTGGATTGTCCTACGGTGTTTCCTGCAGAGAAGAGTAATAAGTGCTTGTTCTCATCCTCCCAACCAATGTTTCCGTTTTCACCTGCTGCCTCTAAACTTTGATACCCCAGCGAAGGCTGTTGTTCTTGGGGCAAAGGTTCATTGGGGTCAATGATTGCTAGACCCATCGGCGCCGTGGTGCTGTTCCCACTAGGAATAGGCACAATATTGTTTTCACTCGCATTGGTGGGTTTGAGATAAATACCATGCTCGAGCGTGGTCCAATCTTCCAGATTGAAGCCGCTATCCAAAGTACTCACATCGCTACCCCAATCGGGCCCATAATCGATTCGCATGATTTCTTCAGCATTATTCACAATCACGAAACCAAGCCCGTCCGCCGCCCCATTCACCGCAATAGAGTACGTAGGATCCACCAAAACCACTTGGCCATCCGCGCGCACTTTCACAACGGCGGCGGATGCCTCGCGTAGCACCCATTCGCCCTCACTTTGGTCGAGTGTGTAATCATTCTTATTAGTAAGCAGTTCTGCACTCACACTTGAACTATCATCAGATACAAACACAAGTTCACCGAGCAAGGTGTCATCAGGGAACTGACGCCATTGAATGCGCATAGGTAGCTCCGTCCCTGCTCCTTCCACCACTTGGGTCACCAAGCTGTCTTCTGGCAGTGTGATGGCTCCACTCGCATCTATGGTAGCCAAACGTTTTTTAGGAGCGGGGTCAGAAATCAAACTGGTCACGGCTTGAGTTTTGCCATTGAAGGTCATCCAACCTGCTACGTAGTTTTCTTGGGTCACGTCTCCAAAAGGAGCACCCAGTACAGAAGCGTAGAGCATTTGTAAGTTCATCTCAGAAAAGTCTTCTCCACTCAGACTGTAGTCCACGGTTCCAATCCAGCTTCCCGCCAAGAGTCCCGTAGCTGCAGCCACCACAGTAATGCGGCCACTCACATCACCAGCCGTTACATTCACGGTGGCAACTCCTTGGTTGAGAGTAAAGGTCTCGGAAGAAAGTTCACCATACTGGGCGGTGCTCTCTGTGAGACGAATGGTCCCGGAGGTGGTGCTATCTGTGGTAACCAAATTTCCGTAACTATCAAATCCTTCAATATAGAATTTTTCTCGCTGACCCGCATCCATCACCATGGTGCCATCTTCTTTACGAATACGAAGCTCGTAAATATCTGCAGGCTTGAGCACAAGAGTAGCGCTACCTCCGCCAATGCCAGCACTCTCGGCAATGATGGATCCACTGCCAGCCAATGTGCCTGGGTTTAAGGTAGTGCTCGCGGTGCCACTCACAAGTGTGAGAGTTTCACTTTCAAAGGTTCCAAATCCGGGATCACTCACACTCATAAGTACATCTCCTTGGAACCCAGTAACGGGCGCACCGTTGTTGTCCACCACACTCACCGTGATGGTTTCGCCATTGCTACCTCCAGCAAGGAGATAGGGTTTAGTGGTACCCACTTTGAGTGTGAGACTTGCCTTGTGTTGAATGCTGAAACTATCCCCACTATCTGGAATTTCTACTAGGCTCGCTTGCACAGTGCCCGTTTCTACTTCTGCGCTTGCGAGTACACGGAAGGGGATGTACCCATCATCGGTGGTCACTTGAACTCCTTCAAGGGTGCTGTCTTCGTCACTCACATCCAGTAGCGTGAGCCCGCCTTCAGTTGTAAGCGTAACTGAATAAAACCCGTTGGAAGCTAGGTTCCCAAAGTTGTCGTATAGATAAACCACCATGTCGTCGGCTGCCTCTGCACCGGCTGGAAGTACACTAGATTCTCCCGTCACCTCAACTCTTACCGGATCTCCAGGGTACACATGAAGGTCTGCGTTTTCTGAAGGTAAGGTTCCATCCGTTATGCGCCCCTCAATGGTCAAATCTCCCGCCACTTCACTAGAGGTGAACACCGTTTCTGCCACTCCGTCTTTCACTTGAACCCGCGAACTTTGAAGAGCTCCGTTTTCGCTACTCGACAAAATAAATTCAATCACACTGCTTTGGTCGTCCACATAAATATTGTCTTCTTGATCACGAATCTCAGCGCGTACATAAATCTCAGATTCGCCGTCGGCCGCGATGTCGTTGGTGAAAATGTTCACACTGGCACTATCGAGCCCTTGGCTCACGGCAATGCTTTCATATTTAGCGGTGCTTGAAACAGCGTAGAGACCTGGCTCGTGATCAAAGCTACCCAAATCAGAAAAATCTTCTGTTACAGCAGGGCTTGTCTCGTCATCGTCATCATCCGACTCTGGCCCCGTTTCAAAATCGTCGCTAGCATCCAAGGGATCACTGTCACGCACAATTTCATCAAGGTCATTCACACCACCCTCATCGGTATCGGCCAGGTTTTTATCAGTGCCGTAGAGCACATCTTCTTCCGTATCGCTCAGACCATCGCCATCACTGTCCACTTCGCGGCAGTCTTTTTCTTCAACCAAGTTCACCGCCATCATTACAAATTCTGCCCGAGTGATGGGGGCTTCCAGCCATGCGGCATCAGGAGTCACTCCATCGGGGAATAAGTTGTGTTCTTGAGCGGTGATAACATAGCCGCTGTACCAAACACCATCGTCGGAATCAGCTGCTTCATAGCCAGCGGTTTCCACCAAAACCTTGGTGGCCTCCGCTCGGCTGATGTACTGCTTAGGTACAAAGTATCCAACATCAGTCCCTCCTGCATATCCAGACACAATTCCATCTACCTTCGCTTCGGCCACACAGGCCAAAAGCTCTCCATTTATATTGGTATCGGGGAAGGGATCGGTGTTGTACTCCGTCATCAAAGCGGCTTCGTAGGATTCGCTATAACTGTCACAATCTTTACAAATGGCTCCAAGGTCAATCTTCACGAATTCCTCGCGTGTAATAGGATTGTCAGGACGGAAACTTCCGTCGCTGTATCCTTTAATAACACCTCGGACGTAGAGCTTAGCGAGGTCAGGGTAAGCTTCATGCTCAATACCAATATCGGTGAAGAGTTTCTTTGCGCTCGCCAATGGATCGTAGCCAGAGAAGATTTCTAGTCCATCCATATAGGTATCTGAATCGGTATCGTTGTCTGCTGGGTCACTACCAATCACCCATTCTTCTAAATCATCCAAAAGGTCTCCATCACTATCAGGAATAAGAGAAGTGGCTTCTGCAAGAGGGAAGAAAGGAATAAACCAGTTGCGTTGGCTAACAAAGCTTCCTCGTTTTCCACTAGGCCATCGTCCAGAAAGGTAATCACTGTAGTCTCCGGTGGGCTCTACAATGCTGCCTTCGGTGAAATCTTGTTGAATGGTTACCGTAAACAGAGTTTCGCCATCACGGCTGAGCACATGCAAAGGCTCATATACATTGATTTCACCCGGGTTGTTGAAATCCAAAGTGTAACCATCCGCCAAGGCGATTTGCCCAAGTGCCGTTACGAGTCCAATCTGAACGCTGTTTTCTTCGAGTGCCACGCCGTTCTCTGCGGTGGCTGCATTTGCAGTTTCTCCCACTTCTTTCACAAAGACTCCATTGGGTCCATTGCCAATGGCTACACTTTTGGTTTCAGGAATAAGGAAGATGCTTCCGTACACCGTTCCACTTTCACTCATCACTGCGATGCGAGTAGGTAGGTCATCTTCCGCTTCTTTCAAAACAGCTAGGCTATCACGAAGTTCGAGATCTCCTGTTTCAGGATCTACGATGGCGCGCACTTCACCCGCTTCATCCAAAATTTCGATGCGAGTGCCTTCTTCAACTTCGGTTTCCCCTCCACTCAAAACAGTTTCAGGAATAAAGGTGCTGACGCGTACAAACTTACTTTCCACACTGCCGCTGAGCGTATTGCTATCGTTCACATCGTCTCGATTTTCCGCTGTCGCCTTAATAGTGAAGCTACCCTCATCCAGTCCAAGCAAGCTAAAACTAGCCACTCCGTTCGTCACTGTGATGCTTGAGCTACCCTGTACATCGATGCTGCTTGAACCACTCACTATTTCAATGCTGACCTGAGTATAGTTATCTTTAGTATTGATGGTTCCATCAGCTTGTTTTGTGCCCACAGAAACTCTAAAGGTATCGTCGCTGTTGGCTTGAAGTACATCGAGGTCATCGCTGCTGAGCAAGAGGGCAGTGGTGGCGTCGGCCCCATCCGGAACTCCGCTGGCATCACTGTCTCCCGTTGAGCTTGAGTCGTATACATAATCTTCACCACAAATTTGCTGAGTGGTGATGGTCATGCTGCTGAAGGAGTCTTCTACGTCTTCCAGCCATTCTTCCATTGCCGCAATCCAGTCACCTAAAATCACGGGGGTGGTGTTGCTCACTTCTCCAATAGGCTCCCACTCCACAGGCTCTTCCGCTTCAGTCAGAGCTTGTTCGATGGCTTCTTCACTGCGGTAGAGTGCTTCCAAGTCTTCCTCACTGCGTTCCTTGTCTCCGTTCATTCCAAACTGAACTTCGGTGGCGGTACCATTCGCAATGATGGAGGCCATTTCGTATCCATCACGTGCTTTCGCCACAATGGGCTCTTCATCCCCCAAGTAATGGCTCATAACGTAGCGATGCTTTTCATCGATGGACATGTATCGCCACTCCAGAGCGTCGCGTAACTGGTCTTCATTGATGTCATCATAAAAGCCCTCAATGTCTCCCGAAAAGCTGCTTCCTCCTTCCACTTCGTCCATTGCTGCAGCCAGTTCATCGATTTGGTTCTGTACGTCCTCTACGGTGGTGGCGTCAAACACATTCACGTACACCAGCTCGCGAGCGTAATCCCCATTGTCTATAAAAGAAATGCGTCGAGTTGCATCAATGGGCATATTTGGAGAAACCCCATTGGCCACTTGTGCATTGAGAGTATCGATGGTTGGCTCGGTATGCTTGTAGTAAGAGGGGATGGTGTTCATGAGCAGCCGACTCGTGCTCAAGCCATAAAATCCTGAGGTTCCATAAATGTATTTACGATTGAAATGGAGTGTGAGCTTTTCCACATCGCCCATCCCGCTTCCTTGTGTGGGATTCAAAATCTCAAGCGTGTCGTTGTCTTTCAAATCCACGATATCGTCCAAATCAGAGAAGCTGTCGATATCTAGATCGATATTAACGAGCTCTGACTCGTCATCGAGCATGGCAATGAATGTGTCTACATCGTCATCACTCACGTCGGTGTAGCCCAACTCTTCAAGCAGGTCGATCATCGTGTAGCTGCGATCTTCGTCGTCACGAAGGAGATCGAGTTCACGGAATTGTTTTCGTAGAGTCGCTTCACCGGGGCGAGGGGTGTATTCATCGCGCTGCTCTTCTACGGAAGCCAAGAAGTCTTCATACGTATTGTTTTCATCATCTTCGTTCTTTCGGAACTTACGGATTTTTTTGCTAAGCCAGTTGTTGAACTCAGCCATGGTTTGCGTGTAATCATTGAAGGTTTCGATTTCACGGAATTCGAAACAAGCCTCAGCTCCTACTTCCCAGCGGCTGGTGTCGGTGCCTTCGTCCGGTGCCTTTGCTCCATCTAGTGTGCGAATAGGCTGAGTCGTGGTGGCTACATTACAGACCTCAGGGATATCGGTGGTGTAGGGGGCATACTCGGGGACGCAGTTGCGATACTCTTTCACTTCATCAATGCTCATGTCCTCATGGCTCACTCCAAACTCTGTGCTATACAAGCTGTTGAATTGAGCTAGCTGACCATCTTCTTCGTCTGTTCCGGCAAAGTTGGTACATTGAGCGACATCACTCACATCCCATAAATGTCGACCTGCGATGTAAAAGTTTTCTGCGCCTGCTTCGTCTAGATCCAAGAATTTCCCTTCGGCATCAAAGAGAGCAGGATCGAATCCAGACTGATTTACAAACTGAAGACATTTATCGCTTTCAAGATCGGCATCTCCGTCAGGATCACAAATATCTTCTTTGTCTTCATCCTCTACTTCAATTTCTCCTGTGATTTGAACCCCCGCAATCAGGGGGATTTCTTGTGAGAGGTGATCTTCCACCATTTCATCCACTTGAGTCTCCATACTGGTATTGAGCTCGTACAAATACTGCAAGGTGAGCTCGTCTTTTTTAGCTATAAGAGAAACAGCGGTATCGTAGTCATTGCTCACGCTTTCACCATCCACTTCTCTAGTGCTGTAGCGTCCAGTTTGATCCACCAGACGATTCCAAATTCCTTGTGGCTGATCAAAGAGTTCTGCATAGCGACTCGTGAGGCCCTCCACGATTTTCTTAGCTTGGATATCGGGCAGGTCATCGAACATCCCTTCCGAGCGAAGTCCTTCGGGATCTTCATCAATTTCTCCATCACAATCCCCATCGTTGTAAGCACAAATACCACTAGCGGGGGTACCATTTTCATCCTGCCAAATTTGCATTTCAGTACTTCCATCTTCATCACAAAATCCATCTTCATCATCATCCCACTCAGGGTGGTAGGTTGCTCCATCGAAACAAGTGGGGCTGCGGAACTCGTTCCCAAAAAACTTATCCACGAACAAATCTTGCAAGTAAGCGGTTGCATCATCTGCCTCAGTGAACGAGGTGCCAAAATTATCGTTTGTCCATCCCAGCACAGAGCCCCAAGGCTGGCTTTCTTTAGCCCAATCCCAGTGCATGAGCACCTCGATTCCAGTAGGATAGCCGTCACTATCGACGTCTTCACTGTCTCCATTGTCGTCCACTCCACAAAGTCCAGGGCATCCGTCACCATCTAGTATGCCATCGCCATCTAAATCTTCACCTCCAGTGGTGTCCCCGGGAGGGTCTTCATCCACCATTCGGTCTGCAAAAATAGTATCGGCGTCACCGGTTGCATAGCCTTCGTAAATCCATCCCTCGTCATTGTTGTTATCTTTGAACCCGTCTTCATCCACCAAGTTGTCAGGACCATAAATTTCATCGCCATCTTCCTCATAAGCTCCTCCGTAACAGTTAATGCCATCGCCATTGCTGTCTTGAGCGCTGGTTGCAAGTTCGTAACAATCCCCATCGTTATCGATTCCAAAAAATCCATCCCCTACATCTTCGTCGATGTACCCATCACCATCGTCATCAATGCTATTCAAGGCTTCTTCGTCGTAAAGACCATCTCCGTCATTATCTAGTCGGTCTCCTGCCTCTACGGAGCTTTGCATTTCAGTGTAGAGATCTTCCACCAAATCATTGGTGTAGCGATAATAGGTGATCTCTTCCCACAAATTGGTGAAACGTTCATAGCTATCGTAAGCCACAGGATTCATGGTGTCTTCTTCTGTCACCAAATCTCCAATAAAAACTTTTTCGTCGAAGGTAGTGTAATCTTCGTCGCCTGCGTGGAAGGCATGGTTTTTATCGAAGTAGGCACCTAGTAAATCAATGCCATCTTGCCCATCCAGTGGAGGAACGATCACACCATGCCACACTTCTGCCTGAAGATTTTGTGCTTCTTCGTTGGGTAAAAAATCCTGAGTCTCGGCGTCGAGCAAATACGCAGGTTCTTCGAAGTCGGTGTAAGGGAGCATGGAGATGAATCGATTTCCCAGTTTGTTCACCACCGGCAAAGGAACATCTCCAATGATCACGGTTCCAATGAGTTTAGTGGGATCACTGTCTTCTGGGTTTCCCTCAAAGTAAAAACGCTCCAGCATACGCTGAATATCTACTGAGCTGTCTTCGTCACTAACTTCCACGATCACTGTTTTGGTCCAAGGCAAGGTGGACTGCACATCCTGCGCATAAGTTTGAATTTTTTCTTTCAATCCTGCAGTTCCCAAAAATGAAAAGAAGCCACCGCCGCTCGTGTTGGCGTCCCATAAGTCGTCTTGAACCAGGATAGCCACCAGTCCATAGCGCGTTTCAACACTGCCCACATTACGAATTTCTGGAAGACCTCCCCCCGGAGTCATCACCGTGCTTGGATCGGTTTCATTGATTATACTCAGTGCACTGGCCACCTGGTTCATCGGCAAAAAGCTTGAAACAAGCGTGAACAAAAACGCTTTTATGACAAGTTTTTTTAACCAATGCGTTGAGTGGCGTAGACGCATGGAAGAATTTTATCAAAACACCTCTATAAAATCTCGGCATTTTAATCTGTTGTCTACTTTTCAACTTGCCGTTTTTAGTTTTATGTTGAAACAACAAAAAAGCCCCTCATAGGAGGGGCTTTTGAAAAGTGTCAGAATTATCGTCCAACGACCGCCACGATATCGGTAGTACCAGAAGTACAAGAAGCCGTAGTGGTGGTACAAGCAGTGAAAGTAGAAGTTAGGTAAGTCGAAGCGGTGGTGGTTCCTCCGTAAGTAGCACCCGTTACAGAAGATTTGGTGTAGATACCAGAAGCTGCACGATCTGTGGTGCTTTCAAGATCCGCTACGAGTAAGTAACCCGTTTGGCTGTTGAGAGCTTTATAAGTATATCCAGTAGCACAGAATCCCGTTCCAATCGCAGCAGTAGGATTGGAAGGATCCACTGGAGTGGTCGTCAAGTAGTTGGTCAAACTTGGGATGCAGTTTGTGCTGGGTGCTGTAGGGTAAAGCCCTCCGTTGTCTTGAGCGTAGAATTCAAGCGCACTCGCAATTTGCTGGAGGTCTGATTTTCGTTGTGCGTCGCGAGCTCGTCCAGAAGCCCCTGCGAGTCGAGGGATGAAAGCAACGGCTAAAATACCGATGATCGTAATCACGATCAAAAGTTCAATGAGCGTGAAGGCGCGTTTGCGCGGAGTAAGGTTTACCATGGCGTGGTAGTTAAAAAGATAGGTAAATATTACACCCACTTTGTCAAAAGGCAAACGCACTCCACTTGCTACGTTTTAAAGTGAAGTTGAAATATCGCTCAGAGACATAATGGGTTGCATGATTGCAGCCACAATGAATCCAACCATACTTCCCATTACAACCAGTATCACTGGCTCCATAAGTTTTGAGAGGGAAGCCACAGCAGTGTCTACCTCTTCTTCATAGAATTCTGCAATTTTGGTAGCCACTTCGTTCAGGTTTGCCGTTTGTTCTCCCACAAGCACCATGGATGCCACGGTAGGAGGGAAGAGGAAGGAGCTGTCGTTTAAGTTTTCACCTAAGGGAATACCTTGCGACACGTCTTGAGCGGCGTATTGAATACGTCGTTTATAAACTTCATTACCCACCGCATTCGCATTGATCTCAAGTGATTTAACAATGGGTACACCTGCGTTCATTAGGCTCGCAAGTAGACGAGCAAAACGTGACACCATAAGCTGTCTAATTAATTTTCCAAATACAGGTATGTAAAGCAAAAATAAATGGATCATGTAGTGTCCACGTTTGCTTCGTTTGAAGACAAAAAAACTGAGCACTAGTATCAACAAAATAGCTAAGAGTGAAATCCAGGAATGTTGAGCAAAGTCAGAAAGCCAGAGCAAAACTTTGGTGGTAGTTGGGAGTTCTTTTCCACCCTGCGTGAAGAGGTCGGTGAGTTTGGGCACCACTAGAGTGAGCATGAGGAAAAGACACACACCCATCACCGTGAAGATGGAGATTGGGTAGATCATGGCACCTTTTACTTTAGAAGCAATAGTAGCCGTTTTTTCAGCCTGTCTAGCGAGATCCTTCAAAATATTATTTAAATTTCCGGATGCTTCTCCACTGGCGATCATCCCACGTTCCGCTTCGTTGAAGACAGTTCCGTACGATTCCATCGCCACCGACAAACTTTTTCCTTCTTCCATTTCAAGTGCGAGTGCACGGATGATTTTTTTAAGCTTTAGATTGTTCATTTGCTCAGAAAGCACGTAGAGCGAACGAATGATAGGTACACCCGCATTGATCATCACGCTAAGCAGTTGGAAGAAGGTCACTTTTTCACGCAAAGTCACCTTGGTGAAAAGAAGCACCACTTTTTCATTCAAAACCTCAAAACTATTACCCGTTTTTTTAGGCTTCACTTCAGTGGAACTGCGCAGTTCATCGATTCGAGCTTGATCTTCTCTCGAAAGTCCGATGTCTAGACGAGTGCTGGGAATGTTATTAGGAATACTCATAATTAAGCGGATTCAGGACGAGCTACAGAGTAAACTTCTTCGAGCGAAGTGATTCCATCCAATGCCTTCAAAATACCGGCCTGTTCGAGCGTCACCATTCCGGTGCGCATACCGGCTTCTTGAATGTCTTGGGTAGAGGCTTGCTTTAAAACCATGTCTCGAATTTCGTTGTTCATTTTAAGTACTTCAAAGAGTCCTACTCGGCCGTAGTAACCAATTCCATTGCATTGAGTACAGTCCACACCACCTGGCCCATAGAATTGTAGAGCAGCCACTTTGGCAGGATCATGAGGCTCATCGGGATGCAATTTGCTCATCGCTGATTTCACCATTCCTAGAGTGTAGTCGTCCACCACGAGAGGCTTACGACACTTATCACAGAGACGACGCACCAGACGTTGCGCAATAATCGCATTGATGGTGGCGGTCATAAGGAAGGAAGGTACTCCCATGTTGATGATACGAGTGAGTGTCTCCACCGCTGAATTCGTATGGATAGTTGAGAGCACAAGGTGTCCAGTAAGAGAAGCTTCAATGGCCACATCCACTGTTTCTTTATCACGAATTTCTCCCACCATGATGATGTCAGGGTCCTGACGCAGCGCGGTGCGGAGTCCAAACGCGAAGGTGTAATCAATATCGGGGTGCACTTGAGACTGGTTTAGCCCGTCCATTTGAATTTCTACCGGATCTTCAATGGTCAAAATGTTCACATCAGGTTCATTCAAAATAGTCATGGCGGCGTACAGGGTGGTGGTTTTACCGGATCCTGTAGGTCCAGAGGTCAGAATGATTCCGTTTGGAAGCTCGAGCGCGTGCTGCAAATACTTGAGCGCGTTTCCGGCGATCCCCAATTTTTCAAACGTAGGAATTTCCTTTGATTGATCTTGAATACGCATCACAATCTTTTCTCCGTTGATAGTCGGGAGGCTCGATACACGAAGATCAAGTTCACGCCCTTCTTGTGTGGTTACCTGAGCACGTCCGTCTTGGGGAATTCGCTGTTCGTCGATTTTTAGATTCGACATAATCTTGATACGCGACACCACTGCAGGGTGAATGTTGGGTGGGTATTCCACAATACGTCGAAGTGAGCCGTCCACACGGTAACGAATTTGTACCGTGTTCTTGAGTGGCTCGATGTGAATATCAGAAGAACGTAGATCAATAGCGTATGAAACCGCATTCATCACAAGTTGGGGGATGTTTCCCCCTAAAATGGCTTCCTGTAATGCTTGCAGCTTAGCGTCCATTAGATTTCTTGAGAAAAGTAGGCGTTGATTTCAGCGGTTACTTCGTAGGTTCCTCCGTATTCGTCGGGGTAAGAAATGTCGAGATCTTCAATACTCATCAAGCGAACCTCTCCTTCTAAGGAACCTGAGGTTTCAATGAATTCCAAAAATTTATTTAAATTCTTTTTTGACGTAGTAACGCTGATACGAAGAGGCACATAACGGTAGTCTCCGGTATCTGAGGTTTCTTCATCAGCGTAAGTAATGCTGCTAATAAAGAAAGGGTTTTCTGTGAAGTGTTTTTCGCTGGCAAAAGTGTCGAACATGCGGGTCAAAGTAGTGAGGTCTTCCTTGGTAGGGAACACCACCGCAAGTTCTTGAGCAGCCGTTTCACGCTCTGCACTCACTTCAACCTTTACACTGTCGTAATCTTCCTTCAGTTGGTCGATTTCTGCAGTGAGGTTCGAAGCCTCTGTGCTCAGCTGATTGGCCTGTATGGTGAGCGCGTCACGTTCATACCACTGGTAGATGCCATAACTGATGGTCACCAGTATGATAAAGAGTCCAAAAATGAATTTATTTCGATCGTTCATATTATTGCTCAAGGGTTAATTCAATACGGAAGTTACCGGTGTATTCCTCAGATTGATTGTTTTTGTTATAAGAGCGCTCTTCTACGTCCTTAAAGTATTCAGAGTCTTCGTATTCATCGATGAGGTCCGAAACCAAAGTGAAGTTTTTGCTGTCATCGGTAGAAGTGCTACCTGTGACTAGAACAGTACCATCAGAGATAAAACGCACTTCATCGAGGGTTAAGCTCTTAGAGAATTCAGTGTTGAAAAGTGCATACACTTCCTCTGTACGTGACTCGAGCTCTTCTAAGTAAAAAGACCACTCCTTGCGGTCGGTTTTTAATTTGCTGATGATAGCAGTCACACTTGAGTTGATGCCGCTGAATTGTTCATAGATGGTGTGAAGGTTTTCCTCAGTGATTTTTGTCAGATCAACTGCCAAAACGATATTCTTGAAATCCACCTGACCCATGAGGTTCTTGGCAGTTTCTAAATCTTGAATGTCTTGGAGGAGAGTTTGTTCATCCACTTGTCCACTTTGTGCTTTAAGTTCACTGATGAGCGTATCAGCCACTGCAACAGCACCCGCAAACTCAGTATCACTCAGTGGACGATTGAAGTTTTGTTGAACTTTGCCAATCAAAGTAGTGATTTCAGGTTCAAGTTCATCCACTTTTTCTTGGTAGTCCTGTTTGTCGTTTTCTGAGCTGTACTCGGATTCAGCTTGGTCGAGGTTATAAAAATACTCATCGGCCTTAGACATGAATTGATCAAGTAGCAAAGCGGCCTCTAGGTGGCTTCGTACTTGAGCATTTGCAGTTAGGTCTGCTACACGGTCCTGTGCCTGTTCCACTCGGAGGGCAGGGTTCACTCCAAAAAAAGAGAAGTGGCTGGAGTTTTGAGTGAGAAAAGCGCCGGCAGTGAGTGCAAAAATAAGCACAGACGCCTTGAGCATGGCAGCGCCCGGGCGGCTGGGGTGTTCACGCAGTTTTTTAAGGGAAAGCGATTCATCTTCCTTGGGTTTTGAACCAAAGAAACTGGTCTTTTTCTCCTGTTGGGTGGTCACCGTGTTCATCACACTGGTTCCCTTTTGCGAAGCGTCTTTCCCGAAGAGTTCCGTGAAAACATTCTTGGACTCGTCGTTCAAAGGCGCCGCCTGAGTCATGGGGACTCCAGGCTTCTTTTCGCTACCAGGTGCGGTATTTGCCGCTTCTGCCATACGTTTTGTGTTTATTTAATCTAATAAGTATAGCAGAAAAAGCCCTAACGGGCAATGCACTTAGTTGAACAAACAAATAGGTTACTTTTTCACACGATTGAGCACCAATCGGTAGCCCCCTTCACCATTGTTGAGCCATTGACCCACACGAGTGATGGTGGCGGTGCTTACGCCCGTACGAGCAGCAATCTCACGATAGGGGATTCCTTCATCAATAAGCTTCGCCACTTCAAAGCGCTCACACATTTCTTGGAGCTCTCCAATCGTGCAGAGGTCTCTAAAAAAAGCCTGACATTCTTCGCCAGTTTTTAAACTGAGTATCCCTTCATAGAGAGAGTCCAGCAGCTTACTGTCTAAAGGTTGAAGCTTCCTCATATGTCCGAGTATACAAACTCAAACTGGTTCTCGCTACTGAATTAGAGCAAATATTCGCTCTGCAAAGATCGCCCGCTGTGCAAAAGGAATCCACCGCTCATCCCAGCTTGCTCCATACATGGCTAGCAAAGCGCGCGAGCTCGCGCTGTCACCTTCTTCCACTCTTACCCTGAAAAGCTGGAAAGAAGCGCGACTCTTGTTAGACGGTGAGTACTTGCCTGCCAGAACGAAAGCAAAGAATGCGGCCAGCTCTGATTTTGGCGTGTCTTGGCTTGAAACAGCTCCAAGCGCCACACATACCTTATCATCAGGCACCTCAAGTCCTGCAAGCATCCAAAAGTTAACAAGACGCTCGTAGGAACTCACATCTCGACACTTAGCAAACAGCTTATTTGAAATGCGAGTACGATAAATCCCTGGGACGGCGGTAAATATTTTTACGGCTTCTGGTGGGTTTTGACTCAGTAGAGAGTCGATCAGTGTGACAATCCTCTCTTCCGGGATACGGTTTAAAAGTTCCAGAACTCGGTTCCAGTTTTCATTTTTCACCGCCCTCTCGAAAGCAAGCATTGTAAAAGTATTTTTAATCCTTTCCGGCCCTGGTTGAACCTCGGCTAAAGTGCCACCGCTCATTTCAGACTGCATAAATGCTCTTCCTCCCGTAGCCGTCCACGCTTCGTCTGGGTCCGTAGGGTCGTAAGACACCTCTGTGCTCGTAAGCACCTCCCCTTCAGCTACAGCAAAAAGAGTCTTATTCTTCTCTTCGTAACTTGTTTTTATCGCGCGTGAAAAGGCGAGTGCAGCTTGAGGGAAACGCTTGGCTAGTACAGAAACAATCACCGCCTTCGTCTCGGTTGCATTGATTCTGCAGCCAGCCATTTCTTCAGCCTTTTGCATAACTGTTTTCTCATCTTGAGGTAAACCTGCTTCCAGTAATGAAAGTAAATATAATCCAATGCAACGTCCAATTGTACCTTCATAAAGCATGATGCCACCCTTACATCGATTAAAGAAGGTGAGAGCTTGCTCGGGGCTCTGCATCATCAAGGCCTCAAAAATTTTAAACACAGACGCCTGTTGATTCATTGGAGATACGCCCGTGTTCGCTTCAAACAGCAGAGTTTGCGCTCCTTCAAAATTTCCTTTCGCAATCAAAGTGTCTATTTTTGCAGGTAGTAAAACAGCGCCCAGCCCCCCTTTAAGAAGTGCGCCTTCATCTACATTTGTTCCTTGTACAGCTATTGTCTGCTCGTCGACCAAAGAGCGATCTAAAGCTCCAGACTCAGCCGCTCTCATGTGTTCTCCAATCATATTTGAAAATTAGTTAATTTTTTAATATATAACGTGATCAATCTTTTTAACTTAAGATTGTTTTAACGAGTTACAACGCTAATACATTAAAGCGATACAGTCAAGACTTATTTTCTAAATTAGTCAAATATGAATAAAAAGACCCCCGTTTCCGAGGGTCTTTTGAAATCGCGCTTTAAGGCGTGATTATTGAAGTTCAACCTTAGCTCCAGCTGCTTCGAGAGCCTTCTTAGCTTCGTCAGCCTTAGCCTTGTCTGCATTTTCCATAACCATTCCGTTTGCGTCCACAACGTCCTTAGCCTCTTTGAGACCAAGTCCAGTGAGTTCACGAAC
>CAZUWE010000008.1:0-54707 GCA_964624175.1 uncultured Candidatus Peribacteria bacterium | reverse complement strand
GTGGTGCTCGGGGAGAGACTCGAACTCTCAATCCTCTCGGAACTGGTTCCTAAGACCAGCGCGTCTACCATTTCGCCACCCGAGCGTACGCTGCATACTATCGGATTTAAAAGCCTATTGGCAAGCTATTGACAAAAATAGTAAATAGGCATAAATTGCTACATCTAAGACGAAAGTTGACTAAATGAAAGATAAATTTTCTATTGACGCTTCTCATACGGATCAATATCTTAGGATGGACCTAAATTTTAGACGATTTATTTAGAATAAAGCTATGGCCTCTACCTTAAAATCGACCGCTCCGGTACTCAAACTCAACCTTACGGAAATCATTGAAGACATCTTCATGGTCCTCACGGAAAAGGAGCGCGAAGTGGTGGTTCAACGCTTTTCATTAGACAATAAAGAACGACGCACACTCGAAAGTATTGGACGCAGTTTCAATGTGACTCGTGAACGTGTCCGACAAATTGAAAAGATTGCTCTCGGCAAGCTCAAACGAACCGTGAATAGCACCAAACTTCGTTACATTCACGAAGTAGCAGAGGCTATTTTGAAGGAAAATGGAGGGCTTTTACTCGAAGACGATCTCACTCGTCGAATTTTGAACATGATTGAGAATACAATTGATGTGGATCAACATATTGTTCGTCTCTCTCTCACGATTTGCCCTGCACTTTCCTACCTTGAAAAGAACAACATGTACCGCCTCAGCTGGCACCTTTCTAGCATTTCACCCGCTGTGATTGAGGACCTCCTCGACCACGCGCATGGTGTCTTCAACCAAAAGAAAGAAGTGCTCGATGAAGCGAGCCTCGTTGCTGAAATGAAGAAGCATAAACACGCGCAAACCTACAACTTCAGCGACACTTTCTACAGCGCTCTCCTTCAAGTGGATGAACGCATCAAGCAAACTGAAGCCGGTTACGGACTCATGGTGTGGCGTCACATCAATCCAAAGAGCATCCGTGATAAGGCACTCATCGTGCTTCGCCAAGAAAACAAGCCTCTTCACTTTGTGGAGATTGCGAAGAAGATTATGGAATCACATTTCGACTCAAAGAAGGTGACCGTTCAAGCGGTACACAATGAGCTCATCCGTTATCCACAATTCGTACTCGTGGGACGTGGTCTCTACGCGCTCAAAGAATGGGGGTTTGAAGACGGAACTGTGACCGACATCATTGAGTCTCTCCTTCAAAAGAAGAGCCCTCTCACCAAACAAGACATCATAAAGGGAGTGCTCAAGCAACGTCGTGTGAAGAAGGGGACCATTTCTCTCAACCTTCAAAAGAACCCACAATTCGTTCGTGTGGGACGTGCTGTGTACGCGCTCGACCTTTCTAAGAAGAAATAATTCCTGTACCCTTTCCACGCTATGGAGAAAACGCTTTTTCAAAAAATAATCGATAAAGAAATTCCAGCTGATTTTGTTTATGAGGATGATCAGTGCATTGCCATTAAAGACCTGTACCCAAAGGCACCAGTTCACTTTTTAGTAATCCCCCGTAAGCTTATCCCAACCTTTGCCGATGTTACTGAAGAAGATCGTGACTTGATTTCCCATCTCATGATGGTGGGGAAAAATCTCGCCGCTGAACATAAGTGCGAAGGTTACCGCTTGCAATTCAATGTAGGTGAAAAGGGCGGACAGGTGATTTTTCACCTGCATTTACACATGATGGGATGGCTATAAATAACGCTCCTCTATGCCTCGAGAAATCTATGACGAGTACGAATGGCTCTACGATGGAGAAGACTTGCCGCCTGATCAGAAAGCTTTAGCGGTTGCTCACACTTTGGACAGACTGCGGTTAGAAATTCGTTATAAACAGCTCATTAAACCAGCCATTGGTGTAGATGAAAGAAGACCTGGCTTTGTTGTATGCCAAGGACTAACTAAAAATGGCCCTTTCAATTTTGCTACGCCGCTCGCTGAGATACTAGAGTCTTCTATCTCTAGAAATACTTAAACCATGTGCTCTACTTGCAATTCGATTCCAGACTTTCTAGCTGTGGAAAGCATGCACTCAGATGAGCATTTACCAGACGCGGTCGAAAAACTGACCAAGGTGACTCGTCATGTGCGTAAATGTCCTGAATGCGGCAGCTTTTTTGAATTCAACTATGATCACGACGGTGAGTTTTCAGATGGCCAAGGACGGCCGATTGGCTACACAGATGAAAGCATTGAGCGCATCAAGCCCGAGCACGTAAAAGAAATGCTAAAAGAACACATCATGCATCAAGACTTACTAATTCACAATTTTTCAGAGCGAGACGATGCGTGGGCGAAATACACCGTGGAAGAAGCTGCTAAAAATAAGGCTGCACTCACGGCAGAGCTTCAGGCAAAACGGTGAACCACTTTGAGCCAAATGTCTTTGAGCAGTTCATAGCTAGCGTGACGTACATCCTCAAGCAGCTTCACAACGGCGCGCAGTTTAGCCATGGCTTCACTGAGTAGCGCGTAGTTGCGTTTGTTTTTCGTCACTTCTTTTTGAAGCGCCACTTTTTGCTTCAAAAGTTCTTGTTTGATTTGGCCGCGCATCACGGCCTCTTTAGGTGCCGTAGCAAGCAGACGATCGCGAAGAGCGAGTCGGTCACTCAGGTCGGGCGCAGCTACCTTCTTTTGATCTTGAGCTTGGCTCTTTTGGCCAGTAGCGCCCGCTTTGTTTTCAGAAGCGTTGTCTTTAGCGATTTCGCTAATCTCACCTGAAACCATTCCGGTTTCGGTATCCAGAGTGTCATCTGAAATTTCGGTTGCTTCAAGAACCTCTGAGTCGTTCAGATTTTCATCGGGACGATTTTTTGCTTCTTTGAAGGGATTCATCGTCATTATTATACGCCAAACCTGGAAAATGGTCAATTTCCTTGTCTCTGATGGACAGGTGTGGTTTTATAAGGTCCATGAAAGAAATTCCAAAGGCATATACTGCGAAAGATCACGAGAATTCCATCTATAAAATGTGGGAAGACTCGGGTGCCTTCGCGCCCAGCGATGACATGAGCAAGGAGCCTTATAGCATCATGATGCCACCCCCCAATGCAACAGGCACCCTGCACCTTGGGCATGCCACCATGCTGGCAATTGAAGACATTTTGATTCGCTACAAGCGCATGCAAGGCTACGCGGCGTTGTATTTGCCTGGAACCGACCACGCCGCCATAGCAACCGAAAGTGTGGTGATTAAAAAACTGCAGGATGATGGGATGAAAGATCCTCGCGCTGAGCTCGGTCGCGACGGCCTTTTGGAAGAAATTAAAAAATTCGTAGAAAAGAGCAAGTCCACCATCCGCAACCAAGTGCGAAAAATGGGAACCAGCTGTGACTGGAGTCGCGAGCGCTACACTTTTAGTGACGACATGAACCGCGCCGTGACTGAATTCTTCATGATGATGTACGAAGATGGACTCATCTACCGAGGCGGACGCATTGTGAACTGGGATCCTAAGATGCAAACCACCGTTGCTGACGACGAGCTCGAGTACGTAGAAGAAAAAATTCCATTCTACACTTTTAAGTACGGACCTTTTGAAATTTCAACTGCGCGCCCTGAAACTAAATTCGGCGATAAATACGTGGTGATGCACCCAGATGACAAGCGATATAAACAGTATAAAAACGGAGACACCTTCGAAGCTGAATGGATCAACGGAAAAGTAACCGCCACTGTGATCAAAGACGAAGCGGTAGATCCAGAATTCGGAACGGGAGTGATGACCATCACGCCTTGGCACGACGCAACCGACTTTGAAATTGCGCAGCGCCATAAGCTCGACCGCGAGCAGGTGATTGGTCTGGATGGAAACTTGCTTGAAGTGGCCGGTGAATTTGCTGGCATGTCCATTGCAAAGGCCCGCCCCCTCATCGTAAAAAAACTCGAAGAAAAAGGTCTACTCGTGAAGGTTCAAGAAGATTACGTCCACAATGTTGCGGTGAGCTACCGTGGAAAAGGAGTGGTGGAACCTCAAATCATGAAACAGTGGTTCGTGGATGTGAACAAACCCGCTATCGACTGGAAGGGAGCGAAGCTCTCTATTAAAGAAGTGCTCCAAGACGTGGTCCGCAGTCAAATGGTTCGCATTGTGCCCGATCGTTTCGAGAAGATTTATTTCCACTGGATCGACAATCTCCGTGACTGGTGTATCAGCCGCCAAATTTGGTGGGGGCACCGCATTCCAGTTTGGTACAAGGGTGATGAAATGAAAGTGCAGGCAGATTCTCCTGGAGCTGGTTGGTCTCAAGACGAAGACACTCTCGATACTTGGTTCAGCTCTCAACTCTGGACCTTCTCAACTTTGGGCTGGCCCGAAAAGACTCAGGACCTTCTGCGTTTCACCCCAAGCAATGTACTTGAAACAGGGTATGACATTTTGTTCTTCTGGGTGGCCCGAATGATACTTGGAAGCACCTACGCGCTCCGCAAGTCTGGATTTGCAGAAGAAAAATCCATTCCATTTAAGGATGTGTACCTCCACGGGCTCATTCGTGACATTCATGGAAAGAAAATGAGCAAGTCTCGCCCGGAGACCTGCATCGACCCACTGGATATGATTGAAAAATACGGAACGGATGCGATTCGCCTTTCACTTGTGATTGGGTCGACCGCCGGAAACGACATGCGTCTCTACGAAGAAAAGATCGCAGGGTACCGAAACTTTGTGAACAAGATTTGGAACGGATCTCGTTTTGTGATGATGAACCTTGATGGCAACGATGAAATCGATCTTGCGACCCTCAGCCGTGCCGATAAGTGGATTCTCTCACGACTCAACGAAATCATAGAACAAGTATCTGGGCATCTGGATAACTACCGTTTATCGGAGGCGGGTCTCACGGTGTATGACTTCTTCTGGGGTGAATACTGCGACTGGTACCTGGAAATCAGCAAGGTGCTCAAAAATCCTGCTGTGCTCAAACATGTGCTCAAAACCAGCCTCGCGCTCATGCATCCGTTCATGCCTTTTGTAACGGAGGCGATTTGGCAGGAACTTTGTCCAGGCGAAATGCTTATGATCGCCGATTGGCCCAAGGTAAATCCTGCCCACAATTTCCCTGCGGAAGCGGATGAAATGGGGCGCATCATGGATACCATCGCGGCCATTCGTGTGCTGCGCGCAGAGTCGGGCGTGGAAGCAGCTAAAAAGATTCATGCCATTTTAATCGCCCATGAAGACTGTGCCCTTATTCAAGACAAGGCAGAAGTGATTAAACGTCTCGCAAACCTTGGCCAGCTCGATATTCTTGAAAACGGCGAAAAGATTGAAAAATCCCTTACTAGCTTTGTGGGTGACATCGAAATCTACCTACCACTCGCGGATTTGATCGATTTTGATGCAGAAAAGAAGCGAATCGCTAAAGAAATCACCGAACTTGAGAGCTATTTTAGCAATTTGGAGAAGAAACTCTCAAATAAAGGCTTTGTGGACAAGGCACCTGAAGAGATTATAAAGAAAGAGCGTGAAAAGATGGTGGAAACAGAACAAAAGCTCGAAAAGCTAAAAAAGCAGCTAGAGGAGCTTGGAAAATAGACAATTTTCAGGTATAATGGGGAGATGGCTACGCAGAACCCCGATACCGACTCGCTCCTAAAAGAGCTTAAAAGCTTGAAGTCTCAAAAGGACTTTGATGGCTTACTTGCCAAAGCTCAAGAAGCCGTGACTTTTGATAATGAGGAGCCTAGATTCCTGAAATTTTTACATTATGCACAGGAGCACTATGTGAAGTCAAAGCTTGACTCACAGATTGTTGAACAACTTGAAGAAAAACAAGATTACGCGGCCCTTGCGGCTGTTTATTTAAAATTGCTCACTATTTTACCAAATTCGAAGGATCTCAAAAAGAGACTGAAGCGCGCACAGGATAAAATCGCGCAGAAGCATGAAGCTGAAACGAAACAGTTTTATGTTACTGCCGAAGAGCAGGTGCGCGCGCTCATCACTGCTGGCCAGTACGAGGATGCGGTGGCGGCTTGCCACGAAATCCTCGATCAGGAACCAGACCGAAAACATTTCATTGCGCTACTCGCAAAAGCTGATGCGTTGCTTGAAAAGCAAATGAATGCCGCCCTAGAGCTGTACTATAAAGATGCCATTCCAGCCCTATATAAGGAATACGAAACGGCGCCCGACAATTTCATAAAAATTTAATATGGATAAGGATGTATTATTGCAATCTATCAACTATCTACTGACCTTTGTGGGTAGTTTTGTTTTTATTCTCCTTATCAAGAACTTTTTACAAGTGCTGGCTGGTGTTAAATGGAAGCTAAAAAACTTCAAACGCTCCCAAGTGCTTGAATTGTTTAAACAAATGGCCACCCCATTGTTTGGAGTACTTGTTATGTTCTGTTCATTTGCATTGACCAACACCGTCCTTGGCGGCGTGATGGAAGTGCAAAGTGAGGCCATTACTCAAGAAGCTCTTAAAAATCCTCAAACAATAAAGGAAGCTCTCACGACCATTGAGTACACCGGATACTTCGGTACGCTCTTCTTTATACTGGCAGGGTATGCCTACGTGCTTTCGGGCTTTGGGAGCTGGTTGAAATGGGTGGCACGAGCTTTTATGCTCATCGCGCCGCTCTACATTCTTTCACAAATTGTACGCTACGCCGTATTAGCGAATTAACAGCTGATCCCGTCGTTGCCCAACTCCAATGTACTTGAGCGGACACTCGAGTAGTTTTTCTAGTCGGAGCACGTAGTTTTTTGCATTTTCGGGCAGATCGTCCCATTTGGTCACTCCCTTGAGCGAAGTCTTCCAGCCTGGGAGGGTTTCGTACACCACTTCCACCTGCGCGAGCTCATCTAGTGACGCGGGGATGCTTTGAAGCACTTCACCATTGAGGCGATACTCGGTCGCAACTTTGATTTCATCCAAATCGTCGAGCACATCCAGTTTGGTGAGGTTGAGCGAGGTAAACCCATTGATCATAATCGAATACCTGGTGAGCGGAACATCGAACCATCCACAGCGGCGAGGTCGTCCCGTGGTGGATCCATATTCTCCACCGGCCTCGCGAATCGCGTCACCCAGACTATCTTCAAGTTCAGTTGGGAAGGGTCCGCTGCCCACACGAGTCATGTAGGCTTTCACAATTCCAATCAGGTCACCCATATGTGAAGCATTCATACCTGTTCCAGTGAAAACTCCTCCAATGCTTGGGTTGGACGAGGTTACAAAAGGATAGGTTCCGTGATCGATGTCTAACAAAGTTGCGTTCGCTCCTTCCACTAAAACTTTCTTCCCTTCTTTGAGCGCGGTGTTGAGGTACCATGCGCCGTCCACCATCATGTCTAAAAGAGCACCCCTGTATTTTTTCAAAACCGCGAGTTCGCCTTCAGGGAGGTAGTCAAATCCATACACTTCTTGGTGCCACGCTAAGTTCGCACGGTAGCGTTCTTCAAAACGTTCCCAGTCTTTAAGGTCACAGAGTCGTAGACCACGTCGGTTGATTTTATCTGAGTACGCTGGTCCAATCCCGCGACGCGTCGTCCCCACTTTGTGCGTTCCCTTCGAGTCCTCTTGCGCGCCGTCCATGAGCTTGTGGTAGTCAAAGAGCAGCGCCACGCGGTCCGAAATCTTGAGGCGGCTCGCCACATCGTGTCCAGCGGCCTTTAAGCTTTCCAGTTCTTCAAACATGGTTTCCACATGCAGCACCACTCCGTTTCCAATCACGCACGTCACGTGTGGGTACAAAATCCCGCTGGGCAAAAGATGAAATACAAATTTCTTCGTCTCTCCGCCTTCTTGCACGTACACAGTGTGCCCCGCATTCGCTCCGCCTGTTGCTCGCGCCACAATATCAAATTCACTGCTCAAAATATCTACGAGCTTACCTTTTCCTTCGTCGCCCCATTGGGCCCCCAGGATGATCGAGAGATTTTTGCTAGACATAAGTGAGGGAAATACAAGTGGATACTAACTAAGCTCAGGTTTAATTTCCAGTCCTATTTTAAGTTTCTGTAAGACGGAGTACCATTAAAGCATCACCACTCCTGTAACCAAAGCAGTATGAAAATCTACAGCCCCGCTTTTGAAGCGAACGGAATGCTCCCATCCAACTACACCTGTGATGGCATCAATGTAAACCCGCCCCTCAGCTTTGAGGGCATTCCAACCGATGCGCAAAGCCTTGCCATCACTGTAACCGACCCCGATGCACCAAGTGGCGACTTCACACACTGGCTCATTTGGAATATTGACCCCAACACCAAGCAGATCACCGAAAACGCCGCGATGATGGAGTCCACCCAAGGTCTCAACGATTTTGGGAAGCCTGGCTATGGGGGCGCCTGCCCACCTTCAGGCAGGCATCGTTACATTTTTAAACTTTATGCGCTCGATAAAATGCTCGATCTGCCAGATAGCTCTAAAAAGGCTGATTTGCTCAGCGCCATTGAAGGACACATTTTGGAAGAAGCCGATATTGTGGCAAACTACTCGCGACAATAAATTATGAAACGACTCTTCCTGGCTGCAGCCCTTCCAGATTCTCACATCGAAAAGATTGAAAATTATCTCCAGATTTACAAAAAAGACCAGCATTTAGAAGGGGCCAAGTGGACTAAACCTGAGAACTATCACATTACGGTGCTGTTCCTTGGGGAAGTGGTAGATGCCCATCTTCCTGAAATGAAGATTTTGCTGCGTGGGCTGGCTGCCCGCATGGCGCCCTTCACTCTGCACTTTGAGCACACCGAGTTTTTCTCTTACAAAGTGCCCAAGGTGATTTGGGGACGCTTTCAACGCAGCCTCGAGTTTTTGGAGCTGCATAAGGAATGTGAAAAGTTTATGAAGCCGTATGTGGACCTCGCGGAAGAAGAGGAGATGAAAGAACCTATCCCACACGTAACCCTGGCGCGACTACGTAAACCTGTGGATCCCAAAAAATTCTCATTTCAGCCCCTAAACTTAGAGCCCTTCGAGATTTCTGAAATCCATCTGTATGAATCTGATTTAACTTCACACGGTTCGGTGTATGCTCGGCTGGACACTTTCTCTTTAAGCATTTAACCCCCACGCTATGTCTGCAAGTTCAAAAAAAATGCTCTGGACCGGCCGCATTCTCACCGGTCTTGGAGGAGCTTTCATGCTTTTTGATACCATCCTTCATCTCACTCAGTCCCAAATGGTAGTGGAGTCTTTTGAGTCTCTCGGCTACGACCAAAGCGTTATTTTGCCGCTTTCAATCATTGAACTGATTGCAGTAGGGCTTTACCTTTATCCACGAACGGCTCTCTGGGGCGCGATTGTTCTCACCGGTTACCTTGGGGGAGCGGTTGCTACTCACGTGATTGCAGGGAACGGACTCTTTGGCTACATTCTTTTCCCCGTTTACGTGGCTATCTTCCTCTGGGGAGGTCTTGTGCTTCGAAAAAAGGAACTGCGCGACCTACTCTGCTAATCTGAGCCAGACGCTGGAGTGCCGTATAAAAATCCACCGCCAGTTGGGGGCCGTCCAAGTTTAGGAACACCCCGCTCATGCTAAGTACTTTTTGTCTGAGCTCCGAAAAACCTGACGGATTGGGACGATTTTGCATGCCATACCAACCATAGGCGCTTCGACGCGCCAACATAACGGGTAAAAATCTACCCGCAAAGCCCGATTGAAACCCAAACTCAGTTTCTAAACGAAAAACCTCATGGGGTGGATAGGGCGCCAAATCACACTGACTGGTTCCCTGCGCCACATATAAAATCACTCCTGAAGAGGGAATGCGATTTGCGCTGCTATGAGTTTCAAGATCGTTGCAGGTGTAAATACTATCTATGCAGTGCTCTCTCACGCCTAGAATTCTCGCAAGTACCTCCATTTGATCATGGTCCTGCGGCCTTACCGTACCAAAAAGCGCCGACACTCCTTCCTCGGCCAAAACGTCTAAGCTAGTAAGTAGTTTGTCTGCGCTCACTAGTCTTGTTGTAGCATGGGGCAGGCAAGCATCAAAGCCGTTCGGCAGTGCGTTTCAACTTCTCCAGAGTTGATGAGCGTTCCATTGCGTGCCTTGCAACGGTGATGAAGCTCACCCTCGGGCTTACCAACGATGAGCCCTCCTTCAACCACCCGAAGGCCCTGCTCACCAGATACAATCATTTTCGAATCGAATACAGTGTCGGTTCGTACATCTAATTGTTCGCATTGATTGGTTTGAGGCATCCTATTTTTTGAAGTTTGAAATATACATTATTTTATAAAAAGCACAACTTCTATGCAGCCGACATATTGACTTTTGTAGAAAATATAGTAGTGTGTTAAAACACTATGAGAAAACTTAGAGAAAATCCTCCCTCTCTCGATGAGCAAATCATTGCTCAGCTTGGTACATATCCTCCTCATCGTGATGACGTACTGGAGGCTCTTAAGCTTCTCCAAAGCAGTACCGATCTTGTAGATGAAGCTACGGTCAAAAGACTTGAAGATGGGATTAAAATTTGGCGCTTAAAGTTCGGGACACAGGAAGAATGGGCGGAAGAAAGAACCCTAGCTTTAAGCTCAAGACCAATGAAAGACTCTCCTTCACATTTTTTTTCAAACCTGTATAGAGAATTCAGATCTACCAAGAGAAAGTGGGAAGCGAAATACGACGCCCTAGATGCCGTGTCCTCTAGCCCTCAGAATATCGATAACGAACTTGCCGATCTGAGGGAGCTGGTTCGTTTCCTAAGTTTAGAAAAAAGCACGCTCCGCGAACTTGAATGTTTACAGGCCGAGCTTAGACCTTATTTGGTAGACGCCTTTCATAGGAGTGATTATATCCTCACATATGGAGCCGTATTGGGCAGTCGAATAAAAGGCCCTAAACTGTATGAAAGTTCCGAGCAAGCAATCGAAACGCACGCCGAAATAGTGAGAGATAATCAGGCTTGGCTTTCTGCAGCTGAAAGGTTGACCCGTGAGCTGCTAATGAAAAATCCTGCATGGTGGGATGTGCTTTCCTTGGAGTGGGGAAACTATGAGCGAAACAAGTTTGGCTCTGATGAGGTTGATAGGATTTCCAGTCAAGTCTTGCGACAAGCGGGTGGACAGGTTAGTGACCTAGCGCATTAGGTCTACCGAGGCTATAGCACAAAAAATATCTTTGTGCTATAATTTAGAGATTATTAATCGATTTAGCATGCTTAAACGTTTGTTAGGATTAGTCACAAGTCCGGAAGCCACTGGCTATAAAGGTAGCGTAGAAAAACCTAAGGACCCTCAAGTGGCTGAAACTATGGATAGCTCTCATCAAGCGGTAACGGACACGTTAAATGGAGCTAAGTTCCTGTCAGAAAAAGCGCTAAGTGAGTCCCCCGATCATAAAAGAGAAACACGTACAAATGGAATTGGCGGTACTATGACCGTGTTCAAGACCAAGCGAATTCCTCCGGAACTGGATTATGGGACACCAACCTGGCACAAACCAAAAGAACATCTGGTCGTCCCTAGAGGGCCGTTTACAGAGTCAAAGTATGCAGAAATCGCCGGACATGTGAGACTGGTTAAGGAAGAGTGGAAAGGGCCGGACGAAGGAGACAGAAGAAATGGAAACACCCTGGATGTTAAATACGATGCACAAGGGTTTCCTGTAGAGTGCTTGGTTAGTTCAGGTGACGGTGTACTTGTAAGACGAGTATTAAATACCTTTGATCCAACAGGACGTTTACTAGAGCAAAGAACAATAAGCTACCAGGACGACGGTACAGAAGGTGAAACAGAAACTCGAGTACAAACGTACTATGAGGAAGGGCCTTTTGCTGGATTGGTTAAATCCAACAGTAAAAAAGGCAGCACAGATGAATTGGACGAGGATCCCAATGCTTTGAATCCACTGCCCTACATTGGTTATATCTTTAATGCTTAGAAATTAATTAGCACTTTATTGCGTTGATTTGCAATTTGTGTTATTGTGCAGCTCTTTTCTGCCTACAGAAACAATGAATGAATTCGGAAAACACGATCGGATGGCCAAAATGTCTTTTGCTTCACATATCAAACAATCTTTCGAAGCAGCATACCCAACGAGCAGTGCTAATAACTGAAGCTATGACGGCTCTTTGAATTCCTCTTTGCAATTCCTGATACACTATTTTATATGGATAAGCCACTCGGAGAAGAAGGTCTAGTAGGTAGAGACACGCAACTGATGCGTGAATGTTTCGAAAATGATCCTGATCATGGAAACATTTTCTACATGATCACAAATGCTATTGGTGCTGACGATACAAATGCACGGCTATGGTACGAGGCAAGTAAACGAGCGGATCTTTTTGATGGACAGCTCCACCCTGAAACAGATTCTTTTGATTTACAATCTATCACAGGAGGAACTTCCGACCCTGAAGCCTGGGTGAATACCTCTGCTCGTTTTATGAGTAGGCAGGGCGAAAATTATCGGGTTTCAACTACAACGATCAATGGTAGCTTCAACTTGGCTAGACAGGGAGAGAAGGAATCTCTTTTTAACCTTGCACGCTACGTAAGAAAAATGCTCTTTGCTAAACGATTCCAAATAGCAGCGCGAGAAATATTGAAGGAACGCGAACGTCGTTTACGAGAAAAGTTCAATATGAGCCCCCATGACCCAATCCTTCCTCGCCATCGTAACGCTTGTCCTTACTTCAATCATCTGCCTTTAAACTTGATGGCAGCCTATATGAAAGGCGACCGCGACGAGAGAGTCTTTTCTATCGAAGACACCGACACGGAACATGTTGGTCGTGAGCGCATACAATACGCTTCCTGGGCAAAAGGTGTGAAGCCAGTAGAGGAATAAATTTATTTAGAGCAACAGGTTGTGTACGTGGTGGTAGACGGTTTGGAGCGCGGCACTTATAATAAAGAACGGTAAGGTCTCATGCAAAAAGCTAAGTAAAGGCAGAAAATTGACTGGATAATGGTCATCTCTATTGTTTTAGTGGAAATTGATTTTAAAGTGCAAAATTTACTAGAGGTAAAAAAACAAATTTTGGACTAAAAGTTAAACCCTCTTGCTCCATAACTTGCCTTTCCCTAAAATACAAATACCCCTAATCAATTCAGATGCTCGACGCTTCCGTTATTGCCTCTCAGATCCCACATGTTCTGAAGGGCACGAATTTTGCGAAGCTGGGGGAGCGTTATGAGGGGAAAGTTCGAGACAATTACACGCAAGGAAATCGCCGAATTCTGATTACGACGGATCGCTTGTCGGCTTTTGATCGCATCATTGCGCTGATTCCGTTCAAGGGGCAGGTGCTGAATGCGATGACGAAGTTTTGGTTTGAAAACACCAAGGACATTTGCCCCAACTACGTGGAAAACTTTCCGGACCCCAATGTGATTGTGGGAACCGAATGCAAGCCGCTGATGCTCGAGATGATTGTGCGTGGATATATCACCGGGTCTACGACCACCTCGCTGTGGTACAACTACGAGAAAGGCGTTCGCAACTTTTGTGGAAATGAACTGCCCGACGGACTTAGGAAAAATCAACGATTGCCTGGACCCATCATCACCCCAACCACCAAGGCCGCTCACGGAGCGCATGATGAAAACGTTAGCCCCGAGCAAGCGATTCAAATGGGACTCGTGACGGCGGATGAATGGAATGAGCTCGCGAACTATGCGCTGGGACTTTACGCTCGTGGAGTGGAAATCGCGGCACGGCAAGGAGTGATTTTGGTAGACACCAAGTACGAATTCGGACGACTGCCCGATGGAAAAATTGTAGTGATCGATGAAATCCACACACCCGACTCGTCTCGTTTCTGGATTGCGGATACTTACGAAGAAAAGACTTCAAAAGGTGAAGAGCCCGACAACATCAACAAGGAATTCCTCCGTCTTTGGCTCGCAAACCAAGGCTACCGTGGGGAAGGAGTGATGCCTGAAATTCCTCAAGAAATTTTGGTGGAAACCGCGCAAAAATACATTCAAGCCTACGAAATGATCACCGGTCAAACTTTCATGGCAGAGCCTGGTGACGTTCTTGCCCGCATTGAGCAAAATCTTAAACCCTACGAAATTGACTAAAGCACTTTCTCCACTCGACGGACGCTACGCACCCAAGGTAGGTGAACTCTCTCGCTTCTTTTCAGAGAACGGTCTCATTCGAACCCGCATCGGGATTGAAGTGGAATGGCTGATCTACCTCTGCAACACCTTGAAGCTCGAGGGCGCCACGCCGCTCCACGAAAAGGAACGCGAAGCGCTGCGTAAGCTCTACGTTGACTTCCAAGACGAGTTCGCCGACGAAGTGAAGGAAATTGAAAAGACCACCAACCATGACGTGAAAGCCGTGGAATACTTTTTGCAAAAAGCGATTGGCGTTTTGGGCCGCAGCGACCTCATTCCGTTCATTCACTTTGCTTGCACCAGTGAGGACATCAACAACCTTTCGTACGCACAAATGGTGAAGGCAGGCGTGCAAACAGTGATGATGCCTGAGCTCGAGAAAATCCTTGCCACGATCAAGGAAATCTCTGAAACATACCGAAAGACCCCCATGATGAGCCACACCCACGGACAGCCTGCCTCTCCAACCACGGTTGGAAAGGAATTTAAGAATGTGGGAGCGCGTCTCTTCCGTCAATTTGAACAGCTTCAGAAGATGGAGTTTTTAGGAAAAATCAATGGGGCAACCGGGAATTTCAACGCGCATGCGGTTGCCTATCCGGATGTAGATTGGATCAACGCGTCTCGTCAGTTTGTAGAAGGTCTTGGTTTAACTTGGCAACGCTACACCACTCAAATTGAACCTCACGACAATCTTGCTGAGATTTTTGACTGTTTCCGTCGTGCAAACACCATCGCCATGGATCTGTGCCGCGACATTTGGACTTACATTTCTTACGGCTACTTTAAGCAAAAAGTGATTGCTGGGGAAGTGGGTAGCTCAACCATGCCGCACAAGGTGAACCCCATCGATTTTGAAAACGCGGAAGGGAACCTCGGCCTCGCGAACGCGCTCTTCACTCACTTCAGTGAAAAACTGCCACTCTCACGCATGCAACGCGACCTCACTGATTCCACGGTTCTCCGCAACATTGGAACCGCGTTTGGCTATACCTTGCTCGCGTACAAGAGCCTACTCAAAGGACTTGGCAAACTTGAAGTGAATGAAGCCCGCATGGCTGAAGATCTAGATGCAAACTGGGCGCTGCTCAGCGAAGCAATTCAGACTGTGATGCGCCGCTATGGCGTGCAAAATGCCTATGAGCAGCTCAAGGAACTCACTCGAGGAGAAGTGGTGGACCAGGAAACCATCGCGAAATTTGTGGAAACGCTCGACATTCCCGCTGAAGCAAAAAAACGTCTGCTTGAACTCACTCCCGCAAGCTACATTGGGTTAGCGGCAAGCCTCTAACAGCTTGCCAGAAACTTGATAAGGTGTAGAATGATACCTCTAAACCTGTCAAAATGTTAGAGTTAACTGGGTTCAACGACTATACCCTTGAAGGTACAATCGATAGACATAGAAAGAAAGGAATGCCAGAACTTAAACCGGCTAGTCACTCCACTAAGCCTGGTTTACTTATTGTGACCAAACCTTTTATTCCCGCTGGCGATTTAACAGTGACAGCAGAAGAGCTGAGTGTTTATAATGAGAACTTTGCGAGAACGCATAATACCGCTGCTGTGGACAAAGATCCTGGTCATCGGGCGCTCAAGAAGGCGATGATGGATCCTCTGCGATTTCTGCATCATATACTTGCCGCTACCAATGCAAGGAATCAGTACCCACACCTATCGACGCAGAATCGTTTGGACCCACTTGAACAACAAGCAGTCTTTAAAGAGCGCTTAGTAGACGCTGGCGAGGGTACCTTCAGAAAGTTCTATCTGTTGAGCGACTGGGTTTTTACTTTCAACAGGGTTTTTGGGGACCATCTAGAGCTTAAACATGTGGTGAGCTCGGGCGAGGAAGAAGGGGGTCTGCCATACCAGACAATTCATGGCCATATTGAGACCATTACTGACGGGAACACCTACTCATTAATTAATCGACGTAGGACAATGGCCATTCATGTGGGCCCAAGTTATCCTATCGACTACATTCTAACCAGACAAGCAACCTACTGGAATGAGGGTGTGAAAGCCGGCACCTACGCTTAAATGAATCTACTAGGTGACGAACTAGTTTTCATACTCGATTACAAAAACCATTCTAGGCTCATCTGATATAAGTTTCCCCCTTCGATGCATGGTTTTTTTATTAAAATGACCAATTTGTCCAGCGGGTAAGCGGCGTTCGGTTAACTTCCCTTTCGTAAGCGCTGTACTCACTGCCTTCTGTGTGAGCCGTTGATTTTCATCAACATCTTCAAAAGTCCCTTCAATAAAGTCGGTGCCCCCTCCTTCTTCGTCAAAAACGACGAGTGAAGAATTCTCCGAATCTCTAGATACGTGATTGTGCCAGTTTCCAAAGTGCTCGATCTGGAAAGGTTGCTTTCCGCTTGGTACACGTTTTTCCTGTATAAACACTACATTTTTAATTTTTCTTCCATCTTTTTCGAAATATTTTTTTAAAATTAAGAAGACTTTTGTAAGTGCTTCATTCACCCAAAAAGGTGTAGAGATCTTATCCCTCAGTCCAGTTATAACACCGTTTTCATTAAATTCTAAAGAAAGCCTTTGGCCTGGCTTTATGGATTTCCCTGTCCAAGGTAGATACCTTAAATCAAGTAAAATGTTCTTCTCCTCTTGTGTGATTAGATTGCTGAATATTTCGCCGAATTCTGATTTTGACTCCAATGCCATCTTTTAATTATATCACTAAAGGGATATTTAATCTACTAGGTGACGAACTTCTATTGCACTCGGCTTCGTTTTTCTTTTAAATGAAGCCATGATTCTCTCCGATCGCGACATTAAAAAAGCTATCACTGAAGGCCGCATTGCGGTGACTTCACCAGAAGGTGATCATGAAAAGAACATCCACGCATCCAGCATGGATCTTCGACTTGGTAAGTGGTTTAAGGTTTACGAACATTCTAAATTTCCTGTACTCGACCCTCTTAAAATGGATTCTTTCCAAGGACTCACTAAGATGGTTGAAATCACAAACCCTGAAGAACCTTTCATCGTTCATCCAGGAGACTTTGTGCTTGGGGTGACCATGGAGAAAGTGAAACTCGGCGATGACCTGGTGGCTCGCGTTGAAGGACGAAGCTCCCTCGGACGTCTTGGAATCATTGTGCACTCAACCGCTGGATTCATCGACGCCGGATTCGAAGGAACCATCACGCTTGAAATCACCAACATCAACCGTATTCCCGTGGCGCTCTACCCAGGTATGCGCGTGTGCCAACTCGCCTTTGAAGAAATGAGCAGCGCCGCTGAAGTGCCTTACAGCAAAAAAGCTTCGTCTAAGTACCAAGGGCAGTCCCTCCCAGAAGAGAGCCGCCTCACTATTGACCCTGAGTTCGACAAACTCATCAAGACGCCTCAGCACTAAAGTCAGCGGATCCGTTGGCGACCTAAGCAGGCATGTGTAGAGGTGGGGCCACCACACCATTTTTTGTCATGCCAAACAGAGCCTTTAAGTCACTCTCAAAATGAGCATCGGTAGTCTCAAGCCGCAGTACTTTGCGTTCGTTGGCTTCTTCACGAGCGATATCGTGTCTATCTGGCAATCCTTCGTAGACCCAATCCATATTTACGACCAATACAGGTAAAAATCGCGCCCAGTCGGCTCTAGGATTCTTAGCTAAGAGTCGATTTTGAACGATGCTAAAAAGCATTTGCGGCGTAAAATGAAAACGCCTTCGAGTGGCCTCCACTAAAATAAGAGCGGCTTTAGAACCCACGTGATCCGTCACTGCTTTGTACCCAGTATGATTAAGCTCTTTGGGCTTTGTGCAAACAAGGGGCTGGCCCGGCAGATACTTTCGATGTAAATCGTGATACAGATCAGGGCGACCACCTGTTTCAGCGTCTCGCACGATGTAAACTCCAGTTTCAAGAGAACTACCAACTTGAATACGTGTTAAGCTGTCTTCGACTTGCCAAAGAGGTATTTGCATAAAATTTTTTTATATTCTAATTCAGATTGATAGTTTTGTCACCACAAATGGTTTTTCAGCATTTTCAAAAGCCAACAAAGACGCTAGAGTATGCATATGTTCAATCCTCAAACTCGCAAGATTCCGCATTTGATGGCTACACAGCATCCGGACAACGCGAGCGCGCCTTTTTGGTCTGACAATCCGTTCATTAGCACCAATGCCGAAGTAGAGGAAATCTACCAAAGCTTCTTCACGCTAGGCTGCGATGAATACATGTGGGACTGGGAAGGAAAATTTGCGGATGAGGGTATGATTGAACGTTTGGTTAGCAATTTTTATGAACCACTTAAGAAAGAACAGATTGGACGCGACCGTTTTGTTACCCTGCGAATCCCAAACATTTGGGAGGAAAAAACATTCAAACTCGCTCGCGCCTATATGAGCGTGCTCTCCGCAGGGGAATTTACTAAGTCGTATGGCTTGCATCATCCTCCCGTGTTTGAGCTGATTTTACCTATGACGAAAAATGCGGAACAACTCATCCACATTCAAAAAACTTTCCAACAAACCGCGCGACTGCATCAAGAAATTTTTCATGAAGCGGACTTTGGAGAGGGCTATATCCAAATGATTCCTCTCTTTGAGAGCGTAGAAGATCTTATGAACTGTGGCAGCGTCTTGCGTGCCTTCATCCACGAACACGAAAAGCATTTTGGACGCAAGCCAGCGTATCTGCGTGTGTTCACCGCGCGTTCAGACCCCGCGCTCAATGCCGGATTCATTCCTTCGGTGCTTGCGGTTCGCGTAGCACTTCGCGAAATTCACCGCGTGGGTGAGGATACGGGTGTAAAAATGTACCCAATCATTGGAACCGGCTCGCTTCCATTCCGTGGAGGCATCAATCCAGAGAATATTAAGAACAGCTTGGCCCAGTATGCCGGAGCGCACACCATCACTATTCAGTCCGCTTTCCGTTATGACTATCCTCTTGAGGAAGTAAAGGAAGCGCTCAAATACATTGATGATACTCTGCAAAATGTGCAGCCTGTGGAATTCAGTGACGAGGAATGCACTCAGCTCAAAAGCTTTATTGAAATTTCAAAATCTCTCTACACTCCTACGTTGGAAGCCTTTGCGCCACACATCAACGAGATGGCCAAGTTCATTCCTAGCCGCCGAGAACGCGTGCAGCACGTGGGACTCTTTGGATACAACCGTGGTGTGGGCCAAGTAAAACTACCTCGTGCCATCAACTTCACGGGTTCGTGCTACTCAATGGGGATTCCCCCTGAGTTTATTGCAACGGGTCGCACCTTGCGCGCAATCAGCGCTATTGGAGTTCTGCCAGCCCTTGAGAAGCATTTCTTCACCCTAAGAGATGAACTGAGGCATGCGGGGAAGTACCTGAATATTGAAAACCTGCGCAAGTATGCCGAAAAGGAAGAGTGGGCAAAGATGATTCTTTTGGACATTGAACTCTGCCAAGAAATTCTAGGTATTGAACTGGGTCCACAAAAGCCAAATCATGTGCTTCACCGCAACCTCACTTCAAATATCCTTCTGAAAAAGGAACTCGGTCTGGACTTTAGTGACGATCTTGTGGAAGCAGCCGCTATGCGAAAGAGCTTAGGCTGATGCCAAGTACGCCTCAATAGCCTTTGCCAGCTTTTGGTAAATCTCTTTCAATCGATCTGGATGGAAGTCCAAAGTCGTGATTCGGAATCCATAGTGTGGGCTAAAGAAGCTGCTAGCGGGCACGCTGCAAATACCTGTGTGTGCCAAGAGATAATACACAAAGCGCTTATCGGGTGGTAAACCAGGCTTGGCAACCACTTCTTCTACAAATTTTCGAAGCCCTTCGTGCTCGATGGGCAGGGTTTGTTTGTCGTTGAGTACGCCGGCCTCAAAAACCGGCATCATGTAGAAAGCTCCATCGGTGCGGTTCACTTTAAGTCCTTTAACGGTGCTCAAAATTTCATAAATTTCTTGGCTGTTTTTTTCAAGATGCGCATTGTAGCTGCTGAGCCATTTATCAAATTCAGGATGTTCGTAAATTTTTGGCAGCAAAAATTGAGGAAGCGTCACGCTGCACACTTCCATGAGCACTCGCTTCTTCACGCTGTCGGCGTACTTTTTAAAGTCTTCATCAAGGTGTGTGTTGTGAAATTCAAGCCAACCACAGCGTCCACCAGGCCAAGGCACATCCTTAGATAGGCCACGCATCACAATGAGCGGCACGCGGTTTTGAGCCACCTCAGTGATTTGAACAAAATTGTGTCCGTTATACACCAATCGGAAATAAATTTCGTCCGAGATGATCATAACTTTATATTTTTCAGCCAGTTGCACAATTTTTTCAATGGTCTCGGCGCTGTAAACAGCCCCGGTTGGATTGTTGGGATTGATGAGCAAAATTCCCACAATGTCGCCGTGCGTTTGTAGTTGGGCTTCAAGATCCTCGAGGTCCGGCTGCCAGTTATTGTAAGGATCTAACTTGTAGGTAATGGGATCGGCACCCGCCGCAAAACTCTCCATGCTGGCGTGCGTCGGGTATGAGGGGCTGGGTTGGATGATACGCATCCCTTTGGGAAGCATGTGATAGACCGCTGAAATACCAGCACCAAGCCCGCTGGTAATCAAAATATTTTCGTAATCCAGCGTGCTGCTAGGAGAAAATCGTTTTGAGTAAGACACAATCCATTTTCGAGTTTCAATGTTTCCACGGGAGTGAGTGTAACCAAACACTTTATCTCCTTCTTCTGAAATTTGCCCACGAATGAGTTCTTTTAAGAAGGGTGGAACTGGCCAGCCTTTTGCCACGGGGTCACCAATATTTTCATTTTCAATAACGATCTCAGGGTTCAACTCTTGCAGGCGCTGCACAAAATCCACAATTTCCCGAATTTCGTAACGGAGCAGACTGACGTTTGGATTGAATGGGTTCTGGCGCATACAAAGAGTCAACACCCTTTTTTACAAAATATCAACGTGATGGAACAAGGGCATTAACTAATATGTGCTGAACTTCAGTCCACACGCGAGTGCTGATGGCTTTACGAACTGAGCTGGGTTTATCTAGCACTCGGAGTGAAGGGTCCACAAGATACGCACCGCTTTCATTGACAACAAAGTTTGGACTCAAGGCCCCTCGTTTGGTGAGGCCTTTTATCACGTCCACATGCCTAAAAAAGTCTATACTTCGGTGCAGAGAACTCTCTAAAATTTTAGACGCGGATAAAGCGTGCGCGAAATCTGTGCGCACAGCATCTTGGGAGAGATCGGTTAGCCTCAATGGGTGTCCCTCAATCCATTCGCTTATAAGTACATACGGCACAGAGTGACTCACTCCGCCAAGTTCCACCACCGAAGGTCCTAGCAGCTCAGTCTGCGGCATTTTAACGTCCAACTTCTTTAAAGCTTCTAAGTCTTTAGCTAAGTCTCCCAAACGTTTGCCGCCCGCAAGTTGATCTTCTCTAAGCCATTTTACAAGTCTTCCATCGTGTAAGCGTCCACCGTGGTGTTCTAGGCCGCCAATCTCTATTCTTTCAGGTCTAAAAATATTCATTTAAATCTTTGAGGAAGTTTATCCTACATTATTTCTGGAAAATTAACTAGGAGGTGATATTCTAAATCCCGCAATAGCTGACCCATCTATGTTTCGACCCATCGACCCCAAAACCCATCTTCCAGACATTGAGCACAAGCACATTGAATTTTGGAAGCACAAAAATATTTTCGAACGAAGTGTAGAACAGAGAAAAGGCAAACCCAAGTTCGTGTTTTTTGATGGACCTCCCTTTGCAAATGGACTTCCACACTACGGACACATCATGGCGCTTTCACTTAAAGATGCCGTGACACGTTTTTGGACAATGAAAGGTCTGTACGTACCTCGTGTGAATGGGTGGGACTGTCATGGTCTCCCTGTTGAATACGAAATCGAAAAAGAACTCGAGCTCAGCGGACGAAAGGATATTGAAGCGCTCGGAGTGGAGAAGTTCAACTCAAAGTGCCGGGAAAGTGTGTTCCGTTACACAGCACAGTGGAATGAGCTTTTTGAACGTCTCGCTCGTTGGGTAGATACTGAGCATGGGTACGCGACCTTGGACGCCAACTACATGGAGTCTATTTGGTGGGTGTTCAAACAAATTTGGGATAAAGGAATGATGTATCAAGGCTTCAAAGCGATGCAGATTTGTCCTCGCTGCGTAACTCCCCTTTCAAACTTTGAAGTGTCACAAGGGTACAAAGACGTAACCGATCTTTCAGTAACCGCTATGTTCGAGCTGGTAGACGAACCAGGAGCCTACTTCCTCGCGTGGACGACCACTCCATGGAGTGTGCCTTCTACCATGGGACTTGCTGTGAAGACGGACATTGACTACGTGAAAGTAAAAACCGAACGAGGAAAATTCATTTTTGCAAAGAAGCGCTTGGAATGGATTTTTGGGAACACGGGTCTTGAATACGAAATTCTTGAAGAATTTAAAGGCGATAAAATCGTCGGCAAAAAGTATAAACATGTGTTTGACTATTTCGAGGAATATCCTGAAGTGAAGGCGTCTGAAAAGGCCTACCATACCATGGCAACGGACTACGTGAGTGATGAAGATGGAACCGGAATTGTGACCATCAACGGAGCCTTTGGAGAAATCGATATGGAAGCGGCGATGGCGAACAAGCTTCCGCTCATCCTCAATATCCGCATGGACGGACATTTTGATGAAAGCAACGGACCTTTCAGCGGTAAGTACGCAAAAACTCAGGATCAGAACATCGCCGAAGACATGGCAAGCCGTGGCGTGCTCTTTAAAAAAGAAAACTTCCGCCACAGCTATCCACATTGCTGGCGCTGTGACACCGCACTGCTCAATTATGCGACCAAAGCATGGTTCATCCGCGTGACCAACATCAAAGAACAACTTCAAAAGAACAACAAGAAGATTCACTGGCAACCAGAGCACATTCAAGAAGGACGCTTTGGAAAGTGGCTCGAGAATGTGCGCGACTGGAATATTTCACGCAATCGTTTCTGGGGAACACCGCTGCCCATTTGGGAATGTACCAACTGCGGTACACAAGACTGTATTGGCTCAACCGAGGAACTCAAAACTCGCAGCGGCGGAAAGCTGCCCATGCGTGATGGAGAACTCGATCTTCATAAGCCGTACATCGACAAAATCACCCTCACGTGTAGCAAGTGTTCAAGCGAAATGCGCCGAATCCCTGAGGTGCTCGACTGCTGGTTTGAATCGGGGGCTATGCCTTACGCTCAGCTTCACTATCCCTTTGAAAATAAGGAAGAATTCGAAAAGAACTTCCCAGCAAACTTTATTGCGGAAGGACTCGATCAAACTCGTGGATGGTTCTACACCCTGCACGTGCTTTCAACTATTCTCTTCGATGAACCTGCGTTTAAGAACGTGATTGTGAATGGAATTTTGCTAGCCGCCGACGGAGAAAAACTTTCTAAACGAAAGAAAAATTATCCTGATCCTAAATTGCTTTTTGAAGAGAAAGGAGTGGATACCACGCGTATGTTCCTTTACACCTCAACCGCGCCACTCGCAGAGGATGTGCGCTTCTCTGAGCAGCATGTAGACGATTTGGTTAAGAAATTTACACTCACCCTGTGGAACACCTACAGTTTCTTTGTGACCTACGCGAACATTGATCAATTCGAACCTCAAAGTGGACCTTTCGAGCCTAAACACAAGCTCGATCAATGGATTCTTTCTTACCTCAATACGCTGACCGAGGAAGTGACGGAAAATATGGAGTCCTACAATCTCACCAAGGCCACTCGCCCTATGGTGGAATTTGTGGATCATCTCTCGAATTGGTATGTGCGTCGCAGCCGTCGCCGTTTCTGGAAATCAGAAAACGATGCCGATAAGTGGGAGGCATACCAAACGCTTCACACTGTGCTAGTACAGTTCAGTAAACTGCTTGCGCCCTTCATGCCATTCCTTTCTGACGAAATTTACCGCAATCTAACCAATGAAGAATCCGTTCATTTAGCGGACTGGCCGGTAGTGAATAAAAAGCTCATCAATACCGATCTTAACGAGGAAGTAGAACTGGCTCGTCGAATCGTAAACCTGGGTCATGCCATTCGCGGAAAGAAAAAAGTTCGCGTGCGTCAACCGCTCGCCAAAGTAATCGTGGGCCTTCCGCACTCAGTGGATCCTAAGGTGGTACTTCTGCAGAAAGATGTGATTTTGGAAGAACTCAACGTGAAAGAACTTGAACTTTTGAACGATGCAGGCGAACTAGCTGAATTCGTAGCGCTTCCAAATGCGAAACTGCTCGGACCCAAATACGGAAAAGATGTTCAAAAAATCATTCAAGAAGCCAAAGCTGGAAACTTCAAGGTTTTGGACAACAAACAAGTTGAAGTCGCTGGATTCACTCTCGAACCAGAAGAAGTGGAGCTTGCATATAAAGGTAAGGAAGGGGTAGACATTGAATCTGAAGAAGGGATCGTGGTTTCACTTGATCTCACAGTTTCTGAAGAGCTTTACCGTGAAGGGCTTATGCGAGAAGTGGTGCGAGCCGTGCAAGATATGCGTAAAGAGGCTGGTTACGAAGTGAGCGACCATATTAATCTATTGGTACAGGCGGAAGGCGAGTTGGAAAAGGCGGTGACCGAGTATGCCGATGACATTAAAGAAGAAACCCTGGCAAATGAGTTGCAACAAGGAGGAGATATTGAATGGGATCTCGAAAAAGGCTTCGAAACGGATGGGCTCCATGCTAAACTGGCCATCAGAAAAGTTAACAACTAGCCACATGCGAATTTTAGTCACCATCCTCGCCAACGCTTTGGCTTTATTTATTGTAAGCAAACTCCTCGATGGCTTCGTGTTTGAAGGGGGGCTCATTGCTCCTGTTATTGTGGCAGCTGTGCTCACCGTGCTCAATTTTATCCTCAAGCCAATCCTAAAACTGCTCTCTTTCCCCTTGGTTTTCCTCACCGGAGGACTTTTTTTGATCGTTCTAAACGCCTTCATTCTCTACCTAGCTGACCATCTTTTGGCGGTTATGGACTTCGAGGGCGTAGATCTTCAGGTTGACGGTGTCTTGACCTATGTGCTTGCAGCCGTTATCTTTGGCGTAGCCAATTGGCTCATTCACTGGTTCTTAAAAGACGAATAACATGCAAAACGCACTCATGATCGCTCAAATTGTAACGGCACTTCTTCTGTGCCTCCTTATCTTGATTCAAGAACGTGGAAGCGGACTTGGAGAAGGGATTGCTGGAGTAGGAGGAGGAGCTATTCAAACAAAGAAACGAGGAGCTGAAAAAGTTCTCGCTAACCTTACTATTGTACTTATTGTTCTGTTTTTGGGACTTTCACTCAGTCTTAACTTCGTTCAATAATGAATTTATTTTCTCGAACACTTCATTCCTTCACGCGCAAGGAGAAGGTACTGAGTCTTTTCTTGCTCGGAGTTTTCTCCGTAAGCCTGTTCTCGGTGCTTTTTTACAACCCTGATAGCTTTGGAGGAAACAGTGCCAAAACCTACAGTGAGGGACTCGTGGGTGAAATCACTCACTTGAACCCAGTTTTTACTGAATTCAGTGAAGCCGATAATGATATTTCTAGCCTGATATTCTCGGGTCTAGTAAAGTACAACGCACTCACAGGTACTTTTGATGAAGACATCGCCACCCACACGCTGAGCGAAGATAAGCTAACCTACACCTTCACCCTTCGAAACGATGTGTATTGGCATGATGGGGAAGAGGTGACTGCGGACGATATTTACTACACTTTTGCAACGGTGCTCCAGAGCCCCGATTTCGACAATCCTATCTTAAAATCCAATTTTGATGGGGTGAAAATTGAAGAGACGAATTCTCGAACCGTGACCTTTACCCTCTCTCAGCCCAATTCTTTCTTTTATACCGCGCTTACAGTGGGACTCTTACCTAAGCATATTCTAGAAGACATTCCTGTTGCTGAACTTGATACTGCCGATTTCAATCAACTTCCTATTGGTACCGGCCCTTACCAAGTGCTAAAACCTTACGAAATCAATTCCGATGGATCCAGTTCTGTGACTTTGGAACTATTTCCTCAATACTATGGGGCCGTGCCTAGCATCGAAAGCTTACGTTTTGTTGCCTATCCAACCATTGAAGATCTAGTAGACAACCGATCGGTATGGAATGGAGCAGCACGTATTCGTCAGTCTCAATTGGATGAGATGGATCTAGAAAATTTGGTTACCTACCAGTACGAGTTGCCTCAATACAGTGCTATTTTCTTCAATACGGACTCACCTTACCTAGGGAAGAACAAGGAACGCTTGGGACTTTCTAAGGCTATTGATAAAGACGAGATTCTGGCTGCCATCAACTATCGAGTACGAATCGATACGCCGCTGCTTGAATTGAATCAGGAGGAATGGCTCTACAGTCGTGATTTAAACGAGGCACAAGGTGCTCTCTTTGATGCGGGATGGAGCTTGGAAGAAGGGGCCGAATACAGAACCAATGAAGATGGTGAAACGTATTCTCTTCGTTTACTACGTCGAAAATTCACGGGTGAAAATGCCATTCAAGAAGAAGTGAGCCAACTCACCGCTGATTTGATTGTGAAACAGCTTAAAGAAATCGGCGTAGAAGTTACGGTGGAAGCGTACGAAACCACTGAACTTCAAGAAAAAATTAAAAATCGAGACTACGATATGCTCCTGTACGGACAAAGCCTAGGATACAACCTAGATACCTTTGCTTACTGGCATTCTAGCCAGGCCACGGAAACCGGTCTCAACCTCTCCAATTATCAGAATCCAGAAGCAGACTTCCTGATTGAAAGCATCCGAGGAACCTTTGATGAAGAAACCAGGCAAACCCTGCTTCAAGACTTGGCAGAAACCATCACCTCCGACGTCCCCGCCGTTTTCCTTTTCACCCCGAGCTACTATTATGTGGTGGACACTAAGGTAACCGGAATCGACTTCCTAAAACTTCTACTGCCAAAAGATCGATTCTCTACTATTCAAAATTGGAAAATTAACTAAATCTCTATGAAAGTTGTTCTCCTTGAGCACGTTCGTAATGTCGGACAAAAAGGCGAAATCAAAGAAGTTTCCGAAGGATACTATCAAAACTTTCTTTACCCTCGTCGATTGGCTATGCCAGCCACGCAGTCACAAGTGGGACATATTCGTGCGCAGCAAGCCAAGGCCACTGAGAAACTCGAAGCCATGAAGGAGAGTGCACTTTCTGTAAAAGCTAAACTAGAAGGGAAGACAGTGACCATTCAAAGCAAGGCTAGTGACGCAGGAAAGCTCTTTGCAGCCATTCATGAAAAAGATGTAATGGAAGCAGTCAAACGCGACCTAAATGTGGAAATTCCTGAGAAACAATTGAAACTTCGCGAGCCAATCAAAGCTCTTGGAGCTTTTCCCGTTTCCGCCAGTCTTTATAAGGAGATCTCCGCAAACTTCCAAGTAAATGTCGTTGCCGCTTAACGGAAAACTGCTTGCCCTTGATCTTGGCACTCGCCGCACGGGAGTTGCTGTTTCAGATAAGGGTCAAAAGGTTGCTTTTTTGCGCGACGAAATTGAGCATGCTAATAACGACGAACTGCTTAAAAAGCTCGAGCCACTCATGCAAGAAGTGGTAGGGGTTGTGGCAGGAATGCCACTTCGTCTCAGTGGAGAAAAAAGTGAGCAAACCGAAAAAGTAGAACAACAAATTAAACTGATTGAAGCAGCGTTTCATTTACCCATTGAGACCATTGATGAGCGTTTTTCAAGCCAAGAAGCGTTTGCACCCAAAATGAAGGTGGTGGATAGCCGATCCGCTCAGATTATTTTGGAAAACTACTTCGATAAAAGAGCCTGAACGCCCGGAAGCACTTTGCCTTCCAAGAACTCAAGCATTGCGCCTCCACCCGTTGAAACATGGGTGAATTCTTTTCCGTTGTAGCCAAAATGGTGAACCGCATCGATCGTGTCTCCACCTCCAAGCACCGTAACGGCACCCGAACTAGCGACCGCAGTCGCAATGCCTTTGGTTCCTTCTGCGAAAGGTGTCATTTCATACAGCCCCATAGGGCCATTCCAAATGATGGTTTTTGCGCTTCTCAGTGCGTTTGCATAGAGCTCTACGGTCTTAGAACCCAGATCCAGGATCTTTTTATCCGTACCCACCGCTTCAATGCCCACTGTTTCTGTTATTGCGGTTTGAGAAACTTCACTAGCAATCACCACATCTATTGGAAGCAGAACAGTTTTTCCTTCCGCATCTTCTAAGAACTTTCGAGCGGTTTCGAGTTTATCTGCTTCATAAAGCGAAGTCCCCACATCGTGCCCTTGGGCTTTAAGGAAAGTGTTGGCTAAGGCACCCCCAATCACAAAGGTATCTGCAATGTTCAAGAATTTCTCTAGAATCCCAATTTTGGTGTCGATCTTAGCTCCGCCCACGAGCAAACACAGAGGCCGCGCTGGGTTTTCCATAAGTCCACTGAGTATTTTCACCTCTTTCTCCACCAAAAGTCCCGCATAAGCTGGGAGCAGGTGAGCCACTCCCTCCGTGCTGGCGTGTGCTCGGTGCACAGTTCCAAAGGCATCGCTAACATAAACCTCAGCCAATTTAGCCAAACTAGCTGCAAAAGCAGGGTCATTTGACTCCTCTTCAGGGTGAAAGCGCAAGTTCTCGAGTAGAACCACGTCACCAGCCTGTAAGGCAGCCACCGCTGTTTCTACTTCAGGACCAATGCAGTCGTTCAACTTGCTCACTGGTTTTTCTAGGAGTTTACCGAGCTCAGCTGCCACTAAGTCCAATTTAAATTCAGGATTAACTTGTCCCTTCGGCCTTCCTAAGTGGGTTGCGATTACTATCTTGCAGCCCTGTTCGAGCAAAAACTTCAAGGTGGGAAGACTTTCTTCCAAACGGGTCTTATCTTGAACCGAACCATCTTGAATGGGCACATTGAAATCAGTTCGAAGCAGAACTGTTTTGCCTTGCACGGCTTCGGGTGTGAGAGTTCGTAAATTCATAGGGGAGGGTAAACTTCGCCTATTTTAGTGAAGGGGCGTTCACAATACACAATCAGAGGGCGTGACAGCTATATAATTTTATGGTAAAATAATATGATTTATGAAGAAAAAAACTACAAAACTACCTGTAAAGAAGCTACTGGATTGGGGCGGTAGTCTAACGATTTTTACGCTTGCGGGCATCATTACCTATGTTTTGTACCAACACGACGTTCAGGAACAAGTCTTTACCAATAATTACACAACGTCGGTCTTGTTTTCAGACTCACTTTCAACTGCCAGCGGAGCAGCTCCTTGGGCCCTGCTGAGCTTAAACTGGTTTGCATGCCGCGCGTTTATGAAGCGATGGTCTGGCTTTATTACAAAGCGCTTTGAATAAGTTTGTACATTTGAACAGCAGTGAACGCCGCCTCGTAGCCTTTTTTGATACGTTTTTTTGCTTTTTCTTCTTTGTCCACCATTAAAACTTCGAAAACAATGGGGGTAGAGGTTTTGAGCATGGTGTCCATGATTCCATCTGCACACATTTTACAAACCATGTCGTAGTGCTCAGTATCACCTTTCACCACGCAGCCCAATGCCACCATGGCACGCGGTTTTTTACTTTGGATGTACGCTTGCAGCATTAGTGGAATTTCAACCGCACCCGGTACATGAATAACTTCGGGCTCAATGCCTTGTTCTTTAAAACCCTTGAGGCATTCTTTGAGAAGGCTCTCGGTGATTTCTGTATTGAAGTCCGATACAACGATTCCGTAATTCATTATTTTGAGGTGAGGGTTTCAAGATAACGAGCCAGCACGTCAATTTCAATGTGAACACGGTCTCCGCGCTTAAAATCACCCAAGTTTGTTTCTCGTACAGTTTCTGGAATGAGCGCCAGCACAATGCTTGCTTCGTTTCTTTCAGCAATGGTTAAGCTGACGCCATGCACCGTGATGGAGCCCTTTTCAGGAAAGTATTTCATTTTTTCCGCAGGAATGCTCAGTTCTAAGTAGGGCGCAGGCTGAAGGACTTCGGCTGTGAAGTCCACATGTCCCAAGACCAAGTGACCCGCGAGTGGTTTTTGTAGTGTCAACGAGGTCTCTAGGTTGAAACGTTGCCCAAGTTGTGCACTTTTGAACACAGTACGATTGAGGGTTTCTTCAATCAAAGTTACCGTGAAGGTGTGTGTGGCTTCATCGTAAGTTTCCACGGTTAAACAGGCTCCATTTACCAAAATACTGGTTCCTTTGGAAAAAACGCTGCCGGGTAGGGTGCTGTGAATTTTAAAACGAAGGCTGGTGTCAAGTCGTTCGATGCCTTTTAGAGTTCCCAAGTTTTCAACAATGCCGGTAAACATATTTTTAGGATTTTGTCAGGAAAAATCCAGTTTTATTTAAGATTAAATTCAGAATTTTATAAAGGTCACTTGTTTATAAGAATAAAGCTTATCATTAACCCTAACCCTATGAAAAGCATCAATCGTGTGAGTATTTTGGGCCATGTAGTGGCCGACCCACAGCTTAAGTCCACAAAAAGTGGAAAGTCCGTACTAAGTTTTGCCATCGCTACCAACAATGAATGGTACGACGGAGATGGCGTGCTTAAGAAAAGTGCCGACTTTCATCGCACCGTGGCATGGGGGCGCCTGGCTGAGCTCTGCAACGACCACCTGCGCAAAGGCAGCCCAGTGTTTGTGGAAGGTCGGCTCACCAATCGCGCTTACGAAGGCAATGACAAAGTGATGCACTATGTCACCGAGGTGGTTCTGGATGACGTACATTTGCTTCGCTATGAAAAAGATGCAAAGACGGTAGAGAGCGAAGAACTTTCTCAGGAACTTGCAGCCGTTTAGATTTGCGTTAAAGTAGTGGGGATGTCGGCACCTTATATAACGGTCATCATCCCCACCTTTAACCGGGCTGATAAGCTCCAGCTCTGCTTAGAGTCGTTACAAAATCAGTCTTTGCAAGAGGAGGCTTATGAAGTGATTGTGGTGGATGATGGCAGCACCGATTCAACCCCTGAGCTTCTTAAAAAATGGTCTGAAGAATGGCCGCGCCTCCGTTGCATCCACCAGAAAAATGCAGGGCAAGGCAATGCTCGCAACAAAGCCATTAAAGAGGCGCGCGGCCAAATCATCCTTTTTATTGGAGATGATATTTATGCTTCACATAACTTTTTGTTAGAGCACGCTCACTTTCATCAAGACAATCCTGAAGAAACAGCAGCCTGCTTAGGTCTCACGGAATGGTACGGCGAAGTCACTCCTTTTATGGAATGGCTCACACACGGCGGCCCTCAATTTGCTTATCACCATTTAAAGCCTGGTATGGCAGCAAGCTTTTGGTACTTTTACACGTCCAACCTTTCCATAAAGAATACTTTTCTAGGGGCTCAGCCTTTCGATCCTGACTTCAAAGCCTACGGCTGGGAAGATATCGAACTCGGCTATCGTTTAGAAAAACAAGGCCTAAAGCTTATTTACACCCCACAAGCCTTAGCTCACCACGATCATTTCACCGAGGAAAGTTCACTAAAAAAAAGAATGCGAGGCGTCGGGAAAACGGCGGTGCTTTTTCAAAAAAAACAACCCGAAATTAAGGTCCTACCAACTGGTCTAAAAAAACTAATTTTAAGAATCATCACGCTTTGGCCTTTTATTCTTCTTAGTATCCCTTTCAGACGATTCCATTGGTATCTGCTTTCGAAGCGCTATTTCATTCAAGGAATGGACAGTATATAATCGAGCCAATTTCACGCCATGAAAGCCATCACCATGAAAAAAATATTGGCATTTTTCCTTCTCACGTCTCTGGTTTTTACCGGGTGTCTTCGACAAAAAGGTCAACAAACCACTGAAGAACTTCCACCCGTGACACTTACCTTTTATGGACTTTTCGACAATGAAGAAGTATACGCGCCTATGATCGAGTCTTACACGAGCAAAAACTCAAATGTTACGGTGATTTATAAAAAATTCACCGATCCTGAAGACTACCTTGATCTGATAGTGAATGAGCTCGCAGAAGGTGAGGGGCCCGATGTTTTTATGATGCACAACACCTGGTTCCCAGAGAACTATCGCAAGCTCACCCCCGCTCCCGCCAGCATTGTGACCCCGGATGTATTTAGATCCATGTTCGTGGAAATTGCTGGGGAAGAGATGATCATCCCAGACGATGAAGGTACTGAGCAAATTTGGGGTATGCCACTCTACATAGATACCCTGGCCCTTTATTACAATGACGACCATATTGAAGATGCGTTGCCTTCACAAGGCACCCCCTCAACTACTTGGGCAGGAATCAAGGAGGATGTGGCTCAACTCAACCGTGAGGACCAGAGCTTTGAACGCTTTGAGCGAACTGGAATTGCGCTGGGACGATCAGACAATATTCTTCGTGCCTTCGATGCACTGATGCTGATGATGCTCCAATACAAAGTGAACTTCTATACAGATGATTTGACTGAGGTGGTGTTTGGACAAGACCCCAACGCACTGGCGGCTTTGCAACTGTACACAAGCTTCGCACTGCCCAGTCAAAAAAATTACAGCTGGAATAAATATCTAGCGGATGCAAACAGTGCTGAAAAGGAACTCACCACCTTTGCTCGGGGAAAACTTTCCATGCTGCTTGGATACTCCTATACCTACGAAGACATCATCAACGAGATCAATGCACTTAAAGCTGAGGATGAAGAGACGATTGATATAAACGACGTAAAAATACAAGAGGCTCCTCAAGTATACGATCCCGAAACCTCATCAGAAACGCGTGAAGCTTATGCAAGCTACTTCGTTCCAGTGGTCAGCAGAACCAGTCAAAATGCAGATATCGCGTGGGACTTTTTAGCCGATCTAGCCAGCCAGGACAATCAACGTTATTACAATGAACAAACTCACCGACCAAGTGCGCTGCGCAGTTTGATCACTGAGCAAATGGAAGATCCAGTGTATGGTGTTTTTGCAGCGCAAGTGGGCTACGCACAAAGCCTACCAATGTCGGATCCCCAAGGTTATCAAGAAGCTTTCTTAAATGCCGTGGACGAGATCCTTGCAACCGCTCGACCAGAGACGGTGCTCAACAATCTAGCTGACACTATTCAAAGTTTAATCCCAGCTGATGGAATCAAACCAATTTACGTCCCACCTGAGGAGTAAAGTACTTTTTTTCTTAGTTGCCAGCTGTATCGCCATTTTGCCGTTTCAGCTCAAAATATTGGCCTTTGAAAGTGAGTGGGGTCGAGGATTCAGCAACCCTTACAGCAGTGTGTTTTTTACCGTATTTGATGGGTTGCTCTTGCTGAGTGGGCTTTGGTATTTATTTACGGAGCGTAAGACGTGGCAACCAAGCAAAACCCTGTTTGGTCTTTTGCTATTCACCAGTGCCGCGGCCGCATCCCTCCTGCTGAGTCCTTTCAAAAGCAACCTTTTCCATCTACTACTTCTTGTAAAGCTAGCTGAGTTACCACTCTTTTTCCTTTTGCTTTCTCACTCCCTCAGTAAAGAAAAACTCTTACGAGTGTTTGTATACAGCATGGCTGTGCAAGCTGCATGGGGGATTTTACAAGTGCTGATGCAAAACGATTTTGGACTCCAAATCTTAGGGGAGTCGCAGCTATCCGACAGTACCGCGCAACTGGCAAAATTTTCGATACACGGATGGGACTTGATTAGAGCCTATGGCAGTTTTCCGCACCCCAATGTTTTAGGTGGCTTTTTAGCACTTGCCTTCTTACTTACTTGGAAATATGTAGATTTTAGTAAAAAAGAAAAAGTTTTTTTTCTTGTTTTAGAAGCGCTTGGACTCATCGCGAGTTTCTCACGAAGTGCCTTACTGGCATTGTTGCTGAGTTTATTAATCATGGAAGGAAGACACTTCATGAAAAATAGGAAACTGGCTTTGGTGTTAGCGTTTGGCGGCCTAATTTTTATAGGACTCTTTGCTATGCGAGGGTTTAAACTCTTGAGCGATCCAGCTGTGGTGGAACGATTACAAGGATATATCTACTCCTGGAATTTAATTAAACTTCATCCTCTTGGGCTTGGTTTTTCTCACTACACACTTTTTTTAGACGGGGTGACTGAAGCCCCCCTCATGCCCTGGGAGTATCAACCGGTTCATAATATTTTTGTTTTACTCGCCGTAGAACTCGGGCTGCCCCTTTTTTTGCTTTGTATTGTCGGAACGAGCCTAGTGTTTAGTAAGGCCAATTTTAAAAAAGAGGGCCTATCTCTCCTATGTTTCATACTCGTCATCGGCTTACTAGATCACTACCTCCTAACACTTGAACAAGGACGACTGCTTTTAATGGTGACCCTGCTGTTGTTGAGTTTTAGGACGGAAGCACACTCGAACAAAATTCAGGCTGACCCAGGCTAAAAGTTTTTGCGTCTAAAGCCTTTTTACCTTCGAGTTGCAGTGTAGTGACTTTCAAAGAACCGTCTTTGCATCCTATTAAAAGTCCATCCTTGTCGCAGGCCACTTCTCCCACTTTTAAAGTTCTTGAAGCCTTTTCAATGTTCAATAGTTTCAATCGTTTACCTTGATAGTCTGTAAAAACCCCGGGCCACGGTGTGTAGGCTCGATACATATTATAAATTTCTGTAACACTTTTATTAAAGTCCACACGGCCATTTTCTCGCTCAATCATAGCGCAATAGGTAGCTTTACTGGCATCCTGTTCAGTGAAAGCCTGCTGCCCCTTTTCTGCTATTTCTAAAATGGCGCCTGGAAGTTTTTGAGCGGCGAGCTTTGCTGCGGCAGCATATAAAGTTTCTGCTGTCATGGTTTCGTCGATGGGAATCTCAAACTGAGCGGCTATAGCTCCTTCGTCCATTCCTTTACTCATCTTCATTAGGGTGACTCCAGTCTTTGTGTCTCCGTATAGCAGTGCACTCTGCAAAGGAGTGGGCCCACGGTATTTAGGAAGTAAAGAAGGATGCACATTCAAAGGAGCTATACTAGGAAGTTCCAGCCAAGCTTCGCTCAAAATCTGTCCGTATGAGAAGGTTAAAATAAAATCTGGCCGCTCTTGCGTCAACTCTTTTAAAAGCTCGATGTCTTTAGAAAGTTTTTCTGGTTGATACACGGGTATCCTATGTTCTTGTGCGAGTTTTTTAATGGGATGCACTTGGATTTCCATCGAGCGCCCTGCACTGCGATCCGGTTGTGAAACAAGTCCCAAAATTTTGAAACGCGAGTCTTTTAAGAGTTGTTCGAACAAGGGAATGGCAATTTCACCGGTGGAGAAAAAAATCAAGGTGCTAGGTCTCATAAGCTGTGATAATCTGCGAGAGAATTGTAACAGAAAACCCGCCTCACGCCATGCCTGAAAATGATCATCGCCAGCTGCTTCACATTCCTCATTATCGCATTTTATTCATAATTGTGTTTGCAAGCTTAGTGAGCTGGGCGGCATGGATTTTGGTGGTTTGGAAACTCGATCCATTTACAAATCCTGGCCTGGCGCTACCTTTCTTTTTTGCCAGCTCTGTACTTGCATTTTCAGGAACTTTTACATTGATTCTGTTCGCGCTCAAGCGTTGGCGAGCAGGGGACCACATTTATATCAAACATGTGCTGGTCTCTTTACGCCAAGGAATCTTGCTTGGAGGATGTACCTGTATTTGTTTAGCACTACTAATGCTGGGCCTGCTCCGCGTATGGAACGGTTTGCTGATTGTTACATTCATGATGCTGCTTGAGTTTTACCTCAGTAGCAAAGATGAATTAAATTGAGTAATCGTAGGTTTTAACCAGACGAATGTGTGAAAGAGGGAAGATCACCATCTTAACCTCTCCTTCAATGAAACTTTCGGTCAAGTAAGGTGATGTGCTTGCCGTACATCCCGTTTGCTGAAAACAGCGGCGAGAGTCGTTGCTCTTGGTTCTGTTGTCGCCCAGTACAAAGTAAGTTCCTTCTGGCACGGTAAAGACTTGAGAACTCGTCCGATGGGGGAACGTGTTTCCTGAATTCGTTTCATTTAAGTAAGGCTCATCGAGTTGAACAAAAATTCCATCGTCATTCATCACGCTCACATAACCATCTTCTACCTTTACGCTTTCGCCCGGTAGACCAATCACTCGTTTGATATAGAACTCGCCATTCTCTGAGTAAGGTGCTTTAAAAATAATAATATCTCCGCGTTGAATATCCGTAGGGCTCCAATCAGCAATATCCCAAGTGGAAAGGCGCGAAGTTAAAACAAATTCTCCATCGCCGGCATAACACTCTCCATCATAGTTGTTGAAAGTGTCACACATGGATTGACCATGAACGCGGAAAGGTGCGAAGAGGAAAATACGAATCACAAACACCAAAATCACTACAATCACGACATCTATAAGGATATCCAATAGAAATTTTGGAAGTATAAAATCTTTGGTCGAATTTTGAGACATAGTCATGTAGAATGTGCTCCGAGCTTACCAAGAAAATCCACCCCAAGCAATGATACTAGATAGAATTTTGTTCCGACATTTGCTCGACAAAGACGAGAAACTACTTATGGTAGCGCATGTGCACCCTTTCATGATTTATGCGCAGCTGCTCAGAGTGATGTTTGCCGGAATTTTAGTACCCGCACTGGCTTACTATTTATTTCCTCCCTTGTATCCCATTTGGCTTGTCTGGGCTTTACTGGGAGTCATTCTTTTCAGTTACCGAGTGCTTCAATGGTATTTAGACGCTTGGGTGATCACCAACCTTTCAGTGATAGATTTTGAATGGGAATCACCATTCACTCAAAGCACCAACCGTATTGAATACGGAAATATCGATGGAATCACGAACGAGATTAAAGGCTTCTGGGGAACTATATTTCGGTTTGGGAATATTCAAATCACACACGTTTCAGGCACACCGTTGATCTTAAACAATGTAGCTTCTCCCCGAAAAGTAGAACGCTTTATCATGGAACATCAGCAGAATTTTGTGCACCAGCAAGGCTTTTCTGATCAAGCAAAACTCAAAGAACTGCTTACAAAGTTATTGCGTTCTGCTAAATAATCAGGATAATTGACACGTATGGAACTTGAAGTAATCATCGGTCTCGAAATACATGCCCAGGTCTCTAGTAAAACCAAAATGTTTTGTTCATGTTCGAACGATTCTTTTGGGAAAGAAGCCAACTCAAATGTGTGTCCGATCTGTATGGCATTTCCAGGAATGCTACCTGTGATCAACGAAGAAGCGGTTCGAAAGGGAATTGTGGCGGCTTTAGCCCTCAACTGTGAGATTCCAGCACATTCAAAATTTGATCGAAAAAACTATTTTTACCCCGACCTCCCCCCTGGATACCAGATTTCTCAGTACGATGAACCAGTTTCAAAGGAGGGGAAAGTGGATATCAGCCTGGAGGTGGGGAAGAAAACCATCCGAATTATCCGTCTGCACCTAGAGAACGATGCCGGAAAGCTGACCCATACCGGAAAAGACACCTTGCTAGACTACAACCGGGCGGGGTGCCCTCTTATGGAAATCGTTTCCTATCCAGATATGAGAAACGCTAAAGAGGCGAGGGCATACGCCGAGGCCATTCAGCAAATTTTGCGATACTGTGGAAGCTCAAGCTGTGACATGGAAAAAGGGATGATGCGTTTTGACGCCAGTGTCTCCCTTCGTCCAAAAGGAGAGGATAAACTCTACCCTCGTGCAGAAATCAAAAACCTCAATTCATTCCGCTCTCTTGAAGCAGCTATTGATTACGAAGTACGCCGCCAAACCAAACTGTGGGAAGCAGGAACACCTCCAGCTAGTGAGCAGACTGTAGGTTGGGATGATGACCGTGGAACCACCGAGCTGCTGCGTGAAAAAGAAAGTGCTGCCGATTATCGTTACTTCCCAGAACCTGATTTACCACCCGTTGAAGTGAGCAAAGACCTGCTCGCTGAGCTCACTAAACTCGTTCCTGAATCACCCATGCAAAAGTATGAACGTTTCATTGGGGAATATGGACTCGGAGAAGCGGAAGCACGCTTCCTTTCGGAAGATCCTTCACTTGCAATTTACTTTGAACGAGTTGTAAAAGAATCTGGAAATGTTAAATCCGCTGCGGCCTTTGTAGGGACTGTTTTAGTGAAACGACTTAAAGACGAAAATCTATGGATCAACGAAAGTCCAATCTCTGCAGAGCAATTGGCTGAGCTTATCAAGCTTATTGACGAAGGCAGCATTTCAAACAATGTAGCTAAGACCACTGTTTTCGACGAAATGATGAAAGGCGGAAAATCTCCTAAGCAAATTGTCGAAGAGCAAGGGCTCACTCAAAAGAGCGATGCAGGAGAGATTGAAAAATGGTGTCAGGCAGCGATTGCCGCAGCACCTCAGGCAGCAGCCGATGTAAAAGCTGGAACCATGAAGGCAATTGGAACGCTAGTAGGACTGGTTATGAAAGAGTCCAAGGGGCAAGCAAATCCAAAAATGGTGAATGAGGTTTTGATGAAACTTCTGAAGTAATGTATAATTAAAGCAATCTAACTCCACCCGCCATGGCACCCTTAGATATTCTCTTTCTCACGCTTTCCGTTTGCGTCGCTTTGGTGACCATCTTTTTATCTGTGACGCTCATATACCTCATGTTCATTTTACGTGATGTAGTGAAGGTAACAGATCAAGTGAAAGAGCTTGTAGATAAGGTGAATACCTACGTGACCAAACCAATCATGATGACCAAAAGCATCATTGAGTTTGTGGCGCCTTTCATCGAAAACGCTCAGGAAAAAATGAGCAAGCGCAAACGAGGTTAAAAAAGCGCTTTAATAGGAAATTTGAGCGTGGCATTGTAAATACGTCGCGCTCTTTTTATAGGCTCTAGAAAAAGTCTCCAGAGCCATTCAATCCCTAGTTTCCTCATGAGCCATGGCGCCCTGCGAATTTCACCACTCCAAAAATCAAAACTTCCACCTACACCCATTGCATGAATAAGAGTAGGAATTTTTGAAGCATATTGGGCAATGAAAAGCTCCTGTTTGGGCGCTCCGTAGGCAACCAATAAAACTTCTGCTTTAGATTTTTTCACGAGCTCAAAAGCAGTTTCTCCAGGATCTTTTGAAGAATAGCCAGCCACTTTTAAAGTAGGAAACTTTTTCTGCAGTTTTTTTGCGGCCCTTTCAGCGGTGCCCGGTTTAGCTCCCAAAAAATAAACTGAATGTTTGTTTTTCTCACTCCAACGAACCAGTTCGAGCATGAAATCACTTCCGTGAATGATTTCAGGAATTACACTTTTAAAAGGTCCCTTCCATACTGCAAAAAGTAGAAAGGCTGGAATCAAAAAAAGCACTCGTAAAAACTTAGCCTGTAATTTTTGAAGTGTGCTAACCAACAGTAAGCCATGACCATCTGGGAGCATCAAGGTTCCTTTGGCAAGCGCCTTTTGGAAAGCTGCATTCTGCTGCGCCTCCAGCAAAATTTCTGGGTTAGGTGTGAAGATGACTTGAGGGTTTTCTAAAGCTGCCTTCGCTTGAGTCAAAGTCACTGCATCGATGTTAACGCCCATCAGCTTCATATCGAGCTATCGTAAGAATATTTTTCCCTCGCCACATGCTAGCAGATTTCCCATCGCTCACATAGTCATTGAAAAGATTTTCAAAACCAGCCTGAGCAAGGAGTCTGCTGAGCCGTTTTTTTGTAAACGCGAAGTAATAGCGACGGACTTTATTTTGCCAGGAAACCAAAACGCCTCGTGCTCCGTAAGTCGGGACAATGAAGCTGAGTAAAAAGGGGACTAGATACTTTTTTTGGTGCAAGTTCCAGTTGGTCATAAAAAGCATGCCGCCTGGCTTCAAATGTTTTTTCCAATGCTTGAGAACGTCGAGCTGCTCTCGTGCGGGCAGATGATGAAAAGAGGCGATAGCAAAAATAGCATCGAACTTTTTTTTGAACGGGAGAGGGTCACTCATATCAGCCTGAACGAAATTTTCTTTGGGCCACGTTTTTTTAGCTTGTTTTAAAAGTTCTTTAGATTGATCGAGTCCAGTGTAGGACTTATACCCCTCTTCTTTAAGAAAGGTGAGCAGGCGACCATTGCCACAGCCCAGGTCTAAAACCTCAGAATTTTTGTTGTAGTAAGTCTTAAAAAGCTCAAAGTCTTTCCATGGAAACTTTCGAGTGTCGGAGAATTCAGGCGCAATCTGATTGTAATCATCCTTGACCTTTTTCTGGATTCTTTTAGAGTGCATATACACTTATGAAGATACTCTCAGCAGAAGATATACAAAAAGCGCTCATCCAACAAGCTTCAGATCTGAAAATTCAGAGCGAGGAGGATTTACATAAACTCAAGAAATCCTTCGCTCGCGAGCACGAGACTGACTTATTTAGCAATTTTAAGCTGCAAAAAGCGTATGAAAGCATGATCGCTGAGGGCTGGAAGGGAGACTCTGCATTGCAGCGTCTGCTGCGTAAACGAAAGGTGCGCACCCTTTCGGGTGTGAGTGTGATCACTGTGCTTACTAAGCCCTATCCGTGCCCGGGGAAGTGTGTATTTTGCCCAACGGAGCCAGGCATGCCTAAATCATACCTTTCTAATGAGCCAGGAGCGATGCGCGCGGTGCTGGATGACTTTCACCCACGCGATCAAGTCACGACGCGTCTCGATAGCCTCACTCGACAAGGCCACGAAACGGATAAAATCGAGATGATCGTGCTGGGAGGAACTTTTTCTGCGTATGTGCGGCGTTACCAAACGGACTTTATTCGAGCCCTCTTCAACGCTTGCAACGATAAACCGGGACGTTCACTTAAAGAGGCCCACCGCATCAATGAAAACTCCAAACATCGCATCATTGGGCTGAGTCTTGAAACGCGGCCAGATCACATCAGCGAAGACGAAATTAAAAACATGCTACGGCTTGGATGCACTAAAGTCCAAATTGGGATTCAGCACATCGACGACGAAATCTTAGAACTCAATAAGCGTGGAGAAACCGTGGCTCAGCAAATCGCCGCCATCAAACTGCTCAAGGACGCCGGCTTCAAAATTGCAACCCACCTCATGCCCAACTTACCCGGCAGCACCCCTGAAAAAGATAAGTGGATGGTGCGAGAGTTTTTCCAAAACCCAAACTTTAAATCCGATCAAATCAAAATCTACCCATGCGTGGTGACACCTTACGCCGAGCTTGAGCAGTGGTGGAAAGAAGGTCGCTACCAAAGTTACGACGATCAAACGCTGATGGATATTTTGATCGAGATGAAACGTCATATTCCTGATTATGTTCGCATTGAACGCCTCTTCCGCGACATTCCAGGTGAGTCCATTTTGGAAGGTAGCCAAAAGACCAACATGAGACAACTGCTGCACGACCGCATGGCAAGGGAAGGTGTGGTGTGCCGCTGCATTCGATGCCGTGAAATCAAAGGGGAAGCCTACGATCCAGACTCTACTGAGCTTCGCGTGCTCGAATACGAAGCCTCAGAGGGGAAAGAATTTTTCATAAGCTTCAACGATGCCAAGCGCGATAAAATCTGTTCGTTGCTTCGCCTTCGTTTCAGCTCTTACTTCCTGCAAGGAAAGCCGCACTTCATCTCAGAGCTTGAAGGCGCTGCGCTGGTTCGTGAAGTGCATACCTACGGAGCACAAGTGCGAGTAGGAGCCGATGCAGAATCCGCCTCTCAGCACGCCGGCCTCGGTCGCCGCATGCTCGAGGAAGCTGAGCGCATTTCTCGTGAAGCGGGCTTCAAAAAAGTCGCCATCATCGCCGGCGTAGGTACGCGAAATTACTACCGAAAGTGGGGTTATGAACTGGAAGGTGCGTACATGACTAAGCTCATCTAGGTAGCTACTTGTAAAAAACGTCGTTTTCAGGTATAATTAAGAGATTTAAATGACGTATGGCTCCAGATACTGGTACAGAAAATCCAAACAAAAGCTCAGAAGTAACGGATACTGGCACACAAACTTTGCTCGAAGAAACCCAGCGTGAGCTCCGAGAAGGAGTGGATTCTAAGCTGGAAGAAAAGGAGCGAAAAGATCCAACCGTTCTTGCTTTAGAGAGCATAGATTCTGACAAGCCTCTAAACGAACAAAAGGAGGTTTTGATCAACCTGGACGTGGTTCTAAACGAAGTGCTACTAAAAGCTTTGAAGGCAGGTGAAGACCCTGAAGTTTTAAGAAAAAGCCCACTTTCCATTCAAAAGTATGCCAAGTCCTCTACCGAAAAACTGGCCTTATCGAAGTTTGATGCCTTGCTTAAGAGCCAGCCGGAACCCGCAATAGCTTGGTGGAAAGAAAAGTTCGAGGAAGCAGAGGAACAATACGCAGACGCAGTTGAAGAAAAAGAAAATACAGAAAAAGACAAGCCATCCGATAAGACTCAATGGATGAGCTCCACAGTGAAATGGGGACTCATCGCTGCGGGTGCCGTTGGAGGAGCATACTTTTTGTATAAATGGCTCAAAGGCGAAGGCGCTGAAAAGAAGGCCTCTGACCTTGTGATAGGAGGTGCCTTGGCCGCTTTAGGGGTAGGAACCTTACTTGGGTCAGAAACCCTTGGAAAGTGGGCGGCAGACTATCTAGACATTGACGTGTCTGAAGAGGCCATTGCCGATCTCATGAGTGGCAAAGGAGTTAAATCACTAAACTTCAGCTCACGAGAGCCTGGAATTAAAAAAGCAGCAAAAGAGTTGAACATCACTGAAAGGACTTTGATCGATTTGAAAGATGTAAAGTGGGGCGACTTTTCAAGCTTGCGCACCGACCTCACCCGTACTGGAAGAAGTTACATCCACTCGGTTTTAGAAGCAGCTGGTATGGAAAACATGCCGGGTGTGAGCTTCGATGAAGACACCGCTCTTGCTCGCGAAGAAGTTAAACTCGAATCCTTCATCAAACGTCACGAAGATAAAATCGATGGGGATATAAACAAGATGAGCATCGGAGATATTTTGAATCAGTTAGAAGCTAAGGGAGTATTTGGCAAACCTAGCAAAAAACCAAAAACTACCCCGGATGGCGCAGAAGAAACGGATGGAACCGAAGGCAGTGAAGAAGTAGAAGTGGGTGAAGATCTTTCTAGAACCCCCACTGTTGCAGGAGTCGTGGAAGGTTTAGCAAAAGGAGAACTGAGTTGGGATGAGGCACTCGCTTCACTCAAACCAGCTGCCGATGAAGACGAAGCAGCCCTAGGAATTATGGACGGTGTTTTATTCGTTGCTAAAGGAGCTGTTATAGTTCCCCTCAGTAGTTTAGGAATTGTGGTGAGCCAAGCCAAAGATATGTACGACTGGACAAGTGGCAATGGAAGTTTTGGTGAAGCGATTTGGGAAGACGATCAAATTTACTGGGCGGGTGCTTATGCAACACTCTATGCAGGAAAAGCTATCTACACGGGCGTAAAAGGGGGAAACCTTGCGTTTGGACAAGTGCTGGCACAAGGAGGAAAAGGAGCTGTTCAAGGTGTGATCGATTCTTATCTTTTCATACCTAAAGTAGTCATTAAAGGTTTACGCATCCAAACGGAGGCTAGCCAGTTGTTGAACTATAGCCGTCTAACTGCAAAAGAACATTTGCCATTCCTTTCACCTCAAGAAAGGATACACGTTCTCCACGAACAAACTGCTTACTATGGGGAAAGGTACTCTCATTACCAAGAAACTCTAGAAGTTTTTGAGAGCAACAAAGCCATGGGAAAAGTTAAGTCCGCAATTTATGAAAAATGGTATGGGAAGGAGTGGCTCGAAAAAATGATGATGAAAAATGCGGAAGAGTACTTGGCTAGTCGTAAGGCGTTTTTTAAAGAAATGGGGATCAGCGATACTCGACTCGGAAGTAACGTAACGCTTTCTTCAGTAAAAGCGGATAAAGGTATACAAGGAGACTTGGCTCGATCCGCGGATGAATTTTTAACGGCGCATCCAACGAGCACCCTACCAAAGATTGCACCGTATCGAGTGACCAACCCCAAGTACGCAACGCATGCAGAAGCCACAGCCGCAGGACTCAGCAAGCCACGCGTTTCTGTTGACCAAGTGCAAAGGATGGAACGACTCGGACTCAACCATGAACGTATAACCTTGAAGCTTAGAGAATATGGTTTCACACAAACGGATCTAGAAACTTTGCTAAAAGAACTTGAGAGCAAGCCTGATCCAAAAAAATGGGCACGTGACCTAGAAGTGGTTTTATTTAAAATCAAAAACCCACGTCTCTATGCTGGAAGCGTAGGGCTTGCCAAGGCAGCCGGAATAATCGGTACCATTTATATGCTTTACGATTTCCAAGAGTCAAAAGACAAATGGAACACCGCCGGTGAAGACGCAAGTATGCTCGCTAGCTTTGCCTTGGGTGCACGAGCTGGAGCTGCAGTTATTCCTCACCCAATCGGAAAAGTAGTAGGAGGAATCGTTGTAGGAACAGTCGCTTCATTTGGGGGACAAGCTGCTTGGGATAGCTATGGAAAGCCTACCCTGCAAAAGTATTTCCCCAATAGGCAAGAATTCTTTGAGAACGACATCGTAAGTGGCGCTGGAACCTATTTCAGCATGATGACCGGAGGCCTATTCATAAACAATGTAATCTACGCTGCAAACAACATGGGTATTGGCGATGGAATTGACGAGGAAGTAGATCCACTCGCTTACCTAATGGAAACAAAGTTCACCGCAGATCCTACCGACATCACAAAGGTACTTGCAGGTGAAAAGTGGACCATTCTGGATGATCACTATATGCACGACTTAGATGATCTTAAAGAAAACGGCCAAGAAGCCTTGGAAGATGCACAAGAAGAAAGAAAAGAGCTGGAAGCAGAGCTCAAAGAAAAAGAGGAAGCCCTTCCAAAAACAACCGAAATAGATGAAGAGGAAACGATTGAAATTCGAATCGAAGAAATCAAAAAAGAAATTGAAGTTTTGGATCGAAATATTTTACGCTACGAATCCTATATAGATGGTTCTTGGATCGATATAAAAAAGATGGAACTCATTTATACGCAAACTGAAATGATCGTCCCTGCATTTGAAAAGTTCAAAGAACTGGTGATCGATAAATACGGACCCGAAGCCGAAGTACCTTTCACTCGATTGATGGAGCGTATGCAACAAGGTCGTGAAGGTGTTAAGGGCGATGATGAAATGACTATTTGGCAGTATCTCTGTGATCAAAGTGTGGAGCTTGGGGAAGGGGAGGAAAAACTTAGCTTCGCTGACTTTGCTAGTTTCACAATCGCAACGTATCAAAACGCACAATTTCTAGAAAAAGTTGAACAACAAGCACGGGGTAGGGTTCCACAACCGGGAGAGGGACAAGAGGCACCAGCCCAACCCTAATCTATAATCCCGCACAATATATCTTGTGCGAAGTTAATACTTTAAAAACCTAAGGCTTCCTTTATCTTCGAAATTACGATGCCAACTATTCGTCCGCCTTCTCCATGTGTATGTGGTAAGCGATCTATTTCATGCTGCGTTGGCCATTGTTTTGACGCTTCACAAAAAGCCAACGCATCACCATCATCACGTTCTGGTGTTTGATCACGCTCGCCTCTGACCACTCTAAAACCTTCGTTTATAGCCATTATTTTTTTGAAAATGATTTAGGATACGTCTCCGAGCTCGGTCTCAGCCTCCAATTTAGCAATTTTTTCACGCAGCCGGTCATAAAGCCGTAAATCGACATCTTCGTCGATGAGTCGCTGCGCATAGCTACGAGCTTTGTTTAAAATGTTTAAGTCCGTGAAGCTCGCTACTTTGAGGTCTGGAATACCACTTTGTTTGATTCCGTAGATTTCTCCGGGACCCCTCATTTGTAGATCCAGCTCAGCCAAATCAAAGCCAGAATTATATTTAACCATATACTTTAATCTTTGCAAGGCCTCTGTCGACTGTGAATCTGTTAACAGAAAGCAGTAGGACTGATGTTCACCCCTTCCAACCCTCCCCCTAAACTGATGGAGCTGGGCGAGGCCGAATCGATCGGCGCCTTCAATCATCATTATGGTCGCGTTTGGCACGTCTATTCCCACTTCTACTACCGAAGTGCTAACTAAAATATCCACTTCACCGCTCGAGAACTGCTTCATGATCTCATCCTTCTCGTCCGCCTTCATGCGCCCGTGCAAAAGCGCAAGCCGATGCTGGGGAAAGACTTCTTCTTTTAGCCGTTCGTACTCGAGCGTTGCCGCCTTCACTTCAATGGCTTCGGACTCTTCAATGAGCGGGCACACAATAAAGACCTGACGTCCCTTGCAAACTTGATCTGAGATCCATAAGTATGCATCCTGGCGTTTATCTTCTGGCACCAACCGTGTCACAATTTCTTGTCGTCCTGGAGGCAATTCGTCGAGCGTTGAGAGATCCTGATCTCCATACAGCGTAAGCGCCATGGTGCGTGGAATTGGCGTTGCTGAAAGGTTCAGCATGTGTGGATTGCCATGCATCTTAAAGACGGCGCGCTGCTTCACACCAAAGCGATGTTGCTCATCGATCACCGCGAGTCCAAGCTTGGCGAACTGCACCCCTTCTTGAATGAGTGCATGGGTTCCCACCACCAAGTCACAAGTACCTGTGGCAAGCTGGCGTAAAACCTCATCTGCCTCCGCATTGCTCGTAGATCCTGTTAGTAGCTGCACATTGAAGTTAAAGGGTGTCAACAAACGCACCAAAGTCTTAAAATGCTGTCGGGCCAAAATTTCTGTCGGAGCCATGAGAGCACTCTGATAGCCCGCTTGTTTAAGCGCATAAATCGCCGCAGCGGCCACCACCGTTTTACCTGCTCCCACATCACCTTGGATGAGACGCATCATTGGGAAGCCTTTCTCAAAATCCTCAAACATTTCAGCAATCACGCGGTACTGCGCCCCCGTTAATTTAAATGGAAGTGAATCCAGGAACTTTTCTAAATTCACATCACTGATGGCATACCCCTCAGAGCCTTTTTGCCACAGATGCTTTCGCTTAAGTGCCAAAAATTGCAGCATAAAGAGCTCGTCAAACGCCAAACGTTCGCGCGCCTTGATCAAATGCTCCTCGTCTTTTGCAAAATGCACATGATAAATAGCATCCGGCAGGCTCATTAGACTCTCTGCCTCGAGTATCCACTGCGGCATGTAGTCTTCGAAGTAGTGCACATAAGGCAGCAACATGTGAATTTTCTCACGCAGCCACTTCGAAGTGATTTCATCCTTTTCAGGATAAACTGGCACAATTCGTCCCGTGTGTAGCAGCACTTTGGACGGTTTTTCGTACTTAGGACTCAGCATCATCGTCCGCCCCCGCTCAAACTTGATTTTCCCAGTCAAAATAATCTCGCTGCCTTTAAAAAACATCTGTTTTAGGTGCGGCTGACTGAACCATAAAACCGAAATTTCACCTGTCGCATCGGCCACCACCGCCCGCGTCATCACCTTCCCTGCCCTCGTGGGCACATTCAAAATCGACTTAATGGTTCCCTGCACCACATTAATCTCATCCGTGCGCATCTCATTGATGCTCGTAAACTCCTGCTCATCTCGATAGGTTCGCGGAAAATACAGTAGCAAATCTCGAATCGTTTTGATTCCCATCTCCTTCAAAAGCCCCACGTAATTTTCGCGGGTTTTTAAGATCCGGGCATCGAGGCGAAAATTTAGCATTCCTAAAAAAAGAAAAATCACTCCTAAAAATACAGAACAAGACCCCCTTAAGGAAGGCCTTGTCCAACTTTAAATCATTAAAGGTAGAACTCACTAATTTTTTTTATCGAAAGCATTCATCTCAGCCAGTGGAATCCATGTGGCCGGAACAAATGATTGGCGAAATGCAGTACTTGCTTCACCAACTTCTCTAGTGCCTGTATTCATAACAGAGGCAAAAGCACTCCAAAAACCAGGGACGTATGTTCTTTCAGTTTTTCCTGAGGGTGAGTGATATTCGGACCTTGTAACTTCATCACTGGACCAAATTGTTAAACCAGAACTTCTTAAATCCCTACCAACTGGCAATTGAACTAACCAGGGCGCAACATTCGAAAGTCGAGTCTTCTTACGAAACTCCATAGCCTCATGGAAAGTGAGCTCTATAGGATCGGAAGCCACCACTAAATCGCTACTAAATCCAAAGGAACCACTATTATTGATAATACCAAGTGCATACGGATTCTTCAGGTTTTCTAATCTCTCCGAGTAGTACCTACTATTCCGTATTAAATCTGGAAGTTTTTCTGTAAACAATCGCGCATATAAGGTCGAGTATTCTCGCCTTAACAGCTCAGTCTGAGAACGTTCGGCTGTCAACAATCCCCCTTGTTTTTGCCCAGTCAGAGAATAAGCAGCCAAAGCCTCTCCGATGGAGGTGATATCACCCTCAGGAAGAGCTTCAAAAGAAGTTATTAGTTTGTCAGGGTTCGATTGCATATATAAAAATAAAGTAAGTCAGTATCTTACAATATCTGTGAAGTTATGTCAAGCCATATTACAACTTTCTCTTTAGAGAATTGTAACTTTTTTAAAATTCCGTTTTCCTACTTGAAGTAAACTAGGTTTTTCTTTCAATTCAACTTTCATTTTCACATCTTCAATCTTTTCACCATCCCACTTCACTCCCCCACCTTCAACCAGTCGACGAGCATCGCTCTTAGTGGCAGCCAGCTTGAGTTCAAAAATAAGATCTACAATATTCCACTCATTTCCACCCAACTTCACCTCTTCTACTTCATCGGGAACCTCTTTCTTTTGATGCACTGTCTTAAAGTGTTCTTCAGCCGCTACCGCCGCTTTTTCACCGTGGTAGATCTCTACAATCGCATGCCCGAGCTCCATCTTCAAATTGCGGGGGTTTTCCCCTGCTTCCAAGCGACTCTTGAATTCATTGATTTCATCCTTGTCCATGCGTGCAGCGAGCTCGCAGTAAGTTAGGATAAGTCCATCGGGAATCGACATGGTCTTTCCGAACATGTCTTCGGGTTTTTCAGCCACTCCAATGTAGTTACCCGTGGTCTTTCCCATCTTAATCGCCCCATCCGTTCCCACCAAAATAGGCACCGTGAGTACGTTTTGAGGTTCCTGACCGTAGGCCTTTTGAAGCGTGCGTCCGGCCAAATTATTGAAAGTCTGGTCGGTTCCGCCTAGTTCTACATCCGCCTTCAAAGCAACCGAATCGTATCCTTGCATAAGCGGATACATGAATTCGTGAAGAGATATCGGCTTATCGGCCTTAATACGATCTTGGAACATGTCACGTTCCAGCATTTGAGCCACGGTAAATTGAGATGCGAGTGTAATCACATCCGCAAAGCTGAGGGGCGCGAGCCAATCTGCATTCCAGTTCACCTCCACTTTAGTAGTGTCGAGCACATGAGCCACCTGATCTAGGTAGCCTTGTGCGTTTTTTTCAAGCTCCTGCTGCGTTCGCATCGTGCGCGTGGTGTCTTTTCCAGTTGGATCTCCGATTTGACCTGTAAAATTACCAAAAACCAGCACAATTTGATGCCCAAGCTCTTGGAACTCACGCAGCTTATGCACCACCACCATGTGCCCCAGGTGTAGATCAAAACCCGTGGGGTCGATTCCCAGCTTGATGCGCAGCACTTTTCCACTCATCATTTTCTTGCGGAGGTCCTCACGCACAATCACATCTGCCACCCCAAGCGTAAGAACTTGATCAATTGCTTTGGGATCTGTATTCACGGACATATTTTTCCTGTAAAGTTACTTAGATCAAGTTAACAAAGCCCCCTCAAAAATGCAATTTCAAAGCTACACGATTAAGAAAAAAGACGAAGGTCAGCGACTCGATCAATTCCTTGTGGATTTTTTGAAAATTTCTCGCAGCCAAGTCCAGCGTCTCATTAAGGAAGATTGCATTTACCTCAACCACAAATCTGAAAAAGCCAATACTCAGGTGAAGGCCGGCGACGAACTGCTCTATAAAATCCCCCCTGCTAAAGAAACCACTCTAAAGGGCGAAGAAATCCCGCTTGAGATCATTTACGAGGATACGAACATGCTGGCCATCAATAAGCCAGCCGGCATTGTGGTGCATCCCGACGAATCGGGCCACAGCGAAGGAACCATTGTGAACGCCGTGATCGCACATTGTACGAATTTGAGCGGAATTGGTGGAGAAAAGCGTCCTGGCATCGTTCATCGCCTCGATAAAGACACTTCTGGGGTGCTTTTGATCGCAAAAAACGACGAAACTCATCAAAAACTGACAAAATTGTTCCACGACCGCAAAGTGAAAAAAACTTACATCGCTCTAGTCAAAGGGGTACCTAAAAGTAAGAAGGGACGCATAGAAGCCCCTATTAGCCGCAGTACCAAAAATCGTAAGAAGATGGCTGTGAACCATCAGGGTAAAAATGCTATCACCACCTTTGAAGTGGATTCTGTATATAAGGGCTACAGCCTCCTACGTGTGAATATTGAAACCGGTCGCACTCACCAGATTCGCGTTCACTTAGCCAGCATTGGACACCCGGTGGTTGGAGACCCCACCTACGGCGACGAGAAAACCAACGAACTCTTTGAAGAAAAGTACGGGCTCACTCGCCAGTTTTTGCATGCAGCTCGCCTCGAAATAGACGGAAAGGTGTTTGAAGCTCCCCTGCCACCAGAACTAAAAATTGTACTAAGCTAAAGCAATATTCAGATTCAGTTCAGCGAACACATCTTTCCATCCCGCAGATGCTAAGTTTTTTGCAAGCTGTAGTTGAGTTCTAAGAATGCGCCCAATTAAAATTCGTTCTTCTCGAGTGGAGGCCTTAGGCCTGGTTAGCCTCTCTAATTCAGGACTTAGTAAGCCGTCTCGTCGCAACTCTTCTCGTGTTAGAGCGGATTTATAAACACGGCTATGAAGAGAGTCCAGCTCAGAATCTGCATCAAAAGGTTCTTTAAAAGATACAGATGCATCCCGGAACATACTCAGTAAAGCCCCCTCATCGTATAAATCTTCCTGTTGGCTGAATGCAAAGATCAACTCAATGATTCCCATAACCCTACCAAGACGACACTGAGCTTCAGATTCCAGTTCTTCTCCTCCCTCCAAACGAATAACAAGACTCGTAATAAAACCTAATTCTTCTCGGGTCAGAACGTAGTCTGCAGGAGCATCTTCCGTTAGGCTAATCACTCCATCAATAAGAACAGAAAGTGCTTCTCTAGCACCTTCGACACGTTTTCTATAATCCGCTTCCCACTCTGCAGCGTCTCGTAGGCTGGTAAAAACAGGAGATTCAATCGTATCTGACACTGTATCCTTAAAAAAGTACCTGTACCCCGTATCCGTAAGAGCTTTTCGCATAAAAATAGCCTACATTAAACCATGTAAGCCATTAGTCGTCAACTTAAGACTATTTAGAAGCCTTCTTTGTTGCTGGTTTCTTAGCAGCTGGCTTCTTTGCAGGAACCTTTTCTTCAGCTTCTACTGAAGCGGTTTCCTCCTTAGCGGCGCTAGCCTTCTTTTCAACCGCAGATATCTTGAGAACCTTTACGAGGCTGAATAGTTGGCGGTGACCGATACGGCGGTGCTTGCGCTTCTTAGATTGGTAGGTGGCAACGTAGAGCTTTTCACCCTTTCCTTGCTCAACCACTTGGCATTCAACGTGAGCTCCAGGCACAAAAGGCATTCCAAGCTTCATCCCGCTGCCGTCTTCTTCAGACATTAAAAGTACTTCGTTGATTTTGAAGTTCTTTCCTTCCTCAACGTCTACTTTTTCCATCTCAATTTCATCCTTTTCACGGAGACGGTATTGTCTTCCTCCGAAATAAACAACAGCGAACATAATTTTTTAAGTTTAGAGCGTGGCTACTCTACGGAATAATTTACTCTAGTGCAAGGGCTTTTTCTAAAATCTCCTGCCCTTCCTCGAAGGTCTTCTTTAAAATTTCGACTTCTTCAGGTAAGAAGGGAGCCAAAACAAAGGTGTGCAGATCCATCTGCTCAGGAGCAATTTGCCCCCTAGACTCGATTCCAATGCGAAGACGAGGGAAATCCATGGTTGCCAGATGCTGTAAGATTGATTTCATCCCATTGTGAGTGCCCGCAGAGCCTTTTTCGCGCCAACGGAGTGTTCCAATAGGTAAATCTACATCGTCATAGACCACCGTTAAATCCTTCGGTTTAACCTTATAAAAGTCCAAAACTTCTCGCACCGCCTCACCTGATAAATTCATAAAAGTGAGCGGGAGCATGAGCAGAATCTTATCGTCACCCGTACCTTTCACACTAATAAGAGACTTCCCTTTCTCCTCAAAAGGAGGGAATTCATGCTTATTGGCAAAATCCACCATGAAGGCAAAACCCACATTGTGACGAGTATTATTGTACTTTTTGCCTGGATTTCCGAGGCCGCAGATCACTTTCATAGGTCGTGGAATTCATAAATGTGCGGTCCAATCTTAACATAATCTCCATTTTTTGCGCCTTCACGAATGAGAGCATTGTGGATTTTCATCTTTTTTAGCACATCGTACACGCGTGCAATGGCTCCGTCGTTTGTCACATTGGTCATACGAGAGATCTGTTCGATTCGCTTCCCTTTAACTTCATACAAAGTTCGATCTGGCATGAGTTCAGGTTCAATTTCCATGCCCCACACATCAGGTTCAAATTTAGTAGCGTCCAACTTTTTAAGTTTTTCCACCTCAAACGAGTGGTCGTCTACAAAGTCTTGAGGTTTATACTCCAACACCTCTTCATCTTTCACCTCTGGAGCCTTTTCTCGATGCGCTTCCACCAGATCATAGAGCTCGAACATGAGTTTACTCAGCCCTTCTCCGCTCACTCCTGAAACCTGACGGAACTTAGATTTGAGTTTGGGGAATTTTTTCAAGAATTCTTTCTGAAGCCGTTCGCGATCTTCTTCTGGAACCGAGTCAATCTTGTTCATCACCACGAAAAAGTCCTTTTTAATCAATCCAGGATCGTATTTTTTAAGTTCGTCCGCCAATGTTTTGTACTGGTCGATGAGGTCACGCCCTTCGTACGAGAATGGGTCTAGCACGAATACGAGGGTTGCCGTTCGAGAAATGTGCTTCAAAAAGGCCCCTCCAAGCCCCTTTCCCTCACTGGCTCCTTCAATGATTCCAGGCATATCCGCAATCACAAAGCTTTGATTCTTGCTTCCTCCAAAGTCCGATAAGTAAACCACGCCTAGGTTTGGCACCAGAGTGGTGAAAGGATACGCGGCAATCTTAGGTCGAGCGGATGAGACGTGTGAAATAAAGGTAGACTTCCCTGCAGAGGGAAACCCAACAAGCCCCACGTCCGCCACTAAACGTAGCTCAAAACGAACTTTTCTGGACTCACCCACATCACCGAGCTCCGCGAAATCCGGTGCCTGACGTGTGCTGGACATGAAATTGGAATTTCCATACCCTCCACGTCCTCCCAAGGCGGCTAAGTACTTCTGACCATGTTTCTTAAGATCCACTACAAGTTCCCCTGTTTCCTGGTCGTATACCATGGTCCCCACGGGCACCTTTAAAATTAGATCCTCTGCTGCGCGACCAGCCATGTTGTTTTTGTAGCCGTCCTCCCCGTTTTTTGCCTTGAAATGCTTAAGACCTGTGAAGTGTTGAAGCGTGTTGTAGTTGTCGTCTGCCTCCAAAATCACATTTCCTCCATTTCCTCCGTCTCCCCCGTCGGGTGCGCCACATTCAACAAACTTCTCACGGTGAAAGAAAACAAATCCATTTCCACCTTTTCCCCCTTCAAGTTCAAGCTGGACTTCATCGAAAAACATACGTTCATTTAGATTAGAGCTCGGACTCTATCACCTTTTCAAAGATTTCGTAAGGCCAAGCGCCCACTAATTTTTTCCCGTTGATGAAGAACGAAGGAGTTCCGGTCACGCCGTATCCACGGCCTGCAGTGAGATCTGCGTTCACTTCGTCAGCGGTTTCTCCATTCTCTAAACAGGTTCGAATATCAAGCCCTAGATTGTCTTTAGCAGCTGTTATGAAAATCTCCTCTGCATCGTCCTTTCCGCTCCACATGGAAACGTTTTCGAAGAGCCAGTCATGGTACGCAAAGTAGTTTTCGCTGTTCTTAGTTGCTGATTGGTTCTTAGCCACACACTCTGCCGCTTGAGCAGCCAAATTAGCCTGAGCGTGCCCACTGAGTGGGAAGTCACGGTAAACGAGCTTCACTTTTCCAGTATCGATGTAATCTTCCTTGAGTTGCCCGTAGGTTTCATCATAGAAACTGCGGCAGTAAGGACATTGGAAATCACTGAATTCAACAATGGTAACCGGCGCATCCGCATCTCCAAGGTAAGGATCATCGTCTACACTTACATCCACCACTTCAAGTGTATCTACATCCACTTCAGGAACTCCGGAATCTTGGGTACCTCCATCTGTTTTTGAATTATCGGTTAGAATCTCGCCTCCATTCGCGACCAAAAGACCAATGATAAGCCCTACCGCAAGAAAGCTGAGGCCAACCCAAGCCGTTTGGGCATTGTTATTTTTAGAAAACATGTGTGTAAAATTACGTGGTGCAGGCAGAATAGCATATTGTTTCGTCCAAACAAATAGTGTAATTTACGGCCCGTGCCGAAATGGCGGAACTGGCAGACGCGCGGGACTCAAAATCCCGTTCCCTTCATCGGGAGTGTGGGTTCGACCCCCACTTTCGGCACCAACTCTCGTTTAAGAGCTAGTGATCAGCTGAGTGCTTCTTCCACCAGCTTCTTAATCATCGCCCCGTCAGCCTTCCCTTTTAGTTTACCCATAAGCGCACCCATGAGTTTTCCAAGGCCACTTTTATCAGTGATACCGAGGGCTTCTTTGGTAGCGAGCACTTCAGC
>CAZUWE010000007.1:0-61730 GCA_964624175.1 uncultured Candidatus Peribacteria bacterium | reverse complement strand
CCCTTCTTCTGCCCCAATACAATCAGCTGTCCGCAGGCGGCGGCGATGTCGTCACCCATGGTTTTTCGCATGGTTACGGGAACGCCGCGTTTTTCTAGGATCTCCTTAAAACGGTCGAGTTGGGCCCGGGTGGAGCGCTCCAGGCCGATGTCGGTGAAGTTGTAAGGGATCATGTTCACCTTGAGGGGTTCTTCACCGTGGCGTTTGCCGGCAGAAAGTTCGCGCACCAGATCAGCGAGGACTTCGGCGTGGCGGTCGGTATCATTTACATTCTTGAGCATCACGTACTCAAAAGTCAGGTGGTGGCGGCGGTTTCCGTGAACCTGTTGATAGCGCTTTATCCAGTCCTTCAGTTTGGGAATGAAGCCATCAAAGGAGCTGGGCACAATCTCTTTGCGGGTGATGGGGTCGGCGCTGTGCAGCGAAAGAGCAATGCGGGTGTCCGGCCAGTCCGGGTCCACCAGGATTTTCTCAAGAACTGGCAAGACTCCCACGGTTGAAACCGTGATGTGGGTGGGGCCGAGGTCGGTGTACTTAAGCCAGGTGTGAATCGTCTTTTTCACGTTCTCGTAGTTGGCAAGGGGTTCCCCCATTCCCATGAACACCACATTGGAGATGCGTTGTTCACCTTGGAGTTCAGTGTGAATGAACTGTTGCCAGAAACGGTACTGATCCATGATCTCGTCCGCAGTCAGGCTGCGGAGGAGTCCCATTTTTCCGGTCGCGCAAAAGGTACAGCCCATGGCGCATCCAACCTGGGACGACACACAAATGGTCCAGTCTCCGCGCTTGTTTTCCATGAGCACGGTCTCCACTTTTTGGCCGTCTTCTAGCTCGAGCAGGGCTTTATGCGTGTCTCCGCGAGCGGAGCGCATGATCTGGGTACCTTTATAAGAAACCCAAGGCACTTCCATGGTGAGCGTCTCGCGCATGGGCAGGGACAGGTTGGTGATCTCATGCCAGCCAATCTTTCCACCCTTAAAAAGGTTCTCTTCAATCTGTTTCCAACGGAATGGCTTCTCATTGGGGAAGAGTTCCTGGAAGCGTTCGAAACGGGTTTTTATTACGGTTGGCATAACTAAATTAGCGTGATTTTGCCATAAATGAATGTAATTGGCAACTACCTCCACTCAACAGTGGGACTCTCTTGATCTGAAGGCCACGAATACTCGAGGCGCGGAGAGAATTTGGCGAATTGCATGCGGCTTTGGCTATTCAGCTGGTGTGCTTCTTCTGGTGAGGTCACAGGAATCCAGGTGCGGAATTGCGGGTCTTCTCCACCTTTAAAGTCCACTTCCTCATCGAAGGCATAAAAGTACAGCTGCGGGCACTGGCGACATTTCACCAGGCGGCGGCTCATGTGGTTATCCTCTTCAAAAGTCTCCACGGTATCGAAGCCATTGAGTACGGCTTCACGGGTGGGAGTTCCAGTAAACAGGTGACAGTAGATAGTTTCTTGGTTCACTCTTTGGGCAGTTGAATGGTACTTTCAACGGTCGCATCGAGAGTGGTATCTACCACGGGAGCTTCCGCCGTGCTTTCAGGTGCGCTCGATTCCTCGGAAGTGGTCTCTTCTGTTTCGCTTTCGGTCTCTGTCTCCGTCTGGTTCTCGATAAGATCCTTTATGGGAGGAAAGGGCTTGTCCTTAATATTGAACTCAATGTCGAGCGCTTCATCTTGATGGTTTTGGAACACGTTTTGGAACTGATTTCGGATCTCAAGTTCTCCTTCCTCGTCGCCTTCGCTGCGTAGGTCTTCAAGGTGGTTTTCAAAAACCTCGGCGTTGAGATCCAGCTGCTGCTTGATTTCAAACTTGGTTTTAAGATCGAGTGGCCCCTTTTCTTTCAAGTTTTCTACTTCCTCCAGACGGCGATTCATGCGGTCTAATTCCCATTCTGCTTTAGACTTAGGGCTGAAGTTGAAGAAGCCCTCCACCTTTTCATTCACGTGAATCTTAACGGGGTAGAGGAGTTCACCAGGCATGGAGTCTTGCGCGGCATAGGAAACGCCTGTGCCAAACAGCACAAATACGGTGAGCGTCGCAAAGGTGGTTGCGAGCGGCCGGCGGCTGAGAGCCAAGAAACGTGAGAAGAAATGTTTAGTTAAACTATGGGGGGCTTGCGTGGGAAGGGGATTGGCCTGCATGAATTGCATGAAGGCATCACGTCCAGAAGCCTTTTCTTCTTTCGTTAGGCTGATTTTGTCGAATTTTTTCTTAAATTGATTAATTTCTTTCATACGTTCTAAAGTGTTTACGGAGTTCCTGTAGGGCCCTATTGAGACGTACGGAAACCAGATTTTCACTGATTCCCAGGACTTCAGCGGTTTGTTTTAAGGATAGATCATTGAAGTATCTTAGCATCAGGACTTCACGGTAGTCTTCTTTTATATAGTCTAGCTTTTTGAGAGCTTCCTTGGCATCTAGTTCGTCTTTGTGCTTTTCACTGTGGTCTTCTCCGGGTTCAAAACCCGCCTCGACCATATCTTCGAGGGAGTCTGTCTTCTTTGAGCTGGGTCTACGACTGTGATCGATGATCAGGTTAGTCGCGATTTTATAAAGAAGCGATTTGAGATTCTCAATTTTTTCTCCTTCCATCTCACCGTAGTGGTTCCAAGCCTTCATAAAGGTTTCTTGCATTATGTCTTTGGCTAGCTCGCGATCATAAACTCGCAGATAGCAATGCCGGAAAATGGCATCTGCGTGCTCATCATAAGCCTTAGCGAATTTTTCTTGCGCTTGCATAAGCCTGACGTCAAATATGACGCAATCGTAACAAAAATCTTACAGAAAAAAAATACAGTTTATATATTTGGCTAGATTTGACTTAGATAAGGTAAGGTCTATAATTTTCACTTAACCTTTTATAAACCATTATGAGTCACGAGGAGTACGATTTACTGCCAAAACTCTCTAAGTTAGAAACGACAGCAGAAAGAGCAGCCTGTGTTAAGCCGGGTACGTTTTTAGATGTAAGTCCGGGTTTTTTCAACGCGATGACTCATCTGGGTGAAGGGCCACAAGCTCCTCATATTCAAGTAGCGCATGGCTCGGTTCGCATGACGATTGAAGAAGTTTTGCCTGATGATACCGTGGAAGTGGAGGCGGAGGGAGTTAGAAAAAAAGTACACGGCAGCTTATTTTATAACTACGGGCGAAGCTTTTTTAATTAGTCTTTTTAGACTTTGATGATAAGTGAATGGTGGGTGTAAACTGGACTCATTCCACCACCCCAATCTTATGGCTAAGCAGTGTTCACTTCCGTCCTTTCAAACACAATTTAAGGTTACGGTGATCGGAGCGGGGAATGTGGGTGCCACGGCGGCATACGCCATGCTCATAGATGGAACGCCTACGGAGCTGGTTTTACTCGATCGCAATAAAGAGAAGGCGGAAGGCTTGGTGCTTGATATGGAACATTCCTTGGCGTTTTTTGATTACACCAAAGTGGTGGGCACCGACGACTACGCGGCTGCCAAAAATTCGCATCTTGTGGTGATCACGGCCGGGGCGCGTCAACAGGAAGGGGAGACTCGATTGGACTTGATTGCTAAAAACCGAGCGATTTTGCGTGATATTGTCCCTAAGATTGTGAAGGTGGCACCTAAATGCATTATTGTGGTGGTATCCAATCCGGTGGATGTGCTTACGTATGAGGCATATAAGCTTTCCGGTTTCCCTTGGGGACGTGTGTTTGGCACGGGAACTTTATTGGATACGGCGCGTTTTCGATTTCACCTGGGCGAGAAGCTTTGTTTGAATCCTAAAAGTATTGAAGCGTTCGTGCTGGGGGAGCATGGGGACACCTCGTTCCCGGTGTGGAGCAGTGCAAACGTTGCGGGTAAACCTTTGAGCAAGTGGGATGGGTTTTCACAGAAACTTGGCAATGAGTGTTACGACAGCACGCGCGCAGCCGCCTACAGGATTATTCATGATGTGGGCTACACCTGTTACTCCATTGGAACTGTGATTAAAGAAATCATGGTTCACATTTTTCAACATTCGCGCGTGGTCTTGCCGCTCTCGGTTCCTTTGGAGAATTATTACGGACTTTCAAAAGTAGCACTCAGTGTGCCTTGTATTTTGGATAGCACAGGCGTCAGCGAAGTCATTAAAGTGCCCTTGAACGGAAAAGAGCGAAGACAGCTTAAAAAATCTGCAAGCACCTTAGCTTCTTACCTTAAAAAGAAATGAATATAGCCTGGTGGCTTGCTTTTGCGGCTTTGGTTTTACTCACTTATGTCTGGTTTTTTTTGGTGTATCGAGATGTCCGAGGGTACGAAGAAACGCAGTTGAAAGTTCTTGGAGCTGAATATAGTGATAAGATTAAAAACAGTCATCTTCCAGTGATTATCGTATTTTATTTCGCTGCCTTGTCACTGCTGGTGCTGGGCTTTTTCTTCTACTTCCTATTCTTTCATTCGTGAAAACAACCGAAAAAGAACGGCTGCGATTGTTTGTCCATGAACATTGGATGAGCCTGCTCACGATTCTCTTCTTGTATGCGGTTGCTTTTTTTGTTTCGCTGCTTTTTCTTTGGTTAGGTCGTGGTTTTTTTGAGGAGAATGCCTCGATTGGACTCGGTCTTTGCTTTGTCGCTTTTTTTGTTCTTCTGGTTGCTCACCACTGGGTCTTTATTTATTTTCTTTCCCACGCACTATCGGGCTGGGCGGTCACGGATCAACGGATCATAGAGTTTAAGTTTCTTCCCTATGTGCGACACGACATGGAGTACTTGAGCATTGAAGAAATTGGTGAGATTGAAAAACACCAGCGCGGTCTAGTCAAAAACCTTTTCCATTATGGGGAAGTGGATATCAATATCGCAAGCAGCCAACAAACCGTTAACTACCACTTTGTGCCTTACCCTGGTCGCTTTGTGGATTTAGTGAGCCGATTAAAGGAAGATCAGATTTAAGTTCGATCAGTCTGCCTGTTGAATTTTTACCAGTGCGCTGAAATCCTTAGGGTCACAAGGGTCGTTTGGGTTGAAGTCCACTACGCTGGGGTCCCCGATTAAATTTCCATAGCCGTTTGGTATGGTGAAAGTGATTTCACTAGAGGGTGCTGAGCCAGCTGCAATCTCATCAAAACTACCCACCGTGCATTGAAGGCCTCGCTCACTGGGAGTGTACAAAGCAACTACACCATTACCCAATGAGACTGCATCGGGAGTCCCCGTTTGGCCTGGCAACTCAACGGCTGAATGAACATCCTCCATGGGGGCAGCGTATACTTTTTCATTGGGCAGTGTTTGATACACTAGGGTTCCTTTGTCTGCATTCACAACGAGGACGGGGTCGCCAAATCCATTCCCTTGCTCCACGTAAGGGAGTTTACTTATTCCAGTATTCTCCCACTTGGTGTCATTTTTTGATACGTGAAACTCGATTGCCCCATAAGGGCTTTGCCCGGGCAGACTGTAAGTAACGGTGGTCATGATTGACAGAGGGGCCTCATCGTTTGAAAGATTGGAAGCCGTCTCTAAACTGCTGCCCAATATGGTTTGTAGATTGCTGCCCGTCACTTGGGCAAAGTGAGGGTCTACATGAATTCTTTCGTCTCCTAAATCAGTTGGGTTTATTAGAGATTCTCCTGAATCAGGAACCACAAAGAAACTAAGTGATTGTTGGCTTGCGTCGGTTCCGTCAAAATCAGAAGGAACGGTGATGGCAGCACCTGTTAAAACGGCTCCTTCACACGCATCAATATTCTCGGTGTTTAGGTACGCAGGCACCGATCCACTGAACAAAGGAGTGATAGTTCCATTTTGCGCTAAAGCTACTACGTCTCCACTGATCCCAGCTACAGCATTCTCATGCACTCCTGCCTGATCACTAGCATTTAAACAGGCTTGAGCAGGGGGTGTGTCTGTGTCTGTCGCGCTTTGGCCATACTCAGGTGTGCAGGCACCCATCGCGTGAAAAGCGACTCCAGCCATGGCACCGTTCAGCCACGCGCGTATGTTACTAGATGAATCTGGACCCTGCCTTGCAGGGCTGTTGATTTCTGCGGGTTTTGGTGATTCTGAATGCATACTTTTAATGCTTTGTATCATTTTAGCATCACAGTCAATATTCGTCCAATCAAGAAAACTTATATAGAGCTCTTCTTTCGAACTGAGAAGCGTCCTTGTGATTATAAAAAACAAGGATCATTTCGTCATTCATTTTGTAATCAACGCTGCCATCCTCTTGGTCGTAGATATCTGCTTGATACATGTAAATTTCTTTATCGCCAAAATTAAGCACCAGTTTGAAGGGCAGCCCATCCAGACCACTCTGAATCGATAGGCTGCTGAGGACTGAGTGAATTTTGATGCTTTTGTCGAAACTGCGATCATCTTCGGATGCCTCCGTTAGCCTAAAGGCATTTAACCCACTCGAGACCTCGTTGGGTTGGATCCAGAAGCAGCTAGAATTTGTGATGATCTTAACACTGTGTCAATACTCGAAGAGAATACCCAGACGCGCCTGATCGAAGGTAGGTTTTTTATCGATAATCAATGTGAGCTCCTCAACATATGAGCCTTCAACTTTCCTAAAAAGTTCACTAAGGTCCGTCATGTATTTACAAGCATCGACGTCCATCTATATGGTTTTTACGATTGGTCGGAGTGGCGGGACTTGAACCCACGACCTCTTGCACCCCATGCAAGCGCGCTAGCCAACTGCGCTACACCCCGACGTGCACCCTTTTTAGCAGATTTTTATGGTTTGTGAAATGCTTTTGCCGCAATTTGACAGAACATATGATTTGCCTCATAATCTTTTCTCAACCTCTAAAATAACCTTATTTCCCCTTATGCAAGGATTTAAAAAACTACGCTTTGGGCTTTTGACGCTGATGACTTTTGCGAGTTTGCTCGGGTCACTGCCTTTGGCACCTGCTGCTCACGCGGCTGGATGTCCTGTGCCTTCAACCATTTATGTGGATGCTGTGGGAGGAGCAGATCGTGGAAGCAGTGGATTCTTTGGATGCTGGGGACGCGATACTACCCATGCTTACGAAACCATTCAGTTTGCATTGAATGAGCTCAATACTCGTTTCACTGCCGATGGAGGTTCAAGTACGCCAACGATTGTATATAAGACAGACAATGGAACGGAAAGTGTTATCAATAACACCAAGATGAGCTACACCATCAAGCCTTGGGGTGGTTTTGCCAGCACTACGGGTCAGTTCAATGTGCAGGGTAATAACATCACGATTAAAGATTTCACCTTCAATGGAGGAGGAATCAAGGTTTCGGGAACCTCTAAGCTAATCAACATCACTACGAACACTTTCAACAAGACGTCTCGTCTTGAGGTGACTTCAAAAAGTGCTGTGGATATCACTAGCAACACTTTTAACAAGACCTACGCGTACATTCACGACAACACTCAACGTGTGACAATGTGGAAGAACACCTTCACTGGGGGGGCGCCTAGTGTGACCATCTCCTATGGGTCTTATTCAGTTTCTTATGGAAATTGGTACACCTTTGTTGAAAAACAAACGGGAGGATTTGAGTTCGTTGGAAATAATGTGAGTGGCGGTCAAGCGCTTCATATGCGCACATCACCTGCCAGTGCCATCATTATGTCAAACACCGTAGTGGGTAACTCGCTTGCGGGAGAAATGGCGTTCTATCTCTATGATTCAGAGGCCGTGGACATTACGCACAATACGATTTCTAAGGTAGGAAAGGGTATTAAGGTCTATGGGTTTGCTAGCTTGCTCAACCTGGGTGATATCGATGAAAACAGCATCAGCTTGGTGAATGATGCAGTGAGTCAAAGTGTGGGAATTGAAATGACCTATGTACATGCGAAGAACATTGATCTCAACACAATTAGTGGAGCGGATCTAGGAATTTACCTAGATCTTATTACAGCGGATCAAGCGGACTCAAATACGGTGAGCAGTTCTACTAATGGGCTTTTGGCCTACCAAAGCAATGTGGACCGCATTTCAAACAACAACTTTACTGGCGCTTCTGGTGTTGGGGTGCGAGTGGCATATAGCAGTGCCGTGGATTTTATTGAAAAGAATCAATTCGGAGATGGACAAGCGGGTATCATCGTGGAATCGGTTGGAGGCGAGTTCTCTAGCACTCACAGTGGTCACAATGAAGCAGGCGCGGGTGCAACGATGGGAACGGGAATGACCATTCGAAACAACACGTTTACGGGAACAGGACTTGGAATTGGACTTTCCAATGCAGGCCTCTTGGACATCAACAATAACGTGCTCACTTCGGTGGATGAAGGAATTGTGTCTTACTATTCAACGATGGATGAAGTGAAGACCAACACCCTCACTCATACGGGAAATGCGGGAGGAGTGGGAATGTCTTTCTACGATAGCTTTCTTAATGAACTTCGTGCGAATACGATCAGTGACTTTGCTACCGGCCTTGAACTCTTGAACTTCACATCACTCACTACTCGTTTTGATGGCAACCTCTACCAAGGGGGGACTTACGGGGTGTTTGTTGACAATGCGAACATTGATGCGCCTTTGATCAACTCACTCTTTGTGAATCAGGCATATGGGCTTTATGTGACAAATGGGGAAGGGTTCTCACTTTTGCACTCTACTTTCTATAACAACTCTACGGCAGCCCTCACCATTGATAACCCGCTCAGCACAGCTATGACGGTTGCGAACAACGTGTTTGCAAACATTGCAGCTACAGGTGCTATTGCAACCGATGGACTGGCGAACCTCGCTACCTTGGACTACAACCTGTATAGCGTGAGTGCTACCGGAGTCCCTCTTTTGCGAGACATCAGTACAGGAAGCACCTACGAGCTCACGGACCTCCAAGGAGCAGGTCGTGAAAATCATGCGTACGAAGAAACCTTAGGTTTATCTGCTCCAGGTACGGGCGACTTTAGACTCAAAAACAATTCAGTGGGAGTCAACAGCGCCGCTGACTACGGCGTGGCTAGCGACTACAACAAAAAGGCTCGTCCTTACTGCAACACTTCAGACCGTGGGGCCTTTGAGCTTCCTTCTTTGCCTTTTGGATTTGTGCCCCCTGCAACCGATGCTGATGGAGATCTTTTGTGTTCCTTCCAAGAAAATGCTTTGGGTAGCAGCGACAGCTCAGAGGATAGTGATGCAGACGGACTCGGAGACTGGGATGAGCAATACACCTACCGAACAGGCATCATGGTGACGGATACTGATGGAGACACCTTCACCGATGGTGAAGAAGTGGATTTTGAAACTGATCCATTGGATCCAAGTGATTACCCCAACGATGGTGACCACGATGGTATGGAAGATGGTTGGGAAAGCACGTATGGACTCGATCCTACCGACGCTAGTGATGCCGCTGAAGATCTAGATAGCGACGGACTCACCAATCTTGAAGAATTCGAACTAGAGTACGATCCAAGCGATAGTGATATGGATGATGATGAGCTTCTGGATGGAGAGGAGGCGTCTTACGGAACCGACCCTCTTGAACCTGACTACGATGGTGACGGGTACTTGGATGGAGTGGAAGTAGCGGCAGGGACCGATCCTCTCGATGCCCTGGATCACCCTGAAGATTTTGATGGAGATGGTATGGATGACTCAGTGGATACCGACGACGACAATGATGGAGTACTCGACGCGGATGATGCCTTTGACTACGACGATAGTGAATGGACCGATACCGATAGCGATGGAACGGGAAACAACGCCGATACCGACGACGACAACGATGGAACTTTGGACTCAAGCGACGCCTTCCCAGAAGACTCCAGCGAAAGCGTGGATAGCGATGGAGACGGAACCGGTGACAGCGCCGATACCGACGACGACAACGATGGAACTTTGGACTCAAGCGATGCATTCCCTTACGACTCCAGCGAATCGGTGGATAGCGATGGAGACGGTCTTGGAGACAACGCAGATACCGACGATGATAACGATGGATATCCTGATACCGTAGAGAATTCGTATGGAACCGACCCTTATGATGCCACTGACTTCCCAAGTGATGTGGATGGAGACGGACTCGATGATGCGACCGTGGATACAGACGACGACAACGACGGAGTGCTCGATAGCGACGATGCCTTCCCAGAAGACTCCAGCGAAAGCGTGGATACCGATAGTGATGGAACGGGAAACAACGCTGATACCGACGACGACAACGACGGAGTTGCGGATTCAAGCGATGCCTTCCCAGAAGACTCCAGCGAAAGCGTGGATACCGATAGTGATGGAACGGGAAACAACGCTGATACCGACGACGACAACGATGGAACTTTGGACTCAAGCGATGCCTTCCCAGAAGACAGCAGCGAAAGCGTGGATACCGATAGCGACGGGATTGGTAACAACGCCGACACGGATGACGATGGCGATGGATCTAGCGACGTTGTAGAAACGGCTGCAGGAACCGATCCTTTAGATCCAACGGACTATCCAAGCGATAGCGATGGAGATGGACTCAGCAATGCCGACGAAGCTCTCTATGGAACGGATCCTTCAGATAGCGACACGGATGACGACGGACTCACCGACTATGAAGAAGTAATCACCTATGGTACTGATGGTACCACCAATGATACCGACGGAGATCTTTACTCTGATCAATACGAAATTGAACAGGGGAGCACCCCTACGTCTTCTGCTTCAAGACCTACTCTCGACGTAAACATTAGCTTCTACCAAAGCTACGTTGGAGAAAGTTCTAGTGCAGGTGCTTGGTCTGCTTTCTACTCAAGTCCTATTACTTACAGAAGCGCGGTTACAAACACCTTTGAATACTCAACTCCTCGAAACTTTGAAATTTCTTTCACTAGTTATGGGGCATTTGGGGTGAGCTATGACCACGATGACTATTTGGGAGATGTTGAAATCAGCTACTGTGGTTCACAAAGTTCCGGATGGGATGCATCGTCGGTGTACTGTGCTCCTGTAACCGTAGAGTACGGATCTTCCTCTGATCCCGATGCCGAGGCCACCATTGTAACCAGCTCAGGTGATTTGGAAGCGTGGGCTTATCTTGCCGCGTACTTCACCTTCAGTGACTACACTTGGTATCGACCACCGCTTGCCTCTGGAGCTGCATACGATGCGTTCATGGTTGAGCTCAACTAAGCGAACGCGAAAGCCGACGGATCTTAATCAGGCCGAGGCCTGTGATGGTTCCCTCCGCAGCAATTGCAGAGATTAGGATGAGAACGGTTTTCCACTCCACATCTACGATAAAATAAGCAATGATCAGAAGGCTTGCGCCCACCAAAAGGGCCAGGCCTTCTCTTTTTAACATCCACATGTCTTGCTCAAAGGCAAAGAGCGTGATGAGCACTAGATCATAAAAATACGAAACAGCGGCAAGCACCAGAAGCAGAGGAAGCATAAACCATAGCTCGGGAAGGATGAAGTTTTTCCCACTGAGCAGCTCAATGGCGTAGGGGGCGACGAAGGAGCCCCCAAGGACCATGACTATGGCGAGGAAGAAGAGACTTTTTTTAAGCACGCGAAGCAGTTCACGGATGCGCTGGCCCTCTTTTTTTTCGATGGCTTGTTTGAGGGCTGGTAGGGTGGAGAACATGATGAGCGTGGAGAGTAGGCTGGCGGTGCTGGCGATGTGTAGACTGATATTGTAGGAACCAAATTGCGCGTCGCTTAGGGCATGGGCAGCGAAGTAACTTGGAAGAAAGCGGAAATATAAGTTGTTGATGATGTTTATGACACCAAAAGGCAGCGCCGTGAAAAAAAGCATACGCAATAAAGCTGGATCCATTTTCCAGTGGAAGCGCACGAGTTGCCGTACAAAGAAGATGCTGAGCAGGGCGGTGATGACCGCTCCTGTTAAGGGGGCAAGAAAAAAGAGAGCGGCACTGCCAGCTACTCCTATTTTGATCAAGAAAAATATCATGCCTAAATTGGCGATTCTTCCTGCAACGAGAGCCGCGCTCGCGCGGCCCATCTTATAATTGGCCTGGAGCATACCGTCGCACACTGAAGTGATGTAATCAAAAAAGAGCGAGCTCATGAAAAAAAGCATGCCCATCACAAAGCTCCAGTCTCGGATCCAAATCCAGGCGTAAGCCGCGCCCACTCCAAAAAACAAAAGAGCCGTTCCCATGCGCAGCATGAGGGCGTTCACAAAAATCTGTCCGTCGCGCGGCGCCTCTGACATCTTTCTAACTGTGTTCCCAAATATTCCTAAATTCGCAGCCACCGAAAAAAACAAAGCGTACTCCGAAATCTTCCCATACAGGCCAAACTCGTCCGGTCCCAACGCTGCGGTCACTAGGCGAATGGCCACCACTCCCAAAACAATTTGCGTACCCTTCGCGATAAGTTGCGCAACAGTAGACCAAACGATTTTGTTCTTTAAGCTGGCAGGTAGCATTAGTTGGGGAGCACTTCGATGATGCGTGGCTCACCAAGCAGAATATCACCATCGTGCCAATCATGCAGGGCGAATTCCACGGTTTCCCAGTCGTACACATAGTCTGCCCCATTACGAGTTCCAACATCGTGCGTAACAATCTGCATTTTTTCTGTGTCGTAACCTTTCACCACCATCATGTGGTAGATCGGCCCGCCGTTTTTGTAGTTGGGGTTTCCCAAATACTGGCCAGCAAAGGGCGCAATGATCAAATGCCCCTCGGCCAAAATCTCCTGAAAGTCCTCGAAGCTGGGGTCTTCGTGCACCACGGCTTTTAACTGAAAGTTCGTTTCCAGCATTTCCACCGTTTGAGCCACTGTGGTGTGTTCGTACGCTCCAAAGGTTTCAACTTCCCAGTCCACGAGTTTGAGCAGCCAATCATTGAAACCTGCTGTGTCCAAGTTCATATGGTTATACAAATTGGCTACCAACAGCACACTGGCTTCTTCACAAGCCTCTTGCCATGGGTAATCCCAGTCGCTGAAGGGAGCTTGTGTGAAAAAAGGCATCTCAATATTGATGGCTACAGGAGGAGGGTCCTGAACTTTCGGCAGGTCATCAATAGAGGTTTTGTCTTCTAAAATATCTTCTAAACGCACCGCGTCAGGGGCATCGGGGCCTTGGAGTTTCTTGAAATGCCACTCCTTATATCCAAGGTAAGCACCCATACCCGTCACCCCCATTACTAACCCAAAAATCACAAGCTTCTTAGGCATATTGACTTATTTATTAATTATGTTAAGATTCGTACATCTCATGGATAAATTTTCCTCCAAAATTGATATTCCAACTTTTTCACTTGGCGTGGTGCGAGTGGCTAATATGCTTTTAGATGAACCAGACATAGAGAGTTATAAAGTGCTTTTAGGCCGCGCTGCTATGGAGTATATCAGACGCATAGGCTTTTTAGATCATTTTCAGGATGAAGGTAGGGCCAGCCAAGCAGAAGAGACATTGGCTTCTACTATTCGTGAGTTCGTGGAAAATGTATATGTGAATGAATCTGCCATGAGACTCTTAAGAGGCGTGGTTCGCCCTGCGTTGGTAGAAGAAGATTTGGGTGCTTTGATTATTGACTCAGAACAGCGAATCGGAAAAATGGTGGATATTTTCCAGGTAAGGCTCTTAGCAGGACTTGTTCGCAATACGATCTCTGAGGTACTTAAGGACCAACGTTTAGAAGCAGCCATAGGGGAAGCTGAAAGAGATCCATTAACTGGTTTGTTGAACCGTCGAGGAGCTTTACAACGATTGATGGAAGATCCCACGCGCAAGGTAGCCGTTATTTATGTGGACTTAGATAAATTTGGTCAGGTGAATAAAAACTATGATGAGACGACGGGAGACCGAGTGCTTAGAAACTCTGCTCGTGTGATGAGTCATGCTGTGCGTCCCGACGATTGGAAAATCCGCTCGGGAGGAGAAGAGTTTGTATTTGTACTCCCCGATCAAGATTTGGAGGTGGGAATACAAGCCGCGAGCCGTCTTCAAGATGCCCTCCATAAGGCAGAGACTCGAGTTCCTGGTTCGGAAGTTGAGGTGATACGTTTAACAGGTACTGTTGTAGTTGCTGAGGGAACTGCGGGTGAGGTTTACCGGGCTATAGAAGAAGGACAAGGAGAAGATAAAAAAGTTGAGATTGAAGGGGGACCTTTGTTGCAACTGGTATCAGCTCAAGTGGGATGGTGTAAGACACATAATGATAGAGCTACTCTGTGGGAGGTAACTCAAGAGGGTAATAAGAAGATCCGTTAGCCTCTTTACTAACTGAGCGGGTTTGACTACAATCGCTTTTGCTTTTAAACGTATGTTCACCCTTAAAAACAAACTCGATAAAGAAACCTGTTTGAAGCGTCTGGCAGCAGAGCCGTTTAAGCGCATTACCCTGTCTTTTTACAGGTACACCAAGCTTGAACATCCTCGGGAGCTGCGAGATGAGCTTTTCCGTGAATGGAGCGATTTAGGGGTGTTTGGGCGCATTTACTTGGCTCGAGAGGGTATAAATGCCCAATTGAGCGTGCCAGAGCCCCATTTCGATGCTTTTAGGGCCAACTTGGAGAGCCGTGAGGCCTTTAAAGACATGCCCTTTAAGATTGGGGTGGAACAGGGGGAATCCTTCTATAAGCTCACCATCAAGGTTAAGAAACAGATTGTGGCTGATGGCCTCCCTGAAGACAGCTACGACCTTTCACAGGTTGGGAATCATCTTTCAGCTGAAGAATTCAACAAGGCTATGGAGGACGCGAATACGGTGGTGGTGGACATGCGAAATTTCTACGAGAGCCGCATTGGACGCTTTGAAGGCGCTGTGTGCCCCGATAGCAACACGTTTAAGGAGGAACTTCCCATGGCTCTGGAGGCCCTTAAGGGTAAAGAAGATAAAAAAGTGCTCCTGTACTGCACTGGAGGTATTCGCTGCGAAAAAGCGAGTGCTTACCTGAAACACAACGGATTTAAGGACGTAAACCAGCTCCATGGTGGAATCATCGCCTACAAGCACGAAGTGGAGCAAAAAGGTCTAGAATCCAAGTTTTTGGGCAGCAATTACGTATTCGACGAACGTATAAGCGAGCGGATCACTCCAGATGTGCTGAGCGACTGTGACCAGTGTGATGCCAAGTGCGACCGCTATGTGAACTGTCAAAACGCTGCCTGCAATCTGTTGTTCCTCCAGTGTGAGGCCTGCGGAGAGCGCATGAATGGCGCCTGCACCCCTGAGTGCCAAAGAATCGTACTCATGCCCGAGGAAGAGCGAAAGGCTTACTACGCTAAGCAGGAAAAGTGCACCTACGATATCTATATTTCGCGCATTCGCCCTAAACTGAAATAAACTTGAGTACTAAAAAGGCCCCTCATGCGAGGGGCCTTTCAATTGCCTAGAATTAATCTTGGTAGAATTCTTCGTAAGCGAGGTCGATGATCTTAGCGGCTTCAGCACGAGAGAGATCGTTAGCAGGTCCGAAGCTTCCATCGTTGTATCCCTTGACGAAGTTGTAGTCGTCAGCGAGCACCACTGCCCAGGCGAACCAGTCGTAGCGGTCCACATCCCAAAAGTTGATGTCGTCTGAATCTACGCGTTCATCTTCGTTGTCGTCTTCACCAGCAATGCGGAAGAGGATCACGAGGGCTTCTGCACGAGAGATATCGTCGTTAGGACGGAAGGTTCCATCGCTGTACCCTTCAATGTATCCCTTGTAGCTAGCGTAGGTAACGTATTCGTAGTACCAGTCACGGCTAGATACGTCGTCGAAGTTTTCACCAGATACTTCGTACACGTCCTTTTCTGCTCCGAGGAGTGCCATCTTAAGGAATTCGGCACGGCTCACATCGGCATCAGGACCGAAGTAGTATTGGTTGTACCCGTTTACATCACCACGGTCGAAGAGATCACAGATGTATTCTTCTCCCCAGTGGTTGTCGATATCTACGAAGTCTTCACATTCGTAATCATTGTTATTGTCTTCACCTTCTTGAAGTTCATCGATGTCCTCTGTTTCACAGTTGTTGCTTTCATCTGCTTCATCAACATTGTCTCCGGTGTCCACACACACTTCTACGTCATCGTTGTCGTCGAAGTCTTTGAGGAGGTCGTCACCAAGGTTGAATTTTACGCTGCCGTCTTCATTAAATACTTCATCTTCATCGTTATCATCTGAATCGATGGTGAAGTTGTATTCAGCATCTCCTTCAACGTATACGTACACACGGATGGTTTCATCTTCGTCGATGTCTTCATCACCGCTGTTAGCGATTTCAACAATGAAGTCATCGTCGCTTTCGAGGTACATATCGGTGATTTCGAGATCAGCTCCATCGTTGTCTTCTTCACCGAGAGTCTTTTCGTAGCAGTTGTTGTCTTCGTTATCTTCATCAACGGTGTCGGTAGCATCTACACAGATTTCTACTTCGTAGGAATCTTCATCGCTGTCGAGGAAGTCGTCTCCGAGGTTGAAGCTTTCTGCTACTCCTGAATCGAGGAAGTCATCACCTGATTCATTTTCGAACATTTCGTAGTACTCACGGTCTCCATCTACATAGATAGAAACGTACACGTTCTCATCGTCATCCACGTCTTCATCTCCTTTATTTTGAAGAGAGAACACGAAGTCTCCATCGTCTTGCCATTCCATATCTACCACGTCGAGATCGATTTCATCCTCGTCTGGATTGGGATCAGCACACATAGAAGTGTCGTTGCACTCATCTGCAAGCGTGAAGTTCTGAGAAATTTGTGAGTCAGAGTTTGAGTTACGAGCGGTGCTGAACGCAGTGGTCAAGGTTTCGTAGTCGTCTCCGCTGATACGGATTTCTCCGTTGTCATCAGAAGTAGGTACCACGCATCCGTAACGTCCACTAGAGATGTAGTGACAGTCGATATCGTAACCAGAGTCACCCATTTCAACGGTTGCATCGGTCACATAGTTTCCATTTTCATCGTAAACGGTTGCAATGTACGCGTAGTTCAAAGTCATGTAATTCATGGCTTGAGAATCGGTGTCGAGTGCACGGTTGGTGAGGGCAGCTGAAGTAGGAGCGTATCCATCTGCGTAGATAGTAGCGTTGGCTCCATCTTGAGATGCAGGAACTGGACAGTACGCACGCTTTCCAGAAATAGTACAAGAAGTGTTAGCGGTTCCAGCCACTGCAGAAGCAATGCTCACTTCGTTTGAAGTAATAGGATCACGAGCCACAAGTACTTGAGCGTAGTTCAAGGTTTCGCTCACATCTGTGCGAGTTTCGCTGAGGTTCACGCTAGCGCTTTCAGTAACGTAACCAGAAACGTTAATGGTGTACGTGTAGGTAGTGCTAGTAGGAGTGTAGAGAGCGTAGCCGTAAAGTCCGCTTCCCATATCTTTGGTAGAGTAAACAGTAACGTCACCCGTGCTTGAGCTGAATGAAATGTCTCCTGAAGAAGGAGTGATAGTTGAACCAAGCTGGTTGTCTATATTGAAAACTACATTGTAGTTAAGAATTCCCATTTGATCTGCACGAGCAATTGAGCTGTAGGCAGAGCTTACGCGAAGACGAACCCAGTAGAGGTTTGCTGAAGTCTCAGCGCTACCAGTTTCTTCATTCACATTGATGGCAAGAGTGGTCTTGCTCCAAGCAGAAGGAGCGGTCCATCCGAGTGAGAACACTCCAGAAGAGCCGTTTTGGATGCTAGCCGTGGTTTCGTCAACCAAGGTAGTCCAAGAGCTTCCGTTGTAGTATTCAACAACGTATTTACCACCCGTAGCGGCGGTACCTACATCCATTGAAAGACCATCGAACTTTTGTTCGAATCCAAAGTAAAGTGCGTCATTGAGGTTTTGTCCGATGATCACATCGTTGGTTCCAGTGTCGCTTGCATCTCCGGTTTTTTCGAAGAGGTAGCCACCTGAGCTGTAAACAACCGTATCAGCGAATGAATTGGATTCATCCACGCCTGAATACGTAGCAGCGCTCGCGGTGAGCACCATATTGCTGGCCAGGATGAGTCCCAGGGTCAGCAGGGAAATAAAACGTTTCATACCAAAGGGTTAAAAAGTTAGGTAAGGGGTAGATTTTACTACAATTTAAATAAAAAGCAAGTAGTTAGATCGTCAACCTTATAATGTGGCTGGGGCTACTTTATTACAGGTTTTAGCAGAATAGAGAGGAAAAAGGCCACAATGGAGACCAGTACGATGGCACTTCCACTCGGTGTATTCCCTACATAAGAGAGGAAAAGTCCAATGATAACAGAGGCCTCGGCGAACATGATGGCTAGTACCACTGTAGAGCGGAAGCTGTTTGCCATCTGTAGAGCGGCGAGTACTGGGATAACCATGAGGGCTCCGATGAGAAGTCCTCCCACCACTTTTAGGGAGAGGGAAACGGTGAGGGCCGCGAGGACGCCGAGTCCTGTTTTGAGCAGATTGGTGCGGAGGCCAGAGGCCTCGGCTAGTTCTTCGTTGAAGGCTAGGGTCACGAGCGGCCACCAAAAGAGCATCACTCCTATAAAAGTGCTTACCACCAACATAAGGAGCAAGAATAAATCTTGATGACTCACGGTGGTGATGCTTCCAAACAGATAGGTCTCAAAGGAAACAGGAGAGTTCGATAGGCTGATTAAGGTCACCGCAGTGGCCAAGCCTCCAGAAAGGAAGAGAGCATGCACGGCTTCGGTACTCAGGCGGCCACGGGTCACAATCTTCTCGATTCCGGTTGCGGCCAGCAAACTCACCAGCACGGCACCCAGTAGAGGAGAAATCCCAGCCACCACGCCCACTCCCACCCCGGCGAGCGCCGTGTGCGACAGGGTATCGGTCAGCATACTGGAGCGGCGGGCTACCAGGAAGGTGCCCAAAAGGGGAGCGGAAGCACCAATCAGCACTCCGGCCATGAGTGCGCGCGTCATGAAGCTGTATTCAAAGAGATCAAACATGGTGCTTCTTGTGTTTAATAGGTTTAAATTCTTCTCCAAAAGTTTCATCCCACATGCCTTTGGTGCTCAGCTCAGCCGGTTTGCAGCTGGCGTGCAGGCGTCGGTTCAAACAGAGTACACGTGAAGCCTGGGAGGTCACCATCTCTAGATCGTGCGTCACCATTACAATGGTCAGCTTCTTCTTTTTATTGAGCTCAGCCAGAGTTTCGTAAAAATTCTTTTGAGAGGGAAGGTCTACGGCGCTGAGCGGTTCGTCGAGGAATAATATAGAAGGGTGGGCCACCATGGCTCGGGCAATCACCACGCGTTGGCGCTGCCCGCCGGACAGGTCCGAGAACATGCGGTCTTTGAGGGTGCTGGCTGAAACCATTTCAAGTGCCTCATCAATGGCTTTGAAATCTTCCTTACTAAGCGGTCCAAACATTTTTTTAGAAACCAAACCTGTTGCCACCACTTCCTTCACGCTCATGGCAAAGTTGAACGTGCTGGTGGTGAAGTGCTGAGGCACATAGCCGATGGATTTTTTTGCTGCACTGCTGCGAATTTTTTTTCCTTTTACATAAATTTCTCCTTTATTCATAGGGAGCAGGCCGAGCATGGCACGAAGCAGTGTGGTTTTCCCTCCACCATTAGGCCCCACGATTCCCACGTATTCCCCAGGTTGAATGGTGAAAGAAATCTCTTCAAGAATCCTGTGCTTACCTAGCACCACTGTAACATCCTCCGCTTCTAGGATTGGGTTTGCTTTCATTGGCATGAGGCGCAGAGGCCATAAAGATTAAGTTGGTGTTCCACGGTGCGATGTCCTTTACGGCGCAAATTCCGAGAAACATTGCTGAGTATGGTTTCAAGCTGAGCGTTGTCGAAGTCGATCACGCTTTCACATTTTTGGCAGACGAAGTGGTGATGGTGTTCATCGTGTCGGCGAAGTTCATAGCTGCGTACATCTTTGAAGAGTTGAGTTTCTTCTACTACATCAATTTTACTAAGGCTTTGTAGCTCGCGATAGAGAGAAGTTTTATTTGGCTCGAGTCCACGTTTTTTGAGTTTTCCTTGCAATTCTGGCACCGAGAGAGGTCCTTCTTCTTTTTCCAAAATCGTCAGAATACTCTTCTTAAGAGGAGTGATTCGGAGACCCTGGGCGCGAAGGGAATCGAGGAGCATAGTGTTTTTCATGTCTCTTTATTACTGCAACTGAGTTGCAATTTCAAGACTTTTTATGAAGACAGGCGAAGAGTGTGGTGATGGGCACGGTCAAAATAAGACCGATGCTTCCCACCAAAGTTTGAATGACTTCTTCAGCGACAAACTCGTAATTGAGCACTTCAGTGAAAGTGTGAGAATGATCGATGAAAAGTAGTAAGAGCGGTAGGGAAGCTCCTGTGTACACGAGCACCAATGTATTCACCATGGAGGCGATGTGGTCTTTTCCAACTGTCATGGTGCGGCCATAGAGCTCCAGGAATGAAATGTTTTTCTTGGCACCGCGAAGTTCTTCAGCAACCGATGCTTGAGAAATACTGATGTCGTCGAGTACACCAAGCATTGAAATTAAAATTCCAGCGAGCAGCAGTCCATGGAAATCGATGAGGTCCCCGGTGTCCGACTTCAAGAAAGTCGCGGCTTCGTCGGCCAGGCCGCTGAGTTTTCCCCAGCTTGCAAAAAAGTCAGCGAGGAAACCTGTGAGGATCAAAGTGCAGAGCGTACCTAAAATGGCCACGGTAGTTTTACGGCTGATACCGTGCGAAAGGTAGAAAGTCGCGGGAATCATGAGTACGCAGCCGGCAATAGCGGCCCACACGGGACTATAACCCATGAGGATAATAGGGAGCACAAAACGGAATAGCACTAAAAAGGTGAAGGCCATTCCAAGCAACGAGCGAAGCCCTTGTTTGCGTGAGACCAGAGCCACCACTGCTATAAAGAGTGCGAAGAGCCAGTAGATCACGGATCGCCTTACATAGTCAGCGATCACAAAGGTGTTTTCACCAGCTGTATTTTCGGAGCGGATGAGCACGAGTTCGTCACCTTCAGCATAGGGCTGCGAATAGAGGCTAGGCGTCACGCCGTTTTCCACTTCAATAGTTTCTCCTTCGAGTGTGCCGCGGGTTACTTTTACTTTCAGTTCTTGAAAATACTGCTCTCCGTACACGGTGTCTTGGCTCTGGCTCTCTGTCACTTCCACAATTTTACCTTCCATCACTTCTTCATAGGGGCTGCTCGCGTCGATAGGTGGCGTTAAATCTACGGCAAACAAAAGCACGCTAATGAGCACGAGCAAGGCGGGAAGCAATTTCTTCATCATAAGGATTCCAGTTGGTCCTTAACAGTTTCCGGCTTCCAGATGTAAAGGTCAAGCAAAGCTTTGTAGGTGGCGAACCACTCGCGCTTGTCATAGTACTCCGCCATCACGTAGGGTTGACGGTCTGCAATCACACCAATGCTTTCAACGCCAAGCGCGTTGCAGGTGAATAGGGCGCGCGGCAAGTGAAACTCCTGAGTGATGAGAATGGCTTCTTCGATGCCCAGCATTTCTTTGGCGCGAAGACAGGAATCGTAGGTGCGCGCGCCAGCAAAGTCTTGGATGATCGCCGTTTCGGGTATGCCCCACTTCACGAGAAATTCCATCATGGCTTCTGGCTCGTTGTAGTTTTCGGTGTCGGTTAGGTTGTCACCTGAAACTAAAATTTGTTCCACGGTTCCGTTGAGGTAAAGGGTCGCTGCTGTGATGAGCCGATCGGCGAGTGCATCGGAGGGACGTCCGTTTTCATTCAAACCTGCTCCGAAGACGAGTGCCACCGGAGCAGGTTCAATGTTTTCTTCTAGACTGTAGATCTTTAGCTGTTCAACTGTTTGAACGATTGCTGGGAAAAGTCCCAAGCTCAGCAGTGCAAGAAAGAATCCAAACGCGATGTATCTTTTTTTGATTCGCACGTTGGCATTTTAGCAGAATTACCACACCTCAAGAAGGGCAGGACTCACTTTCACGCCATCGATTCTGAGTTCAAAGTGAGTGTGAATACCGGTAGAGCCATACACGCGTCCGGTGTTTCCCATCTTTGCTACTACATCTCCTTGTGAAACGGTGTCGCCCACACTCACATACACTTCTTCGCAGTTTGCCATGAGCGTTTGCACACCATTTCCATGATCGATGACAAGATAGTTTCCATATCCACCATTCCATCCTCCTGGGATTCCTACTTCAATAACGGTTCCATCTGCGACCGCAACAATATCTGGCTTAGAGGGGTCTGCGATATCGTAACCAAAGTGACCTGCGCTGAATCCGGCAGTGATGTTTCCTTCCGTTGGACGAATGAAAGTCATGCCTTCAGGTAATTTTGCATCAGACGGTACCTCCAGCTCTTCTTCACTTGGAGTGTTGGTTTCATAAACAGAGTTTTCCTCCATGTCCGGAGACATCATGGTTTCAAACATTTCATTCCATTGATTTGTGGCTTCAACAGGTACTGTCCCCAAAGCTTTTTGCGCTTCTTCGTCGCTCAACTTTTTACCACCAAAGTAACAGCCCTCTTCTGTAACATAATCAGGCGCACCAGCGACTAGCCAATGTCCCTCCACTACGTCGTATTTTGAAGGATCAAAAATAGTTTCAGTCTCACTATTTGGAATTGACTCACTGTCTAAGTAAGTCGTTACATCCCTGCGGTCAGGGTCGATGCCAAAAGTAAGCACTTGTTTATCTAACTTATAAGTTTCAGCATTGAAGTAGTAGGCAATATGACGCTGCTCTTCATCAGCTAAATCTTTTTCAAATATGTAGTAAGAAACACCATTTACTGTCTTTACTTCGGCCGTGTAGTCCTCTGTATTTTTAAGTTCATTTAAGTAGCTTTTTACTGTTTCCACGGGTAAGTCGTGTTCACTAAGTACGGACCTAGGATCTTCACTGGATTCTTGTATTTTGTCTTCCGCAACTCCATCTACTGTATATACATTGGGATCAGACGCAGAAAATTTTAGGAAAACCTTGAAGGTTTGAGATGCAGTCTCGCCCATCTTTACACAGTAATACTTTGAGCCATTCATGTATGTCTCATACCACTTATCTGCTTCACTGCCTTCTTCAATGGTAACAGGACCTTCTTCACTTTCTGGTGAATGAAAGTTACGACTTTCATTATTTTCATCCCATACCGTCATATCCACCTGAACTATCTCCTGAGTGTCTGGATTCCGTATGAGGCGCAGATAATTTCCGCTCTCATCGTAGTAGATCTCTTCCAAAGAACTCTCTTGAACCGTTTCGTTTTCAAAACGTTGGTTCAAAGTTTTCTCATAAAAAATGTTTTCGCTTTCACTATAACTCTCAGACGCTTTGGCTAAAAATTCTTCGGCGTCGAGGCCCTTAGGAAGCAGCAGCATCGTGCCAAAGGCAGCGAGCACCAGGACTCCCACGTAAGCCAGTGAGTAACGTTTCATAGATTGTACTATTAAGGCTAAACCAGAAACGCGAGGCTCCGGCAAAATATCCTCAGCGTGTGCGGACAAGTTCTTTTTGAGCTGTTCCACAAACGCAGCGTCTGCAGTCGGTCGACTCGACTGAAGTACTTTGAGGAAATCGTGCTGTGCGTTTTTACGTTTCATGTTTATTGAGAGCGTTGAAAGTTAATTTTACTGCAAACTTTTAAAGCGCGCTCGAAGCGTTTGAAGGGCGCGAGATAAATTCGAAGCGACGGTTTTCTCACTCACGCACAAAATTTTTGCAATTTCTTTATTACGAAGATCACTTAGGTAGCGAAGCGAGATTGTTTCACGTTGCTCGTCGGGCAATGCATCCATGAGCACGCGAATTTCTTCGAAACTTTCTTTTTCTTCAGCGGTCTGATGGGGGAGAGGTTCTTCACTCACAAAATTTTCATGCTCCTCAGTGAGCTCAGTGATTTCGCTTTTTTCTGCGAAATATTTATTCATGCAATTGCGTGCAATAGTAAAAAGCCAAGCGCGAAACACGACGGTTTTGTTTGAATTGAGATGTTTGATATTTTTTAAAACTGCTTCCCACACATTGCTCGTGAGATCCTCACACATTTTTTTATCAACGATGCGTGATGCAAAATATCGATACACCGCTTGCACATGCTCTTCATAGAGTTTTGCAAATGAATGGGGGTCCGTTTTGGCACGTCGAATAAGACTCATTGTGTATGAAGATCGCGAAAATATTTATTTACTGCAAGTTTCTAAAATCAACGATAGCACAATTTGCAATTTATTTAAACTACCATCTTATTTATAAAACAATTTTCTATTTGAGAGAGCGATTTTGAAAAAGAGAGCTTGTCGATTTTTGTATAAAGGAGGAGATTTTTTGTAGCTCTTTTTTTACTTCATTAACCACGCCAAAATGCCAGTAAAAAAGAAAGCCAAGAAGCCGGCTAAAAAGGCTGCACCTAAGAAAAAGCCAATGAAGAAAGTGGCTAAGAAAAAGGCAGCTCCAAAGAAAAAGGCTGCTGCGAAGAAGCGCCGTTAGTTCAAGCCCTCTTCACGCCAAAAGACTCTACGCAAGTGGAGTCTTTTATTTTATTGTAAGTGAATGGGGAAGTAATAGTTCGCATGTCCTTCCACTACAAAATCTACTTTCACATGCAGCGTGATATCGCTTTTGTCGTTTGGAAAAGCTTCTTCAATTAAAAAAGTGTGATCATCCAACTGTGTGAAAGGAAGTTCACGGTGAGTGATGTCGCCAGCGTCGTCGTAGGTTCGAAAGCTCACTGTGCTGATGGTGTCTTTCTCCCAATCAACACTGAGTGTTAAATCTTCACCATTGGTGTATGGAGTGTAACTGAGCGCAGCAAAATCAATGGGTTCTCCATTGTTGCACACGGTGTCTGTGCAGAAATCCCCAGCGAACCCCTTAATTTCCGTTCCATCTGCTTCAAGCAAAGTCACGGTGGGGCGGTTCCGCAGTTCATCTTCAAGATCCACATGCAGACGATCCCCACAAGCACTCAACAGTATAGTAAGGCTTAGGAAAGCCAAAATTTTCTTCATAAGGAGATTGACAAGTTTAGCAACAATTGGCAATATAGCGCTTCGAATTATGGATTTCAACACTCGCATCAGCGCTTTCTTCCTTCGAAACAATCGTCTCACGGTGCTCAGTTTGCTTTTTTTGCTTCTGTTGGGAGTTGCGAGCACCTCATTGCTTAAGACCACCGGGTTTCCAAGCCCTGATCTTAAATTCGTAACGGTGCAAACTTTTTACTTTGGCGCATCCTCTGAAACCGTGGCCGATGAAGTGACAGCGCCTCTTGAAGCAGCTCTACGTGATGTGGATGGCGTGAACAGTTTCACTTCTACGAGCAGCAATTCATTCTCCTTCATTGGCGTGACTGTGGATGAAGACTTTGAAACGGACTCCGTACTGAGCCAGATCAGTTCTAGTTTATCGAATGTGAGTTTGCCAGATGGGGCTGAAGATCCGCAAGTTTCTGAACCTTCTATCACAGGACCCGATATTATTTACTCGCTCGTTTCTAAGGACGAAGAGGAGCTTTATACTTTATATAGCGAAATTGAAGATCGACTTTTAGAACTGCCTGAAACCGCGGAGGTTTCACCGATGACTGAAATTGAAAAGCGTTTGCTCGTTACCCTGGATGAAAAGAAGATGGCAGAGCTTGGAGTGAGCACCATGCAGGTGCAAGCAGCCCTGGCTAGCTTTGGGGAATCGCTTCCCGTGGGATCGGATCTGAATTTAGACGGTCAAAGTCAAAGTTTGCTCACTCGTTTGGATGAAGGCTCGATTAAAGATGTGGAGAATTTGAAGTTTGGAGACAAGAAGTTGAAAGATTTTGCAGATATTGAGCTCGACTATGTGTACAGCGGTGGAAACACTTCTTACGTGGGAATTCGTGTAGATGAAGACCCTATGGTGCTACAAGCGCTTCACTTCCAAGTGAAAGCGGTTTCGAATACCGATATGGGTGATTACACCGAAGAGATGGAGAAAGTGTTTGAAGATATGGGAAGTGTGGAGCTGGTTAAGTCCTTTGATTTTGACGACGGTTTTGAAAAGCCCATGCTCATTGAGGACTATTCCGTGAACAACGACAATCAGCGCCAAGTGAAGGAAGTGGAAACGGGACTTATTGGTGGAGAATTTGAACATACCGATGCGCCTTGGTCTTACGCGGGATGGCTTCTGGGAGGAGTTCAACTCGTTTTCCTTGTGATGGTGGTTTTTGTGTCGGTGCGCGCAGCATTCATCGCAGCGCTCGCTATTCCGCTGAGTCTTGTGTTTGCTACCATTTATATTTACGCCGTTGGAGAAAACCTCAATACCTTGGTGCTCTTCTCACTGGTGCTTGCGATTGGACTCGTGGTGGACCCTGCACTTGTGCTGCTAGAAAGTATACAACGTAAAGTGGATACCGGGCTTCGCGGAAAAGAAGCATCGATTGCGGCGGTGAAGGATGTGGGTATGGGACTTTTCCTTGCTTGTCTCACCAGCATAATCGTATTCCTTCCTTTTGGAGTGGTGTCTGGAGTGCTTGGACAAATCATCACGTATATTCCAATGACCATCATTCCTGCGGTGGTGGGTTCTTACATTGTCCCTCTGGTGTTCCTTGCATGGATGGGTGGAATTTTCCTTAAACCTAAGCGCAATAAATCTGGAGATGAAGAAGAAAACATGTGGGGCATTGCCAAGCTTGTCGTGCGAATCAACGAATGGATTCTCAATCACTCCCGCATTCTACGCTTCATTATAGTGGTGGTGGCGCTGGTGGTGCCCATCATGGTGGCTGGTTACTACTTTCAAAGTGGAAAGGTGAAGAGCGTGCAGTTTGCGAGCAGCGACAATGCAGACTACTTGCAACTTGGATTCGTTCATTACTCAAGCACACCTGCTGAGGATAGAGAGTCTCTTGAGAAAAAAGTGCTCAAAGTAATAGTGGAAAATGAAGCAGTGGATGCAGTGTTTCCTATGCAAGGCGATATTTATATGGTTGCACTCAAGCCAGCCTTTGACCGCGGGGATTACTTGTCTGTGGATAGCGCCAATGACATCAATAAAGGATTTGAAGAAGCCGACCTCATGGATGAGTTCTTTGACCTAAAAGTTGCAGTGATTTCTAATGGTCCACCCACTTCCGACTACCAAATCACCTTGGCGCTCAAGTCGAGTGATTTAGACGCACTCAAAACCTCTGCGGATGAAGTTGGAGAAACCCTGCTAGATCTTTGTTACCAAGATGCTGCCTACACTGTTGATAAAGACTGTGAGGGTGAAAAGATTGTTACTAAGGTAGACGATGGGTATGAAGGGAAAGAAAATACGGTAGTGGAAGTGATTTTGGATCGAGAGAAACTCAACGAACTTCAACTGGCTATTCCGGGCGCTCCTGTTACTGCATATGTGAACGGAGTGCTTCGTGGACTTTATTCAGTAAACAACGGAGATCCTGTAGGTACCATAACGGTGGAGGGTGAGACCCTTGATATTGTGCTGGATAAAGACAGTGAAGACCCTGAGACCTTGAAAGAAATCAAAAACACGGTGATTTTGGCTCAGGGTGAGAAAGTGATTCGTCTTAAGGATATTGCAGATATTGAAGAAAAAGAGAGCCAAGCGAGCATTCAACATGTGAATGGTGAAACCGTTTCTATTGTGAAGGCTCGTTTAACAGAAGACCGCAGTGATGAAGGTAGTGCAGCACTTGCGACTCAAGCAGTGCTTGATTATTACAAAGAGAATGAACTCGATAATGACGTTCAAATTGAGCAGTACAGCGAAGGAGATACCGCAGGATTTATCCGTTCTTTCCAAGAGCTATTCACAGCATTGGTCCTTGCCATTGTGATCACCTATGTGGTGCTTGTGATGTTCTTTGAATCCTTCACACAGCCTCTCGTGATTTTGTACACCATTCCTTTGACTTTCATTGGAGTGTTTCCTGCGCTTGCAGCCTTTGCAGGAGGTCAGTTTGGATTCTTGGAAATCATCGGTCTTATTATTTTGGTGGGAATTGTGGAGAATGTGGCGATCTTTCTCATTGATGCAGCTAAACAAAAAATTCGTGAAGGCTGGGATGATGTTCGTGCTATTAGTTACGCATCTGGAATTCGTTTCCGTGCAGTACTGCTCACTAAGCTCACAGCGCTCGCTTCGCTCGCGCCTCTCGCTATCCTCAGCGAGCAGTACCGTTCTATCTCTGTGGTGATCATGTTTGGACTGCTCACGTCCGGAATCACATCCCTGTTCACGACGCCCATTTTGTTCATCTTCTTCCGCTGGCTCTCAGCAAAATTGCACGGGCGAACTTACTAAATGTTTTTTTCAAAAAAACTGTTCAGCTAGGAAACTAGGTACGTCTGTCTAGCTAAGGCGTTTTACTTGTATTTATGGGGAGAGTACTATTGAAAGTACCCCTCCTTGTACTCATTTTCGTTAAAAGGATAATCAAAAAAGCGCGGTTCTGTAAAAAAATGCCTATTTTTCACATCAATTTTTAGTGTATCGTTAGAAACCCTGTAAGGAAAACTCTTTCGATCCCGTCGAAGTAATTGTAACCAAAAGCACACATGAACTTGAATGCCACCTCTGCTGTTTTGCCGTCCGTGTATTCACTCGAAACGGTAGACAGCCTCAGCCCTCTCATTGAACAGGTGGGCGACTCTCGTTTAGTGCTGCTTGGTGCTTCGTCGTATGGGACGCGCGAGTTTTACGACTGGCGTGCTCGCATAACTGAGCGCCTTATAAAAGAAAATGGGTTTTCTTTTATAGCAGTGGAAGGAGACATGGATGGAGCTATGGAAGTGAATCGTTATTTGAAAGGTAAGAAGTACATCGGTAAGAGTCCGCGCTTGGTGCTTAGGAAATTTAAATTCTGGCCGACCTGGGTGTGGGCAAATGAAGAAATGGCTGACTTTATTGAAAAACTTTTGCTCTTCAACGGACCACTGCCTGATGAAAAGAAGATTGGTTTTTACGGACTGGGAGCCTACGGACTTTATGAAAGCATCGATACCATTATGGGCTATGCTACTCAAAATGGTTTGGACATTGGGAAGATCTACGAGGCCTACCGTTGTTTTGAACCCTTCAACAACGATCCGCATGCGTACGCGTTCTTGATTCCTTTTGTTCCTGAAGACAAACAGGAAGAAGTTGCAAAACTCCTTACTACCATGCGATCTCGAGCTCGCCAGTTTCAAAATGATAGAGATGATTTTTTCTGTGCAAAGCAGGATGCCCTCGCGATGCAAAACGCGGAGGAATACTACAAAGTGATGCTCAAGGGGAATCGTGACTCTTGGAATCAGCGTGAACGAGCGATGGCGCAAATGGCGGATGATCTTTTGGAGCATCATGGCCCAGAGAGTAAGGGAATCATTTGGGCCAATATAACCCATGTTGCAGATGCTAGAGGTGCAGATACCGGTCGTCACAACATCATTAGTTTAGGCCAAGTTCTTCGAGAAAAATGGGATAAACAGGTTTCTTTGGTAGGCGCTGGAACCTTTCAAGGTGAAGTGCTAGCAGCACAAGTGTATGGTGCGCCGGTTTCAAAAATGGAACTGCCACCAGCCATGGATAACTCATGGGAATATTTCCTCCATGGGATTCAGCCTAAGGACAAGTTTGTTTTGTTTGGTGAGGACCCAATGTGGGAGGAATCAAAGTATCAACGCGACCTTGGACTTGTGTTCATGCCCGCGCGCGAGTACTTAAATTATATTCCAGTGAAGTTGGCGAAGAGCTATGATGCACTCATCTACATCGACCAAAGCAGTGCGCTTAGGCCCTTGGCTAACATTGAACCAGAACATGAAGACATGGAAGAACTCGCTCTCGATACAGAAGCTCAGCAAAACTTATAGCACGGGCGTACATGCTTTAGAGGATGTGAACTTAGAACTACAAAAAGGTGACTTTTTTGCATTGCTCGGACCCAACGGCGCTGGCAAGACCACTTTGATTGGTGCGGTGACCGGGCTCGTGGAAAAAAGCTCGGGAGAAATCCGAATCTTTGGGATCGATCCACTTAAGAATCCTTCAGGCGCAAAAGAGGCGGTGGGCGTGGTGCCACAAGAATTCAACTTCAATATTTTTGAAAAGGTGATCGACATTGTGGTTACTCAGGCGGGCTACTTCGGTATTCCTAAAAAAGAAGCCATGAGACGCGCCGAAAAACTCTTGAAAGACTTGGGGTTGTGGGAGAAGCGCGTGACGCCGGCCCGCATGTTATCGGGCGGAATGAAGCGTCGTCTCATGATTGCACGCGCCCTCATTCACGATCCACAGCTACTCATTTTGGATGAACCCACTGCAGGGGTGGATGTGGAACTGCGTCACGGCATGTGGAAGTATTTGAAGGAGCTCAACGCGGCGGGAAAAACCATCTTGCTCACCACACATTACTTGGAAGAAGCGGAAAAACTCAGTAAACGCGTGGCCATCATCCAAGGGGGAAAGATCATTCGCGAGGGAAAAATCAAAGACCTTATACGCGGGATGGAAAAGAAAACCTATGTGTTTACCTTTAAAGGTGGGGAGGAGAAGGAAGTGGTGCTCCGTCCCGGAGACTCACTCATTTCGCTCGTAGAAAAATTCAAAAAAGAAGGGAAGGATATTATGGATATGGGCCCTAAGATGAATCCGCTCGAAGAACTCTTTTTAGATCTCTTAAACCCTCAGTCATGAGCTTTGAAGGACAATGGGTCGCGTTTAAAACCATCGTGCGTAAAGAAGTGACGCGCTTCACTCGTATTTGGGGGCAAACGCTTTTGCCACCTGTGATCAATCAGACGCTGTACTTCATCATTTTTGGAACTTTCATTGGCTCACAAATTCCAGAAGTGAATGGCGTTTCGTACATGGCATTCATTGTGCCAGGCCTGATCATGATGGCGATCATCAACAATTCTTTTTCTAATGTAGTGAGCTCGTTTTTTGGAGCGAAGTTTATGCACAATGTGGAAGAACTGCTGGTGTCGCCCACAAAAAATTCGGTGATTTTGCTAGGATGGAGCGTGGGAGGAATGCTGCGTGGAATCTTGGTGGGAGCGATTGTGTTCATTGTTTCCTTTTTGTTCACAAGGCCGGAAATCGCGCACCCAGGAGTCATTGTTCTTTTCACCGTACTAACCTCAGCGGTGTTTGCCTTTGGTGGATTTTTGAATGCACTGTTTGCCACCAAGTTCGACGATGTTAGCGTGTTCCCAACCTTCATACTCACGCCGCTCACGTATTTAGGCGGAGTCTTTTATAGCGTGGGCAGCCTGCCTCCGTTTTGGCAAACCGTTTCCAAGTTCAACCCCATTGTGTACATCATCGACGGATTCCGTTACGGGTTTTATGGGTTCTCAGATTTGAATGTGGGCGTGAGTGTTGCGGTGCTTGCGGCCTTCTGTGTGGGACTCTTTTGTCTCAACCTATATCTGCTCAATCGAGGAAAGGGGCTTCGCAATTAAAGAAGAAGGGCCGGTCACGACACCTCCCTTCTTCTATCAATATAATGCAGAATTGGGTTTTTATTACTGCGCTTTTGTACCACAGCTCTGCATTCATGAATTAAGAAGAACACAAGAGAGACGGGGTGGCGCTCTTTTTACAACATCAAAAGTTCCGCGTGGGGTGAAACCATTTCATTGAACACTGTGCGGGAAATGGTTTGGAGTATGTCGCTGAGATGCTCAAAGCCGTTTGGGCTCTTGGTCATCACACAAAGCAAGTAGGGTTCCCCAGGTGATGGGTAAATGATTCCACAATCATGTAGCTCGTAGAGTTTGTCACCCGATTCTGTGTCGATCCAGGTGCGCTCGCCAAACTTCTCAGCTATTTCGGTTTCTTCTGTGATGCCGCCTGCGAGACCTGCTTCAAAGCGGCTAGGGATCATCATTTCTAGAGCTTTTTGTGAGCTTTCATGGTTTAAATATGAAGCATTGTAGAGCACACGGAAAAAGTGTGAATAATCCTTTGCGGTCATAGATTGCTCAGTTGGGTCTTCGCTGGGTATGCTGAGCCCTAAATCAGAGAAAATTTCATTCTTATACGTCTCATCTATCGCGTCACGAAGTACAATCACAGCATTGTTGTCGGAGTCGTTGATCATTGCCAGCAGCAACTCCCTGATTGTATAGCTTTGTCCTGGAACAATAGGATTGGCGGGCTGGTAAACGAGTCCTTCATTCCAATTGGTTTCAGTAGGTACATTTAATGTGATATCCATGAGCCCAGGATTGGACTCAGCCATCTTTAAATAAGCAATGAATAAAGGCAGTTTCAATAAACTTGCAGGTGCATACGTTTGCTCTCCATTGATAGAAAACCACTGCCCACTATCTAGCTCACGGAAGTAAACGGAGTAGTTGTCGCTCGGTAGCGTGATAGCCTCCACCTGAGCCACCACCTCTGCCTTTAAATCTTCAAAAGCAGTTGGCTCAAGTTGCTCTGATAGGCCGCACATTAGGAGTGGACTCACATAACTGTAGCTGTCGTCACGAAGCATTGACGAGTTTTCAAAGACCACATCAGAACTGGGTTGATGCCATTCGTATCTATCTAAAAAGAGACACAGCAGGAAACCTATAGTGAAGAAGCAACATCTCCAGAGCCAGTTGAGGTATTTACTTTTCATGCTGTAATTAAAGCACCCTAAAGAGGGTTTGCACAGCCCAAAGATAGGCGTAAAATGAAGTTACCAAGTCTGCCCCCTTAAACCCATTTTTGGTGATTTTTATTATTTAATCCCTTTTTTATGACGACCACTGTTCACGAACACCACGACACAGTTGATAGCTCTGCTGCTGGATGGGCAGTATTCTGCTAGGCGTTCTCATTTTTGGCGGACTCTACTGAGCAAATACCCCCGGCAGTGCCGGGGGTTTAAAAAACTTGTAATAATAATACTTCCAATGCATTGAATGAAAGTAACATAGCAAGTGCTTGCAGCTATTGCCAGTTTGCTGCACATATTGTATAATTGTAGGACTAATTAATATATTTATGGCTAATAATACAAACACACCTAGAGACTCAGAGCAAGGCATGCCTGGTCCTGGCAAGAACCGTCGAGATTTTTTAAAAGGACTTGTGGGCCTTGGACTTGCCGCTACTGCCGGAGCTGCATTGAGCGCTTGTAGTACAGATGATTCAGACTACAAAGACGCAGATGGAACTGGCGGGCTTAGTGATACTGGCGCCGAAGGCTGTGAAGGTTGCGACTCAGGCTCTGATACTGGGGCGGAGGGCTGTGACACCGGCTCTGAAGGTTGCGACTCAGGCTCTGATACTGGAGCAGAGGGCTGTGACACCGGCTCTGAAGGTTGCGACTCAGGTTCTGATACTGGGGCGGAGGGCTGTGACACCGGCTCTGAAGGTTGCGACTCAGGTTCAGACACCGGGGCAGAAGCTTGTGAGGGATGTGATGCTTGATAGCTTCTTCCCTGGCATGTAGGATGATCTCAGATCACGCCATGCATGCTAACCATCTGTTTAATTGTTAAAAATGAGGGGTTAAATATCGAAGGATGTTTGACCTCTTTTAGTGAAGTGAGCAGAGATTTTTTGATTGTCGATACTGGCTCTACAGACGATACCAAATCACGGGCAGCGTCTATGAAAGCGAGAGTCTTGGATTTTAAATGGATTGAGGACTTTAGTGCAGCTCGGAACTTTGCTCTTGAATATGTCGAAACCCCCTGGGTGATGATGGTGGATGCCGATCATCGTATTGGTGAGAAAGATGCGAAAAATCTTAGACAATTTTTAGAAGTTTACGGGAATCGAGTGGATGTTTTGGACCTAAAAAGCGAATTCAGTGGAAGTTTTTCCTATCTACCTCGCGTTTGGAGGACTGCATTGAGACTCCGTTACAGATATCCCGTTCACGAACATCTGCAGATGATTCCTAATTTGAGGCGAGAAAAATTAGACATCACTATTCACGACCCTTTAGTGCGAGATCATCATAGTAGTCGGCAGCGCTATGTTAGGATTATGGAGGACTATGTGAAGCAGCATCCCACAGACACACGCATGCTTTACTACTTAGTTAGCGATTGCCGTTTTCTTAAACGTTTTAAAGATTCAGTGAAGTGGGCACGCGAGTATTTGAAGGCTGAACCTCCTAGTGACGGACAGGTGGCTCGTGCTTTGGTGCATATGGGAAAGTCACTAAAAGCTTTAAAACAGTTGGAAGATGCTGAAAAAGCTTTTACAGCTGCCATGCAGTTTGATTCAAAGTTGGTTGATCCTTATTTGCTACTGGGTGACCTATTTACACTGAAAGGCGATTTACTAAAAGCGGTAAATTTTTACTTTAAAGCCAGTGACTGTACTTTTGAGCTAGAAGGTTTCCACAAAAGCTCTGACCTTTACTTGTTTGAACCTAAGCGAAAGCTCGCGCTAACGTTTGTAAAATTGAATGAAAAAGGGAAAGCGATGCAGTATGCTGAAGCTGCGCTGAAAATAAAACCTGCTGATGAGGAGATGAAAAAACTCCTCAATACTTTGTCTCAAGGCTCATGATTCACTTGGTCTACCTTGTTCTCAAAAGTTTTTTCACACGTAAGGGACATTTTTTAATTGTTTTTCAAAACAATCATGAATTGCGCGCTACAGGGGGGTTTATCACTGCTGTTTTGGACATTGGTAGGTCTAAGTTAAGTTTTAGGAAAGTATTTGGTGAGCTTGACTCGCATGCAGTGGTACAAGGCCCCAAGCCACTCATGGAAATGCTCCACGATGCCCATTTCAAGTCGTGGACTTTTAGAGATGCTAACTACTTTCCAGACTTTAGAGAGTCTGCCGAGCAAATGGGTTACTTTTACAGGCTACGATTTCCAGGTGAGAAAGTACACGCAGTTTTGGCAGTTAATTTTTCTTTTGTTGAGAACTTTTTGAAAAAATTGGGTACAGTGCACTTTAAAGGAAGAAGTTTGAATCACCATCAACTGTTTTACTTTTTAACTGCTGAGGTTTCAGACATCGACAGGCACAGTTTGGAGGCCTTAGCCAATAGAAAGGATATTCTCCTGCTACTCGCTAAATGCTTAGTGTGGAGTACCTTGTTTCGTGTGTGGACATGGCCTTCACTACTTGTTTTGTTTAGGGCTAGTTTTAAAAACCGTGATCTCCAATTATACGATGCTCACTTTGAACGAAGTTTTTCTTACGAACGGAACCAAGACTTTTTTGCGGTGATTGAAAGCAATTTTTTAGGACTAAAAAGCAACCGCTACATCAGTCGAGATATTGCACACGAATCTTTAATGAATACAGAGCGACAACTCAAGAACGAAGTTAGAATTGTGTGGGCGCATTTGGGTGACTACGATCGTCCACTTTCAGGAACTTACCATTGTTATATTCGAATATACCTGCCTCGTTTGGTGAGTAAGGTGGCGTATCTCAGCTCTCATCCTGTGCAAAGTTTAACTCAGGTAAAAGAAGGAGACTTTTGTGTTCTTGGGTTTAAACTCACTTTAAAGCCTGGAGAAAAGTTTGCGATGAATCTCAGCTATGTTCAGGATTTTAGGCATAGTGAAGGATATAGCTTTAAATTCTTCAAACAGTCAGGAGTCATTCGAGAAAGTTTAAGCAAAACACTTCAAGTGCCCAAGTCGCTAAGTGTTATTCCCACTAGTGTTGGGTTGGTTACTGAAAATATTTATACAGCTTCGTTTGCGGAACTTAATAAAGATATTGAACTGGATATTAAAATGGAAGCTTCTAAACGAGCTCCTCGTATCCTTAAACATGAAGTTGCCAGCTCTAAAACAGTAATGGTTCGTTTTAGCGAGCCAATGGCACTGCCCATAAGGCAAAATTTTGCTTTGTTTGAAAAAAAGAGTGGAGACAGGCTGGCTATTCAATCGGTTAAACTAAGCGAAGATAAAACTACCTTGTACTTAGAGTGCAAAAAACTACCCCAAAAAGTAGAAGCTTTTTACGAACTTAGAATGAAAAATATATTTAGTGCAGAAGGACAGTCGATCCAGCCAAACCCTAGAACAGTAACGGTGGTTTATCGGCCTAGGCTGTTTGTAAAATAAAACGGAGTATAAACGCTCCAAAAATTCCTAAGGTCATCCCTCCTAGTACGTCTGAAGGGTAGTGCGCTCCCAGGTAAACTCTTGAAATGCCCACACAGATAGCGAGCAGGAGGGTCACATAAGAAAACCATTGATGCGGAAAACGCATTAGCATAAAACTGGAAAAACAAAAAAATACGGCTGTTTCGTTTGAAGGAAAGGAAGGGAAATGAGTGGCGCCACGTGTTATCACCGCTTCCAAGGTCTCAAAAGGCCGAGGTCTGTTTACCAAATACTTTATTAATAATCCTACCCCATAAACCAGTCCCACCGTCAGCAATAGAGCTAGAAGTTCTTTTTTATTCTCACGTTGAAATAGCCAAATGGAAACTCCTCCGCACCAAGCCACTGCTACATAGCGACTCCACTCTAGAATGAAGGTAAAAATACTAGGGGAAAGTTGATTGAGTTGTTGGAAGATAGCGTTATCCATGTTATGAATGTACTAAAAAAGTCTCGAAGGCACTTCACCGCGTTTGTATTTTTCAAAATAGGTTTCCATCTCAGGAGGAATCATTCCCACATGGATTATGAGTTCACTATTGATTTTTTTACCTTGTTTTAAGTTGAGGCAAAGCGCGCTCAAACTATGGTGACCATCTATTAAGACGAGGTCACCCTTGCTATATAAAGCAATACATCTACTGATGCCTTTTTTTGAGGCAAGTTTTTGAATGGACTGAATTCGAGTGTTACTTGCTAATAATGGTGATTCAGCCAAAACAGCAAAAGGATAACTTTCTCTTTTACCGGTACCATCAGATTCACGTTTTGGGTTGTATTGACTCCAGCCTTTGAAAGGTCCGCAGAGTATTTTTGGTGCAGTCACTTTGATGTCTTTTACTTTGCAGGTGTACCAATCTATCTCACCAACGGTTAACGGTTGTGTCCCAAAACGAAAATGGGTCCAGTTTTTAAACCCATTTTTTTTGATGTGTTCGTCCCAGGTCCCCACTTCTCGTTTTTCCCAAAGTTTCGCTACCAGCTTCCAGGAAGTTTTTCTCTTCGAATTGAACTCACTTAAGTCCACGCTCATTAGCGATAGTTGGTGAAATCGAGTGGCAGTGGCAAGTCTTTGTTGGCGCGCAAAAAGGCGATGATGGCTTGTAGCTCGTCGCGTGATTTGGAGCTCACGCGCACGGTTTCACCCTGGATGCTGGGTTTGGCCTTCGGGAAATTGTCCCGAATGAGTTTAGAGATTTGCTTGGCCATTTCTTGATCTAGCGTCTTTACCAGCTTTACTTCATAGCGAACTTGGTTGCCGCCCACTTTTTGCAGCTCGCCCTTTTGGAGCACCTTAGGGGATAGCTTTCGGTTGATCATTTTCTGAAGCAAGATGCCCCACGCGGTTTCCAGTGCCATATCGCTGGGTGCGGTGATGGTTACTTTTTCGTCAGTGAGTTCGAGTTGAATGTTGAGGTCTTTTAGGTCGTAGCGAACCACGATTTCTTTTTTAGTTTGTTCAAAGGCATTACGAACTTCTTGGAGATCAAACTGACTTACGATGTCCATGGATGAGTCAGAAGCCATAGTCGAAAGGTAAAATTGCCTACAGAGTAACTTTATGTTTAAAATTATACCATAAATCTGAATGAGACTGAAAAGCCATTTTGGGTGCCGGGTGGAATGTGCGTAGGGTGGCTTTTGGAAGTTTAAAGTAGTGTGCTAGTATTAACTTACTTAAATGGAAACTATGGCTTCTAATAATAAGACGTTAGGATTGGTCTTGGCTTTCGGTCTCGTGCTGGTGATTGGCCTTTTTGTAGCTATATTCGGATTTGGGTTCACCGTGCATGCCCCTACTGTGGAGGAGATGCCTGCGCAGGAGCCAGGGGAGTCCACTTCAACGGAAATTGACCTCACAGGGACCTCCATTTGTCTGCCTCACGCCAATCCAGGAGAATTCGAAACAATGGAGTGTGCTTTTGGGATCGAGGCGAATGGTGAAAACTATGCAGTCGACTTAGCCAACGTGAGTGGAACGGAATTCCAAACAGGCATGCTCACCACAATTAAAGGAAGCTTCGTTCCGGTCGAAGCGCTGAGCAGCGATCACTGGCAAAACTACGATATTAAAGGAATCGTGACCGTTACTGAGCTAACTCAGACTGCTCAATAGCCCAACGGTGGCTTTGGTGGAAGATTTTTTTGAGCGCTTGTGCCTTGGTTAGCCATTGAAGTTCATGATTCTTTTCGCTGTTTTCATTTACAAGGTCCAGTAAGGTGGCTTTGTAAAAGTGGCCCTCTTTGCAGAGATATACATCGGCCTCTGGTACGTAAAAGTACTGCTTCGCTACGCCAATTTTTCTATCAATTCGAATGGTCATGCCAATCTCCTCCTCCACTTCGCGGTGCAGAGCCTCTTCAGGTGTTTCGTCGTCTTCAATGCCTCCCCCAATGAGGAAAGTGCTTTTGGGATTTTTTACTACGGCATAAAGACCATCTTTTAAAATCACTGCGTAGGCACCCGGTCGGTCTATGTATTTTTTTCCAGGAATTTTTTCTCCAAAACTAATCATGGTTTCAGTTTACTATTACTGTAAGGTTTTTTGCCAGCCTTGCGTCTCATCTTTGTTGGTGAGAAAGAGAATCAAGCAAAGTGGAAGAATTTCTTCCGCCGACAGGATTCACATCCTGCTTACCGCGTGGATCTTGCTTTGTTTGCCCTTTAGTTCACCGTTAGTGAACTGAGCATGCTCACAAACACATCGCGGTCGGCAGCGAGGCTTGCTTCGTCGGTGCCGGCGCATTGGAACATGAACACAATGAACTCTTCACCCGTTGGAACGAGCGCAAACTCTGTGTACGAAGAGCTGAAGTCTGGCATCACGTACAGCTTCGCTTCCATGCCCTGGATATCATAGGTGTTGGCCGTCGGGATGGTTTGGGTGGGAGCGTAGTATATCTTCAAAAAATCTTCCGGCGTTTGCTCAGTGTTGTCGGGCTTGCGGCTGGTAACAGAGAGGTAGGCCGGATAGCCGCCTGTATTGATTTCAAAGTCATGGTAGTTTGCAAAGGATGTAGCGGACTCGCTCACGGTAGAGGCATCGAAACTCATAGTGTAGGTAAGGGCAGTGGAACTGCTGGTGTACGTGCGAGTTTGAATGCCGGTCTCCTGAACGGGAGTTTCATAGGGAGGGACTTCGTTGGGGTATGTGGAGTTGGATGAACTGCAGGCACTGAGCAAGAGAGCGAGGAGTATTAGTTTTTTCATGGTTTAAAGTTGAATGAGTAGACGATAAATATTTTCACTCACGCCTCCACGGGTGATGGAGTCGGCAGGCTCGTAGAGGCTGCCGTTTTCTTCGAGCAGGCCGAGTTCATCGGCGGTATAAATGTAGTTCGTAAACCACTGACCGAGTTCTACATCGCTGTAAGGCGCTGTGCCTGCGGTGAGCATATCTACGTCGAACACTTCCAGTAGCATTTTTACGGCTTCCACTTTATTCACTTCATTAGCGGGTTTGAAATAGCCATCGGGGTAACCTTCCACCCAGCCTTGTTCTTTAGCGAAGCAGGTGTACTTGGCGTACCAGTCGGTGGTCACATCGGGGAAGCAGTTTTTGTAGGCGTCTGCATCGGGGCTGTAGCCCATACCCTCCACTAAAATCTTGAGGAGCTCTGCACGGTTGAGAGAGTTGTTGGGCTTGAAGCTGCCGTCGGGATAACCATCCACAATACCGTTTTCTTCCAGGTAGGCAATGGCGTCTGCGTTGGGGTTTGAATTACTTACGTCGTAGAAGCTAGTGCCGGTGTAATCCGGCGCGCTGTCGGTGTGGTCAAAAGAGTAGGTGTAGGGATACACATAATCATTGAAAGGATCCGCTGTAGAAATGTTATTGTCGTCCACAGGGCTCACCACCATGATCACTTCATCGTAGTCATCGAGCAACATATAAAACTCAACTTCTTCTCCACCGTAGTCTACCCAGTAACGTTCAATTGCTTCGTGATCCACACTTCCGTCTTTACCTGTTGGGATGAAGCTAACATAAAAGAGTCCGTCTTCATGACCTGCAAAATTCACGTGCAAATACCCTTCGTCTCCTTCAGTTTCAAACTCAATGTAGTTGGATCCAAAGAGGGCAGGGGCGTCCTCTCCCTCCACGGACCCTTCGCCTGAGTTGCTTGAATACGATTCAAGGATTTTTACCTCAGGCAAGTACTCGCCGTCTGTGTAGTCGTCTTGTTCGTAGTTTTTAATCGCGAATTCTCCATACACCTCGGCGATGTCTTCACCTTGTTCTGCAAGCGCCTGACTCACGGCGAGGTAGCTGTAATACGCTGCGGCATCTTCGTCAAATGTTCCGAGTTCTGCAAACGCCTCGAGCATGCCTTTCACAATGCTTTTTCCATAGTACTGATGTAGGAACGAATACCATAGGAAGGATCCGTACTTGTCGGTGTCGTTCCATGCTGTGAGGGCGCCAAAAATTGAGCGCTCAGGGTAATCCAGCGCCGCAATGTCCTCGAGTTGCATGTAAGAGAGGTCACTGTTTCCATTGAGTTTGCTTTCCATCATCGTTGCGGTCCCTTCAGCAAAACTGTTCTCGCTCAAAATCGACATGTCTTCTACGTATCCATATTGAACGGCATGGAAGAGTTCATGAGAAATGGTCCCTACGATGGCGTCTTCGTCTTCGAAGTAGTTCACCATCATGTAGGCGTCGGCGTCGGTTTCACCCCAGCTGAAATATCCGTAATACCCAGAGCCTAAGTCGTCGTAGACCACAGGAAGTGGATTGCTCTCGTCCCACCATAGATCCAGTTTATAGGTTCCGGTGAAAGAGTTGTAATTGCGCTCAAATTCATCCGCGTAGTCTTCAAGCACATCGGGAATCAAATTGGAATTGTCGTCGGTGTCGCCCCAGTCGTTTGCTGAAAAGTACTCGTCTTCATAAGTGTCCGAGTCAAAGGAGTCTTCAATGATCCAGAGCGGAGTATAGTAAGTGAAGTTGTGTGTTCCAAAAATCAAATAGTCTTCTTCCACGCTCATGCTGCCGTCTGGGAAAAAATCGTTGTCATCAGCCAGTGCCTCTAAAAAATCAGTTAAGTTGGATTCTTCCGTTGCACAGACTCCCGGTGAGCTAAACTCTGAGCAGTAATCAATGGTGGCTGCCTTCACGGACGGCGCATAAATAAAAAGCACAGCAAGACAGCTGAAGAGACTCAATAACTTTTTCATGGCGTGAGGGTTGTTAAGTTGATTGTGCGCAGCATAACATATGCCTTAAGCCAAACGGAAGATTTGTGTAACCCTTCTGCACGCTTTCCCCACTTCAACACCCCATTTTGGGGGCACGGTTTTATAACCAAAGTCTTCCCACTCTCCACTTCGTACAAACATTTGCAGCACCACGGGGTCGTGACGGTCTGCCCCCCTCACTCCATCGTTGGCGGAACCAACTTTGGCAAAAGATACTGCTGTTTGAAGATCGGGAGCAAACTCAATAGTCCCTCCCATAAAGTTATCTGAATGAATAAGGTTTATTCCGTTTGTACTAAGTATGAGTCTGCGCAAAATAGTTCCACGCCAAAAAACCTGTCCAAAATCGTTAGCTTGAGTATTTGGGATGTCTGAAGGCAGAACAGGCAGATTTGGCCACAGTACATTCACTTCTTCTCTAACCATTTCTCTGGCTACCTCTAAGCTGCTTTGTGCTGCAGTCAATTTTGCATTTGCAGCGCAGGCCTCTCTCCACCAGGCTTCTTTTGCAGCTTCGTACAGTCCTTTCTTGTTTGCTTCTTCAGCATGAACGTCTCCCCAGATGACTCTCATTTCTCTTTCCACTTTTCTGCCCAGTCCTTTTTTCTGCTGCTCTACTTCGTAAACATAATTGCCTCTGATTTTATCTTGTAGCCTGCGCGTCGCGTCTTTTTCTAGACTTCTATATCTATCTGTAGATAAACCGCTTTCCGGTTTTTTGGGTTTACGTGCTTGCACACTCGCAAGATCTGCTTCAATGCTGTGGGCGTGCTGCCTTTCTTCCAGGTAAAGCTCGAGGGCACTTCGGTAACTGTCTAAACTTGGGGCCATTTGTGAGAGCGCTAGTTAGACATTCTACTATATAGTGAAACCCTGTCAAACATCTGCAGAATAGCTGTTTGTGGTATGCTTTTGACATGGGAACCATTGTAGCCATTGGCGGATACAAAAAAGATCGTGGCAAAAACGGCGAGCCTTTTGATACACCGCTGAAAATCGATAAGCAAATTGTTGAGCTCTCTGGGAAAACTAAGCCAAGGGTTTTGTTCGTTCCTACCGCGAGCAGCGATGACGAGAGTTATGTGAAGGCGATTGAGGCGGTGTATGGAACCAAGCTTGGTTGCACCGTAGATGTGCTGCGTTTGATTAAAGAAAAACCTGCGCGCGTCGAGATTGCTCAAAAAATTCGCAGCGCCGACATTATTTATGTGGGTGGTGGCAACACGCTCATGATGATGAACAAGTGGCGCAGCCTTGGTGTGGATAAACTTTTGATCGAAGCATTTGAACGAGGCGCTGTGTGCTGCGGGGTGAGCGCTGGCTCCATTTGTTGGTTTGAGTATGGAGTGAGCGATAGCCGTCAATTTAAAAATCCAAACTCACACGAGTACATTCGGGTGAAAGGTCTCGGACTTTTAAAAGGCATGCATTGCCCACACTATGACCCGGTTCCTTCCAAAGACAACTGGCGACTCAAGGGTGCAGAAAAACTTCAGAAAAAGTATGGAGCTAAGGGGAAGTTCATTCCTATTGGGGATGGGGAGGCGGTGGTGTTTCAGGATGGACTTGAGTCGTGGTAAAATTCATTCATGAAACGTTTTCTTTTTCGTGCGCTTGCGTTTTTGACTGGAGTGAGTTTGTCGCTCGGGCTGGTGCAGGCGAGCTTTTCGGACATTCAGGAGAGTGAGTATAAGGAAAGCATTGAGTTTTTGCAGGAGCAGGGGGTGCTACAGGGTTATAGCGATGGGACCTTTAAGCCGGAGGCGACCATCAATCGTGCGGAGCTTTTAAAGATTGTGTTTGCGGCGATTGATGAAGATGCCGGTGAGACGACGGGTGGATGTTTTCCCGACGTGACGGATCAGTGGTTTGCGCCGTATGTGTGCAAGGCGAAGGAGCTTGGAGTCGTGCAAGGTTATCCGGACGGCCTCTACCATCCGGAGCAGGAGGTGAACTTGGTGGAGGCGTTTAAGATTGCGATTGAGGGTTTTGGACTACCGGTTGAGGATGCCCAGGAAGGCGAGCAGTGGTATGTGCCGTATACCGAGTTCATCCACGACAACAATATTTTTTCGAAGTACGCGTACTATCCGGATGCTTCTGCGAAGCGGGGAGAGGTGGCGTACGAAGTGCATCAGTTGCTGAGGATTTTTAGTGGAGTGCAGGAGGTGAGCACGGAGCGGTACAGCGGCTCCAGTGGATGTGGAACCACGCCGCCCAGTACAGCGCCCAGCACATTTACGGTGGACGGGGTGCAGCGTGAGGCAATTGTAGTGATTCCAGACAACTACGATCCCAATGAACCGATCCCGATTTTGTTTGCATTCCACGGCCGAACCAGTCCCAATACTCAAGTGAGGCAGTACTATCGTTTCGAACGTGTGGCGGACAACGAGGCGATTTTTGTTTATCCCGCCGGACTCAAAAATGGGTCGAGCTTCACGTGGTCCAATACTGGAGACAGTGCGGATGACCTACGCGATTACGAGTTCTTTGACGTCATGTACGACGAGCTTACGAGTAAGTACTGTGTGAACTTAGACGAAGTGTACGCTGCGGGGCATTCACTGGGGGCATGGTTTGTGAACAGCCTAGCGTGCGCGCGCGGCGATGTGCTCCGTGGGGTGACCACTTTGGGTGGCGCGCGCTCCACCGGAACCTGTACGGGTCCTGTCGCTGTGATGCAATGGCACAACCCCGATGACAACTTAGCTCCTTACTACACCGGCGAGGCGGCTCGTGATGACTACCTAGAACAGAACCATTGTTCCGCGGAAAGTGAAGCCACTGAGCCAGCCTGGGCAAACTGCGTGGAGTATAAAAATTGTTTAGAGGATGCTCCCACACTTTTCTGTCCCCACAATGTGGACTACGATGAATACTCCGGTGAGTATTATCCCCACACATGGCCAAAAAATGCGGGTGAAGAAATGTGGAATTTCTTAGAGAGTTTGTAGACCCTCTGCTTTCAGAAGAGCAATCTTACGGTCCAGGCCCCAGCGGAAACCGCCGAGTTTTCCTTTGGCCGCGAGCACACGGTGACAGGGGATGAGGTAGGCGATTTTGTTTCGTCCGCAAGCGGTTCCTACTGCACGCACCGCACGAGGGCTACCCACTTGCTGAGCAATCTCTGAATAGGTCCGCGTTTTTCCGGCAGGAATTTTTTGAAGTGCCTCCCACACTTTTTGCTGAAAAGGGGTGCCTTCCATGTGTAAAGATGGCACTTCATTCGAGCTAAAAATTTGTTCAATTAACCTGTTGAGAGTAGTTTTTTGTGTCAGTTCAGCGTTTGGCCACGCTTTTTTAAGAAGGCTCTCTGCATCCTCACTCTGCAAGAAGGCTAGATAGCAAACCTGGCCCTCGCGGGCGGCTAGGAGGCAAGCTCCGTAGGGCGAGGGATGGACGGTGTAATTAATTTTCATCGTCTGTTTTTACAATAGTTACCGTGGCGGTGCTTTCGCTCACTTCAGTCAAAGCAATTCTATAACCTTCTACTTTGGCATCGCTGCCGCTCACTGTGCCGAGCCTCACTTCCTGCGTCTCCACACCTCCAGAAAGTTCAAAGTTTGCAGCGAGTTCGCCTTCCCAAACACACTGCACATCCACAGGACAGCGAGAGTCATCGATGGAAAGCAGTTTCACGGTGAGGCCATCTTCATAACGCACGGAGTCCTCTACTTCAAAAGTTGTGGGATCACCATAGCTGACACCGCTCAAAGAACATCCGGCGAGTAACAAGGCGAGAAGGAATTTTTTCATAAAATGGGTGAGCCATTCAGTAGTAGCCCACCCACTATACACTTTTTACAGTGAGTGCTGCACGTAGTTTTCCCAGCGCTCGAGGTTTTGTTTACCTCCTTCAATGGCGCCAACTTGTTCCTTAGCGTAGGTGTAGGCTTCAACGGTTGGGAAGATAACATGTAGTGTGACCTTGGTTTTGTCGCCCTCACTTTCCAGGGTGAGCACGCTATTGAACAGGTCGCCCGATGTATCGTCTCCGTGGGCGTAGACTAGCTTTTCAGCGGGCACCACTTCTTTGAACGTGATTTGGTTTGGCCAATCCTTTCCATCGGGTCCGTGCATCATGAACTTCCACACGCCTCCAGGTCTGAGATCAAATTCGTAAATGGTGTTGGTGAAGCCATTGGGTCCCCACCAATGTTTCAAATGTTCAGGGTCGGTGAAGGCCGCCCACACCCGTTCGCGCGGAGCATTCATGGTGCGAGTGATGATCATCTCTCGGTTGGAAGTGTCTGTCATACTTTATTGTTATTTAAATAAATTTCTAACTTGTCCAAACTTTCTTCCCAGAACTTTTGGTAGGAATTGAGGTAGGCGGCGGCATCTTTAAACGCAGCGGGGGAGAGGGTGATCACGCGCTCTTTACCCCGTTTATGCTTAAGGATGAGTTTGGCCTTTTCCAAAATTTTGAGATGTTTGGAGATGGCGGCGAAGGTGAGCTTGTAAGGCTTTGCAACTTCAGTCACGGTCATTTCTTCTTTAGCCACGCGTTTTAAGATGTCGCGACGGGTGGCGTCGGAGAGGCAATTGAAGACGGAGTCGAGTTGTAAAGTACATTCAACCATGTGGTTGAATATTAATATACGAGAAAATTTTAGTCAAATAAAATTTCCCGCTCAGTGTCAATTCATTGGTAAAGGTTGCAAGATGCTGACGCGATTTCCTTCGGTATCGACGATGCTTGCGAAGGAGCCGACACCTGGAATTGGCATGGCCTCAGACACCACTTTTCCTCCTGCATCGCTCACACGCTTCATAGCCTCTTCGATGTTTTCGACTGCAATCACCACCGATGGAACTTGAGCCGCAGGATCTTCTGTGCGCTTGTACATTCCTCCGTTGATCATTCCTGGTTTAAGCATCATACCCTTGGCATCGGTTTCACCGGTTTGCATCACTGCATAGTCACCCATTTCGGGACCCAGCAGCTGAGCCTTCCATCCAAAGGCTTTTGAGTAAAAATCAGCCGCACGTGCACGGTCCACGTAAGGCATTTCAAAGTGAACAACGGGATCCATAGTTGAGGATTAAAAATTAGGCCTTAAGTCTAGCACGAAGGTCTGCTACCGTAGTAGTATGAATCAACTGAAAACAGTATTACTTTTGGGATTGCTCACAGGTCTCTTTCTGTTTGTGGGCTACGCGACCGGCGGCGAAGAAGGCCTCACTTTAGCGCTGGGTCTTGCCGTGGTGATGAACTTTGCGTCCTATTGGTTCTCCGACAAGCTGGTGCTGAGTATGTACCATGCTAAAGAGCTTCCCCGTGAATCCAGACCCGAACTGCACTCTATGCTTGAAGAGTTGGCCAGCAAAGCTGGTTTACCAAAGCCGCGGCTTTATTTGGTGGATTTGCCCGCGCCCAACGCCTTTGCAACGGGAAGAAATGCCAAACATGCCGTGGTTGCCGTGAGTAACAGCATTGTTGAACTGCTCACGCGTGATGAACTGCGAGCGGTGTTGGCACATGAACTTTCCCACGTGAAGAATAAAGACATCTTAGTTTCAAGTATTGCCGCTACGTTGGCGGGTGCGCTTTCCTACATTGCTCAAATTGCGTACCGCTTTGGTGGGTCGCGCAACAACCGTGGCAATGCGGTGGCACTTTTGATTCTGCTCATCCTTACGCCTATTATTGCTACTCTCATTCACCTGGCGGTTTCTCGGTCACGTGAGTACTTGGCTGATGAAAGCGGAGCTAAAGTGAGTGGTATGCCTTTTGCCCTAGCCAGCGCTCTCAAGAAACTCGATGCCTACTCAAAGCAACACCCTATAGAGGCTCAGCCTAAACAGGAAGCAACGGCTCACCTGTTTATTGTTAATCCGTTCAAAGCTAGTTCGCTCGCTGCCCTGTTTTCTACGCATCCTCCCATGGAAGAGCGCATCAAACGATTGGAAGCTATGCGCTAAGGGTCTCGGTGTACTTTTTGAAGTTGTCCAAGATCGCCTGCCATCCAGCGCGTTGCATTTCTTCTGAGTTGAGACTTTCTGGGTCAAAGGTTTCTGTTACTTCAATGCCTTCTGGAGTTTCGGCAAAAGTAACTTTCACATGGCGAGCATCATCCATGTCGTATTCAAGGAGTGCGTTTTCTTGAACAGCCGTGTAGGTGCCCCCAAAGTCAAAGCTCACGCTTTTGTCTTTTGCGGCCATAGTGGTTTTGAACTTCCCGCCCACTTTAAGATCGTTTTCAGCTCCGTACGCTTCCCAAGTGTCCATTGCAAAAGCCCAACCAGGGATGTGCTTAGGGTTGTTCCACGCATCCCACACGATTGCGAGGGGGGCTTTAACGAGAGTCTTAATAGTGATGGGGGCCATGATTGAGTGCTAATAAATAGATGAGTGCAGTATCGCAAAATTTTGAAGTCTTTAAAAGAGACTGTATGCTTTTATAGCAATTTAACTTTTTCTATGGCTCCTTATGTCGATGGCTATGTCTTGCCAGTAAAGAAAGACAAACTCAATGAATATAAAAGCATGGCTGAACTCGGTGGGAAAATTTGGATGAAGCACGGAGCACTCGCTTACTTTGAATGTGCTGGTGATGATTTAAACCCTCATATGGGTGAGCATGTAGAAGGTGATGACAAAGGCATCACTACATTCCCCACTGTGATGAAGACCACTCCTGAAGAGACCGTGGTTTTTGCTTTTGTGGTTTACGAATCACGGGCGCATCGCGACGAAGTGAATGCAAAAGTGATGTCGGACCCCGAGATGGATCCTTCTCAGTTTGAAGGCAAAGAAATGCCCATGGATCCCAGCCGCATGGCCTACGGAGGATTCGAGGCTTTTGTGCATCACCAGAAATAGAACTTAGATCTTTAAAGCAGCTCGGAAACCGCGAGCGGCGTAGTAAGACTCAGCGCCGTTGTGATACGTAAACACGTGGTCGTAGCGGCGGTCGCAGAAGAGAGCACCGCCGAGTTTTCGAATGGCAGCGGGGGTTTTGACCCAGCTTGATGTTTTGAGGTCAAACTTTCCAAACTCCTGCAGCGCGCGGTATTCCACTTCGGTTAAAAGTTCGGCGCCCATGTTGGCCGCCGCCTCAACAGCACTGCCAGCAGGTTTGTGTTCTTTGCGAGCCTGCAACGCGGCAGGATCATAGCATAGACTGCGGCGGCCGCTTGGACTTTCTGCCGAGCAGTCCACAAAAGTGATCACACCTTTTTCAAGGGTCACCACATCTGGTTCACCACCAGTACTTTCCATTTCAGCAAGCGTTCCAAGGACTTTCGCTGTTAGTTTTTTCTCCACATCGGCCCACTTAATTCCTTGGTGGCGCTGCATGTTTTTTTCAAAGCGTTCTTTTAAAGTGCTGAGGTGTTCGTCGGTTTTCATAGAGGTGTGTTATTTCTTTGATTTGCGCCAGTAGGCGATGAACACGAGCAGCGCAGCAGGCACAATGGGCCAGAGCATGCCAGCTCCTGTGTACGTTGAAAAGAAAGCAAGTCCAAGTAAATCAACCACCGCGAGTCCAAGTGCCGATACCACAGCGAATTTGCGGAATTTTTTCATGGACGATAGCACTAGTCCCAAACCCAGCAAGACTTCCACCACCCCTAAAAATACCCAAAAATAAGGAGGCAAGGTACCAGAGGCCCACTCGGTGATGAGTCCTTCGTAATTTTGTGACATATAGACTCCGCCTGTGATGTGCCAGAGCCCAATGAGCACTTGCAGCAAGGTAACAACTATATTCATAAGGAGATGGGGTAATTATTTAAGCCGCAGGAGTTCGCCTCGGCGTTTAACGATGTTTTTGTAATCCCACTGAATGTCTCTGGCTTTTTTGAGCCAGCGCGTGAGGTCTTTGCTGTTAATTTGGTCCAGATCCGTATAACGCGCCTCGGCCGCTTTAAAGTTGCCTTCGTCGCTGAGGCCAGGTTCGTCAAAAGTCTGCCCGCTCCAAAAGAGAAGCCGTACACAATTTTTAAGTTTGCTGTAACCGGCCACCGGATTTCCATCCAAAAACCACACGGGTGAGCCGTGCCAAATTTTACTTTCTGCTTCCGCCAACTCTTCATCAATAGCTTCTGCCAGTTGCGTGCAAATCGCCTCCTCGAGATCTCCTTGCTTATGGTTGTAGGCAGCAATGTCTTTATGCATGGAATGAGGTTAACAAAGTAGCTATCGTTCAGCAAGCTAGCAGAAACTACAAAGAGGATTTGAACCCGTCTTGCTGAAAATCCCCTTTGAAGCTATAATGGCCTTGTAATCACCACGAAGAGCGCCTTTTAAGGGTCGGTCCTTACTAGGTTCTCTTCTTTTTTTGTGTGCCTGAGTGGTAGCTGAGTTTTTTGCGCAAGTCGCTCATGAAGGCAAGGTTTTCAGAAGGGAAGCGCTTCAGTAGGGCGGAGTAAGCTCGCTGGTTTGGAATCAAGAGCTTGCCGAGCTTTTTCTCCTGCATAAGGTACTTTGCCAAACAGTGAAAGTCACCATCTCCGGTCACTATCACTGCTTTTTGGTAGTTTTTGGACTCTATCATGGCGTGCAGCACCAACTCAGCGTCGCAGTTTCCTTTGGTGACTCCGTGATGGACGAGTGTTGGCTTGTAGATGCAGGTGAACCCGGCTTCGGTGAGCGCCTTGTAGAGTTCGGCGTTCTCTTCCATGAATCCTATGAATAGGAATGCTTTGGAAATTTGATATTTATCCTTTAAATAAGCCCGGAACTTTTTGTAGTCCAGTTTCCAGCCGAGGTCCCTAATGCTTAAGTTGAGGTTCTGACCGTCTATAAACGCGTAATTATTCTCTCTCTTCTTCATTTTTATTTTACTCTCACTTTCCTATTATACTCTAGTTCCTTGGAATTAGCTAATAGTCGTTAGAACTATTCTATTAAATCTCTATAAAAATTTTCTCGTGTGCCCAATGGCAATAATAATTAAATTATCTTTGATCATGTAGGCGATGCGATAGTGAGTCCTCACAAAATGAAAGTCGTGTGAGCGCAGGTATTTTAACTTCCCTACTTGATGAGCGTGTGTTGTAGCATTTTTAACACATACGTCAAATGGCTCCCAAGTTGGAAGCAATTAGAACTGCCTGTCAGCTCGCCATAGCCATCTCGAGTATCCGCTGAGACATGGGTGAGTTCGGATCAGCCAGACCATCTATGACTTTGAGATGATGAGCACCAGCGACCTGACTGCTTCGGACTAACACACCTTGTTCACCCCACGTCTGGGCAAGTGAATCTGTCTGCGCTTTGAATCCTTCATGTTCTAGCGCTCCTACAACCGCATCAAGGGTTTTTCCTTTGGGTGCTTCCCACCATAAAGGGCTCAATCGTTTTGCAGTTTCTGTGTCGAGCTTTAATGCTTCATTAAACGGTGCATAGACCAGTGTTCTGAGGTCAGAAACGGCTGATATAGCATACCCTGCTTTTACGTCGGGTTGTCTTAGAAGATGAGTTACCGCATGTCCTCCTGCAGAGTGACCGGCCACTACAATGGGTTGACCGAATCTCTCGATTAAGAGTCTCGCAGCTTGGCTTGTTTGTTCAAGAATATTGTCGATGCTTACTTTTGGACACAAATCGTAACTCATCACAGCGACGGGAACCCCAAGAGCATTAGGTCCTTTTGCAAGATGACTGAAAAAGCTTTTGTCGAGTGGAGCATGCCAAAACCCACCGTGAATAAAAAGGAGGGGTGCATGACCTTCTCTAGTTTCAAATAGATCTATGGTGTGGCGTTCACCCTCGCCATAGTGGAGCACTTTTGGAGCATGTTGCTTTCGATAGTCAGCAGCGGAAGGTTTCCAACCGTCCACCATGATCTCGCGGTAGTTGGGGATCAGTTTTCTAGTGTCCCACCATTCGGGTGTTTCGCTCATACTATTATTGCGATCTAATAAGTGACAATGCTAAGGCTTTTTCTCAAGCATGTCAAAAATGGCTCCCCAAGTTGGAAGCAATTAGAGCTGCATTACCTCTGAAAGCTAGTTACATTTTTCTATAGTGACACCTTTTGCTGCTAATTCATCCAAGTTATTAGCTGGTATCTCAAATGTATTAATGACAACTTCTCCTTTGCCTCCACTTGTGTACCCAGGAACTGCATGGGGTGGTCTTAAAAATTGTGGATAAGTAGCCCACATATCATTGTCCTTGACCTTGTAGCACACTGGTACTTTGGCTGCCACTTCAACACTTAGAGCTTCGGGTATTTGTGCACGTACAATAAATAGCTGTCCTGCAAAAGTGGGGTCTCCCTCTAGAGCGAACATTTTTCTTAGTTCATCGCTCGAAATACCAGTGGGGATTTCTGCCACAGTAACAAATTTGCTTTTCCCCATTCGTTGTCCGCAGAGGTATTTCCCTGGATTCCCGTGAAATCCAGCGGTTGTATGATCTTTCTCCGTAAATCGCTGGGTTGCCCACTCTACATTGTGAGACCAAGCCAATGGATTTCTACTGATATCACCTAGGAAGGTTTGTTTAGGCGAAATCAAGCCATAGGTCATCCACTCTTCTCTACGTACTTCAACTGGCATTATCTCGGTTGGTTTAATGAGAGCGTGATGTAAAGCGAATTTATGGTATCCCAGGAGTTGTCTTAAATCCTGCTCATCAAATCTGCCCTCTCTGCGGGCATCAGCGATTGACCTCATTGAAGGTTGTGATGTCACATGATCCAGCGCTTCTATGAGACCATGGCCATTTTGACCCTTAAAACTTTGAACTGCCTCTAGGTATTCTTTGCCGAGTTTACGATGTAAGCTATCCTCTAACGTAGATTTGTCACTCATGTTTACTATTTTATAGCAGCTAATTTAACACCATGTTTTATTTTATGTCAAATAATGGGTGTTTATAGAAAGGTTTGAACGTCCAACTTGGCTGGATTTGATTTTAATCTGTAAAACTAAATGGCTCCCCGTATTTGATGCTATCCGAACTTTTGTGCAACGAGAAGCCAATTCTTTTTGGGAAAGTTCACTAAGTTCACAATGTTCACTTTGATTTACTGTGGACAGCATGATATAATGAATTCAGAATTTCTTATTTTCTTATCTATGTCTAAAGTTTTACAAGCAACGAGTCGTGGGCAAGTGACCCTTCCAAAAGCCTGGAGAGACCAATACAAAACCCAGTATTTTGTTAGTGAGGTGAAAGGGGCTACCTTGGTCATTAAACCTTTGATGCAAGAAGATTTTGAGGGCTCTGTGGAATCGGCTTGGTCAGAATACAAAAAAGGCGACTACGTTGCCAGTGAAGATTTGATGAAAAAATATGGTTTATAAGGTTGTTTACACGAAATCTTCACAAAAGGATTTGACCCGTTTGGATCTTCCCGTGGTCCAGCGCATTTTGAAAAAGGTGGACGAGTACTCAAAACAGGATGATCCTTTTGAATTCGCAAAAAAACTCACTGGTTTTTCCGTGGATACTTACCGATTCAGAGTAGGGGATTATAGAGTTGTTTTTAGGCCTGATCCGCAAAATGGACAACTCGTCATTTTGGTGGTCATCCGCGTGAAGCACCGAAAAGAGGTTTATAAGAATATTTAAATGGCTCCCCCGGTTGGATACGAACCAACGACCCAGCGGTTAACAGCCGCTTGCTCTACCACTGAGCTACAGGGGAACAAATGCATCCTAAAATGCAGAGGGAGTATAGCGAAGGGGGCTTTAGCCTGCAAATGATTTTTCAGGACTAGGCGGCGCTTACGACGCTGCTGCCAGCGATGATCAGAATGCTGCCCAGCACCAGGTGCAGAGCTTGCACATCCTTCCATTCGGCGAAAAAGAGCAGTCCAAATATCACCACAAAGAGTGTATTGATATTATAAAGAGGTGTGAGCTGACTGATGGGTGCGTGGTAATGGTTGAGAGCCAAGGCCACTAGTAAGGTTCCAATACCCCAACTGAGCCCCATGCCCAAACTGGGAAGGCTGCCCTTGAGAGTGAAGGTCCACTCGTGATTCCAGAGAGAGGCCACTAAGCCCACCGCTACAATAGCGAGGCCCACACAGACCAAGTAAGGGCCCATGCTGGCTCCAGCCTTCACACTGACTTTAGCTAAAATACCTGCGCCAGCGTAAAAAACGGCCGGGATGAACCCGCCGATCAGGAGGCCGAGAGTGGCATTAGACATAGAGAGGGGTTAGGGGCCCTCACTTTATCATGAGCTTCCAAATCTCGCGACCCACGGTTTGATCTTTGCGTTCGTAGAAGAGGCTGGGACGCTCGTGGTCAGAAAGGGGAACGATTTCAGCGTATTTTGCTAGGATCGCGGGTAAGGTGGGTAGGAAGTGACGGTCGTTCTTTTCCTTATGGAAGGGAGCGGTGATCACAAGGGTCACTGGGCTTGCGGTGATTTTTTTCAGATTTTTAAGGAAGGCATCCAGCAAGGCTTCTACCTCGTTTTGAATCTGTTTGAGCTCTGCTGGTGAAGGCAGTTTGGTGAGGCGAGGGCCGAGCCAGGTTTCGCTCACAATAGTGAATGGGGTGCTTGGAATCTGGCTTTCGGTCAGCTTGGTCGCGTCCGCTTCAAAAACAAGGCGAGGGGGCAGTTCGCCCGCCCGCTTTTCATTCGCGAGCCAGTCTAGGTTCACTTGAGTGTCTTCCACCAGGCCAGGGTCCATGTCTGAGCCCCAGGCAGGGTGACCTTTGAGCAGGGCCTCTTGAACCACGGTTCCGCTTCCACAGAAAGGGTCGAAAATAATGTGATCGGCAGCCGGTTTTGCAATGTTAATAAGAATTTGCGCGAGCTTAGGCGGGAACATTCCATTCTTGGCGTCCTTGGCAGGGCGGTCAAAGTCACGGCGGGAGTACCATTCAAAATCTTGAATCGCGAGGGTTCGCGCCAGGTACCACTTGCTTTCACTCTTAAAGAGATGGAACTCCACGGCTCCTTCCGAAAGGAGGTCTTCATGCCAAGCCTGCACGGAAGAAAGGTTTTGAAAGTCTTTATTCACAAAACGCACATTGCCCAGGTCTTTTACGGCCTTTTTCGCCCCGATGAGCACCGTTTTTAGGGTACGTTCATTTTTTGGGTGCATGCTGAGCCCAAAGCGCATCTTTCCTTTATAACCTTGAAACTGATTGCGCAGCGCATCTGAAACCCACTGCTCAAAATTGAGCGGCATCTGGGCAGGGCCACTTTGTAGCACTTCACAGATACGCACGATTCCTCCCATCTCGTTCAAGGCAGCGATGGGGTCTGGCAAAAAGTCTTCCACAATGAACCCGTCTTCCACTTCATCGAGTACCGCTTCGGGGTGAGAGGCAAGGGCTTCAATTTCTGCACGGGCGAGACCTTTTCCGTGGCCGGTTTGATAGATGTATTTTTTGAGTATGTTTTTCATAAAGAGGGTACAAGCCTAGCACACTCTACGCTGCAGAAGAAGCGGTATTGTTGACATAGTTGCGTTTATGTTACAAAATTTAGACTTATTCATCCTATGAAGTCTCTAAAGCCGGAGTCAGAGCAACCATTTTTGGAGGAAAGACCCGTTAGAGAAGCGGAGCGAGGATTGCCAGTGGACTTGAATTTAGAGCCCACTGCTTTAGCAGTCTACAGGGTTCAAGAAGGTCCTTTTGTCCCTGAAGCTGGCCTACTTGAAAGCTGCGGAGCTCGTTTTGAAACGAGCCGACGAGAGTTGGTTTCACAAATCTATCGTCAGGGTCGTAGGCGCTCTGCCCTTAGACGTGGACCCAAAAACGACATCATTGGATTGGTGGAATTTGCAGAACGAGATCGTGTGCCAGAGACGTATAGAAATGAAGGGTTGGACGCGCACTTGGAAGATGCAGACGAGCATGTGCTTAGACCCGATTTTTTTGAAGCACAAGTAGTTCCGCGAGTTGCTGCAGCAGCTAGAAATGCTGAAGAGTTCAATGAACTGTGCTTGCTTGCTCAGTCAGTGGCGGCCGATCTTTTGCATTTGGCTGCAAGAAAAGAGAATCTGGATCCTAATCCTGGCGTGGTAGAGGCTTTTTTTGAGTCTGGTCAGTTTGAACACTGGCTACGAATTCATGGTTTTGAAGGAGTGCGTGCGGCTGCCACGTATTTTTCCTCTAAAGAGTCTTATAAAGTTCCTGCAAAAAATGAAGCGCTCAATTTGCCCGCAGATTTGATTCCCGCAGAATGCCCTGACCTCTTTTTCAAGGCGCTTCGAGCTTGTGCGTTGAATGGAAGGGAACATACGAGACAATTTATTGATGCTCTTCCCGCTATGCGTGTGGCCTTTGCGGCCGAAGGAAGAGAAGATGGCTTTAAGACCTGGCTATATTTTCTGTCTATTATGGGGCAGAACAGCACTTACGACACACCAGAGTATTTTTTCTCCGATGCGAAGCAACTGATAGAAGAGATGGATGCCTATTCAGGCTGGTGCGCCCGCGTGCCAAGTTTTACTGCCTATGTGGAAGCCCACTTTATGGACGCTGACCATGCAGTATTTTGTTTCACAAGCAAGAATGGAGAGACTTATCGAAATATTGCAAGGCCGCTGATTGACTTAACTGTACAGGGGGTGGACGACGCCAGTTTAGATGAAATCCTGAAGAAGACGGTTGAGGCGGGTTTGCCCAGTGTAGTTATGAAACACCCTGTGGAGGTATTCCTTGCCGCTCAGAACCGTTTTCCAGGAGGCTACGAAGGTCTGCTTGCCTACTGCAAAAGCATTGATGGTGCTTGGGCGGGAATCAGCCAATTGTGCGACCAGCTCAGCAAGACTCGCTTTAGCTCGCAACAATGGGAACTCTACTTGCGTAAGGGTAAAGAACTTGTGGACAGGTATGGGGAGTCGGCTGATCGGTATTTCTACAACCTTTATTTGTTCGAAGATAAGCCTGAACTCATAGAGCGAGGTGATTTTAGTGAGGCGATGGATTTACTCGCCGATATCGTTGAGCCTTTATCAAAATATCCTTGTTTGATTGCCGGTCACCCGGTTTCCAGTGCCATAAGTGTTGGAATGGAACAGTGGGTTAGGTCAGCAGAAAGTTTTGATTCTTTTATTCGCGGGCTACGGCTCATCGCGGCGGAGCCGATCCCTGAAAATGGAGAAGACCGAGATGAGTGGAACGCCTGGATCGCTCACTGGCTGTATCCACTTCAGGCCTATGAACTTAGCAAGTTTAGAAAACTCACCGTGGTGTTGAATTGGGAGAAGCACGCTCAAAATATGTTAGATCGTAAGGCAGGTGGCACTCAGCGGTGGGAGTTTGGAGACTGTTTGCAAGGGATAGCGAAAGTGCTTAAACCCGAAGCTGAGCTGGTGATTACAGAAGCTACTGTGGGATCCTCGCATCTGGGTAAGGCTTATGCCGCTTACCATGCTTTTCTTGGATCCGTTGCGGAGGCTGAAGTAGAGCCGTCAGAAGGTGGGCTTGAGCTGCATCGTCTCACCTTGCTTCAGACCGTAAATGACTTGGGCCTTAAAGAAATTGACTTTGATTGGGAGGGGCTTAGAAAAGAATACGACGCTGCCTTGAAAGCGGGGACTTTGAAAAAATTCACCAATCGTGTGCTGGCTATTGTGAGGCCGGAGCCGGTGGTGTCTGCCTCAGCTTACTTCCAAGAAGCAGGTGTAGCTACTCAAATGGCGGTGATGGGAGGCACTCTTTTGCATGTATTTGGATTCCTTAATGATCCGCTTATAAATGGTGAAATGGAGCGGCTACCGGGTAACCCCGTTTTGCTTTTGGGTCAGGCAGGAGAAGAAGGTTTGAAAGACGAATGGGTGGCAGCGCTGCAGGCTCGCATTGCGACCATCATGCCTCGAGTGGAGGGGCAAATTCAGGCCACTGCATTAATGAATGTGGGAAGGCCTCCCGTTGGAGGCAAGGCGCACAGCCCCAAAGATGTGGAACCCGATCGCTTCCACGTGCTCAACCGCCTGTTTGGTTTCAATCAGACGCCTTTTGCCATGATGCACCAGAACTCTATTTTGTTACCACCGGCCACTACCTCGCTGCACATGTTTTACGCGGCGCAGCTCTTGCAAATGATGGGGATCCCCATTGAAACCTACCAGGTGGGCGGGCAGGGGCATTGGCCTCAAGAGGTCTGTGAAGTGGTAGCGGCTACCTACCTACTTGGTTCTTCTCACCCAGTGCGCTATGCCGCCGGTGCTTTTAAGACGACTCATGAGGAGACAGGTGCGCGTTACATGGCTTACGGGGATGGAGTACTTAACAGAGACATGCCTTATTCATTAGAAATTCCAGAGGGAGAGGACAGGACGGATGTGCTGGCTCAACCGCATCCAGACAGTTTTGCGCTGGGTCATTTGGTAGACGCCCTCGTGACCAGTGCTTTGTACGAAGGAGGTCATTTTAGGGAAGAAGGGCTTTCATTTTTAGCGAATGGCCGAAGGCTCTTGCAAGAAAGCGGTCTATCTCAAGTGGTGGCCAGCACGGGTTGGATTGCTCGAAACGCGGCCGACAATGTAGAAAATCACGAGGCAGTGGTGAGAGTTTTAACGGACCGTTGGGCTCATGAGGTGGGTCGTCCAGGTAATGGGCTGGTGGGCGATTTTAGGAGAATGCTGGTGGGGCATGCCGGCCGGTTAGAAGCAAAACGAGACAGGGTTATTGCGGCAGATCCAGGTATGTTTCGGCGTTTTATGCGCTTCTAGAGCACCAATCTGCTTGCAAGTTTCATCTCATGTTCTATAATTCTCGCTTATAAAGCCATTCACTATGTGTACTGAGCATAAAAATGTTCCAACCACGATTCCTGCAGTAGAAGCACGTCCAACTGCAGCAGTTGCTCTTAGTGCTGGAGGACCTGCAGTAAGCCGCGCCGCCGCAGAGGCTGTGAGCACTGTTCGTGCAGCCTTGGGTGCACCTGCTCACGTGCCTGTAGTGGAAGCACGTCCGGCGCCTGCATCTGCGCCAGTTCAGTCTGGAGCACCCGTGGCCCCAGCGGTTCAAGCGCCTCGCGCTGAAGTTGCTCGGCTTACCACTGCTATCGTTGCTGAAGCTGCTACGCCCGCGGCACCTGCGGCTCCTGAAGTGGCTCCAGAACGAAGAATTATGGTGGATATCCAACGTCATCAAAGAGGTTTTGTCGCTCGTCAAAGTGTGCCCGTGTTGATGAAGGGCGGTCACAGGATCCGCTTGAGGCTGGTTGGAGGTCAAGTTGAGGTTACTTTCTTGGAAGTGAAGGGGAATTTGACTGATCAAGCCTTAACGGCTGCGGTGCAAGCTTGGATTAACGAACGAGCTAAATAGCTTTTGCCAAGGCTCATAGCACCGATGCTGGGCGGCAGCACTAAAAGGACGGGCAGAGCCAAGAACCGCACCGCATCACGCCAGCCTCGCCAGAGCTGAGCATTTTTAGGCTCGTTCGTATCCACCAAAATCTCCACGCTTTCTCCCACGGCGGGTTTATCAAACACCAAAGTGGCATTCAGCAGGGTGCTTTCGTAGGTCTCGCCGTCAAAAGTATAAGACCCTTCCACATAGTAGCTGCGGCCAGGGCGGTTGGTGGCGTCGTCGTACTCACTTTCATACTCGGCACGGGTCACGGTTGCCATGGCAGGTTCAGCACCACTCACAAAAACAATGCGTTGAACCAGCAAAGTCCCACAGAGGCCTAAGAAAGCCAAGAATACGGCGGACATAAAACCAATAGCGAGCCAATCTTTCATACGAAAAGCATAGCATTTTTAATTGCGATGGGAACCCTTCGGCGTTACACTCGGCGTACTCCCCTTAACACTCACTTATGGCTTTCTCTCTCAACCGTGCACAAATCATTGGAAATGTGACTCGCGACCCTGAAGTTAAAACAATCGGTAGCGGCCAAATGGTGGCTTCCTTCAGCGTGGCAACCAACTCAAGCTGGACCGACAAGATGGGGCAGAAGCAAGAAAAATCTGAGTTCCACAACATTGTGGTGTGGGGAAAGCTCGCTGAAATCGCGCAAGCGTACATCAAGAAGGGCCGCAAACTGTATGTGGAAGGACGCATGCAAACCCGTGATTGGGAAGGAGAAGATGGAGTGAAACGCTACCGTACTGAAATTGTTGCAGAAAACTTCATTCTCCTCGATCGCAGCGGAAACCCAGAAGGTGGAATGACCTACGACCGTGAACCCAGCAGCGAAGCCTCTTTCAAACCAGCCGCTCGTCAAAAGCAAGCCGAACCAGAAGGAGTGGAAGAAGAGGTGACTTTAGACGATCTTCCTTTCTAGAAAACACCCCCACGGATAGCTTTTCGAATCAAATCCAGATTCTCATAAGCCGTTGCAGCGAAGTCTATTTCAGGGTGTTTGACTTCCAGCTCTTTTGCTAGCGCAGCGAGGCTGGGACTTCGCATGAGAAGGGAAAGTGCTTGTCCATAGCCCAGTTTTTCAACCAATTTTTTTAAAAAGTTGAAGAGTGGAGTTATCAGATCCTCTGTTGAGGTTAAGCGCCTCCCTGTCTTTAAAAAGCCAGCTTTTTTACCAAAGTCGGAATTTGTGAAAATATCTGCTTCAGCTAACTGCTGCTGTGTGAATTCTTTACTAAGAGCCACCAGTCTTTCGATCTCCTCATTAGGAACAATGCCATCCAGTAGAGTTGCTTCAAGTTCATCCATGCCTGACTCAGCCCTTTCCATTTTTGCGATGGTCGGGTTCACCATCTCATAGTAAGCCGTGCGGTCAGCTATGAGTTCATTAGCTAAGTTCCTTGAGTCTTTTGGCCTCACTGCATAGCCAAGTAAACCAACCCACTTCCCAACGATTGCATCCGTTGGATGGTCCTTCCGTTGAAGAGACAATGGATCTACGGCGAATCCGCTGTGCACTTGCACAGTTTTTCCAATACCTTTAGAGAGAGCCATGAGGGTGCTAACGGGTCGTATCCCCACCGGCACAAAAGGTGTCACCACTCCTTGAGATGCATCTACAAAACGTTTGGCAGGCACATGAAGTGTCATGGACGATCTGAACCAAGCATCCATTTTCATGAAGAGCCTCAATTGATCGTCCTCATTTTTGAACGTGATGGTAGGTACATAGAAATCTCTTCTACCGCCATACAAATCAAAATCCTCGGGGAGGGTGATTCGGCGAATTTTAACTGTAGCATTTTCAAAATCACTGTCGCTTACTTCTCTATGTTCTTGTGCCATACTTGCGAGTACGGCATTAATCACCAGCTTTCGAATTTCTCTGGTTTTGCGGTGAAGCAGCTCGTCTTCCACATACTGCATACAATCGAGCCAGGCTTGGATATCGTGCATTTGGCGAATTTCCTCGAGAGTCCAGACCCGTTCAGCCTGGGTCTGGGGTCCCGGTTCTTGAATAATTGGGGGTGGAGCGATTTTTACCACTGGCCCTTCTCCAAGCACTTTGTAATTTTTTTCTGATGTGCTCATCAAATATTTGACCTATATTAGATCACGCTCAAAAGCGCGACTCAAGGGACACATGTGGCACTAATGGCTAACAGAGGTGTGAATCGCGCTCTTGCATAATTGGAATGAAAGTCTTCTGCTGCTCCGTTGAATGCAAAGCATTCAGGGAGAGGAGTCTTTCGGCCAATTCCTCGATGTCTCCGGACTTTTATTTTTATTTTTGAGTCCAAGCGTGGGCGGAATAAGTCATAGACTTATTCTTGTCCCAAAGACTTAAATTGAGTTGGAGCAAAGAGGGATGGCGGTTGATCATTCGCATAGTCTAGGGCGTGATCAGCGGCCGTCTCTCTCGACTCAGGGTTTGTAAAAGAACAAATCTTATTATTATACTCCAAAATGACGGTTTTTGGAAGGGGCTCAACGGCTTGTCTTTGAGAGAAGCTGCCTCTACACTACGAGCCATGGAAACACTGCCTGGAAAACTCTTTCTTATTTTGGGTCCGTCGGGTTCTGGAAAAGGTACTGTGCTTAAAGCTCTGCGAGCCAATCACACCGATTTTGTTTTTCCCATCTCTTGCACCACACGTGATCCGCGTCCGGGTGAAAAGAGCGGCGAAGTGTATTACTTTGTAAGCAAGGAAGAGTTCAAGCAGCGGATCGATGCGGACGATTTTTTAGAATGGGCGGTGGTGCATGGTCAGAACTATTATGGAACCCTTAAGGAGGAAATCATGAAGCCGCTGCGTGAAGGAAAGACGGTGATTCGTGAAGTCGATGTGCAGGGTCTTCGCTCGATTCGTGACCTCATTCCCAAAGAAAATCTGTGCTCCATCTTTTTAACCGTGGATGGGTGGGACACTTTGCAGCGACGCATTTTAAAACGCAGCACCTTGCCACAGGAAGAACTCGATCGTCGTCATGCGAGCTTCATGAAGGAAATGGAGTGGGCGAAGGAGTGCGACCAGGTGATTGTGAGCGCCGAGGGTGAGATTGATAAACTCATTTCTGATACAGAATCGGCCATCGCAAACCACTGTTCATGAACAGGAAGGCGCATAGGTTCTACTAATTATTTTTCACACTCCATAGCTACCGGGCCTTGCAGAAGCGCTTATGGTTTTGTATGCTTCCGGCACGATGATGGTGGTATTACCCCATCGCACCGATGGGGTGTCGCCAAGTGGTAAGGCAAGGGACTCTGAATCCCTCACTCGGGGGTTCGAATCCCTCCACCCCAGCCAATACGGGCATGATTTAGCCCTATGACCCGAGTACCTATGGCGATAGATACTCGAATTTTCGTTGTACGAACTAAAAGATCACCCCTGTTTCAGG
>CAZUWE010000006.1:0-63864 GCA_964624175.1 uncultured Candidatus Peribacteria bacterium | reverse complement strand
AAATCATGAGCCGAAAAAGGCCGCACGAGCAGACTTGACTTGATTTAAAAATGGTCGGGGTAGCAGGACTCGAACCTGCGACTTTCTGGTCCCAAACCAGACGCGCTAGCCAACTGCGCTATACCCCGACTTTGCCATAGGGAATAAACCCAAAGCATCGGGAGTATAGGCGAAAATGCAAGAAGGAGCAAACTCCTTGTGTAAGGCCTAAGCGGCGGATGGCTCCGTTGGGGCTGGCTGACCTGCTGGCTTTTGAGCTACTGCACTAGCTTTTGCAGGTGATTTTTCTGGGATTCCCAAGGCGGCAAAACGAGAAGGCAGTACTTCTTGTAGGGCCTTAACCTCTTCTAGGTAAGGAGTGCCAACGGGAACTTTATTGAGATCAAAACCCTTAGTAGCAAACAAAATCTGAATCGTGTGATATGTCCCATCAAGCTTCTGCCAACCTTCTGGGTTACTGGTTCGCGTCGATTTCGATCCCTCCAGGGCGCGGAGTTGTGCCTCGGCTTGTCCGCGAAGTTCGTGGAGAGAAGCCACCAAGGCCACGCTGTCTTTCTCGCTGAGGGGTTTCACTTCTTCTTTGGGACTTTCTACAGGTTTGGGTGCATCGTTGGGCGCGGCAGGGGGCGTTTTGCTTCCCGCGGAATTAACGTGGTCTTTTGCTCTCAGCACTAAGCGCTGGTCAGTAAACCCTCCGTCTTTAAATTCATAAAAAGATCCACGGTTGGTGTCGTACTTAAACACACGGTCCGGATAACGGCTGGAGTTTAAAGTCAGCTGATGGTCCTCTTCCGTAGAATAAATATTTTCAATGCGACCGTAGAGATCTTCCGGACTGTTTCTAGCTACATTAAAGACAAAACTCTTTTTGTCCCCATCCATCACTGTTTCAGGGTGAGCTTGAATCCTGTCTCGAACCGTCTTTATTTCCGTCTCACTCCTTTCTGGTTTCTTAGCGACGGTCTCTTTAGTGCCGCTGATCGTGTGTGAAGAAGCCAAGCGTGCATCATTAGGTGCACTTTGAGTGATACTCTTATACATTCCATTCAAAAAGCCTTGGAGAGCAGCCAAATCCGAAGCCTCAAAGGTGTTGCTGCTGCCCATCGTTTTATAATCGAAAAGCACAAAGCCCGAAGGGGAAATAGTGAAAGGCTCTTCTACAGCGCTCGCCAAAGTTCCGCTTTCAATATCACTGGCCCATTTTTGTAGATCGGCTACATCTTCAAAAACTTCTTCAGCAGAAGTCTTGTAAACCAAGCCATTGAGCGTCCAATTGCCACGTCCAATTTGTACCAAGGTGAATGGGTAGGATCCAGGGAGATTGATCTGCATTTGTCCAACTACAGAAAAGTCGAAGGTCGCCAAATCCGCATTTTGCACGTTGCATTCTTTCATCAGACCTACAAATTTCTCACTGGTATATTCTGTTAAGCTAGTCTCCACTCGATGCAATTGCTCTGTCGTGTAGGGGCCCGCCTCTTTTTTTTGGCCAGCATCATCGGCCGCACAAAGTTCTGCATAAAGGGCGGGGTCTTCCTTTTGTAAATACTCGGTAAAAGCGGGAGGGATAGAGCGCCCCTGCTCTCGAGTTAAGGAATCATTAAGACTCGCATAGAGGGCCATAGGGTTTTCATAACCTTGAGCTTCTGGTTGGGTAGGTGTGTCTTCGGCCATAGAAAAAATTAGAGAGAGTGAAGAGCGGCATCCGCCGATGCAGCATCGTCTATTTGAGAAACAGATTCTTGTTCCTCCAAAGCGTGGCGAGCATTCTTGCTTTCCCAGGCGTGCTGAGCCCCAGCCACTTTCTTGCGCATTTCGAGCTCATTCTTCATATCCTTTATTTCAGCTTCTTGGAGACCAGTGAGCATACTTTTAAGCTTTTCCAAATCTTCCGGCCCCATGTCGGGGGCCAGCACCAAAATACGACTCAGTTGTTCCTCAGAAAGGGAATGAGAACTTTTCGCGAGGTCCAAAACTTCATCAAGAGTAGCGGCCATTTATTTTTGTTTTAATCTGTTCATTATAGCATAATAAGGCCACAAAAACAAGGATGAAGCGTTACTGGTCACAGATCGCCGGGCTCCCTGTCCTCAGCGCCGAAGAAGGGAAAATTCTAGGGAAAATTCGGGCTGTTTTTGTTCACCCCGAATCCGGGAAAATCCTAGCCTTTTTAGTAGGATGGCTGCGGGTGATGACCCCTAAAGACATTCGTACTTGGGGCAAAGAACAAGTAGAAATAAATAGCTCCGAAGACCTCTCCTACCCAGAAGATATTCTTCGACTTCAAGAATTTGGACTGCGCCGCACACTCATCAATGGGAAAAAAATAGTCGATAAAAAAGGGAAACGTTTGGGACAACTCAAAGACTTTAGTTTTGACACCACCACCGATTGTCTCGTTACCTTAGACTCTGCAAGGAGTTTCTTATGGTGGGAGTGGAGTCAGCGGAGCTTCCCAGTAAAACTCATCGCAGAAATCACAGACCAAGCCATCATTTTAAACATAGAAGAAGGACAAAAAGAAAAGGTGGCCGAGAAGGCCACCCTTTCTGTTGCAGTTTAAGTAAGGACTAATTTGCTGTACCTGTGGTGGTAGTAGCAGAAGAGCTGCCACCAGCAGCAACTCCCAACAAGGTATTGACGAAAGCGTAGGAAATAGCGATCAAAACCACTCCAATCACACAGTAGAGAAGAATCTTCTTTGCCTTTCCAACATTGTCTTCGTTGCCCGCAGAAGTCACGTAGAGCACACCGGCATAAATGATCATCACCACCATCACAAAGCCGAGGAAGCCAAGGAAGAAATTGATAATCGTAGCAGCTAAGGTCTTGAGATCCCCTTCCCCTCCAGTGAGGCCCTTAACGGCACCGATTTGATCATCGCTTTGGATGAGGGAGGTCGCAAAACTGGGTTCAGCAAAAGCGGTAGTCACAAGCAGTGCACCAGTAAGAAGTCCTGCAAAAATCAGAAATTCGCGGAACCATTGATTTTGAAATAAAGCTTTCATAGCGTTGGATTAGTGGATTCGCTGGCCATTATAAGCATCTGACTGCCTACTCTGCAAGCGGCTTTATTCTTCGGGGACATAAACCACTTCCTGTTCTAGATGCACCCCGAATTGTTTTTCTACTTCAGATTGAGCGAGCGCAGCAAGCTCTAAAATTTCCCCGGCCGTAGCACCACCACGGTTCAAAAAGAAGTTGGCGTGCTGAGGGGAAATTTGTGCTTTTCCTAGCACTTTTCCTTTGAGTCCAGCCGCTTCAATGAGGCGTCCTGCATGGTCCCCTTCCGGGTTCTTAAAGAACGATCCAGTGCTTGATCCCGGCGGTTGTTTTTGAATACGACTGCGTGCAATTTCTTGCATTTTTTCAGCAATTTTTTCAGGTTCTCCATGGGACAGTTTAAAAGTAGCGCTCAGCACCACTCCGGGATCTTTTTTTAAACGAGACCAACGATAATGGTATTCAAAAAAATCGGGTACCATTGTTTGAACGCCCTCGCCGGGTCGCCACACTTCAGCAGATTCTAAAAGGTCTTTAGTTTCCACTCCAAAGCATCCTGCGTTACCTAGCACTGCACCTCCCACTGTTCCGGGGAGTCCGTTCCAAGCTTCCATCCCAGAGAGTCCAGCATCGGCGGCAGCCTTCACCATTTTTGCTGTTATCACTCCTGCGTCCGCCTTTATCCTCTCTCCTTCTACCCTCACTTCTCCACCCCGCAAGCGAATCACAAGACCTCTAAATCCCGCATCATCAAAAAGCAAATTGCTTCCCCCGCCAAAAACATAAAAGGGCATGTCCCTCTCCGCAGCCCACTCCAAAGCTTCCAATACTTCTTGGCTAGAAGCCGCCTCCACAAAATAATCCGCCGGACCCCCAATCTGGTAGGTGGTGTAAGGAGCCAGTATGATATTGTCTTTAAGAATCATCGCAGTGAGTATAGCGGTTTCCACGGGTGGAGTCAGCCCTATGGACTGAAATGATTAGCTCCCGAGTTCAGGCGGACACCAATGACCCAAAGGACGCAATAAGAGTGCTGATTTCAGAAAGAGTGAAGCTTGACCTCGGCAATCCGGGTTCAGTAAAGCAAGTATTTAACTGGCTAAGAGATAGGATTAGGGGCGCTTGTTTGAGTCAAAATCAGTCTGTCCATCCAGGCAAACCAAGAGTGCCGGTCCCCGTCATTTTAGGTTCTTCAGCGGATTTTACAACTTTACCAGCTGCAATAGCCTTAGAGCGGGCTTTCCCAGAATGGAAGATACCAGAACGGGTAAAGCCTGATTCTAAAAGTTTGGACAATCCGAATACCATTCCAAATTTAAGCATGATTTACAGATTACTGGCTGGAGCTCGGCAAGGAGGGTGTGTAGTCTTGGAAGACGTTAGTCCTCAATCTGGTAATTTCGTTCCCGAACCTTCCTATGTAAACTGGTCTAGAGTGCCGATGGCACCTGAGTTAAAAAGGGCAATCGATGCAGATGAAGCTCAATTTAAAGCCTTAAGAGAGGGAGGTGCGCAAACGCGAGGAGAGCTCATTGATTTTGTGAAGCGAAGTGTTTTTAGAGAGATGGGAGGAGCTAACGGGCATAGGATCCCTTACGGCGTAAGGTTTATTCGGTTTAGGGCACTTCCCGGGCAGAATCCAGGCTCCGAGTTGCTCAATTGTTTTGCAACTGACCCTGAACTTCGGCAAGCAGCGGTGGATGTTCTAGTGGAAAGGTTCGGTTTAAGTGTGAACCTTTGTATAAAGTGTCCTCAAGACAAACCCTCCCCTCCTTTTGTGGATGTAGCAGCTGCCCATTTAGCGGATGAATGGGACAGAGTGAATCATGGAGAAATTCGCCCCTCTGCAGTGATGGCAAAAAGCACACCCTAAAAATGGACGCACACTATTTTCAACTTATTTTATGTTTGTGTTCTGGTTTTGTCGCAGGGGCAGACACAGTGACTTGACCTTCAGCGGTACAAAGTGTACACTTTTGTTGTAACAATTTTATTATGATTACGAAAACTATAGGTATCAAAGAATACCGCAAAAACCTCACCTCACTGTGGAAGACCGCTCGCGAAAAAAACATCCGCTACATCGTGATGGTCCATTCCAAACCCGTTTTTGAGCTCAATCCTTTGCGTGACGAAGACGAACTCATCGACATCCTCAAAAAAGAGATTGAAGAAGCACGTGAACAAGCCAAAAACGGTGAAACTGAATCTCATGAAGCCCTCATGGAAGAATTCGGCATAAAATGATTGCATGTTCAAAATTGAGTACACCAAAAACGCCGTCAAAGACCTTCGTCGATTAGAAAAACAAACCGCCAAACGAATCTTAAAGAAGATGGATTTTTTCTCAAAACAAGAAGACCCTTTGAGCTTTGCCAAAAAACTCACCGATTCAAGCTTGGGAGAATATCGTTTTCGTATTGGTGACTACCGCGTGCTTTTCGATTTGAACCAGGATGGAAGCTTGCAAATCCTGATGGTACTTTCAGTAAAACATCGAAGAGAGGCTTACTTGGAATAAAATAAGTTCAAACCCAAAATGGAGCCACTTGTCGGATTCGAACCGACGACCCACAGTTTACAAAACTGTTGCTCTACCAGCTGAGCTAAAGTGGCCCTGGTAAGCCCTTTCGGGCGACGGAATGGAGCCATCTACCGGAATCGAACCGGTGACCTGCGGTTTACGATACCGCCGCTCTACCAACTGAGCTAAGATGGCTTGCAGCCAAACAATGGAGAGATGGCGTCCAAAGGGAGATTTAATACCAACTTTCAAAGTTCTATAGACCGAAGTTTTTTGAACTTTGTCGCTGATCTCCCTCGTGAACTGCGCCACTATAATGTGAAGTATCGTTATCAGCAAGTAGCAAAATAGGCCCGGATAAACTTCTACTGTCCGTACTTCAAGGACAGCCCACCCAATACCCCTAAAGGTAGAATTTGTAACTTTTCACTGTAGTGCAGAGCGCGTGAACCAACGGTGACGGTTTCCACAGCAGGCATGAGGTAGGCCGGGACTTTCATGCCCTTAGCAATCTGGCCCAATTTAGAAACACCACCTAGCAAAAAACAAACGGCAACTATAAACGAAATAGAAACCTCAGCGATATCTGCGCCAGAAGCATTTTCGTAAACAGATTTGAGCATTTTCCACGCCGTACACCATTCCTCGTAGTCCATCCCACAAGCGGTTTGTATTCCATCGTTCAGGTCGCGATAAGTCTGAGGATTAAAAAGGTTAATGAAGCCCATAACGACAGCCTCGATTCCTTCCGCAGGGGCCACCAAAACTTTTTGATAGTCCTCTAAATGCGATTGACCTGTGGCTAAGCGCACAGTCTGTGAGACATTGGATTCAGGAAAGATTTGCTTAAAAAGCTGGCGAGCAAAGGCAATAGTTTCTGCCTTCTGTGTATCGTTAAGAGACAAAGTCTCGCCGGCATTAAGGGCAGCATGAAGAGGATCCCCTGCTACTCGTTGGTCTTGTCTCAACGAATCAAAAGCTGCGTTTATTCGAGGAGCCGCTGCATTATAACGGCTCAAATATTGAAGAGCCGCGGCATCAGAGATGCCGCCATCAGGTGCACTGAGTACATCCAACATATTCATCAGGTCAGCTGTGGCTTGCCGGAATTGAGGGAACCGGGCGTCTAGTTCGTGGTCTATTTCAGGGTAGTTCGCTTGGAATTGACGATAGTTTTTAACAAAGTAACCCAAATCCCTACGAACAGCATCCAGCCGTTCTTGAGGAGTTAAAACACGCTCCGGTGTCTTCTCACGCACAGGATTCTCTTCACGCAGAGCTTTAATTTCTTGAGCGGTAAACCTTTCGTCAGATTGAGGCATGATACCAGTATAGAAAGAAAACCAGATTTCACAATCAGAAACTCCGCCAGTGGCCTTTTTCACCCCATTCGCGGATTATTTCAGAATTAAAAACTTTGCTATGGTGGGCAGGGAGGGATTCGAACCCCCGAAGGCAGAGCCAGCGGATTTACAGTCCGCCCCATTTGGCCACTCTGGAACCTGCCCAATTGGTGCCCAAAAGCGGCAGTGCCACTCAAGAGCATGCGGATTATAGCGAAATGAGCGCGGAAGGCAACTCCTGGCTAAACAACTGAGGGTGTAAGTTCGGTAGCTCGAGAAAAATTAGTAGTCACTCTGGATCCACTGCCAATCAAGGCGAAACGGTATAGAGGATCTCCAGAGCTGCTAGGAAGTCCACGGTGAAAACCTCTTCTATTATCAATAAATCCAGCCGCGCTACCCAATTCAGACCAAGGAATGACATGAGAGCCTTGTGTATTTTGATATGCGGCCAAAAAATCATTAAAACAAGCTTTTCGTTGATAAATAAGACCTAAGAAAAGAAAGTGTGCAGCAGCTGAACGATCTTCTTCGCTTTTAGTCGTATCTAAGGCACAAGATAAGTCATCAGTGAGGCTCGCCCTGTCGATGCCTGTCGTCTCCTGTTGGATGAGGTCACTCAATACAGCAGCATTTGCTTCTAACAAACGCAAGAAAGCCAAGTTAGATCTCCATTCGGTCCTGTTCCGGAGGTTTCCCCCAGAATCATTCACCAAAATAGTGGAAGTCCAGGGGGACTGACTGGAACCAGCAGCCAAGTCTCGGTGCCAGCTTGTAGCTACATTCAACTCACGTGGATCCATTTTACCCCAAGCAGGCAGTTGAATGGGATACACCGCTATTACAGGGTGATTTACTTGAAGGGCTGCTAGCTGAGAAGCATTGTCATGAGTGAACCGCAATATATCAACTGGTTCCTGACCCCTCAAGAGTAGAGCCGGCCTGGGTTCATCGGGAAATAAACTAGGTACAAGCTGTTCCGAGAATTGATGTCCTCCCAACTCCATAAATAGGGTAAAACGTTAGGGGTGGATGATACAACATAAATAATTACGATCAAGTCTATGCCTGAGTGCTATCAAAAGGATGACAGTAGCAAAAAGGCTGCCTTTCTGGTACTATAGCCAACACTTATGCCCAAATTCATTGTTCAAGGCGGAGTCCCTCTCCAAGGGGTAGTCAGTGTGAGCGGGTCCAAAAATGCCTCACTCCCCATCCTAGCAGCCACTTTGCTAGCCACAGAGCCCGTGACGCTTCGTAATATTCCAGACATTTCCGACGTGCATGCTTTTTTGAAAATTCTTTCCAGCCTAGGGGCAGAGGTCACTTTTAACGAGAACACGGTCACTGTGAATCCAGCACACCTCGAGCCGACCAACATCGACGACAATCTCGTAAAGCACATGCGTGCTTCCATCCTTCTGCTCGGCCCCCTACTCGGACGTTTTAAAGAAGCACGTCTGGCCTACCCCGGAGGCTGTGTGCTCGGCAAGCGCAGTGTACATGCTCATGTGCATGCGCTCACCGCGCTGGGAGCCCAGCTCATCGAAAGTGCGGAAGAAATTCATATGACCGCTCCAGTTCTCACCGGCGCCAAAATCATCATGGCGGAAGCCAGCGTCACCGCTACCGAAAACGCGCTCATGGCCGCCGTTTGTGCCAGTGGCATTACCGAAATTCGTTGGGCTGCTATGGAACCTCATGTGCAAGACCTTTGTCATTTCCTCGTCGCCTTGGGGGCAAAAATTGAAGGTATTGGAAGTCACACTCTTACTGTTCACGGAGGCCAAACGCTTAAGGGCGCTGACTACACGGTGACGGCCGATTATTTAGAAGCAGGAACTTTGGTACTCGCGGCAGTGCTCACCAACGGAACGGTCACGATTAAAAACTGCCCTGTAGATCAACTGGATAGTTTTTGGGAAAAACTAGAAGAGGTCGGTGCGAATTTTACTCTCGGACAGAGTGAAGTTCACATCAAGCCCCACGGAGAATTGCGTGCCGTAGAAAAATTACAAACCGCCGTTTATCCCGGTTTTGCCACAGATCTTCAGGCACCCTTCGCGGTGCTCCTTACCCAGTGTGAAGGCAGCACAAAAGTGCATGAAACTTTGTTTGAAGGCCGCCTCAATTATCTCCCAGAGCTCGAACGCATGGGGGCTCGCACCGAACTTTTGAATCCCCATCAAGCCCTCGTGTCCGGTGCTCGCCGACTCAAAGGCGGACCCATCGTCAGCCACGACATTCGAGCTGGCGCCGCCATGGTTTTAGCTGCTCTCATTGCTGAAGGCAGCACGGAAATCAGCGACATCAACTACATCGACCGCGGCTACGAACGCATCGATGAAAAGCTCCGCCAACTTGGAGCTAAAATTGAGCGCACCCAGGACTGAAGATCGCCCCACTTCACCGCTTCCAAATCATCAAAAAACACATCGATACGACCCTCGAGGTCTGTTCGTAAAACCTCTATTCCCAGCGCCGCAGCACGATCCAAAATCTCGCGATGAGGATGCCCATAACTATTCCCATGTCCGCAAGAAATAAGCAGAAGCTGCGGCGCCACTGCTTCCAAAAAAGCTTCGCTATTGCTGGTGTGAGAACCATGGTGTCCGGCTTTTAAAATCTCCGCCTCTAAGTCTTCACCACGCTCTACTAAGAGTTCTTCTTCATTGGTTTGAGCATCACCTGTCAGCATCACGCTGCGCTCACCCTCACTCACCTTCATAATAATAGACGCGTCATTCATGTCGTCCAAATGGTCTCCGGTCGTGGGCTCCAGCGGATAAAGCACGTCCAGCGTCGCCTCCCCCAAAGTAAAATCCACATCGGCTTCCGCCATGTACACAGGAATATTCAACTCACCCACTTTCCTCAAGAAAGCTTCGTAAGGGGCGCTGTTATAAACAGGAGCACTCATGAGCACCGCATGCACTTCAAAGCGGTCGAGTACAGAAAGTAGGCCCACCACATGGTCAGCATGAGGATGAGTGAGCACCATCAAATCAATGTCCCTAAAGAAAAATGGCAGCACCTGCCCGAGCTGAGCTAAAACAGTTTCGTCGGGCCCGCCGTCCACCAAAATGTGGTGCTGTTCTGCTGTGGTGAGCAAAATAGAGTCTCCCTGTCCTATGTCTAAAGCATGAATTTGAAACGCCGGCATCCAACGCAGCAGTGCAGTGCCCACACAAAGGTCCCAAGCCAAAAGTCCAATCCACAGTATTTTATTCATACGCTCATTGCAGCACAAAAAGGAGGTTCCCCAGGGAACCTCCTTTCGTTTCTTGTTTTAAATAGAATGTCGGCGCACCGACAACACTAATCCCTTCGTTTTCGTCCCACCACAGCGGCTCCAGCGAGCGCCAAGGGCACGAGCAATAAGAGTTCAGGTCCAGCTTCGGGCAGAGTCACGGTGGTCATGACTCCTTCGGATTCATTTCCACTTTCGTCTACAGCCGTCACCTTAAAGGTGTAAGTAGCTCCAGGAGTGAGACCAGTCACATCGTAGCTCGTAGAGTTAGAAGCTACGGTCACTGGGTCTCCAAAGCTAGCTCCGCCATCGGCACTTTGGTAAACCAAGTACTTAGCCAAGTCTCCAGCGCTGTTCACACTGGCCGTCCAACTGAGCGCCACAGAAGTTTCGTCCACAATGCTGGACAAGAAATCTGTTACATCTTCTGGAGCAATCACATCGGCGAGCTCCAAAGTTTTAGCTGTAAATTCAATAGTTTGGTCTGCCTTGTCTAAGGTAGCTCCATCTTCATTGAGCACGCTCTCATCCAAAGTCAGCACATAGTCAAAGCCCGCTTCCATATCTTCGGTCACCAAAGTCACTTGAGTAGCATCATCGCTATCCACGCTCACGGCAAGCACTTCAATGGTTTGAGTGGCGTCGTCAGCGGCTTGGATGGTGAAGGCAGAAGGATCTGCTACCATGACTTTTTGGCTAAAGCTGAGGACAAGTTCATTGGTAGAGCTAGAGTCCACTTCTTCTACTTTAAATCCATCATCAGACGCCACGTCGCTAGTAGTAGTGTTATCGTTTTCTGTTTTTTCCAAAGAACTTCCAGCAAAGACTCCAGTGTCGGAGGTTCCGCTGCTGATAGGGTTTCCAGATTGATCCGTGATGCTCGCGCTGGCCGTGAGTGTATACATAGCTTCAGCTGTCTGAGTATCGGTCACCACATAAACGGTGGTTGGATCTTCAGAAAGATAAGCATCGATGACTTCCACAGCAGTACCATCGCTGGCCTCCACGGCAAAAGAAGAGCTGGCATCCGCAGGAAGTGTTACTGCTTCGGAGAAAACAACTTCCACAAGGGTATTAGAAACAGCAGCTACATGGTTCACAGTAGGAGCGGTAAAGTCTCCAGTCTCAGAAACTTCAGGGGTTGCTTCCACTTCCCTAGAAAATTCAGCAGATTCATTTCCTTCTTCATCGTAGGCCTTCACTGCAAAATAGTAAGTCACGCCATTAGTCAGATGATCCACCACATAGGTAGTGGTGTCACCGGCGTCACTGGAGCCCAGTGTATAACTGCCCCCATTTTCAGAGACAGACTTAAGGCCAGTATAAACATTATAGCCTTCTACTCCAGAATCGTCCGTAGCAGCATCCCAGGTCAAAGTCACTTCGCCGTCGCCGGGGAGCACTTGCACATGCTCCACATTGGAGGGGAGCCCGGTTTCTGCAGCTTCGCTTTCTGTAATCACTTCTGCTCCAGTTAAAGGAACAGAGAGGAGTGAAAGAGAGAGGACTCCGAGTAGAGTGCCTGCGCTGCTGCGCATCAAGTTTGCCATACGTTTTATTTTTATTAGATCTCCTCATTATAGCACTTTTAGCCACTCCTCTCAAGCATGCAAACCATAAAAACCATTCAAGTCGACAGCTTGGGGCTTGAATAAGCCAAAAACAAAAGATTTGACAGATCGGCAAAAGAATAGCAAAATAGGCACTTATTTTTCTTTTCGAAGACCTATGGCACTCTCAGAATTACTTTTTGTAGCTGACCTGCTCACTAAAGATGCAGAAGCTAAGGACGCCAGCAAGTACCGCCCTGCCCAGGTAGTAGATATGGCAGCAGAATGCACGCCGGAACCCGCTAGTGTAGGAAGCAGTGTTTTTTTCCCAGCCTTGGATGCAAATCAAGGAGCCTTCAACAGTGCTGTAGGGAATATTATGGGCAAAGAATTAACCAGAAAAGAAGCCGCTCGTTTGGTGGCAGACGCCCTCTTGGGGAAGGTGCAAGGGCAGGTGACCGCTTCAGATGTAGGAACTCAAACGACCGCCTTAGACGATCTTTACGCACAAACCAATGCAGCCAGCCCTTCTGAAGTGCAAAGTGCTAGAGAAGATGTAGGGACTCTCCGTACCACCATGGCGCGTGAAGCCGCTTATTTAAGTCTTTTAGTAGACCCAAAAAAGAACCGTCCGGTGACTGTAGACACCATCCTCGCAGAAACAGGTCTCACCCCAGAAGCGGTGAGCATGATTTTACGTCGTCACAGCTTAGCCGCGTACGCTGAAACTTTCAGAGCTCAGACAGGTTGGGATTGCAGCGGTGCTTTAGACTATACCGCAGTGAATGGTCAATTCCCCACCATGGGCACGGATCTTAATATGGAAGCGCCCAAACCCACAGAAGTACCGGTGACTATTCCTAGCTTTGCATACGATACCACTGCCAAGCCTACTTACGGTGAAAATCGTGGAAGCTTTGTTCAGGAGTACAAAGCAGCCGTTCCTCAAGCGGAAGCATTAGAAGACCAATTGGCCGTCGTGCCTCGTTTTGCCCGTCGATACAAGGCAGATGGAACTGACCCTGTAGTAAACCTTAAATTGGTCCCACAGGTAGACTCGAAAAAAGAAGAGTAGGAATAAACATTCTAGAATTTACAAAAAAGAGAGGCTCGCGTGCGAGCCTCTCTTTTCTATCTGTTTTATTTACTCAGCTGAGTGATGCGCTCTTGGAGGAGCGCTCTCTTGCTAGGATCTTTCTCCTTTTCCAAAGCTTCCGTGGCGGTTTGTAAATTCATCGCCTCCACTTGAGCTTTGTAAGCAGTCATATCCTCCGTAGCTGCTCCGCTGAGACCTCCGGCGTTTCTTAACTCTCGTGATTTCCCTAAAAAGTCGCTCTTTTCTTCTAAAACGTCATGAAGATTATCTAAGCGAAGTCCAATGCGGGCGATTTCTGTGGCGTATTTCTCATTTGCGCCTGGAGCAGCTTTGATTTGTGAGAGCCATCTTTCAAAATCATTCAACACCCCTCCATAGCTGCTCACCATTTTGCGTTCACGGGCAGGACTGTCTTTAGTAACCATGCGTGCATTAGAAAGGTAGTCGGTGGCAGCCATATCGAGCCAGTAAACCTGACGGTCTAAAGGCAGTTCAGAAAAATGTTCCATGTCATATTCAAGACGTGCACGGCCAGCCTCGGGACTGCACATGCTGTCCGCCGTTCGACGGAGCAAAGCAGGCACCGACGTTTTATCTCCCGAGGTACTTGCTATTTCCTTGTGGTCCATCGCTACAGATAAAGAAACGCTAGCCTCATCGTACCCACTTGTCCTAGGTCTTACATAAACCCGGATCAAACGAGTTTCTCCGGTAAGAAGATTAGTGACTTCCACCGATTTAGAATGGTCGGTGATATAATTGGGCCAGGGATCTCTTTCGGTCGCAGAGTCACGGGTGAGCAAATCTCCTTTAAAAGCATTACGAGGAGTGGGCTCGTAAACACGAATCCTGAGTTCAGGGTATTCCTTAGCAATTTGATCGATTTGAGGACGAATGCGTTCATCCCATTGTTTATCCAAGAAGGCATCTCGGTCGAGTGGTTCCCCAGCAGCTTCAGGAGGAAGTGGAGGTGGAGCAACAGGGAGAGGCGGAGGAGTAGTGGACAATGGAGGTGGAGTAGCCTCCGACGCTTTGTTGTCGATACGTACAGTAGGGGCGCCAGATAACTCTGGAGCCACAGGAGCTGGACGGGTGGGAGCCACCGGAACAACGGGCTCTACAGGAGCTGGAGCCGCCTCCGCTTGCAAAGCTTCACGTTGGAATTTTATATAAGCTCTTAAAAACGCAATATTTTGAGTGGCATTATTGCTTTCTTTGTAGCCAAAATTGGACTTGCTGGCGTCAAAACGCTCAGCAGAACCAGCCGGTAATTGGGCATTTACTAAGTCAGCAAAGCCTTCGTGAGCTTTTAAAAAGGCTACACGGCCAGCATAAGTGGGGTTATCGCCATAAGCACGCATCGCTTCAAACAAACTTCCTGAATGAGCGAGTTCCGTGAGCAGACGTTCACGTTCTGCCACGCTTTTCTCTTTCACCTCTACACGGTCCTTACGCTCCAACTCACCAGTTTGAGCATCGGTGGGTGTTTCTACATGAGTGTAGCTATAGGTTCCGTTCTCAAAGTTAAAAGAAACCTTGTCGCCAATTTGAAGAGCACTGACGTTAACCCCCTGCTCTTTGAGGATCATTTCAATGGTCGTCACCAAGTAACGTTGGTCAGTACTCAGCTGGCCGTAACCTTTTCCACACATATTGAGCGCCAAAGACTGATTGAAGGTATCACCAGGATTTACGGTGAAATCAAAAATATTATTTCCACTAAAAAGCTTCATAGCCTCGGTATCTGCCGCGCTGGGATCGGAGTTGAGGGCCTTACAAATATTTGCCCAAGTGATTCGCTCGGTATCTAAAGCCTGTTTGAGCTCCGGACTAGCGGGCAAATGATCAAGGGCTTTTTGGGTGCCCTCCGTGAGTTCCAGGGGGTGTTCAGCACCAGTAGGCATAGTTTTTGTGTTTAATTTTCTAGAAATTATATCACAAAAACCCTTCTATTGCTAGCTCTTCATCTGTGACTCAGTAGGTAGGCTTTTCACATCGGAAATGACAAAGTGTTCCTGCACGTCCATCCAAGGGCTTACTACTTTGAGCGGTAGAAATTCCCAATCCATCCCTTCGGGCAGCAAACGAGGAAAGCGCGTAGAAAGCCATGGCACTTCTGTGGATTCTGATGTTTTAAACACGGAAGTGACTAGAGCAAAAGTATTTTCCCCCTCCTGCCCAAAGTAGCCCAAGGCTGCCGAGGAAGAAAAACGCAGCCTCAAATAGTTTTCTTTCCACTGTTCTCCATAACCCACTTCTTGCGAAAAATCAGGGCGACCATTTTTAACTGGATAAACCTTCCAATCGCTGGCTTTAGAGGGTAAATCAAGGCCAGCACTTTCAATCAGAATCGTGAGGTAGCGCAAAGTAAATTCTTCATCTGCAGTAAGGGTAAAGCGTAATACTTCCGCCTGAGTGCTGTATTCCAGATCCTCCTTTTGCGACGGAAACTGCACGCTCAAATTCACGGCCTCCGCAGTTTGCGGATCAAGCGGCGCTTGCCACAAATAACCCTCAAAAACAGCAGGGCGCACCGCATAGTTGGCCCCAAAGGAAATGAGACTAATAAGCAGAAAACTGACGAGCAGTGTACGGGATCGTGTAGTCATGGTGGCGCGGAGACTGAGTCATCTTTACACACGCTTTCACGCGGCACAAGCCTCTGCTATCATAAGCCCCCATGAATATCCTCGAAGGCCTCAACGACAAGCAGAAAGAAGCAGTGCTCACTACCGAAGGGCCACTCCTTATCATTGCAGGAGCAGGTTCCGGCAAAACGCGAGCCCTTACCCATCGCATTGCACATCTTATCCAAGAGAAGGGGGTGCGAGCATGGAACATTTTAGCCGTGACCTTCACCAATAAAGCCGCGGACGAAATGAAGTCTCGTCTTATCAAGCTTCTCGGTGACGAATCAGAGCTTCCCACGGTGGGCACATTTCACTCTGTTTGTTCGCAAATTTTGCGCCGTCACATTCACTTGCTGGGCTACGAAAATTCTTTTGTCATCTACGACGCCAACGACCAAGTGGTGCTGATGAAGGAACTCATGCGCGAGCGCTCCATCGATGAAAAGCAACTCAACCCCAAGGCGGTGCTCGGGCACATTTCTCAGGCCAAAAACCAGCTCGTGGGGCCCGAAGAATACCGCCTGCATGCCTTCAATTTCTTCTCAGAAAAAGTGGGTGAACTCTATGGCCCCTACCAACGCGCCCTCGCCCGCAACCAAGCGTTAGACTTTGACGACCTCATCCTAAAAACCGTAGAGCTCTTTGAAAAATTCCCCGAAGTGCTCGATCAGTACCAAGAACGCTATCAATACATTTCTGTAGATGAGTACCAGGACACCAATCATGCTCAATACACACTCGTCAAAAAACTCGCGGAAAAATACCGCAATCTCTGCGTGATCGGAGACCCCGACCAGTCCATCTATTCCTGGCGAGGTGCCAACATGCAAAACATTCTCGATTTTGAAAAAGATTATCCCGAAGCGCTCGTCATCAAACTCGAACAGAACTATCGGTCCACTTCGCTCATTTTGGACGCCGCTCATGCTGTGATAGAACGCAATCGCAATCGTAAGGAGAAACAACTGTGGACCGAGCGTGAAGGCGGGCAAAAACTCCGCATTTGGACCGCTCGTGACGAACGCGACGAGGCCCAGCGCGTGGCAGAAGCTATCTTAAAACACGTACGCGGCATGGAAGTGCCAGACTATCGAGACTTTGCCGTACTCTACCGCACCAACGCCCAGTCTCGCTCACTAGAAGAAGCTTTTATGCGTTTTGGCATCCCTTACAAAATCGTGGGCGGGCTCAAATTTTACCTCCGTAAAGAAGTTAAAGACCTCATTGCTTATCTCCGCGTGGTGCACAATCCCGCAGACAGCGTGAGTTTGCTGCGCATCGTAAACACCCCTCCGCGCAAAATCGGCCCAAAAGCCATCGAGACTTTGCAAAATGATTCCGCGCTCAAAAACATTTCTCTCTTCCACGCGATGGAAGAATCAGATTCCAAACCCCTGCAAAATTTCACTAAAATGATCCGACACTTCCAAGAACTCGCTCAGGAATTTGCGGTGGCAGGCCTCCTAAAACACATCCTCAGTGAATCGGGATATAAAGATTTTCTACTGGCCGACCATACGCCAGATGGTGAAGCCCGACTCGAAAATATCGGCGAACTCATTTCGGTCGCGGACAAATACGAAGCCCTGGAGCCCGCCATCTCTTTGGCCACTTTTCTGGAAGAAGTCAGTCTGATCTCCGATTTAGACACGCTGGAAGAAACACACAACGCCGTCACTCTCATGACTCTCCACAGCGCCAAAGGCTTAGAATTCCCAGTGGTCTTTTTGACCGGCCTTGAAGAAGGGATTTTCCCACACAGCCGAGCGCTTTTTGAACCTCATGAACTCGAAGAAGAACGCCGCCTCATGTACGTGGGCATCACACGCGCAATGAACGATCTTTATCTGCTCCACGCCCAGCAGCGCATGCTTTTTGGTGAGTTCAAGCAAAACGCCCCTTCGCAATTTCTCATGGACATTCCAGAGCATCTTATAGAAGGGGCCGCTCGCAGCATGACCCCCGCCGACCTGGGAGATCGCATCATCCCCATGGAGGACGAACAGGGATTTGCTCCACTCGAACTTCACGACGGTGACCGAGTGCGCCACCGTAGTTTTGGTGAAGGTGTGATTATTGGTGTGCGCGGCGGCATCGCCACCATTGCTTTTAAAGACAAAGCCGTAGGCATCAAAAAGTTGGCCACGAGCATTGCACCTTTAGAAAAACTATAAAAGGCGTGGTCTACCAATTTACATAGATCTTAAAATATTGTATAATCTAAGGTAGAATAATATATCGATCATGCTTACTACTCCTTCAAGTGCCCCCGATCCGAACGTTCTTAAAAAGGACATTCAATCCGGTGTGCCAGCAAACATAGAAGCGGCTTTGGATCAACTGAGCGGGGCAGAACAGTGGCAAGCCCTGAGTAGTGCTGAGCGAGTAGATTTAGTACAAACGCTAATGGAAGTGTGTTCTAGAGGGGCAAAAATCTCGGATGCATATTGGCAGACGATCGGTTATTCCATGATGACACTAGAACCCGATTTCTCTTTGGACATATTCGAATGGATGCTCACTAATGAAGACAAAAATGTCGTAGAGCGTGCAAGAAAAATACTCACTCAAGGGGCAATTTTCAGGCCTAGTTCTGAGAGAAAAGAACGATTTGCCGTTTTCTTACGAAGCCGTGACCCGTCAATTCTAGGTAGCTTAGAAAGATGCTGGAATTGAAATGGAATTACAGGGATAGCTTCCTAGTGAATATTCCCCAAAATTTCTTCTGCCTCCGCACGCCTTTCTGGGCTCATGCTTTTATCTGTGAGTACCACCGAATAAAAGATCCCAGCGGACTCTACCGTACAATATTTTTTCGGCGCGCCCTCGTGACAGCCCAGTTCTCCCGTCTCAAGAGGTTCCTTGACTATCTGGATGTACCCGCTCGCTCCCTCGTCAAAACTTAAAGTGTACAACTGACTCTCTTCCCTCACACTCCAACCCCCAGGTAAATTCACTGAAAAAGGAAGCTCATCCACAGAAACGGCCCGCCCTTCAAACAGCTCCTCATCCACTCGCGTTTCAGCCACCTGCTCTTTGCTTGAACACGACAAAAAGAAAACACAAGCCGCCAAAAGACATAAAAGTTTTTTCATAAAATGAAAGTTAGGGGAATAGGGATGGATCGACGAGCGACCCATCCCCAGAGTAGTACATCCGCCACGAAGACGAATCTTCTACGCACCGATGAACGGGATCTCAGCGTCGTGAGACGAGAGCTTGCCGAGCTTCAGTGGCCGACCATTCTCAGGTCGAGGAATCGACTACTCCGTCTCCAGGGCCTGCACGTCCGAGTTCTGCGTACCATCTCGGTTGGTGGCCTCGTACCAGTACGTGTACACGGTCGCGTCGCGGAGCTCCTTGTTGAAGTGCGCGTGCCAGTCGTTGCCGCTCTCCTCCACGTCCATGTCGAACGAGTAGATGGTGGCGTCGGCCGGGTTCACGATCTTGAGGACCACGCTGGGCTCGTCGTCGGACTCCACCAGCGTGCTCCACTCCGCCTCGCGGCCGTAGAGCGTCTCGCCGTACTGCAGGAACTCGGGCAGGTCTCCCCCGCCCTCGTCCACGCGTACGTGCTGCTCGCTGGAGTGGTCGCTTCGGCCTCCGTCCTCGGCCGTCACCCAGTACTCGTAGGTGTCGGCATCGCGGAGGGTTTTCTGGGTGGTGAAGACCCAGGGGCTCTCGTGGCTCTCGGTGTCCATGTCGAAGTCGTAGGTCACGCCGTCGTTCGGGTTGACGATGGAGAGGGTCGCGTCCGGCCGACCGTCATCGCTGACGATCGTGGAGACCCAGATGTACTGCGTCTCACCGTTCACACCCCGCTCCGGAGAGATCTCGAGGTAGGCCACGTTGAGTCCGTCGCCATCGTTCTCGATCACCTCCTCGTCGTCCGTTCCTTCGTTGTCGCCTTCGTCCTCGTTGTTCTGGTGAGTGTCGTCGCCGACCGGCTCGTAGTCGCCGGGGTTGCCCGAGCAGTCCTCCTCGCCCTCGCGGTTGTACCAACAGCCCACGTGCACCACGGTGCCCGAAAGCGGCTGGGGCTCCACCACATTGTGGTCGCTGTCGTGGTAGAGCGCGAGGTGCAGGTGCGTGCCCGGGTGGTCCGAACAGGCCGTGCCAGTGGCGTAGCCCGTGTTGCCGACCTTGCCGATGGTGTCGCTCTCGTCCACCCGGTCGCCCACGGAAGCGGTGATCTCCGAGAAGTGGCCGTACCGCGCCACGTAGCCGTCCGCCGACTCGATCAGCACGCTGTTGCCGTAGCCGTCACCCTTGTCCTCGGCCCGCATGACCGTGCCGGGGAGAATGGGGGTGACGTCCTTGCCGTACGCCTCGCAGCCGCTCTGGCTGAAGTCGAGTGCCAGAGAGTCGTTCCCGTAGCTGAACCCGTAGTCCACGTGGGACCCGGTGTTGTAGCCTTGGGTGACCATCCAGTACTCGCCCGACCGGAAGGGCAGCGTAAGCTCCGGACCGTAGCCGCCGGAACCGTACTCCGCAGGCGACTGATAGGGACTCCCCATCTCGCCCTGGGTGTACAGCACCGACTGCTCACAGCCGGAGAGAAGGGCCAAAAGGCCCGCGGAAAGCAGCATTACTCACCTCCTTGTTGTGGTTGCTGCAGAGACTCGATTCAAGCCAAAAGTGCTGAAAATAAAAGTAGTCGATCCTTCAATTCAAAGAACGAAAAAGCCTCACCACCTTAAGCACCATGCCTGACAGAAAGACTTAAAATTTTCTGACTTTCTGCTTACAAAAACATGACGTGCCCGCTACAATAGCTCAGCCACGCCGGCTCTAAAAATCACCTTAATCATGAAAAAGCAAAACACTTTAGTTCGTTCGGTTGCCCTACTCGTACTCGGTGCAGTACTAGGCTGGCAAGGGAATGCTTATTCTCAGGCACCTAACTCCGACTCCACCTCTTCAAACAACGAAAGCTCTTTAGAATTGACGCTAGACATGGATGAGTTCTGGACTGTCTGGCACACCATCCAAGAAGAATACGTGAGCATCGACACAGTGGACAATCAAAAGCAATCCTACGGCGCTATCGAAGGTTTGGTGGATGCCTTGGGAGATCCCTATTCCGTCTTTATGGACCCCACAGAAACAGAGGAATTCAATAGCAGTCTCAATGGTGAACTGGAGGGAATTGGCGCAGAACTCACGGTAGAAAATGGAAAACTCATTATTGTTGCACCCCTCAAAAACTCACCTGCAGAGCAAGTTGGTCTTAGATCTGGGGATTATATTTACATGGTGGACGATCAGCCCACGTCCGAAATGTCACTCTTCGAAGCCATCATGACCATTCGTGGACCCAAAGACACCGATGTTAAACTCACCATTGTGAGAGAAGGGGAAGATGAGCCCTTGGAGCTCACCATCACCCGTCAAGAAATTCAAGTACCCAGTGTGGAACTGACAGAAATGAATGCCGGTGGAAAAACCTACGCTCACCTTTCCATTTACCAATTTGGAGATGACACTTATAAAGAATTTCAAGATGCGGTTCGCCAAATCACTCTGGAAAATCCAGATGGTTTGATCTTAGATCTTCGTCAAAATGGCGGAGGGTATTTGGAGGCTTCTATCGAAGTGCTGAGCGAATTCTTTGATGATGTGCGCACCGGTGTGATTGTTAAAAAACGAAACGATCAAAACGAAGTCACTAAAACCACCGGCAGCGGACAGCTAGCCGACATGCCCATGGTCGTACTGATTGACGAAGGCTCGGCATCCGCTTCAGAAATTTTGGCTGGCGCGTTGCAAGATTATGGCCGTGCCACTCTCATTGGTGTGCAAAGTTTTGGAAAGGGCAGCGTACAAGAGCTGCAAGATCTACCGGATGGTTCTACCCTCCGTCTCACCATCGCCAAGTGGTATACCCCCAACGATCACAGCATTGATCACACGGGTATCACGCCCGACGTAGAAGTGAAGGAGGATGAAGATGCAAAGTTTGGCGAAGACAGTGATAATCAACTGAACGCTGCGCTCGACTACTTGGCCACCCACTAAGATGGAGCAGCTCCTCTTCCCTCTTTGTGTCGCCACTATTCCGGTTATCCTTTTGCTCGCTTATTTTTGGCACCGGGACAAGGGAGAAAAGGAGCCCTGGCCACTCATGCGCCGCGTGTTTATTTGCGGACTTTTCATCACGATTCCAGCAGGAATTTTTGAGTACGTGGTGGACAACTACGGCTGGAATTTTTGGCAAGATCACGTGCTACTCTACGCTGTTTTAATGCCCTTTATTTTCACCGCCTTGCCAGAAGAGTTCGCAAAACTTTTTGTGGTCCGCCAAGTGGCCTACGATCACCCTAAGTTCAACGAGCTCATGGATGGCATCACCTATACCGTGATCGCTAGCCTGGGTTTTGCCCTCTTCGAAAACGTGCTCTACACCCTCCAATATGGAGCCGATGTGGGTTTTATGCGTGCCTTTACCGCCGTGCCTGCTCACGCTCTTTTTTCTGGAGTGATGGGCTACGCCGTGGGTCGTGCTAAATTTGCAAAAACCAAGGAAGAAGAGAGAAAACTCTTCAGCCGCGCACTTTTTATTGGAGTGATTTTCCACGGCCTCTACGATTTCCTGCTCATGTCTGGACTTCCCTACCTCATTCTCCTTGTCTTTCCCCTCATGGCCTACATGGCCACCCAACTCAACTTCGCCATCCGCCTCGCAAACTCCAAAAAAGCTGAAGAATTGGATTATTTCTGATCCGTACACGACGGGCCTTCCTGGTTGCTCCCAGAGCCAATCTTAGGCATAGTATGAGCCATGAAAAAAGTACTGCTCTGTGTCCTGGACGGTTTTGGCTACGGCAAGCCCTACGCGGGCAATGCCATAGAAAACGCTAATGCGCCTTTTTTAAAAAGCTTGTACCAAAAATATCCGTGGACTCTCTTAGATGCTTCCGGTGAAGCGGTAGGCATTCCAGCAGGTACACAAGGGGGCTCGGAAGTAGGTCACCTCACCATGGGAGCGGGGCGGATTGTTTTGCAACCGCTACAAGAAATTGATGCCTCAATTGCCAATAAAAGTTTCTTTAAAAAACCTACCCTTCTCGCTGCTGCTGAACATGCTCGCAAAAACAACTCTGCCTTCCATATCCTCGGAATGATTTCTGACCAAGGAGTCCACGCCGATTTAGACCATTGCTTAGCGCTTCTCGACTTTGCCAAAGAACAGGGACTTACTAAAGTCTATGTGCATGGCATTACCGATGGACGAGATGTGCCCCCTCAATCGGCTGTGCAGTTCATCCAAACCTTGCAGGCTCACATGGCCGAGCTCCAATTGGGGAAACTCGCCACGCTGATTGGACGCTACTACGCCATGGATCGCGACAAAAACTGGGATCGCACGGAAGTAGCTTATGAACTCTACGCACAAGCAACCGAAAATGCGCAGCCCCTTCCTACTGCTCCAGATGCGGTGGCGGCCATACAGTCTGCCTATCAAAACGGGCTCGAAAGTGATTATTATTTAAAGCCGCTCCTACTAGACCCCGCCGGCCTCATCCACACAGAAGATGCGGTGGTCTTCTTTAATTTCCGCACGGACCGCGCTGCTCAACTCACTGAGCGCTTTCTCGAGCCTAAAAATCCAGACGACCCCAAACCCTTTCTCACCGTTTTTGGGCCTTACTCCACTAAAGCTCCTGTGGTTTTCCCAGAGCCTATAGTCGTCAATAATTTGGGCTCCGTTTTGGATCAAGCAAAACTCAAACAGCTGCGCATCGCTGAGACAGAAAAATACGCTCACGTCACCTTCTTTTTTAATAGCCAAATCAAAGAGCCTTTCTCCACGGAAACGCGCATCATGATCGATTCCCCCAAATGCCCGAGCTATGCAGAGCAGCCAGAGATGTCTGCCCCAAAAATAACAGAAGTCCTCTTGCCCGAACTTGGCAAAGACTACAGCTTTATTGCACTGAACTTTGCTAATCTAGATTTAGTGGGCCACTCCGGTCACTACGAGGCTACTGTCAAAGCGGTAGAAACCATTGATGCCTGCCTGGCCCAGCTCATTCCCGCTGCAATAGCCGCTGGTTACAGCGTCCTTCTCACTGGAGACCATGGAAATGCTGAATACATGATTTATGATCATGCAATTAATCCTCTAGACGAAGCTAAACTGGATGGTACCCCCTGCCCCTCTCACACTCGCAATCCTGTCCCACTTATACTCATGAGTGAGCCCCTCTGTACGCTCAAAAATCCTTCACACGAAAAGGCGGCGGGTGGCCTCCGAGATTTAGCTCCTACCGTTCTCACTCTCCTGGATCTTCCCATCCCTGCAGAAATGACAGGGGCCAGCTTAGTCTAGTTCAAAACCAACCTGTTCTTGAATAAAGCCCATCACCTGCTGAGCGGCGTAGTAGCTTTCGTCCGGCATCATTTGGTCTTCGGTTTGCCGATAGTCTTCCCAAGAAATAGCTTCGCCCACCACGTGGCCCTCGCTCTTTTCATCGTGAATAGCAATCGTCCAGCTCACATCAAAAGAACTCCAAGGTTCTCCTGTAGACACGATGGCATCACGGTTCACGAGGAGCCCATTTTCACGCAATAAAAGATTGAGTTCTTGCAAAGACTCCACATTCAACTTTACATAGTACTTTCTATCCCGCTCAAAGTTTTCGTCATCCGGATGATAACCGTCGTAAGTCCAAGTGTAGGTCCCTTCATAGCCATCTAAAACAAAAGTTTCTGTAATAGAGTTGCTGTCCTCGCTCTCTTCTGCGTCTCTAAGTGTAAGGTTTACATGGAAATCTGGCTGAGGACCTGTGGTCCCACAAGCGGTGAGGAGACTCGCTGCACCTATCAAAAGGAGGATTTGCTTCATTTTATTTGGTCATATGTGAGCCAGAGCCGCCGGTGCCCTGGCCTACTTCAAAGACGGTGCGTGCCGTGTATACATAGTCTCCCACTTGGAACTGTGTATAAGCCACATACGTTCCTGTTTGAGTAAAAGTGGTCATAAAGCTGAGCGCGCCTTCATCGGCATGAGCGTGGAGGTAATTTAAATCACCCACATGGAGGACCACGCTGTGTCCAATAGCTCCCAGGTAAGGCTCGAATTCAACGGGCTCTCCCTCTTTGGTCACATCAAAACCGTAGGTCACCATGTCCCCGGTTTTTAAAGTAGTTGGGAATTGCGGGGTGACTTCCAAATCTCCCACGGTAGTTTTTTCCATCACATTCACCACGGGTTCCACAGGCAAGTAGTCTCCAGTCACCGAAGCCTTAAAAGATAAAACAGTGTGCCCTTCTTGAGCAGAAACGAAGTCTGCATACAAAGTATAAGGACCCGGTTCGGGAAAGCTCAGGGAGGTAGTGAACGTCCCTGTAGCAATATCAAAGTTAGGGTGCAAATGCTGGAAATCCTGTAGATCGTCACGAACAATAATCAGGTGCAAAAGCTGTTCATGTTCCACTTCAAAAGACTTCATCACTTCCCCATTATTGTCTTGAATCACAAAGCTCAGTTCCGAGGTGGTATTTGGCTCCAAATTCTCCCAGTCACTGGTCACTTTTATGCCCATGCTGCTGGGGGCCATAACTCTTGCAAGAGGATAAAACCATAGCCCCAAAAAAATGGCTAAAAGCACCACCACTATCGTGAGCCAAGTTTTGGATTCTTTTTTCATAAGCGTGAGTTATTTCCAACTCCACCACTTTAACTTTTCTGGATCTTTTCCGCCAGAGGCAGCGTAAACCGCGCAGCGAAAAGTGTAGAGCACGCAGGGATCTTGGCGGCTCTTGGTGAACGCGCAGAGGCGATCATACATTTCTTGTGGATCTTCCCCCACCAGCTCGCTGGTTTTACTGTAGCCCAGCGTCTGTAAATCTTCGGCCAGCGAGCGCCCAATGCCAGGAATCGACTCTAAATTTTCTGTAAGGATTTTCATGAGGGGCGAAGAAGGCGCTCTTCCATATCAATGGCTAAATTTCCTATAGCACGATCTAGCTGAGATCGGTTTGCGGCTGCAGTATGATCCAAGCGGCCAAAGATAGCATCGAGTTGATTTAGTGCGGCATCTGTCAAGCCGGCAGCCTCGTAGAGACGCGCTTGCTCCCAGTTGACTCGTAAGTCTTTTGCTCCTGTCTTTTGCAAGCCTTCCACCCAAGCCTGGAGTAGGGCTTGGACTTCAGGGTGTTGGGTGTCAGCATGTTCTCTCAAGGCATGAAGGAGCTCCCTTTGGCTTTCCACTTCTAGTTCCGCTGGAAGCGAAAATTCGTAGTCCGGAGTTTCTACAGTGTCCATAAAAAACAAAAAAGCAAAAACACTATACTCTTTTTATTTTAAACCTTGCCAGTGCTAGCTGATGCCGTTTAAATGTTCTTGTTCTTTATCTTCCTCGCCATGCAAAGTTCCCAAAAATGGATCATCAGTTTCATCTTAGTGGTGCTCGTTGGAGTGGGTACTTTTTCTTATACCAATCCAGAACTTTTCCAAGGCCGGTTCACCGGCACCAAACTTAAAACGGGAACCACTTACGCCACGCTTGAGCCAAAGGGTGGAAAAATCACGACCAGCACAGTGACTTTAGCAGATCTAGACCTCACCGCTGCCGACGACGTCGATAACCCCATGGATGCCTACGATTTGAGTTGGGTAACGGTGGGCTATTGGGATTTGGATATTGCCAAAGGTTTTTCTACCTGTGAATCAGAAACTATAGTGGCCGACTTTGGAGCAGAATCCAGTAGCATCGCCATGGCCCTGGGAGGCATCTCACAAGAAGTTCGTTTAGTGGTTCGTGATGCCGCAGGGAAAACCATGGATGTGATTGAAGCTGACCCCCTCAGTCTTGAATTTACTCCACCTAAAAACTATACAGGCAAAGTTCAACTCCAACTCGATATCCGCCCTGAAGATTTACTGACGATTCCAGGGCCCTCCTACGATAACACTGCGCTCCGTTTTTACATTAGCCGCTTCTGTGTGCAAGACAGTGAGGGGGGCAAATACTACTACGACTCCAAGGACCAAATGAGCCAGAACAAATACTTTAAGGTAAGCAAAGACGCCCAGAGCTATGGGGTTCAAGGCGGAAGCATTACTTTTGTTGAATAGTTATCTTTCAGGGTCAAAATCTGCCGTCCATTGAGTGCCACATCCATCTCCACCAACACGTGGAGTCCAACCATCGGGGATCAGCCAGTCTGGGCCCAGATCGACGCTACTACGAGGCTGTGTTGAAAGCCATGCCTCGTAGCCAGGCTGATGTTTTGTGCCATATCCACCAGGCACAGCCCCAGCTAATAATCTAGTCTCAAGTATGGCGGTGGTTTTTGGGCCAAGCGGACCTCGTTCAAAGAAGGGGCGGTCTCTCTCGTCCGTGCCAGCAGTTAGCGATGGGTCGTCTTCAAGGGGTTTTGATATGGGCATGGCAAAGTAACGAGCTTAATGTTAGAAGTAAGTTTACGGCTTTCTTAAAAGAAAGCAAGCGCTTGACCAGAGGCAATCAACCCCTCGTTGCCTGCATTCGTCTACGATGGCGGAGAGAGAGGGATTCGAACCCTCGATACCCGTGAGGGTATGCCGCTTTTCGAGAGCGGTGTCTTCAACCACTCGGCCATCTCTCCGTGGCGGTGATTCTAGCGTGCACAGGCGAGCCTGGCCAGCTCATTGGACATTAATGGTTCCCGTCATAGAGGGGTGAATAGTGCATTGATAGTTGTAGGATCCAGGTTGATCGAAGGTGTAAGAAAAGCTCGCTCCTTGAGTGAGTTCACCGGAATCAAAGCCCTCACCGGTCACCGTGTGAGCATTACCATCTTGGTTGATCCATTCCACGGTATCCCCCACCTTAATAGTGATGGCTTTGGGCATAAATGCAGAGCTTTCGATCGAAATACTTTCATCTGGAGTCACTGGCTGGATGGGTGCAGGGCTTCCTCCACAGGCGGTCAGTAAAGAAACAAGGGAGATTAAAAACAAAACTTTTTTCATGGAGCGGCGTGTAAAAGTGAGACCACTATAGTACACGCCGCTCCAAACTCAAGCGGCTTTACGGCAGAACAATCTCTGCGGTATTGGTGCCCCAGTTGTCGTGTCCCGGACGAGGCCAGAAGTTTTGGCCGTAAGAAGCACCCATCGTGTTAAAAATCGTCATCACATTATTGTTGTCCACTACGATCACGCGACCACTGTTATCCACCACAGGAGCTGCAGAAACCGTATTGCTGCTGGAGCCGAGCGTATAAGTACTATCCGCTCCAGAACTCAAATCAAAGACATGTAGGTAGCCAGGCGTAGACGTCAAAACTTTAGCATTGCCTCCCACTATGGCCAGCGTAAGACCGCTCAAGGAGCCTCCTACCAAATTCACTTTAAAGTCGAGCAAAGTTTGCATGGAACAATCGGTGGGAGAAAGCTTCACTATGCTGGTGTGTAAAATACCTTGGCTGTCATAAACGTCAGCGTTGGTGTAAGCGTAACCATCCTCATCAATCACCAAGCTATTATTGGCTCCATTAAAGGGATTTTTATTGTGACCAGAGCGGAGTAAAGCATCACAAACGGGATTTAAATTTTCATCCAAAAGATTGATGCGTGTATCTTCGCTGTCGGTCCCGTTGCTGTAAACATCAGGCTGATAACCTTGGATCCAAATGCGTGCGTGACGAGTAGAGGGATCAAAGCCCACTACCGTTTTTTGGATCGCACTCTTCATCGTGTCCTCGCTGTTAACGGTATTGGCACCATCCGTACAGCCCGCGTCGCCAGGGTCAAAGTATTTCACCTGGCTAAGACTATTGCTAAAGAAATCGAGTTGGTCCAAATCGCCAGAAGCCAAAAGATCCCACACGTGGTTTTTGTCCACCATGTTCACACGGCAGCCCCCTCCCACGTTTAAGGAATCTACATTATTTCCTCCGGTTCCATTCCCCCAAATCAAACGATCGTAAGTTACGACTCCATTTTGACTCATTATGGCACGCGTGCTGCCCATGTAGCTGGCTTCGTATCCATTTTGCTCCGTAAAGACCATAGCCGTAGTTTGATGCGTGAGGGCATTAAAGAAGCCCACAATTCCACAGTATTCCGAACCGATTTTGGCGTGGAGCTGACAAGGAGGAGAATTATCGTTGAGGGTTGAAGCAGGAACCATGTCGTCTACTAAAAGGACAGGGGCAAAAATTCCTCGGCCTTCAAAAACATCATCATAAGTACTGGTGATGCTCCCATCCGCATTGAACTGTTGTATGAACAAACCTCCCGTGGGAGCGTCAGAGTCAATGCTGTCTACTGCACTGGAAGCCACAGGGGTCACCAAAGTATTCCCATCAAAGACGCTAGCACCATAGGCATTCACTTCCACACCACCCATTAAAGCGGAGCTCACTTCAAAGGCCTCTCCGGTATCGCTACGGACAAAGAACTGATAATTAGGCACCTCTACATAGTTGAGACAATTAGAGAACAAAGTGCCTACAATGTATTGAATGCTGCCCATCCCATTAAGAATAAGGGGGGAAGCGTCAAAGTGGTAACAGCTATCAGAATCCATAGTCACCACGGTTTTATCGGCGCTACGAGTGGTACTCACATTTAAGCTTTGCAAGGCAGAACTAGAAATCGGTGTATAGTCGCCGGCTGCCAAAACCTTAATAGTCGCTGTGGCCACAGAACTTTGGGTGCTGCCATTACTGCTTCTAAAAGTGAAAGAATCCTCCCCACTGTAAGAACTATTGGCTTCGTAGCTAAAGGTATTGGCTGCAGTAATGGTCACTGTTCCATGCTGAGGGGCGGTCACTATACTGAAGTCGAGACTACTACCGGCCTCGTTGTTCAAAAAATTTTCAATCACCGTACCGCCACTGCTCACCTCAAAGTACAAAGGGTCAAGCACTGCATTAACGGTCACATTAACACTGGCGGTCCCGCTATATGAGCTGCCATCCGTCACGCGATAAGTAAAGCTATCTGCACCGATAAAGCCACTGTCAGGACTCAAAATCACAGTGTTCCCTTGTGCCGTCGCATGCAAATGTGTCCCCGCATAACCGATGCTCACCGTAAGCGCATCTCCATCCACATCACTGGCATTCACAGAAAGCGCCGCCACCGTTCCTTCATCCATGCTGTAGTCTTGGTTGTTGGCCACAGGGGCATCATTCACTGCATTGATCGTTACACTAATGGTGGCAGGAGCGGACACAGCTCGACCATCATTGGCGACCACTAAAAAGCTGTCTCTTCCATTAACATTGCTGCGTCCCGTATAAGTGATGGAGCTGCCGTTGAGAGTCGCAGTCCCCAAGCTAGGCGCGCTCATAAGTTGATAAGTGAGGCTATCCCGTTCCAAATCGCTCCCCTGCAAGAACATCGTGACGGTGGCATCTTCCGCTATTGTGTAGGAAGCACCATTCAAAGTGGGTGCATCATTCATTGCGTTAATGGTGATGCTCACACGGGCTGCTCGGGAGGTGAGAGATCCATCGCTTGTTTTAAAATTAAAAAAGTCAGTGCCATTAATATTGGCTGTAGGCGTGTAAAGACATTGAGGGCCCGAGCACGTCAGCGTTCCCTTGTTAGGCTGACTAGAAATAGAATAGCTAATCGTATTTCCATCGGGGTCTGATCCAGTGAGCACAATTCCCACCGAAGAATCTTCATTCACCATCACCGACTGCTCGTTGGCCACGGGAGCATGGTTAGCAGCTGCACTAGCAGGAGCTACAAATGGCGGAAGAAACTGAAAAAAAAGAACCAATAAAAGAAGACTGACGGGGAGGAACCGTGCGGTTTTCATGGGATAAAATGTTAGTAGTGTGGGATTAAGACCAGCCTAAGATTAATGAGCCCAGCAAAACCAAGCAAGGCAATGCCCTTGCTGAAATGCCCATTCCGCATCCTGCTTTAAACCTGTTATTTTGAGTTAAAACGCAAGAACAAGCGTCCTAAAAACCTAGTCCTCCATGCCCAGCCCATCGAGTATTTTATCAAGATATTTTTCAATCCGCGCCTCCCTGGTTTGAGCTTGTTTGGCCGATGAAAAATACATCAAATAGGCTCTTTGTCGGCCTGGAGTCAAAGTTGCAAAAGCAGTTTTTAAAGCGGGCAATTCTTCAAATTTCCTTTCAAGTTCATCAGGAATTTTACGTTCAGTAATTTTTTTAAGCTCCACCTTTAAACCCGATTTCTCCACTTTCATCGCCTCTTTAATATAAGCTTTTAGAATTTTTTTCAGTTTCTTTATCTCTCCTACCTCTTTAAACCGAATAACTCGCGCCGATTGAGTGTTCTCACCTGGTTTACGGAGAATTTCTTGAGGATCCTTGAGCAAAGCTCCTTTAAAAAAACTGAGCATGCAATAGTCTTTAAAGCCGCCCAAAATAATCACATTGCTGCCATTAAACATATAGCAAGGCTGCGCCCATTTGAGATCCTCACTCAGGCCACACTCCAAAAGAATCTCACGCAAGGCAGTCATCACCTCCAGCCACCTCCCCGCGCGGCGCTTTAAAAACACGTCTACTTTAGGATTCTTTGGTTCCATACTCACAGTTTACTAAATGTGAGGCAACCAAGACAAACTCGAACTAGGGGCAGACTCTTCGCATAAGCGTGTGTAGTCGGCCAAGTGGCTCGTTCCATTTGCAGCGTCTCTTTCCTCTAAAAGCACACGAGTGGACTGCCGAGAGCACCACTCTTCAGTAGTAGGTTTAAGTAGAGCATCTGAATACCCTCTATCGTCTAAAATAGTGGCTAAGCGTCTTTTTAATAGATATTGGTCTGAACTCAACTTTAAACATATGAGGTCGCCAACAACAGAGCCGATAGCCATGCCATAATCACCTTGAGCCAGCTCAATGGCAAGGAGTGCGGTGTTGAAGACCAGAAAACCATTACCCAAAGGGGCAACGCGTAAGACCCGAACCGTAGATTGCACTTGATTTTTAATGCGCTCGCAGAGCTTGTCCACCTTGCTTTGCGGACCCTTTGCCTCATTTTCGGGAGGACGTTCTGGACTCATAGAATGATTGGTGTGCATTAATTATATAATAAAAATTAATATTGTCAATTAGACGAAGCAAGTACCTAGCCCATCTGCGATAAGAAGCTTGAAGCACTTCAAAAAGCCAAGATCTGGTTATAGGAAAATGGCGGAGAGTCGTGGACGACGTTAGAACCGCCATCGAGGCTAATCATACACAGTTCAATGTCTTTGCGAAAACGGTATTGGCACACAGCTTTTAGTTTTCTAGTATAATGGAATAGGCGGTGGGCTTGCATAATATAGAATATGTGCTATAATTATTAAGATTTAATCTAAAAACATGGCAGATACAGAACCACAAGCACTTCCGATTCCAGATAATGATGATGTGACGGCAAAGCCCGTTACACTCAATGTACTCGAAACGACCGATGCTGGACTTGATGATCCAGAGGTGCAAGCCAAGTTGGGGGCAGAAGGAACTGCTCTGCTCAAACGAGTGATTGCTGAAATGAGAGGTCGCAAAACGGTGGCAGATGTTATTGAGGCAGATTCTGATGGTCTCCCAAGACAGGCGGAGGGTTCAGGAGAGGCTGGAGAACTTTCTCCCGAGCAAGTCACTTTCATGGGAACACTCAAGGCACGATACGAACGTAATCAACACCGTCTTGCTTGTCACGATTCCGTAGCATGGGCAAAAGTTGAAGCCAAATTAAGTGCCAATCCAGCAAAACTGGATGCTTTGAAGAAAATGGATGACTCGGGAGGTGAACCAGACGTGACTGGAGTGGAAGGGGAAGAGTTCCTCTTCGATGATCTAGCAGCAAAACTGCCAGACTCTCGTAGAGACGTAACTTACGCCCAAGCAGCCGCGAGAGCAGAAGCTATGGGAGGTGGCGTAAAATTGACTCACCCTGACCGTTATAAGAAACTTGGCAACAAAATGAGAATTGTGATGGATACTGGAAATGATTGGGTGTGGCTTGATACTTCGGATCGAAAAGATGTCCTTGACGCTGGTAATGCGCTCTATGGTGATCGGGGCTTTGGGGGTGCTGGCGTGTATCGGAATGGTGCTCGCGATCGCGGTCGTAATGGCGCGTTCCGTTGCTCGCTAAGGGTCTAAAAAATTGACCTTTGGCTCTTAATTTTCCTTAAACTTTATCTTTCAAAGGACCGCCGTAAGGCGGTCTTTTCTTTTGCCATCGTAGTGGATACAATCGTAGGTGACGGTGAATAGCAACTTGCCTCGGAGCAAGCTACCGTAGAGTGTTCTTTCACAAAAAGGCTTTGCATGAAACAAGAAGTCTGAAAGAGCATTTGAGAAAGCCATAGACCCTTAGGTTTGAGTGGGGTTCAGCTCTTTTGAGGGCTGAAAAAGCCAAGTTTGGCACATCTCATGGCTGCGGCTGTGAGCATGGTTTGGATGAACTCCATCGACAAGCACGCTGGTAATGCGCTCTATGGTAATCAGAACAATGGGAATGCTAACGTGAATCAGAATGATGCTAACAATCACAATCATAATGGCGCGTTCCGTTGCTCGATAAGGGTCTACTGGCTTTGTGAGGACTTGAGCCATCCTCCGAGCATTCTTCCAATTTCTTGTGTTTCCGCTTGGAGTTGGAAAACACGGGTTTCGTTCATGAGCTTGAGTTCCAACACGAGGCGAAGTTTTAAGGTTAAAACTTCTAAAGTTCCACTGGCTTTTAGCAAGTACGCGGTCTTCAAAGTTTTAGGGGCATTTTTAGCCATGACGAGCTGCTCCATTAAGCCTAAAATCCCCTCCTCTACGCTCTTTCCCAAGGTGAGCCTCCATTTCTTTGTCATGTGGTCGTAGGCTTCTGTAAAGTGCTTATAAAGCTCGTAACTTTTATTGATGATCGGGAGCGAATCCATAGATTTGGGGTTAGGGAGTGTATGGGGAGCTTGGTTTGAGTTCCGCAAAGGCAAGCGGATGAGCGAAGAAATGCACGAGTTCCAGTATCATCTGGAGGAACGCTTGTTGGCACTGCACCAAGATTTGAAAGATGGTACATACAAGCACGGACCGTACAGGTCTTTTGTTGTGTGCGACAATAAACGGCGCGAGATTTCCGTATCCTCCGTTAGGGATCGCGTGGTCCACCGCCTCCTCTACGATTACCTCGTTCCCATCTGGGACAAAACTTTCATTTACGACGCTTGGTCGTGCAGGAAGGGCAAGGGATTGCTTGCAGCCATTGAACGTACACAGGGCTTTTTGAAGTCCTTTCCAAATGCCTACGTTTGGCGAGCAGATGTGAAAAAGTTCTTCGACAATGTAGACCAAGAGGTGCTTTTGAAACTGCTTAAAAGACGTGTGAGGGACCCGAAAGCTCTTGAATTGATCGCCGAGGTAGTTCAAACCTATAGTCCTCACAAGCAGGGCGTTGGGATGCCCATTGGCAACCTCACCAGTCAGATTTTCTCGAACATATACCTCAATGAGTTGGACCGCTTTGTGAAGCACACGCTTCAACCCAAGGCATACCTTCGTTACGGTGATGATTTTCTTTTGTTTGAATTGAATGGGAAAGATTTACAAAGGATGCAAAAGGAAGCGACCGCATTCCTTTCAAACGAGCTGAAACTGACCATGCACGCCAAAAACAACCTCATAGTAAAAGCTCGCCACGGGTTGAAATTTCTGGGTGTAGAGCTGTGGTCTTCGGTCAGAAGACTTTCCAAGCGAAATAAGGTCAGAATTGGAACCCGCTTGAACCTCCGCAACACGCCCAGCTACCACGGAGTGATTGCCAAGCACGGCAGTCCAAAACTGCAAAAATGGCTGGATTGGAAAGTACATGAGTTTCTGGCTTAGGAGGCAAAAATCTCGTTCATCTCATTTTCAAGATTTGCCTCTTCTACAAACTTGAAAACGGTTTCCTTCGGTTCGGCTGGAAAAGCCTCGTTACTAGACCAGCTCTTTTGCACTACGCGCTGGTAAAGTTCCGTCAGCTCTCGCTTGTATTTCGTATCCGCATTCCCAGAAAGATGTCCTCCCTTGGTTTCAATCAGGAAGATTTTATCAAAACTCTTGGGGCTGTTTTCTTGCAGGGTTAAGATGAAATCAGGGTAGAAACGGTTCTTTCGCCAAGCCACTAAAAAGAAGTCCTTCTTGGCTTTGTTCCTGTACCACCAGTAAGTGTCTTTGCCGTCTTCCATGCGCCAAACTGCCTTATCTTCAAGCGCGTTCAAACCATCGTCAATTACAGGCTCAAAAAGACTCTTCTTCACATTCAAGCCATGTCTCCGAGCCTCCTTTTCAAAGTAGAATTCTGGCGTGAGCACTTTCTTGAAGCTGAACTTTGGTACGAAACGAATTTCATCCTCTTTCATGCGGTTCATAAAGACCTTGCGAGCCAGTCGGTCCACTTCTCCCACATTTTGCCCAGCCCCTCCTAAAATCTTCCGCAGCTCGTCTAGCAAAAAAACCTGATTGCTTTCAATGTCCTCAAGGGAAAACTTGTCTCGGAGCAAAGTCAAAGCCCTATTCACCAGCTCGTGAGCCTTCCACGGGTTGGGGACATATTCAAGGATGTTCTGCACCCAGAAACTCTTTCGCAATGAAGACCGAATGGCGACACGGTTTCGCATCTCCACGATTTCAAGGAACTCTTCCGTATCCTCTGCAATCTCGCGGCTAAACCCGATTGCCACCGTCTTCTCAAGCCCTTTACCTTCCTTGTTGAGGTGGATGTTTTCAAGAGGCGAAAGGTCCACATCTTCAAAAGCGAGGTGGGGAGTGATGTCCAAAGTGGGGTCTACAATCCGCGTACCATCATTGGAAGTAGGGTCTTGAACCACAAACGCAGGTAAACAGAACTCCACCAGCGTGGGTTCGTACTGTTTCCGTACAATCTGTTCTTTGCGTTCTCCGAGGTCTGGGTCGGTCTTCTTGCTCGTGCTGGCAATTCGAGCCGTCAGGTCTCCCATGCCGTCGTATTCAAAGCCACCTCGAATGGCTTTCACCAAGTCTTTGGAAGAATCTCTCAAGCAAAAAACATAACTTTCATCCAACTCTTTCACTTTGGTTTTGCGGGCATAAGGTTGGCGCAAAACACGTCCCACAAGTTGCGTAAGTGCTCGCTGGGAGCTGGACCCTCCGAGGACCACAAGTGAGTAGGCAAAGGGGCAGTCCCAGCCTTCCTGCAAAGCCTGTTTGGTGATGATGAAGCGCACGGAGGACTTGGAAGAAAGTAGGTCTTCATTTTCCAGCTCGTTTAGGGAACTGCTCTTCACTCGAATTTCATCGGGTTGGACTTGCCCCGTAGAAATCAGGTGATCGCGCACATCTTCGGCGTGAATTTTGCCTTCCTTCCGTTGGTCTTTTCCCGTTGCTTCTACTTGAATCAAACTGATAGGGCGAATGTAAATCCCCGTTTCTTTCTGATGGGTGGAAGCTTTTTCTTGAAGCAGGTCTAGATGCTCTGCCGCATAATTCAAAAGACTCTTCCATTCCACCGTGTCCTTTTCAATCAGATTGAGGTCCAGCTTAATCATGTCTTCTTGCTCAAGTTCCCGTCCTGCCACAGAAAACAGTACGTTTGCTGCTTCCGTTGGTGTGGCGGTCAACTCGCACACGAGCGACGGGTTACATTCCTTGACGGCTTCACCAGCAATTTCCGTTTTTGCCTTGTGACCCTCGTCCAAAATGATGAGCGGTTCAAGAATTTTTATCACGTTTCCAAAGGAGGTTTTCACTTTACCTCCAAGCAGACTGTCAAAGTCGTTTTCAAGGTCTAAGTTGGGAAAAGCTTCGTAGATCGCACGCTGCTTTTCTTGGTTGGTTTCAAGCGGAAAGAACTCCTCAAATTTTCCATTGTCTTGAAAAAACTTGAGTTCGCCCTTCTTCATCGAGTCCCGTGAAAAGGATTGCAGCATCATCACAAGGATCACTAAGTTTTCCTTTACGTCGTTCGGTGAAAAGCGGTCTATTTTCGTCACGACCTTCACTCGATGCCCAGAAATAGAATCCAGTCGTTCACGGTAAGGGTGAGAACGGTCCTTGAGGGCGTTCAGAGTTTGGCTGTAAATCTGCTCGCTCGGTACGACCCAAAGCACAAAGCCCGTTTTCTGCTTTCTAAGCTGCTCCAAATAGAGTTCGATGGCGTAGGTTGCCATGAGCGTTTTCCCGCCCCCTGTGGGGATTTTAAGGCAGAAGTTAGGGCAATGTTTACCATGCCCCGTCTTCTTGTTTTGGTAGGAACTGTTCTCTGTGCCTTGAGGAAACAAGTCCAGCCATGCTTTCTCCGCCCAGTTGTAATCAACACCCAGCTCTTTCACTACCTCCTCTGGGAGACCTTGCATTTTCTCCTGATGAAGTGCGAGCTGTTTGAAATACTGCTCCATCCGAGCCTTGGCGTTGATCTGGTATTCCTTGAGAAGAAGCATTTTTATTCAGCCATTCGATAAATTTCAAAAGGGAGTTGGGCAAAACGGATGCCATACTCTTTGAGGTGATACTCCTCCATGAAACAGGCGGGCGCAAAAATGAGTTTCTGTTTACTCGGGAAGCGATTTTGCACCTTGATGGCAAAGTCCAAATTGAGAGCCAGCTCCTTGAGCTTTTCTTTGCTGGGTTCGTAGAGCATGTACACCTCAAAAGTGCTTGAAGAGCCGATGTAGTACTCATCCTTCTCCATTTTGGATTCGTCCCAGTTTTCACCCGTTGCGGTGAAGAACGCATAGCGTGCCAGTTCCTCATAGCTGGGGAGGTCTGTACCTTCAAGAATCTTGTCCATTTCCAGCTCCTCGCCCAGTTCGTAGTACGAAAATGACCCGTCCAACCCTTTGCGGAGGGCTTCATCTTTGACATCAGGTACGCCCTTGATAACCCTACGAATCCGCTCTCCCGTAATTTCATCTGCGTAGTTTTCACACTCCACCAAAATGAACCGACGATTGCCTCCATCCTCCTGATTCAAAGCAAGGACCGCATGAGCGGTTGTTCCCGAACCTGCGAAGGAGTCGAGAACGATGTCGTCATTCGTAGTGACGATTTCTATAAGGTGCTTGATGAGCAAAGTGGGCTTTGGGTTATCAAAAACATGATCTTTGAAAATCTCAAAAAGTTCCTCGCTTCCCGTGCTCGTGGTTCCCCATTGGTCACAAATACTACGGGGCTTCTTCCCCTCGGGGAGTCTTTGTTTGAACTGAACAGACCAGCCGCCATCGGTTTTAACAAAACGCACTTCATCCGCCTCAAGGTCGGACTTGAACCGAGCTTCTGAACGTAGCCAGCTTAGTGGGTGTCCGAACTCATCTTTCTCAAGTACGGTTCCGTCTGGGCAAGTGATCGGGTAATACTGTTTCCCAGACTTTCTCTTAAACGTATCCCAGTAAAACTTTCCCTCGGAATCTTCTTCTTTGTAACGCGTCACATACTCGTCGTTGTAGGAGTAAAAAAGACTGTCCACATTGAGCCGATCTTTTGCGTACATGAGAATATACTCGTGTTCGGTAGCGATATGCTTTGAGTCATTCCCGCCGCCTTTTTTATTCTTCCAAATCAGTTGAGCAATGAAGTTTTCGGAGCCGAGCACTTCATCCAGCATCATGCGGAGGTGATGGACCTCGTTGTCGTCAATGCTCACAAAAATAACACCATCCTCCGCAAGTAACTCTCGAAGGAAAACGAGCCTTGGGTACATCATACAGCACCACTTGTCGTGACGGGTAAGGTCATCAACCCCGACAGCTTTCCCAAGCCACTCTTGAATCATGGGCGAAGCCACGTTGTCATTGTAAATCCAGTTCTCCTTCCCTGTGTTGTAAGGTGGGTCGATATAGATGCATTTCACCTTGCCAGCATGAGTGGGGAGCAAGGCTTTGAGAGCCTTCAAATTATCACCTTGAACAAGGAGGTTATCGCTTAGACTGGGCTTTTTGGTCGTACCCTTGCCATCCACAGGAGTTAGCTTGTGGAATTTCACCGAATGATGGTAATTCTGAAGGAATGCTTTCCCCTTAAAGTGAAAACTTGGCATAGGCGTTTATTACAAGGCTACTTTTGTGTCGAACTGTACACCAACGATCGTTGGTTCTCAATAGAAGGTGTTGCAGGGAACATAACCCTGTGAAAACAGCAATCGCTAAACAACTCGGAGAGCAGGTCCGAAAACTGCGAAAGGAACAGCAGCTCACGCAAGAAGAACTGGCTGCACGTTCAGCCATCAGCTTGAAGTACATTCAGAAAATCGAAAGCAAAAAACCACCGAACCTCGGGCTTGAGTATGTGGAAAAACTGGCAAAAGGCTTCAAGCTAAAACCTTGGGAGTTGCTCAAATTCTAACGGTCGCCCTCTTCTTTCAGGAGTTTTTGGAGGTCGCTTTTTCTAAACCGTCTGTCCTCTCTTGGTCCAAGGCGCAAGCAAGGTACAAGTCCCTGTTCTGCCCAATTTCGCAAAGTGTTTGGGTGGCAGTTCAAAAACTCGGCAGCCTGACTCAAGGTTAGGATTTCTGGGTATTCTTGTGATGGCATGGATTGATCTTTTATCATCCGTAAGTTACCATAACCTCACAAAAGTTACAAATTAAAGATGTCTGTGCCTAGTGACGACCCCATCGGCTTCCTCATGAAAATCAGCCCTTCAATGCTGATTGAATACGGTAAAAGTCACGATGTTACGTTGGATTTGGAAGTGAATCTTGAAGCAGGAGAAAAGTGTGCTCGTCAGGTTATGAGTCAGATTGAAAAAGAATCCGAGGCTAAACAGGGAGAATTTGTTACGGACTTCGATGACATCGACGCAATGGCAAACGAGGAAGTGTGCAACCGTCTTGCGAACGAATTGCTTGCAAAAGGCACTCCCCTAAGTGAGAAAACGGTCGAAACGCTTCAAAACTGGACTCAATGGTCTATGTACTTTTATGTGAATCACTATGAGCTTTTTTATCAGACCTTTGACGACTGTGCGCTCGATATGAAACAAGGCTGGAAGGGCAGGATGACGATCCCTGTTCCCTTCGATACGTTCATCAAAAACCTCAACGACTTCAAAAAAGCATTGAAGCAATTTTATGCAAAAGAATACAAGGGAAAGAAAATCAAAGTGTGGTGGAGCAACAAAAACGACAGGGTGATTTTTACGGCTCATGTACAAGGGAATTTCAAGGCGGAGCAGGAGTTTGAAAATAAGAGTGAAGACCTCAAAAATCAAAAGCCTTGGAAGCCTGTTTTTCCAATCAATTTTCTTTACAGACCCGATGAAGGGATACTGGAGGTCAAGGCAAAAGGAGGGAAAGCAAGAGTGCAAGAATTGCAGCATCTTTTCATTGAACACTTCTTGAAGGCTGATGATCCAAGTGAGTTTGAAAACATGTCTCGATTTGATTTTGAAAAAGTTCAAAATTTAGCCACCCTTACATTTCCCGTGGCGATACAGGATGGAGTCGAGAACGTACTTTTGAAGGGGGTAAAAATGAAGCACAAAGAGGATGGTGCAATACTTAGCCTTGATCTTGTCCCCAAGGAGGGGACTGGAGTAGAACCCATGATCGTCGCCCTTGCAGAAAGGAATGTCGCAGCCGAGAAGCTGAAAGAATTCGAAATCATACAGTATAGAGTTAGAGTCCTTTTCAAACCTCCTCTAAAAGGCAGGCAGAGGAGTGTGACCGTTACGATCACTGATCCTGATGGCTGTAACCTCAAACAAAGAGAAATTGACATGATAGTTTACAATCTTCTCAAGCGTTGGGGGCTGATTTTTTACTAATGCAAAAATCTTTACCAATCTTTTTACGTCAGCTTCATCTGTGGAAAAGCTCAATCAGGGAGCTAGACGTGCTCAAGTCGCTTTCGCAGGACCACTTTGACGAGCTTAAAAACTTGAATCTCCTCATTCAGTCTAGCGATTCGACACATGTGACCTGCACCAGTTGTGATGAGCCACATTCCATTGCGGTGCGCTGTGATGATGAAGGGCTGTATACCGCTTGCGTTAGTGACTCGAAGAAAAATCACCTCGAACCAAAGAAAGTCCAAAACTGGGGGTTCAACATCGAACTGTTCTTGCAACAACTGGCACTAAAATTTGGCATCACAGAACAGGTGACAGATCTCCTAGTCGATGGCTTGTGGCTCGTCGGTGATTTTTATGAGGAAGGAGTGACTTATGCCTGTTATTTTTTCCACGGCAAGGATTTCTCAAACGTGGTGGACTTCCTAAAAAAACAATCAGTAAAAGGGTATCGCTACATCATTTTTACCTGTAAGCAGGAGTCAATTTCTATTGAAATACAGCAAACAGCTTTGTTGATTGAGGTTTCCAATATGGCTGACCTCCAATCTGGTGAGATGAAGTTCAAAAAAGCAACGTTCAAAAATCACTTCATAAGCGGCTTTAGAAACGTCTTGTTTGATGTCGGAAATGGCGATTTGACAGCGTGTAATCAACTGGTAGCCAACGTGCAGCCAGCTACACCAGAATACTTTTTCGTTAAGATTTTATGGGAGCATTTCAATTATCCCGTTTCTCACGACGACATTCAGCGGTATACTCTCAAAGAGTTGGGTCAAACGGTCTCCTCATCAACAGCACCCGATTACACGAAAGCGAGAAGAGCAAAAATCAAAAAGACAGCCAAGAACAAGAAAATCTTGCAGCAAATCATAGTTTCATCCAAGGGTACGGAAAACGGCAACGGCTACAAACTGGTGGACTATCACCCTAGAGAAAACTTTTTGGTAACTTAGGAAACAATTTTGTAACCGACGGCATTCTTATACCTGCGTAAGCTCGCACCATAAGCTTATGTTTTTCGGCGTGTCCAAAAGCGCGTCGAAAATCCCAGTACTGGGAACTCTAATCAGTTCCTAACCCAATTCTGCTATGACAGCACCTAATTACAACATGCCCTTTGTCACCTATGACCGAGCACTCGCAAGTGCATTGCTCGTCAAAGGTTACAGGCTGCAAAGCTGCACACATGCCAACACCGAGAAGGTCTACTTCACCTTCCACGGTTCAAAGCAACTGCGTGAGTCGGTCGAACTCTACTGGGAAGACAAACTCTTCCTGAACGCAAGGTCGCTTTTGAATATGTACCAAGAGTGTCTGCCTCAATCACCCGACAAAGTGAGATGAAGATCGAACCACAAGATTTGGAGAGGTTTAGGCAGCTATGGAAAGACAGCTTTCATGTCGAAATCAGCCAAGAAGAAGCCCAAGGCAAAGCCATCCTTCTTCTGGAGATGATGAAGCTCGTCTACCGTCCCCTGCCTAAGCCCTCCACGGGGCAACTCTCCTTAGAACTTAATCCGAACAAACCATGAACTATAATCTCGCAAAAATTCGGGCAAAGACGGCATACAGTCCCAAGGAGGCAGGCACACTACTGGAAGTGAATCGGAAGACCGTGCTTCGCTGGGTTAAGGAGGGCTTGTCCCTCCTCGACCCAAAAGAAAAGCAATGCCTCATCATGGGCTACGACCTGAAAGCCTTCATCCAAGCAAAGCGCGAAGCCTCCCAAGTGAAGCTCCATCCAAATGAGTACTACTGCCTGACGTGTCGAAAGCCCGTTCAAGCCAAAAACGGCACTCAAAAGGTCGAAAAAACGGGCAAGAAGATCGGTAAGGCAGATAGAGACCAAGAAATACTTTATGCCAAATGTAAAGAGTGCGACGGTAAAATCGCACGCCTATTTTAGGGGACGTTCAAAAGGATTAGGTGATTCTCTCAAGCCTCGTCCAAATGTCCCAAATCACCACTTTAGCCAGTAAAACTTTTTCTACCATGAAAAAATCATTCCAAAACGAGGTCGTAAAGAAACAATTCTTCCTCTACCTCAAAGAAGTCAAAGGCTTCTCCAAAGACTCGGTGGATGCACACGAGGGAGCGGTCCTCTTGTGGCAGGACTGCAATGACAATAAGGATTTCGGAGGCTTCGGCGTTCAGGGGGTGCGAGCTTTCAAGGAGTGGCTCAAAAGTCGCACCAACCGCAAAGGAGAAGGACTCTCGCTTGTGTATCGCTACCATGTACTACGCCGCCTTCGGCTCTTCTTTGAGTGGCTCTCCCAGCAACCCCACTACAAGTCCAAACTCAATCAAAGTGTCGTGGAGCGTTTGTCGCTTTCAAAGCAGGAAACCCGCATGGCGATTGAACCCAACAAACGCAAAATCCCACCCATCGAAGATGTCATCAAAGTGATCGAAGCCATCGACCCAGAAACCGAGGTGGACCAGCGAGACCGCGCTTTACTTTGCTTCACACTGCTCACGGGAGCACGCATCTCCGCCATTTACAGTCTTCCGATGAAAGCCTTTGAACCCGAAACCCTGACGGTGGATCAGAACCCGCGTTTCGGCGTAAAAACCAAGTTCTCCAAGCGCATTGTCACCACTTTCTTTCCGATTGAATACCAGCAAGCCGTTCAGTACTTTCTCGATTGGTACAAGTACCTTGAAAGCAAGAAAGGCTTCCAGCCCGATGACCCCATCTTTCCACAGGCGATTGTGGAGAACGGCGAAGAAAACATCTCCTATCACAACACGGGAGAGGTCGAACCCATCTTTTGGAACAGCTCAAACTCGGTTCGCAAAATCTTCCAAAAACGCTTTCTCGAAGCCGAAGTGCCTTACTATCACCCTCACACTTTTAGACACTTGGTAGTGAAAGAATTCGCCAAGACGCGCCTCACCGAAGAAGAGAAGAAAGCTATCAGCCAAAACCTTGGACATGAAAACACAGGGACTACTTTTGGCTCCTACGGCTACGGTCACATTGAAGAAGAGCGACAGATCGACATCGTGAAGAACATCAAGGTGGGTGAACGTGAAATCGAGGGTAAATACACGTTCTCCAAGGACGACCTCAAAGCCCTCGTTAAGGAACTCAAGGAGGAGGAGTAGTTCCTCTACACTTCCTCGAAAGAAAGTCGTATAATCCAAGCAATCGTCCAATTCGTGTACAAAGTTGTGTTTGTTTTGCCCCCAGTCATGGGTGGTTCTGCCAAGACTAACAGCTTTGTGCCGTTGGATTGGACGATTCAGGACCACCCTATTTGGGTGTTTACACCAAGCAAACATGCAAGAAGAAAACCCAAAATACCGATACTTCCTCTACGCACGAAAGTCGCAGGAGTCGGAAGAAAGGCAGGCACTCTCCATTGATTCACAGAAGGAGAAAGCCTCAAGCCTCTTCCCTCACCTCAAGATCGTTGAGCTACTGGAAGAAAGTAAAAGTGCCTTCAAGCCCTACGAGCGCACGGTTTTCTACCAGATGATCGAACGCATCAAGGCGGGTGAAGCAGACGGGATCATTGCATGGCATCCCGACAGACTTTCCCGTAACGAAATCGACGCTGCCACCATCACCTATATGGTTCGCACGGGTGGCATAAAGGACTTGAAGTTTGGCTCATACAGCTACGATAACTCCCCCGAGGGAATTATGATGCTCCAGATGGCACTCTCGCAGTCCCAGTATTTTTCGGCAAAATTGAGCAAAGACGTGAAACGCGGTTTAAGAGACAAACTCCAAATGGGCATTCGTCCCAATCGAGCTGCACAAGGCTGGCTGAATGACTACATCAGCCCCAAGGGGATGAAAACGATCAGCGTCGATAAGAAGCGGTTCCCAGTTCTCCGTAAGTGCTGGGATTTGATGCTCACGGGGAACACCACACCTCCTCAAATCCTTAAAAAACTCAATGACGAATGGGGATACAGAACCCCACAAACCAAGAAAATGGGTGGTAAACCACAAAGCAGAAGCGGCATTTACAAGATGTTCGCCAATCCGTTCTATGCGGGCTTGATAAAACATCAGGATGGTACATGGGAGAAAGGCACTCACAAGCCGATGGTCACGCTGGAAGAATACGACAGAGTTCAAAGACTGCTCGGAAAGAAGGGCAACCCGCGAGCCAAGGAATATGATTTTTGCTTCAAGCCCCTCCTGACTTGTGGGGAGTGTGGTGGAACCGTAACCGCTCAAACCAAAAAGAAAACCATCAAGAGCACGGGCGAAATCAAGGAGTACACGTTCTACCATTGCACCCATAACAAGAAGCAGGCGAACTGCAAACAGCGGTCCATAGAAGAAGTTGAACTCAAGAAGGCAATGAAGGCTGAAATGGCGAGCTACACCATCCTTCCCCAGTTCAAGGATTGGGCGATTGAGATGCTGAATAAATACAACGACAGCGAAATTCAGCAGCGTAGCAAGATTCACAAGATGCAATCCAAAGCCGTCCTTACAACCCAGAATGAAATCGACGGACTCACACAGATGCGCTTCCGTAATCTGATCGACGACGAAGAATACTTACGGCAGAAAACACAGCTCCAAGCAAAGCTCGCCAAACTCAAGGAGGAGCTGGGAGACACGGAGCATCGAGCGGAGAACTGGCTGGAACTCACCGAAAAGACCTTTGAATTCATCAGTTATGCAGCCGAGAACTACAAGCAGGAAGACTTTGAAGGGCGTAGAACCATACTCCAAGGATTCGGTTCACTCTTCACGATCCGCAATAGGATGCTGAAAATGGACCCTCACGAGTGGCTCGTACCTATTGGCGAGGGGTATCCAGAGCTTGAAAAGGAATACTTGAGCTTAGAACCAGCAGAAAGGGCATGCCAAAGCGGTGAAAGTCCTGCTTTGGACTCAATTCGTCTACGATGGCGGAGAGAGAGGGATTCGAACCCCCGAGAAGCTTGCGCCTCTAACGGTTTTCAAGACCGCCGCTTTCGACCGCTCAGCCATCTCTCCGCGCGGGCCGATTGTACACGGCTTCTCCCAGCCTTCAAAGCCCTAAAACTAAGAAAACAAATATCAACGAAAGATCTTAGTTTTTATTTCTGTCTTTTTAGGCAGTTATGCTACAATTTCACCACCTTAATCCACTCTTTATGGCTACGGCTAAGAAAAGTTTTCCGGTCTGGGCAATCGTACTGGGCGTTCTTGTTTTGCTCGCTTTCTGGTTGGTGGGCGCTTATAACGGACTCATCACGGCAGAACAAAATAAAGACAATGAATGGGCTCAAGTAGAAACAGAATACCAACGCCGCTCTGACGCTATCCCCAATTTGGTGAGCATTGCACAAGGAGCAGCTGACTTTGAGCAAAGTACGCTCTTAGAAGTGACCGAAGCCCGCACCAACTGGCTGAACACTCAAGCCGATCCTTCTGCTAGCACAGAAGAACAAATTGCCGCCTCTCAAACCTTGGACAGCGCTTTCTCTCGTCTCTTGGTTTCTGTGGAGTCCTACCCCACCCTCACGGCTACGGAGACCTTTAAGACCCTCCAAGTTCAACTTGAAGGAACTGAAAATCGTATTGCTGTCGCACGCCAAGATTTTAACGACGCGGCTACCGCCTACAATCTCAAGGTAAAACGTTTCCCTGGAAGCATAGTGGCCAGCCTCTTTGGTTTTGAGACTTCAGCTCTCTTCCAAGCGGACGAAGGAGCAGAAACCGCACCCGATGTTGAATTTGATTTCACCCCTTCGGATGCTACGACCAATGAGTAAAAGCTTCACCATCCGCATACTCACTTTTGCGGCAGTCCTAGGAAGTCTCAGTTTGTCTGGTCCTCTCGTTTCTGCCGAATTCGATTCCCCACCTGCTCCGAGTGGCTACGTGCTCGATGAAGCCGAGATACTTTCTGCCGCCACAGAGTCTCAGCTTCAAACAGAGCTCTCTACATTAGACCAGGAAACCAGCACACAAATCGTGGTGGTTACACTCACCGAACTGCAAGGCTATGAGCCTGAACAAGCCGCTCTAGCCATTGGACGCAGCTGGGGTGTGGGCCAAGAAGGTAGTGATAATGGAGTGGTTTTTCTCATTGCTCCACAGGACCGTGTCGCCCGCATAGAAGTGGGTTACGGTCTCGAAGGCGCCATCACCGACGCGCAATCCTACGACATACTCAATTCTGTAGCTCTGCCCCGCTTTGCAGAGGGTGATTACGATCAAGGTACACTCGACGCAGTTTCGGCCTTAGAAACTCTGGCTCGCGGCGAAACCTTCACTCTTCCAGAAAAAAGTACCGATTCCGGCAATACCCTCTGGATGATTCTTTTTTATCTCCTTCCTTTTGGTTGGGCCTTTCTGAGTTGGCTTTCTAATTCTAAAGCATGGTGGGTAGGCGGAATTTTTGGAGGAGTTTTTGGTTTCCTTTTTGCAGGGGGGTGGCTGGGTCTGGGAATTGGCTTAGTGGGCGGCCTTCTCCTCGATTACGTTCTCTCTACGTATTTCTACCAAAAATTAGGCCTAAAAAATGGACACAGCAGCTGGTGGTATTTAGGAGGTGGAGGGCGCTGGGGCGGTGGCAGTGGCGGAGGTTTTGGTGGATTTGGAGGAGGAAGTTTTGGAGGTGGCGGAGCGTCTGGTCGTTGGTAAACACGCCTCCCTCTGCTGGTTTTTGTGCGCCAAAGGCCTAGAGCCCGTCCCCGAGCAGAAAAAAGAGCCCGCTTGAGCGAGCCCTTTTTTAAAATCCCCCAAAGGGATTACTTCATCATTCTCTTGCATTCCTTGCAGGAACACATGAACAGAGAAAGTACGCCGGAAACTCCGACGAGCAAGTAAACCACAGCCTCAACAGTCATCCATTGACCGAGAAGCATGTGTACAACGTTCCAGTCAGATCCGCTCACGAGCCAACCGAGTCCAACAAGACCCCAGTTGAGTGCGCCAACCACGACGAGAACCATAGCGACCTTATGAAGCATGCAGCCTTTCATAAAGGGTGGAGGATAAAGAGTAAACAAGAGGATTGTACCAGTTTCCAACAGGTTTCGGTAAGCAATGCGCTTTCTTGATGAACAAAAAAGGGGTTCACAACCTAAATCAGAACATCAAAATCTTAAGCCATGGCAAGAAGCACCAAGCCGCCGGCGAGCATAGAAACCAAGGTTTGTCCGGCAGCAATCGTAGTGAGGCTCAAGCTCTTCTTTTCCCAGATATATCCAGTCATGACAACAGGGAGAGTGAAACCCAGCCAAAGCCAGCCCACGAGTTCTGCCACGTCTTCTCCGCTGTACACATTCATATAAGTCATGAAGCGAGCTAGAATGGTGTTAGTGACAAAGACAAAAATGAGCCCTAGCACAATAGACTTGGTCATCATTTTTTTCATGGTCGCATCCATTTTTTCTGGCTTTTTAAAGCCCATTTGCTTCATCCAGATGTTCCCAAATAGCAAAGGTGAGTACCACACCCAGCCGATAATAAAGCTTACGATGCTAGCCAAAAGCAGGGCAGGGATACTGAAACTGATATCCATAGTGGAGGGGTTAAGTGCGCATGGCGTGCGTCAGAAAAAGGATAACAAAAAAGGGGCTCCCGAGGGAACCCCTTTTGGGAAGAGCTAGTTTAGTAGCGATCTCGGCCACCCATACGAGGGCGTTCTTCACGAGGACGAGCCTCGTTTACAACGATCTTGCGACCGTTCATGTCGTAGTTGTTGAACATGTTGCATGCCTTTTCAGCATCTTCAACAGTCACCATTTCTACGAAACCGAAACCCTTGCTGCGACCTGTTTCACGATCAGTGATGATCTGAACAGATTCTACTTGCATATTATCCTGAGAGAACATTGTGCGGAGTTCTTCTTCGCTGGTAGACCAGGGAAGATTTCCGACGAAAAGTTTTTTGAGTTGCATAATTAACTTACGTTACGTTGGTGTATATAAAGCATTTTTCGACCACCGAACGAAACGGAAGAACTACTGCAGAGAGCGAAACTTTCCATGAACGGTAAACAATGCAAGTCAACTATACGTCTCTTTGCAGATTTTGTAAAGCTTCTCCTGAAGGAATTAGAGTCGAACGATGACTTCTTCCTTAGAGAAACGCACCTTTGCAGCGCTTGCATACTTGTCGTTCTCAGACCGGTAGCCCACTGCACAAACCACAACACTGCGGAGCCCTTGAGCTGGCAAATCCAAAATTTGGTCGAATTGAGCCGGATCAAAACCTTCCATTGGGCAAGCGTCAACATCTTGAGCCGCGCATGCCGTGAGTAAAACTCCAAGGGCCAAGTAAATTTGTTCACTAGACCACACGGCCAGCTGTTCGGCACTGCGAGGAAGCAAAGCCCCTTCCATCATTTGCTTGTATCCAGCAAGATCTTCCACGTTTTGTCCGCGGGCCTCGGCTGTAGCTTTGATAAAGGCTTCAATGTCGGAGGCACCAAAACCTTCTTTACGGCAAAGCACAATCACGTGAGAAGCATCAGTAATTTGACCTTGATTCCAAGCCGCAGCACGCAACTTTTGGCGGAGTTCAGCATTTTCCACGACCACAAACTTCCAAGGTTGAAGTCCAAAAGAAGAGGGGGCCAGACGCAATGCTTCGAGGAGATTTTCTAGAGTTTCTGCGGGGATTTTTTTACTAGAGTCAAATTCTTTAGTGGCATAGCGCCAGTTGAGTTTTTGGAGGAGATCCATAAAGAAAATTTATTGGACCCTCAATTTATGCTCAAAGGCCGTCTCGTGCAATAAGAAAAGAGCCCCAAACGGGGCTCTTTTCTAGGTGTTTGAAGAAAGATTAATCGTTCTTCACAACGTAGGTCTTGGCAATCTTGTCTGACCAACCTTGCTTTTGAGCATCAAAACCGATCCAAATGAATCCGATTCCGAGAGCAACAGTGCTCACAGCATAACCCACAAGGCGAAGCACTACTTGCTTCACACTGAGGGGCTTGCCATCGACGCTCACCACTTTCATGCCGAGCAGCATGGAACCAGGAGTAGCGGCTTTCCACATCCAGAATCCACCAAAGTACGCAAGCGTAACAACGGTGTTCCAATTGGTATAAGCGGAACAAGAGTAAAGGTCGCCGCTGCATGCACCGCTGAGAAGCAAGCGCATACCGAAGCTAAGAATAACCGCGTCAATGATGTACGCGAGAAAACGGATCCAAAATCCCGCAAAATTAGGGGTTTTAGCCATGGCGTAGGAGGGTGAAAAATTAAATGGCTAAGAACATAATATCACGTTTTGGCAACTTTCTCAAGGCCGATCAGGTTGAACTAATCACAGTCAACATTTTTTGCAGGTCAAACGCATTGATGGCTTGATACTGAGACGAATGCTCGCTCACATACTTCACACAATCTTCGTATAGCTTCCAAAATGCCTCAGACTCTTCTGTACTCAATAGACTTCGGTTAGAAGTGCCTCTCTCCAAACGGTAAGGAGGTTTTTGCTTCAAATAGATGGCCACCCATGCTGAGTCACTCGCAATGAAATCATTATCATGCACCTTGATGTTCATAAACTGTCCAGACTCTCCTTCCTCCCAAATCTTAGGAATAAAAACAGACGGATCTTGGCCGCTGTATTCCGTCAGGATCACCTCCCAATTTTCAGGCCTCAAGAAAAGTCCATAACGTTGCTCTCCCAAAGAGTAGTCATCTCCGTGGGCCACCACAAAGGTTGCCCCTTTCTCTTTATAGATCTGCCCTAAAGTGTCAGCAATTTTCCGCTCCGAAGCCATACCTACCACAACGGGTGCATAACCAATCACATCCTTCACGTATTCATAACCACCGGGCTCGGTGGTGCTTTCACCGGTCACTGGATCTGTAGCGAATTCTTCATAAGCGAGGAGAGTTTGGTAGAGTTCTTCCTGCAGCATGTCCTCTAAACCCAAAAAGTCGTAAGCGCTACTGTGTGAAGGCATAGGAGGACGCTCGTGATAAGAAACTGCCACCAAAGCAGAATCCTTCAAACGTTCCACAAGCTCTGGAGCCATCTCTTCGTAATGGCGAAGGATGTCTGCCGTTAAATAAACATCCAATGGCACCTGATAATATTCATGCACATCCAAAAGCCGGTTGAGTGTTCCTGCGCTCAGTTCATCATAAACAAACTCTTGAGTGTTTACAGTAAACAGGACATATTCTGAGGCCACGTCGGTGCCGCTCTCACTTCCTGAGTTTGTTAGATCCTTATTCGCCGAATCAGCTAATTCTTGGGTGCCGCTACATCCAGTCGAAAGAATTAGACCCAGTGCAAAGAGCCATTTTTTCATAGGGGTTTTTTAACAGGGAAGCTTCCGCTGGGATTTTTACTTTTCAAATCAATAAAGCTTTCGTTAGAAAAACCAGCATCCGTTTCCTTGCCTTCCCCATCGTAAGGGAAAATAGTAGGCTGGGAATCGTAGAGATCTTGCCAGATTTGGTAAACTTCAGGAAGTGTTGCCCACACGATTTGCCCTTCATCGGCATACTGTTGATGAGCGTCGATTTCAGCAGCAAATTCCTCAATAAATTCTTTGTTGAGTTTCTTTTGATGCGCATCGATAGAAATGGTGTACATCTTGCCCTGTTCCAGCTCCCCATTTGCTTGTTTTTCTAACAGCATATCAAGCCCATCCCAATCGCTCTGATAGTGGCCAATCACGGCTATAGGAGCGTCATCATCGTGCACGCCAAAGTTCTCAGCATCTTTAGGTCGCCACACCCCAGAAGCCCAGAGACTTTCTTCATCTCCCGCGTGGCCAAAGGTGCCTCCGCCCCAAAGAACTTCAGGAGTCCATGTATAGTCATAGATTGCTCCCTCAATGGGTTGCCAAAAATCCTCCAGGTTAGAAGAGCTGGCAGGTGCAGCTATAAATCCACCCACCACACCGGAAGGAGGCACTCCAAGCTGGTCTATCAAATAGGCAACATCCGCAGAGTTGTACTTAGACTGCCCCGTATGATTGTGTGGATCTACAGACACGTCCAAATCTTCGTACAAGTACTTAAGGAAATTTTTCCCGTTCGTGCTTTCATCCCCATGATCGTACTTTAAAGCGGCTTCCAAAAAGTTCCAGTCCGACTGATAATCATAAGACACTCCCTTTTCATAAAGCATCTCAGCGAATTCCACCACCAGAGCCCGTTGTTCCCAGAATGCATCCTCATCCTCTAAAAAGTTAGGGGTCTCTTTGTCGTTAGCCTGTTCGGCGTGAGTGAAAACAGAAACATAAATAACCGGATACTCGGAGCTCAGTCTGCTGGTTGCGTCGCTAGCACCCACACTATTGGTGTCGGGAGAGGCTGGCGCAGAACAAGAACTGAGCAGGAGTGAAAGGCTCAGCCCCAAGGTGAAAAGTTTTTTCATAGAAATAATTTATGTTCGTTAGAACAAAACAGGCTCCAAAAGGTTACATCTTTTCAGCTACTTCTTTAAGCTTTTCCAAAGCTTTTGGCCACATTTCGTTGAACATCTCTACATATTCCTCACTGCTATCTAGGGCCACCTGAAAATGAGTGAAACCATTTTCTTCGGTAAGGGTGTAGTTTTCATAACTTGGGGCCCATTTTTTGACCTCTTCACTGCTGGTATCCTCTACTCCGTTGTAGAGCATGCCCAGATGACGGATAGAAATAAATTCTGGGAAGCGACTTTCGGCAATTTCGGAGATCATGCCCGAACGGCTGCCATCTTCTTCTGGAGCAATAAATTTAATTTTGTCGCCTGTATTCCACCCCCCTTCAAAAGTAGACCCTTCATGGAAAGGAGCAGTCCAAACACGGTAAGGTTCTTCGTGGACAATAGAATTCCAAACCTTTTCACGAGATGCCTGAATAAAAACGTCAAAGTGGAGAGTTTTCATGGTGGGATGATAATAGTGCTGACTGGCGGGCCACTAGGGTCTAGTACCCTTTGGGCACTTGAATGATAGTGTCTCACGTGATGAGACACAAGGGCTGAGTTTCAGGTAAAATGAGACACTTGAGACAGTATAAAAAAGGCTATCTCAGGTGTTCCAAAATCTGCAATGTGCGGAAGAATACATTGCCACAGTCGCTTGTGGTGGTTCGAGCTAAGGCTCGGAGCTCATCCACTCGTTTTGAATATTCCTCATTGATGATCAATTCTAGATCAGGGATTTGACTGATTTCATTTGTGATGGCTCCCTTGGGCACCCTGGGGGACCAAAACATGAATTGCTTATGCTTGAACTGCGACAAAAACTCTTTGGCATATTCCTGTTGCCGTTGATGCTTATCTTGAATTTTCTTAACGGTTCCTGCATTCCCTTGTCCGTAGAGCAGGCCATTGAGATGGGTTGTGACCTCACAGATAAAGACGGTATCCGTTTTGAAATTCATTCCGATCACGTCTAGTTCTCCCAGCCCTTTGACGCCACCGCCAGTGGGCCTGACGTTGTAGTCGATGACGTCGCATTCTTCAATGAGCTTGAGGTAGGCTCCAACGATGTACTCGCCGATATCGGTTTTCATGTGTTTTTTTGGGAATTTCTAAGTGAGAATTGGATTCATGGTGGGGCTACAACATTATTGTTTCATGCTTGCTCGGTGCTTTTGAAACCAGTGCTGTTTGTAGATCGGTTTGCCATAAATTTCCTCCTCCAATTTCTCAAATTTAACATGATCATAGGCTCCGGGTGAGATCAGTCCGAAAAATTCAAAGCGTTTGGTTATGAACTTATAACTCACGGGAGCGTATTTTGCCCTTTTGATGTCGATGATATTTTGTGGTTCACAATTGGCGCTCGTAATCCCCATTAAACGGATAATTTCACGCATTTCTTTCTCGGGAAAGATGAACTCTGCTGCAAACACTTCTGCACCGATTTCAATTTCTTTATTTGCATTATAATCCCCACACTTGACTTCCCCATTTTCAATCAAATCCCGATCGATGAAATGGTGTTTAAGCTCATGAACAAGCGAAAAAATCTTCGGCTCTCTGGGCAAATTCTTATTGAGTAGGACAGAGCAGTCATCACCATCACAAAAATAAGCAGCTCTAATCTTACGAGACACCTTCATGTAATCAACTTTTATACCTTCACTTTTGTAAATCCTTTTTATGACGGGAATAGTTAACTCTGAAGAGACAACTCCATGTTGATTGCGCTTTTCTTGCGCTAATGCCTTCAAGTTTTGATAGTAGTGGGTCACTTTTTTGTTTTTTCATTTTGTAACATCTGCCTTGCTTTTCTGAATTTAGCGTACTCAATCAGTTCATCCATCGCATCATTATCTAGTTCTCCAGTGGCGCTAAGCAATGCTTCTTGCTTTGTGTTCAGAGACATGTCTGGGAAAAAAACAGATATACTCACACCAAAAAATTTAGCTAATTTGAAAAGATCATCTGCCGAAGGCTTATAAACTTGCTTCTCCCATCGCGAGATGGTATTTGGTGTGGTCTTCATGGCTGTTGCCAGTGTCTCCTGGCTTATGCCCTTCCCGCCATATCCTTTTCTCAATTCAGCGATTTTCTTGCCGATCTGAGTATAGAGTGCGCTCATTTTATACTTTTTTAGTATTAAAAATTCCTTTTGACGTTGACATATGTTTTCGCCGTAGGTAGGATGGAGTCATCCTAGATCAGGATACCTATTAAGTCGCTTGAAAACAAGCGCATTCATAACCCTAACAACACGAATATGGCTGAAGTACGGATCGTATGTATCAACAAAGACGGAGGGAACCACTCCAACTCTCACGAAGCGATTTCCCACTACGGTTGGATCAACGCTCATGGAAAAAGGGATAGATCCACGCGAGCAGAGATGGTGCGTTGGATAGAGGAGGGTAACCGTGCCTACGTTGAAGATGTTTCTAGGGATCGTGCCTACTGTTACGTTAGGACAAGTCCCCACGGGACCAAATTTTTGCAGACTTTCTCAGATGGAAATTTTACAAACAATCTACTCAGCCTTCCTGAGTGCTAATTTTTAATCTTTAACTCATTCAAAACTATGAGCAAAAATCGGAAAACACATGACGTTGGTCGTGACTCAAAAACAGGGCAATTTATCCCCGTTTCAGAGGCGAAAAGGCGTCCATCTACCACCACAGTAGAAAGAGTCCCGAACCCTGGATATGGTGATACCAAGGATTAGGCCTTAAAACCGTATGCTTCTTCGGTCGAAGCTCGTAACCTTTGCTTTGAGCACGCCCAGCTTCTCTTTTACGGATGGTTTTACGAGCTTCCAGTTGCTCCCCTCAACGCAGTCATTCAATGTCTTACGGAATTCTTTTTTGGACGTGAAGGCTGTGCGTCCTTTCTCATCCGTAGCAGTTAGGCTGATTGAGACGTTTTCGTCCAATTGTGGCTTCCCAAATGAGGCGACCGAGTAGCCTTTGCCTTCGAGTGCTGCTTTGAGCCGCTCTTTGAGCTTGCTGAGAGTTAGCTCTTCGACCGCAGGCAGTTCATTCGCCACTGGCTTTTTATCCATGATGCTTTGAATGTTGGCCATGAAGGTGCGCATATCAATGTAATTCCGTGCTTCCTCAGGGGTGAGGCAGAACCGCAACTTGTCTTCCTGGTACTTTTGCTCTTCGGCGGGGTCTGGATCGTCCTTCTTACGCAACTCATGGAGTTCATCAAAGTTTGCCCCAGGGCATTTATCACAGCCTCTTCAGACGGGAGTGTCGCACTCTACTTCAACTACCTCAACGATGAAGCCCAGAAGCAGAAATTTTACGAAGCCCTAAAATCTGCTGGTGTGAGTTTTACAGACCGAATAAAGCCAGGAGAGTTTGCAGACTTGTATCCAAAGGTGGATGAGGTTGCCCCAAACTGTGAAAAGCTCATTCAAGCAATCAGAAACTTCATTGAGGGCTAGCAGTGCCTTGCCAGCTCGTCTTTGAGTACCATCATGGCAATACAGTCATCTTCGTTATAGTCCAGGATCCTTTGCATCTTTTCCGCTGACTGATCTTTGCACCATTCATTGAACCACTGAATGGAAGCGGCTCCCGATGGATTGGCATCTCGCCAATTGAAGCCCAAATGTTGGGCTAAGGTTTTCACGGAATAGTTGTAGGTCGGCCATTCGGTGTGCTTTTTGACCAATTCATAGAGGTCTATTGAGGCATCGTTGTCGAAGAAGTGCTCAAGCTCGTCCTCATCAATAATCCCAGGGAACTTTTCACGTAAATTGCGGAACTGGGTGCGCTCATACTTGCTGTAGTAGTAGACGGCAAAGTTGCCACCAAGTGAGCGGATATAATCCCAGAACCTTTGGAAGGCCTCGCGTTCTTCAGCATTGCTCACGCCCTTGGCAAGAAAGGAATGAAATTTGGTATTTTTACTGTCACCATTGCGCCGTTCTACCACGCCATGGAGGTAGACAATGTTTTGAGTCGGATCGGTCTCTATATCGAAATACAGCTCGATATCACGTTCGGGCAGGGTGTAGGGAGTCGTGACCAACATGTCCTTTGAGCCGCTGGAAAGAAGTTCAGCGCGTTGATGCAGTTTGAGCAGCGTTGATTTCCCAATCCCAGGCAGGTCCACTTTGCCACGTGCATCGATGTGATCTTCGGGATCAAGGGCGGCAAGCTCATGAACAGTGGCAGCCAATCCTTCAAGTGCATCCTGTTTAGCACGGCCCAGCTCAGGAATGAGTGAAAGGTAATCGCCGTCCACACAGGTTTTCTTGCAATTGCTGTACCACACGCACATTTTGCACACACTACCCAAAGCTGGCTTGGTTTGAATTTTCTTGAGCAAGATATTCCGAGCTGTCATGAGCACTTCTTCATACTCCTCCCACCAAGTGACTTTGGCAGTTTTACTCTTTGGCTTATCCAGTTCGTACAAAACGACTTTACCCGTGCTATCGAAGATTTTTCCGTGGTAGTGGGTGGCAAAACCAAGCTGTCTTAGCGCATCGGTATAAAGTGCAAGCTGCAAAGCATAATGCCGTTTGGGTTTGCCCTCTGTGAAGTCGTCACCACCTTCCAGCCCCATTCCCGATTTGATATCCACCGGCATATATTCACTGTTTGGTTGTAGCTCCAACAAATCAGGTTCCCCTAAAAGTTCTCCAACTTCCAAGCGACCATGATAAATAAGTGGCTCTTTGCGATTCATGGCATCCAAAGTGGCCTGGGCTCTCTCTTCCTTGGGAACGATGGAGAGGTCTAGTACAGGCTGATCGCCTTCCATGTTTTCAAGAACCTCCTTTTCATACTGTGTTCCTTTTTCCCAAAGCAACTGAACAAATTCATTTGGCTCATCCCTCAGGGCGGGGTTGTCATGGGCATCCCTCCACACTCTGTGTGGACAAGCATCATAGTTGTAAAGATGGGATGCGGTGATTTTCATGATTATTGGCGTTCATTTTCGTCTAAAGTTTTCCCAGAGCTGTCTTTCCAGAAAGTCCAACCGTTAACATTTCCTCCCCGTACGATTGCCCCTGCTGCAGATGGACTTTTAAATAGATAGTCCTGCATCAGCTCGTAGGTCTGGTTTGGTCCTTCTTTCAGAACACCAGATTTGAGAAGTTCATCTCTTAGGGTTTGAACCCAAGGGCCAGCACTTTTTTGTGTTTTAGATTCAACACAAGAGCCTTTGTAAATTAGAAAGCCTTCCGAAAGATATTTCCCTTTTGCATGAACGGAACCCTTTGAGTATGAGTATGTCACATCTTCAGATTGTTCACTTTGTTGAGGAGGCAAAAGAATATTCCACCCAAGCGAAGAGAGGATGATTTTCATATCAATGAGGAAATTATCTGCATCTGCTTCATCCATTTCTGGAAGCTTCACGGAAGCAGGGATAGAACTATTGGCTACATGGCAGCGTTTGATCTCTCTTGCAATTCTGTAGGCGTTGTACTCCAAAAATTTCACATGAGCTTTTGTGAGTGAGTTGTCTTTCGTCACAAAGCAAACAGTTTCCGTCCAAAAATCTTTAGCATCGTCTTTGTTGTGTTGAGTGAGCCGAGCATAAATGTTTTCAGCTTCACCAATGTAGACACTTGGCAACTCTTGATCTGGTTCTTGGCCAAATAGAAAATACACACCTGTATTGCTAAGTTCCGCTCGATCAGCCATCGTCTTGAGAGTCTTTCTTGAAAAAACAAAAGCCTGGATGAGCTTCCCAGAAATATCTGCAATTCTTAACCCTAAGGGATGGCCTTCGGGGAGAAAGATACGGATCGTTTGAGCTGGCATTGCGAAAAACATGCTGCGATCATATCAAAATGGCTTCCTCCTGAACAGAAGAGACGAAAGTTGATGTTGAGCGTTAGTTTTCCCAAATGTGGTCTTTTCTGATAAGTTATGCTGCATAACAATTGCAAATGAGCATAGACAAAAAAAAACTTTCTGAACAAGACATACGAACGAAATACATCACACCTGCGATCAGGAATGCTGGATGGGATGAAATGACTCAGCTACGAGAAGAAGTTTTCTTTACGGCTGGACGAATTCAAGTTCAGGGCCGAATTGTGAAGCGTGGTGATGCAAAAAAGGCAGATTACGTCCTTTATTATAAGCGCAATTTGCCGCTTGCAGTGTTGGAAGCCAAGGACAATAGCCATTCAATTTCAAGTGGCATTCAGCAAGCACTAGATTATGCAGAGATCCTAGACATACCATTTGCATATAGTTCAAATGGAGATGGATTTCTGGAGCATGATTTCCTCACAGGAAAGGAGCGTCAACTTAGTCTGGAAGAATTGCCAAGCCCAGAAGAGCTGTATGAGCGATACAAAAAGGGAAAGGGAATTGATGAAGCTGTTGAGAAAGTAATTCAGACACCATATTACTCTGATGGTAGCAATAAAACGCCCCGATACTATCAGGAGATAGCAATCAATCGCACTGTTGAAGCGGTTGCGAAAGGTCAAAAGCGAATCATGACCGTTATGGCCACAGGTACAGGAAAAACACTGGTGGCGGGGCAAATTATTTGGCGTCTTTGGAAATCAAGGCGGGCCAAAAGGATTTTGTTTTTAGCAGATAGAAATATCTTGGTAGATCAAACCATGGTGAATGATTTTAAGCATTTTGGAGATAAAATGATCAAAATTCAAAGAGGTAACATCAGTAAAGCCCATGAAATTTACATGGGACTATATCAGTCGCTTACTGGGAACGAGGAAGAGAAAAACGCTTATAAAGCTTTTAGCCCAGATTTCTTTGACCTAATCGTTATCGACGAATGTCACAGGGGGAGCGCTTCGGCGGACTCTGCTTGGCGTGAAGTATTAGATTATTTTGAAAATGCTGTGCATATTGGACTTACTGCGACACCAAAAGAGACACAGAGAGTGTCGAATCAGGAATATTTTGGGGAGCCTATTTATACCTACTCACTTAAGCAGGGAATCGAGGATGGTTTTTTGGCTCCATATAAGGTTGTTAAAGTCTTATTAGACAAGGATGTCGGTGGATACCGTCCAAGCATTATGGATAGGGACCGTGAAGGACGAGAAATTGAGGATAAAGAGTATACGGGTAAAGATTTCGATAGAAATATAGTTCTCACCAAGCGTACGAAGTTAGTAGCGAAGGAGATTACTGAGTATTTGAAAAAGACGGACCGTTATGCAAAAACGATAGTTTTTTGCGTAGACATTGAGCATGCAGAGCGTATGCGTGAGGCGCTAATCGAGTTGAATAGTGATCTTGTAAAGGAAAACAGAAAATATGTGATGAAAATCACGGGAGATGACAAGGAGGGAAAAGCAGAGCTGGACAATTTCATTGATCCTGAGAACCCATATCCAACGATAGTTACAACAAGCAAGTTGATGACAACAGGAGTTGATGCTCAGACCTGTAAGCTCGTTGTCTTAGATGCGAACATTGGGTCAATGACCGAATTCAAACAGATTATTGGTCGGGGAACACGTATCAATGAAGAATTTGGGAAAACACACTTTACGATTTTGGATTTTAGAAATGTAACCAAGCTTTTTGCCGATCCCGACTTTGATGGGGAACCAATTCAGGTCAAAGAAATTAAAGAAGGAGAAGAGATTGAGGTTGAAGATGCCGATATCAGTGCAGAGCTCGTTATAGAAGAAGAACCGCCGACAGAATTGCGTCCAGATATTATTGAGGCAGGTGAAATCGAGGAAAGTCATCGAGAAAAAATATACGTAGATGAAGTTCCTGTTGATGTTGCTTATAAGCACACACAGTATTTAGATGCAAATGGCAAACTCATTACGGAATCCCTGAAGGACTACACAAGAAAGCAAATTAGGAAAAAATATGAATCATTAGATGACTTTTTACAGAACTGGAGTAAGCAGAAACGAAAGTATTATATTTTTGAAGAGATGATTTCACAGGGCATCATGCTCGAAGAGTTACAGAAAGATATTGGTATTGAGCTGGATCTATTCGACATGATCATGCATGTTGCATTTGATAAGAAAAAACTCATGACGAGAGCGGAAAGAGCAAAGCACGTCAGAAAGAAGAATTACTTGAAAAAATATTCAGCAAAAGCACGCAAAGTGCTGGATGCACTTCTAGACAAATATGCAGATGAAGGATTAGAGTACATTGAAAATATCAATATACTGCGAGTCGATCCTTTTAGTGCCCTTGGCTCACCAGTGGAGCTTGTGAATGAATTTGGTGGGAGAACAAAGTATTTAAAAGCTGTTGCAGAGCTTGAAGAGGAAATTTACAACATTAATGTCTAAAACGTATGTCTAATCTATCTGGAATAATAAAATCCATTCAGAATATCATGCGTAAAGATCATGGAGTGGATGGTGATGCTCAAAGACTATCTCAGTTAGTCTGGATGTTATTCTTGAAGATTTTTGATGAAACGGAGGAGGAGAAAGAACTGCTAGATACCAATTATAAGTCACCAATACCAGAAAGGCTTCGCTGGAGAACATGGGCTAGTGATGACGAAGGAATTACTGGTGATGAATTGTTGGACTTCGTTAACAATAAGCTCTTTCCTGAGTTTAAAAACTTGGAATACACAATAAATGATAATGAAGCTGGCTTTATTGTGAGGTCTGTTTTTGAAGATAGCTTTAATTACATGAAAAACGGAACTCTGATACGTCAGGTGATCAATAAGATCAACGATATTGATTTCAACCGAAAGGCTGATCGTGATCAATTTGGCTCGATATATGAAGAGTTGCTTAGAAGTCTGCAAAGTGCAGGAAACGCTGGTGAGTTTTACACCCCTAGGGCGCTCACTGAATTTATTGTTGAAATGGTGAACCCACGGTTAGGTGAGCACGTGTATGACCCAGCATGCGGTACCGGTGGGTTTTTAACATCGGTTATTGAACATATTCGCAGGAATGATGTCCATACAGCCGAAGATGAAGTATTGATACAACAAACGGTTAGAGGGAATGAATTAAAACCACTGCCCCATATGTTGTGTATCACTAACATGATGCTTCATGGGCTTTCTGCCCCAACAAATATTAAAAGGGGTGATTCTTTGGCCCAACCTTTGAAAGATATTGGACCAAAAGATCGTGTGGATTGTATTGTGGCAAATCCTCCATTTGGCGGGACCGTTGAGGATGGAATCCTAACTAACTTTCCTGCAAATTTCAGGACAAAAGAAACGGCTGATTTATTCTTACTGCTGTTCATTAAGCTGCTCAAGCCAGGAGGTAGAGCAGGGATTGTTCTTCCCGATGGATCACTTACAGGGGATGGTGTGAAGGAAAGGATTCGGGAGCGGCTTCTTACAGAATGTAATGTCCATACGATCATACGCCTTCCCAATTCAGTTTTTGCGCCTTATGCAACGGTTGCAACAAACTTACTCTTCTTTACAAAAGGAGAACCCACCTCTGAAGTTTGTTATTATGAGCATAGGCTACCAGAAGGGCAAAAGTCATATTCAAAAACGAAACCGATTAATCTTAAAGAGTTTGATCCGATTAAGCGGTGGTGGGAGGAGCGCAATGAAAGCGATGTTTCGTGGAAGATTTCGATCAAAGATATACAAGCAAAAGGCTGGGGCCTTGATATTAAAAATCCACATATTCAAGATGTACAGATTGAGCATTCAACTGAAGAATTAATCGAAAAGCTAGAAGCTTCATTTGAAAGAAGTAAAGAGATACTCAAGTCACTTAAGGCGGAACTATGACTGAATGGAATGAAGTCCAAATTGGAAAGTTCTTAAAAAGGATTAAGCGTCCCATTGATATCGATCCAGACGAGGAGTATCAGTTGGTGACAATTAAACTTCATCATAAAGGGGTCCACTCGAGGTGTTTGAAGAAAGGTGGGGATATTAGGTCAAAAATGTATGAAGTGAAGTCGGGCGACTTTATCTTATCGGGAATTGATGCTCGGAATGGAGCATTTGGAATTGTTCCAGAAGAGTTAGATGGTGCGATAGTTACGAACGATTTTTGGTATTTTAGTATTGATGAGGAATTAATAGATAAGCATTTCTTTTTGGAGTTAACCAGAACTAACTGGTTTGATGAAATATGCAGGTTGGGGAGCGATGGAACAACACAAAGAATCAGGCTTCAAAAAGACCGCTTCTTTAAGCAAAAAGTTTTACTTCCTAGTATTCAGGAACAAAAAAAACTTGCAAAACAATTAACCAATATTAAAAACAGAAAATCTGAACTTACAGAATGTCAAATTAAACAGCTGAGCTTTATAAATCAGTTACGTCAACAAATACTCAAAGAAAAATCTGTGGGTACCGTTAAGCTTAAATACCACGTTACTAATTTGACAAAAAGAATTAATGAAAGTGTTCCTAATCTACGTATAATTGGAGTTTCAAATTCAGATGGAGTAACCGATCTAACCACAAGTAAAAAAGATGGGTTTGAAAAATATAAGTTAGTCGAGAAGTACAGCTTTATTTATAACCCAATGAGAATAAATGTAGGATCCATTGTGCTGTATGAAGATGATGAAATGTGTATTACAAGTCCTGACTATGTCGTTTTTAAGATCTCTAGCCAATATCCAATCAATGCACTCTTATTCTTTCTAAAATCCAAACGAGGGTTGCAAGAGATATCTGAAAATGTTCAAGGGTCTGTCAGACAGAGGTTGTATTTTGAAAACCTAGGCAACATCAACATCCCAGAATTTACCTTAGAAGATTGTAAAGCAATTGAAAGGTTGTTTTCTCAGCTAGATGAACTTGAAGAGCATATCGCTCAAAGAGAAAAATGCTCAGAAATACTTATGCAGGTTTTCTTAGAAAATGCTTTTAAGAACTAACTCTAGCTATCACGATCCATTGTGTCATCTATGTGGGTAGGATTTAACCCATACACAATGGAAATTCAGGAAAACCTCAAATACTGCCTGTATGCCCGTAAGTCATCGGAATCGGACGAGAGGCAGGCCATGAGCATAGACTCTCAGATCGAGGAGATGCTCAAGATTGCCAAACAGGAGAATCTCAACATTGTAGAGATCAAGCAGGAGAGCAAAAGTGCCAAAGCCAAAGGAGACCGCATTCGTTTTGGTGAAATGCTCATGGAGATCGCAGCAGGAAAATACAACGCCATCATCACCTGGGCACCAGACCGTCTCAGTCGTAATGCAGGAGATTTAGGCGATATTGTGGACCTTATGGATGGAGGTAAACTGATTCAAATACGAACCCACGGGCAAACCTTCGCCAACACTCCAAACGAGAAGTTTCTTCTCATGATTTTGTGTAGTCAGGCCAAGCTGGAGAACGATAATCGAGGAAAGAACGTCAGGCGTGGGCTTAGAGCCAAGTGCATGAGGGGGAAACGGCCTGGACCGCCGCCCCTTGGCTACATGATCTTCAGAGACCCGCATAATCCAAACTCAGAAAACAAGATCATATTGGATCCTAAGCGAGCACCCTATGTCCAAAAAATGTTCCATTACGTGGCCAATGAGGGCCTTAGCGGTAGACAGGTGAATGAACTCCTACATAAGCAAGGATTTCGCACCAGAAACGATAAGAGGATCACTTTAAGCATGACCTATCGCATGATCAAAGAGACCTTCTACTTTGGAGAATTTGAATACCCACGAGGCGGTGGAAATTGGTACGAAGGCACTCATGAGCCAATCATCACAAAGGAACAATGGGAAACAGCACAAAGCATGATCAAAACCTTTGAAAAATCCAAATGGGGGAGTAAAAATTACTACTTCAGCCGACTCTTCAAGTGTGGGAGCTGTGAATCTGGGGTTTGTGGAGAAGATCACGTGAATAGACACGGCAAAAACTATACCTACTACAAGTGCACCAAATATGGAGGGGCCAAACGCTGTGACGAAAAATACATTCAAGAAAAAGACCTGATTCAAAGCATTGCCAAGCTTGTGGATCAATTCAAGAATAAAGACCTTAAAATCCACAAAAAGATAACTAGGGAAGTTCAGAAAATGAATGACCTGCAAAAAATGGCCATGGGAGAACAAGCTCAACAGATTGATGAGAAGAAATATGTGGAGTACATCTTGAGGAATGGGACCCCTGTAGAAAAGCGGGAATTCCTAGCCTGTCTGGAAGGCCAACTCTACCTTAAAGGAGGAAAAGTCTGGCTGAATGAACTGCAAGTGAAGTAGCACCACACTACAAGTGTAGATTCCACCTCATGCCCACTGCTCTAGGGAGCATGGTACTAGTACCCTTTCGTCAACAAAATAAAGAATTGTGGCATGGAACAGAAGGGGCTTTTTACAGGTTCACGAAAAATTCGAGTGTCCCTTCTACCTATGTAGATGGGTCATAGACTCGTGTTGCGCACGTACTGGCGGAGAGGGAGGGATTCGAACCCTCGATACGGACATAAAGTCCGTATAAC